>NZ_JBWKTM010000012.1:0-222474 GCF_059420325.1 Pseudomonas sp. GW821-FHT04C07
TCCTCCTCACCCCTCACCCCTCCCCCCCCCCCCAAGCCGTGCTCCTACGGGGGGTCAGACCACGCGCCATATAGACGGACTACAGGTCATGAGCAAACTCCCCATCGCCATCGAACTGCACAAAGCCTCGAAAACCCTGACACTGAAATACGCGCCGGATGAGGTGTACCACCTGCCCGCCGAATTCCTTCGCGTGCACTCTCCTTCCGCCGAAGTCCAGGGCCACGGCAAACCCATCCTGCAATTTGGCAAGATCGGCGTAGGCCTGTCCAAGGTCGAGCCGGCCGGCCAATACGCACTGAAATTGACCTTCGACGATGGTCACGACAGCGGCCTTTTCACCTGGGATTATCTGTACCAACTGGCACTTCGACAGGAAGCACTTTGGGCGGATTATCTTGCAGAGCTCAAAGCCGCCGGGAAATCCCGCGACCCTAGCGAGTCCATCGTCAAGCTGATGCTCTAACTCAAGCGTCTCGCTGTTTAGAGGGCATTTTCTAATTTCATCTGTTTGAATGCTCCGCTGTGCGGCCAACGACAGGCCGGCTTGCGAAAAAAATTAAACTCGGGTAACCAATGGAGCTGGCAAGTTCCCTGCAGTGCTCTCTGAACCAGAAAGCAGCGGTGCGTAATTAACGGTCACCCGAGCAGTAGTACCTGGCAATTGCTGTGTGACTACACAGCTGGTCCCGGTACTCGCCTCAGGACAATGGAGCGTCGTAGATGAGTAACAAGAATAACGATGACCTGAAGTTTCAAGCCTCGGAAAATACGCTGGGGCTTAATCCCGTCATCGGCTTGCGCAGGAAAGATCTGCTTACTTCTGCTCGAATGGTCTTAACCCAGGCCATCAAACAACCCATTCACAGCGTCAAGCACGTCGCGCATTTTGGCGTCGAGCTGAAGAACGTGATATTCGGTAAATCGGCGCTGCAACCGGAAAGCGATGACCGTCGTTTCACCGACCCGGCCTGGAGCCAGAACCCGCTCTACAGACGCTATTTGCAAACCTATCTGGCATGGCGCAAAGAACTCCACGACTGGATCGGCAACAGTAATTTGTCCGAACAGGACATCAGTCGCGCTCACTTCGTGATCAACCTGATGACCGAAGCCATGGCCCCGACCAACAGTGCGGCCAACCCGGCAGCGGTCAAACGCTTCTTCGAGACCGGCGGCAAAAGCCTGCTCGACGGCCTCTCACATCTGGCCAAAGATCTGGTAAACAACGGCGGCATGCCGAGCCAGGTGAACATGGGTGCCTTCGAAGTCGGCAAGAGTCTGGGGACCACTGAAGGTGCTGTGGTTTTCCGCAACGACGTACTTGAATTGATCCAGTACCGGCCGATCACAGAACAAGTGCATGAGCGCCCGCTGCTGGTGGTCCCGCCACAGATCAACAAGTTCTATGTGTTCGACCTGAGCCCGGACAAAAGCCTGGCGCGCTTCTGCCTGCGCAACAATCAGCAGACCTTTATCGTCAGCTGGCGCAACCCGACCAAGGCTCAGCGTGAGTGGGGCCTGTCGACGTACATCGATGCGCTGAAAGAAGCCGTCGACGTGGTCTCCGCCATCACCGGCAGCAAAGACATCAACATGCTCGGCGCCTGCTCCGGCGGCATCACCTGCACCGCGTTGCTGGGCCACTACGCCGCCCTCGGCGAGAAGAAGGTCAACGCCCTGACCCTTTTGGTCAGCGTGCTGGACACCACCCTCGACTCCCAGGTTGCGCTGTTCGTCGACGAACAGACCCTGGAAGCCGCCAAGCGCCACTCCTATCAGGCGGGCGTGCTGGAAGGTCGCGACATGGCCAAAGTCTTCGCCTGGATGCGCCCCAACGATCTGATCTGGAATTACTGGGTCAACAACTACCTGCTGGGTAACGAGCCTCCGGTCTTCGACATTCTGTTCTGGAACAACGACACCACACGATTGCCGGCTGCGTTCCACGGCGACCTGATCGAAATGTTCAAAAATAATCCACTGACCCGCGCCAATGCACTGGAAGTGAGCGGCACGCCGATCGACCTCAAGCAGGTCACTGCCGACATCTACTCTCTGGCCGGCACCAACGATCACATCACGCCCTGGAAGTCTTGCTACAAGTCGGCGCAGCTATTCGGCGGCAAGGTCGAATTCGTGCTGTCCAGCAGCGGACATATCCAGAGCATTCTGAACCCGCCGGGCAATCCGAAATCACGTTACATGACCAGTACCGATATGCCGGCCACCGCCACCGACTGGCAAGAAAACTCAACCAAACACACCGACTCCTGGTGGCTGCACTGGCAGGCCTGGCAGGCCGAGCGCTCGGGCAAACTGAAGAAGTCCCCAACCAACCTGGGCAACAAAGCCTATCCGTCCGGGGAAGCCTCACCGGGCACCTATGTGCATGAACGTTAAGCTGTAGGCAGTCACGAAGTCCGCGGCACTCGGAGGTGCCGCGAGCCCTACCAATACAGCCGAGGCCATACCTCGAATAATCTGGAGCAAGCTCAGGACGGCTTGCTCAGCGTTTTAACCCACAGGGCTTCTGAGATGCCGCAACCGTTCATATTCCGTACTGTCGACCTGGATGGCCAAACCATCCGAACCGCGGTACGCCCAGGCAAGCCTCATTTGACGCCCTTGCTTATCTTCAATGGCATCGGCGCGAACCTGGAGCTGGTGTTTCCGTTCGTCCATGCGCTTGACCCGGACCTGGAGGTAATTGCCTTCGACGTTCCCGGTGTCGGCGGTTCGTCGACGCCCAGCATGCCCTACCGCTTCCCGGGGCTGGCCAAACTGACCGCGCGCATGCTCGACTACCTGGACTATGGGCAAGTCAACATCGTGGGCGTGTCCTGGGGTGGTGCGCTGGCCCAGCAGTTTGCCTACGACTACCCGGAGCGCTGCAAAAAGCTTGTTCTGGCTGCGACCGCAGCAGGCGCGTTTATGGTGCCGGGCAAGCCGAAAGTACTCTGGATGATGGCAAGCCCACGGCGCTACATCCAGCCGTCCCATGTGATTCGCATCGCTCCACTGATCTACGGCGGAGCCTTTCGCCGCGATCCCAATCTGGCTGCCGAATACGCCAGTAAAGTGCGTTCGGCCGGCAAACTGGGTTACTACTGGCAGCTGTTCGCGGGCCTTGGCTGGACCAGCATTCACTGGTTGCACAAGGTCCATCAGCCCACCCTGATACTGGCCGGTGACGACGATCCGCTGATCCCGCTGATCAACATGCGCATCCTGACCTGGCGCATTCCCAATGCCCAGCTACACATAATCGACGACGGTCATTTGTTCCTGATTACCCGCGCCGAAGCCGTCGCGCCGATCATCATGGAATTTCTCGAGGAAGAGCGTCAGCGGGCAGTAATGCACCCGCACCCGGCTCCGTTCGGCAGGACATAGCGTCTTGCGCATGTCGACAGGATGATCGCCTGCGCAAGAAAGGCCCGGACCGACTATGTTGTCAGTCTTGGATTGATGTGCTTGTTGATGGCTTGACGAAGGAGTGTTGACTCATGAGAGACAAAGCAACACCGGGCATGTTGCCCACACGGGCCACGTTCATCAACGCTCAGAGTGCGATTACCGGCCTGCGCGGCCGCGACCTGTTCTCGACTCTGCGCAGCGTGGCCGCCCATGGCTTGCGCCACCCGGTGACCAGCGCCCGCCATGCCCTGGCCCTGGGAGGCCAGCTGGGTCGCGTGTTGTTGGGCGAAACGCTGCACACGCCGAGCCCGCAGGACCAACGCTTTACGGACCCGACCTGGAGACTGAATCCGTTTTATCGTCGCGGCCTGCAGGCCTACCTGAGTTGGCAGAAACAGGTAAAACGCTGGATTGATGAAAGCGGCATGAGCGACGATGACCGCGCCCGCGCGCATTTCATCTTCGCGCTGCTCAATGACGCCGTGTCCCCCTCCAATACCCTGCTCAACCCGCTGGCGATCAAGGAGCTGTTCAACTCCGGCGGTAGCAGCATAGTCCGCGGTCTCAACCATTTATTCGACGACCTGATGCACAACCACGGGCTGCCCAGCCAAGTCGGCAAACACGCCTTCGAGGTCGGCAAGACCGTGGCAACCACTGCAGGCTCGGTGGTGTTTCGCAACGAACTGCTTGAGCTTTTGCAATACAAGCCGATGAGCGAAAAGCAGTACGCCAGGCCACTGCTGATCGTGCCTCCGCAAATCAACAAGTACTACATTTTCGACCTCAGCCCGGGTAACAGCTTCGTCCAGTACGCGCTGAAGAATGGCCTGCAAGTGTTCGTGATCAGCTGGCGCAACCCGGATGTTCGCCACCGCGAATGGGGTCTGTCCAGCTATGTTGAGGCGGCGGAGGAAGCACTGAATGTTTGCCGCGCCATCACCAGCGCACGCGAAGTCAATCTGATGGGTGCCTGCGCCGGGGGCCTGACCATCGCCGCGCTTCAAGGCCACCTGCAAGCCAAGCGGCAACTGCGGCGGGTCTCCAGCGCCAGCTACCTGGTCAGTCTGCTCGATAGCCAGATCGACAGCCCGGCCATGTTGTTCGCCGACGAGCAGACGCTGGAAGCGGCCAAGCGTCGCTCCTACCAACAAGGCGTGCTCGACGGCCGGGACATGGCGAAAGTCTTCGCATGGATGCGCCCCAATGACCTGATCTGGAACTACTGGGTCAACAATTACCTGCTGGGCAAGGAACCGCCTGCCTTCGACATTTTGTACTGGAACAACGACAACACGCGCCTGCCAGCGGCATTTCATGGTGATCTGCTGGACTTCTTCAAGCACAACCCGCTGAGCCACCCTGGAGGGCTGGAGGTATGCGGCACGCCTATCGATCTACAGAAGGTTAACGTGGACAGTTTCAACGTGGCCGGTATCAACGACCACATTACCCCGTGGGATGCGGTGTACCGCTCGACATTGTTGCTGGGCGGCGAACGGCGCTTCGTGCTGTCCAACAGCGGGCACATCCAGAGCATCCTCAACCCACCGAGCAACCCCAAGGCCAATTACATCGAGAACCCCAAGCTCAGTAGTGATCCACGCGCCTGGTATTACGACGGCACCCATGTCGAAGGCAGTTGGTGGCCCCAGTGGCTGAGCTGGATTCAGCAACGCTCCGGTGCCCAGCGAGAAACCCTGATGGCCCTCGGTAACCAGAACTATCCACCAATGGAGGCGGCGCCAGGTACCTATGTACGCGTACGCTGAAATTTCTCTGCACCACGGTCGGGCTATTGGCCGTGGCATGACTCAATAACCAAGAAGACTGGATGAAAACCCGCGACCGGATCCTCGAATGTGCCCTGCAACTGTTCAACCAAAAGGGCGAACCGAATGTCTCCACCATGGAAGTTGCCAATGAGATGGGCATCAGCCCTGGCAATCTCTATTACCATTTTCATGGTAAGGAGCCGCTGATCCTTGGCTTGTTCGAGCGTTTCCAGAGCGAACTGACCCCGCTGCTCGATCCGCCGGTGGATGCACAACTGGCCGCTGAAGATTATTGGCTGTTCCTGCACCTGATCGTTGAACGCCTGGCGCACTATCGTTTTCTGTTCCAGGACTTGTCCAACCTGGCCGGACGCTTGCCAAAACTAGCCAAAGGTATTCGTAATCTGCTCAACGCCTTGAAGCGAACCCTGGCTTCTCTATTGGCACGTTTGAAGGCACAGGGACAGTTGGTCAGCGACACGCAGGCGTTGGGGCAACTGGTCGAGCAAATCACCATGACGCTCCTGTTCTCCCTCGACTATCAACGGATCCTTGATCGTGAGGGTGAAGTGCGGGTCGTGGTGTACCAAGTCATGATGCTGGTTGCACCGCACTTGCTGGCACCAGTGAAACTGGCGACTGAGCAAATGGCGTTGCGGTATCTGGAAGAGCATGAGTGAGCAGGACGATCTTTTCCGCTCTGTCAGACACTGCGAAATTTCCCAGCAGAAACAAAAACGCCCGACCTGTGCCGGTCGGGCGTTTTTGTGAGTCCTGAAAAAATCAGGACTGACTGGTTGGCGTCGGTGAAGTCGGCGCAACAGTCGGGGCGACCACAGGGGCCGGTGCAGCAGCGGAGTTCGCTGCGCTGACGGCTACCGCGGGTTTTTCGGCAACTGCAGGCTTGGGTGCGGCAGCCTTTGGCGCAGCTGGTTTCCTGGCAACCGGCTTCTTCGCAGCGGCAGGCTTGGCGGCAGGTTTCGCTGCTGCCTTGACTGCTGGTTTAGCTGCAGCTGGCTTGGCCGCTGCAGGTTTAGCCGCGGCGGTTTTCGCAGCCGGTTTAGCCGCTGGCTTGGCTGCAGGTTTAGCGGCTGCTTTTGCCAATGGTTTAGCCGCTGCAGTTTTGGCGGAGACTGGCGTGACCGAAGCACCGGTCAGGCGCTCGATCTGCTTGGTCAGGGTATCGACCTTGCTGTGCAGCGCTTTCACTTCATTGCGGCTAGGCACGCCCAGACGCGAAATGGCACTGTTCAGACGCTTGTCGAAAGCCTCTTCCAGCTCGCCCCATTTGCCCAGTGCGCGATCTTTGACATCACCGACACGGGACTTGGCCGATTGGGCGGAGTCCTTGGCGGCATCGACTTTTTTGCCGACAGCACTTTTGGTGAGTTTCTCGGCTTTCTCGCCATCTTTGACCAGGGTATCGAAGAGCTTGCTGCCGTCAGTATCAATCTTCGAGTACACGCCTAAACCAGCAAGCCAGATTTTGCGGGAGTAGTCTTCGACTTTCCCAATCCACGAGCTGCCTTCTTTTTCAGTATTCTTTTTACCAGCCATCCCGTTCTCCTTAATGTTTACGCGCGACACGTTCAAGCAATGCCGTCAGCCCATCGAGCTTAGCAGAGAGTGTTTCAACATCATGTTTAGACGCAATGCCGAAGCGATTCAAGGCACTTGCGACACGCGTGTCGAAAGCCTTCTCGACTTTATCCAGTTGCACTTCGACTTTGCCCTTGAAGCTGGTGACGTCGCTCTTGTCGTTATCAATCTGACTGTTAGCGGCTTCAAGTTGTTCCGTCACCGCTTTTTTGCTTTTGTTTTCAACAGTTTGACCAGCCTTGATCAACTCTTGAAAGTACTCGCTGCCTTCCTGACCGACCTTGGTGTAGGCACCCAGGCCAGCCAGCCAGATCTTGCGGGCATACACTTTCACTTCGCTCAGCGTGGTTGACTCAACGTCGGTTTTTTTCTTCAGACTAACTTTGGCCATGGTGCACCTCATGCGCAAAAGGTTTGAGGAACTGCCCGCAGGAATGAGGGCTTAGGCACAAAGTAGTGAGAAAAATTAGAAACGGCACCCTAAGAAATACCACCAACCTGCTACACAAAAACAAAAGCGCTTCAGGCCAGGGCTTTATCCAGCGCCTTTTCGATTTCCGACTTGATCGTGCCGCTCATGGCCGACATCAACAGGCCCAATTCGACATTCACCCTGATCGTTTTTTCGCCGATCTCGACCGCCCCATTCACGCCGGAGCGTTTGAGTTTCACGGTGTCGCCCACCCATTGGGGCACGAGCCCATATTGATCGGCCAGTTTTTGCACAAGGCTTCCGGTCTTTTCGCGGGCAGCTTCAAGACCCAGGCCATGGGCACGCTCAACACTGATACGGGCCATTGAATGACTCCTGTTTTATCGGGACTTGCCTGGAGCATCTGACACAAGCGGCCGGTGTGGGCCACTAGCTGCGTCAAAACCACTCGGCGGTTGCCTATCTTACATTCAGCCTTGCCAAGACAAAGACCGCCACCGGGATTAGAATGTCGCGCATTCTCTTTTGGTGACAGCGATATGACTGATCAGCGCAAAGGCAGCGATGCCGAACCCACCACTCACTTCGGCTTCAAAAACGTCCCGGAAAGCCAGAAGGCGGAAAAAGTCGCCGAAGTTTTCCACTCGGTAGCCGCCAAGTACGACTTGATGAACGACCTGCTGTCGGGTGGCATGCACCGGTTGTGGAAGCGTTTCGCGATCGAACTGTCCGGCGTCCGCACCGGCAATCGCGTGTTGGACATCGCTGGCGGTACCGGCGACCTGACCAAAAAGTTCTCGCACCTGGTAGGTCCGACCGGTCAGGTGGTATTGGCTGACATCAACGAATCCATGCTCAAGGTTGGTCGCGATCGCTTGCTGGATCTGGGTGTGGCCGGCAACGTCGAGTTTGTCCAGGCCGACGCCGAAAAACTACCGTTCCCGGACAACCATTTCGACTGCGTGACCATCGCCTTCGGCCTGCGCAACGTCACGCACAAGGAAGACGCCCTGCGCTCCATGCTGCGCGTCCTCAAGCCCGGTGGTCGTCTGTTGGTGCTGGAGTTCTCCAAGCCGACCAACGCACTGATGTCCAAAGCCTACGACGCCTATTCGTTCGCCTTCATGCCACTGATGGGCAAGCTGATCACCAATGACTCGGAAAGCTACCGCTATCTGGCCGAGTCGATCCGCATGCACCCGAATCAGGAAACCTTGAAGTCGATGATGGTCGAGGCCGGTTTCGACCGCGTGACCTACCACAACATGACCGCAGGCATTGTCGCCCTGCATCGCGGCATCAAACCCTGATGTTGCTCAGCGGCCTGCTCGCCGGCGTCGAACACGGCCTCAATCGCGTGCTGCGTCTCGACAGCACGGCCCTGCCGCGCTTGCAGCATCTGGACGGCAAGGTGATTGCCGTCGATTGTCGCAGCCCGGCGTTGCAGCTGTTCATCATCCCCAGCAATGAAGGCCTGATGCTGGCCGCCCATTGGGCGGCCGATGCCGATTGCACCTTGCGCGCTCCGGCGTCGAGCCTGCTGAGCCTGGCGCTGAACAAAGACAAGACCGCGGTCCTCCACAGCCCTGAAGTCGAGCTTGTAGGTGACAGCGCGGTACTGCTGGAGCTCGCGATGATACTGCAGGACCTCGAACTGGACTGGGAGTACGAACTCTCGCGCTGGCTCGGCCCGGTCGCCACGCAGTTGCTCGGTGGCCATTTGCGCAGCCGCGCGCGCTGGTATCAGCAAGGTTTCGCCAGCCTGAACCAGAACCTCGCCGAGTACCTCAGCGAAGAATCGCGCACACTGGTAGGCCAACGCGAAGCCGAAGCCCGCTTTAGCGAACTAGACCAGATCAAACTCGATCTGGAACGTCTTGAGGCGCGTTTCGAGCGTCTTTCCCGATCCCTTGATTCAAGCGATAACGCATGAAGCTGCTTGCCGTCCGCCGTTTGTTGCGCATCCAGCGCGTCGTGATCCGCTACCGCCTCGATGACATGCTGTTCGCCCTGCCATTGCCCTGGTTTCTCCTGGCGCTGCGTTATGCCTTGCCATGGCGCTGGTTCCCGCGCAAGACGCTGGCGCTTAGCCGTGGCGCTCGCCTGCGCCTTGCGCTGCAGGATCTGGGGCCGATTTTCATCAAGTTCGGCCAGATTCTTTCCACTCGCCGTGACCTGCTGCCCGAAGACATCGCCGACGAGCTGATGCTGTTGCAAGACCGGGTGCCGCCGTTCGACTCTCAAGTGGCGGTGGATCTGATAGAAAGCCAGCTTGGCAAGAAGATCAGCGAAGTCTTCAGCCGTTTCGACTTCGAACCGCTGGCCTCGGCTTCAGTGGCGCAGGTTCACGCCGCGCAACTGAAAAGCGGTGAAGAAGTGGTGGTCAAGGTGATACGTCCAGGCCTCAAACCGGTGATCGCCCAAGACCTGGCCTGGTTATTCATCCTCGCCCGTGCGGCCGAAAAACTCTCCGCCGATGCCCGCCTGCTGCACCCGGTGGACGTAGTCCAGGACTACGAAAAAACCATCTACGACGAGCTCGATCTGTTGCGCGAAGCGGCTAACGCCAGCCAGTTGAAGCGTAATTTCGACGGCTCGCCGATGCTTTACGTGCCGCAGGTCTACTGGGACTGGTGCCGGCCGAAAGTACTGGTGATGGAGCGCATCTACGGTATTCAAGTCACCGATCTGGCAACCCTGGCCGACCAGCGCACCGACATGAAAATGCTCGCCGAGCGCGGTGTGGAGATCTTCTTCACCCAGGTGTTCCGCGACAGTTTCTTCCACGCCGACATGCACCCTGGCAATATTTTTGTCAGCACCGTGCAGCCGTGGAGCCCACAGTACATTGCCATCGACTGCGGCATCGTCGGCAGCCTGACCCCGGAAGACCAGGATTATCTGGCGCGCAACCTGTTCGCCTTTTTCAAGCGCGACTACCGCCGCGTCGCCCAGCTGCACATCGATTCGGGCTGGGTGCCGGCGGAAACCAAACTCAATGAATTCGAAGCGGCGATCCGTACGGTTTGTGAGCCGATTTTCGAAAAACCATTAAAAGACATCTCCTTCGGTCAGGTGCTCATGCGCCTGTTCCAGACCGCACGGCGTTTCAACATGGAAGTGCAGCCCCAGCTTGTTCTTTTGCAGAAAACCCTGCTGAACATCGAAGGCCTGGGTCGTCAGCTGTATCCGGAGCTGGATCTGTGGAACACCGCCCAGCCGTTCCTTGAACGCTGGATGCGCGAGCGGATCAGCCCCAAAGCCCTGCTGGGCAACCTGCAGAGCCAGGTAGAACAACTGCCGCACCTGGCCAACATGACCCGAGACTTGCTCGAACGCATGTCGCAACCCCATATCTCCGAT
This sequence comes from Pseudomonas sp. GW821-FHT04C07, assembly GCF_059420325.1. NCBI lineage: Bacteria > Pseudomonadati > Pseudomonadota > Gammaproteobacteria > Pseudomonadales > Pseudomonadaceae > Pseudomonas > Pseudomonas sp. GW821-FHT04C07. The sequence goes on from NZ_JBWKTM010000012.1 coordinate 10,591, forward strand.
ACGCCACCACCGTGGCACAGGCGCAAGGACGACTGGTTCCTGCGTCTGCTCGGTACCGCACATCTGGCCGGCGGTACGATACTCGCTGCCGGCGGACCGTTGAATGAATTGGGGCATTGGCCGGCCGGGATCATGGTCGCCGTCGGCTTGTATCTGGTCATGCGCCGATAGCCAGCAACGCGCGCTGCTGGCACACTGTTTCACATCGCCAAGGCACAGCAACAAGCGCTGAGCACGGTTGTCGGAGTCGAAGATGAAAGATTGGCTGGATGAGATCAAATGGGACAGTGATGGTCTGGTGCCGGCGATTGCCCAGGACCACAAAACCGGGCGCGTGCTGATGATGGCCTGGATGAACCGCGAAGCGCTGGAGCTGACCGCCGCCGAAAACCGCGCCATCTACTGGTCCCGTTCCCGTGGCAAGCTGTGGCGCAAGGGTGAAGAGTCCGGCCATGTGCAAAAACTGCATGAGATGCGCCTGGACTGCGACGCCGATGTGATCATTCTGATGGTCGAACAGATCGGCGACATCGCCTGCCACACCGGCCGCCAAAGCTGCTTCTACCGCGTCTATGAAAACGGCGACTGGAAGACTGTCGACCCGGTACTCAAAGACCCGCACGCCATCTATTCGGCAGGACACTGATCATGAGCGATACCCTGAACCGTCTCGCCCTGGTGCTCGAAGAGCGCAAAGGCGCAGCGGCCGACACGTCCTATGTCGCCAGCCTGTACCACAAGGGCTTGAACAAGATTCTGGAAAAAGTCGGCGAGGAATCAGTTGAAACCATCATCGCCGCCAAGGATGCCGCCATCAGCGGTGATTGCAGCGATGTAATATACGAAACCGCCGATTTGTGGTTCCACAGTCTGGTCATGCTCGCCCAACTGGGGCAGCATCCACAGGCTGTGCTGGACGAGCTGGAGCGGCGCATCGGTACGTCCGGGCACGTCGAGAAGGCTTCGCGTCCATCCGCTTGAAAACGATTATAAGAGGAGTTGCAGCATGGGCATTTTTGACTGGAAACACTGGATCGTCATCCTGGTTGTCGTGGTGCTGGTGTTCGGTACCAAGAAACTCAAAAACCTCGGCACTGACGTCGGCGAGTCGATCAAGGGCTTTCGCAAGGCCATGAACGACGATGAAAAACCTGCAGATCCATCCGCAACACCGGGCCAACCGGTACCGCCGGTGCAGCCACAGGCTTCGCCACTGAACGAGCCGCATACCATCGACGTGCAGGCGCATAAAGTCGAAGAGCCGATCCGCAAAGACTCGTGAGCACTGACTAATGTTTGGTATCAGCTTCTCTGAACTGTTGCTCGTCGGTCTCGTTGCCCTGCTGGTGCTCGGCCCCGAGCGTCTGCCGGGTGCTGCGCGCACGGCAGGCCTTTGGATAGGGCGCTTGAAACGCAGCTTCAACGCGATCAAACAGGAAGTTGAACGTGAAATCGGTGCCGACGAAATTCGTCGGCAACTGCATAACGAACACATTCTGTCGCTTGAAGAAGAAGCGCGGAAGATCCTCGCGCCGCAGCAGCAGACGCCGACAACTACCGAACCGGTGGCGGAGCAGACGATTGCCGCGCCTGCGGCGGTTGCGAACCAGACCCAGGCAGCGCCTGCGGTGACAGCCCTCAGCCCTGCTGAACCGGTTGCCCCCTCAACACTGACAGAACCCGTTTCTCCTGCGGCGGTACCCAGTACGCCAGCCCCCCACGACTCAACTTTGCCGCCGCGAGCCCCATGAGCGCTGATAAACCGGAAAACGACCAGCACATGCCGCTGGTTTCGCACCTCACCGAGTTGCGCACCCGCCTGCTGCGCTGTGTAGCGGCGATCTTCGTGATCTTCGCCGGGCTTTTCGCCTTCACCCAGCAGATCTACACCTTCGTTTCCATACCGTTACGCCAGTACCTGCCGGCGGGCGCGACGATGATCGCCACCGATGTGTCCTCACCGTTCCTCACACCGCTCAAGCTGACGATGATGGTCTCGCTGTTTTTAGCGATTCCGATAATCCTGCATCAGATCTGGGGCTTTATCGCGCCAGGCCTGTACAAGCACGAAAAACGCATCGCCGTGCCATTGCTGGTCTCGAGCATCCTGCTGTTCTATACCGGGATGGCTTTCGCCTACTTCCTGGTGTTCCCGCTGATCTTCAAATTCTTCGCCTCCGCCACCCCGGCCGGCGTGGAAATGATGACCGATATCACCAGCTACCTCGATTTCGTCATGACGCTGTTCTTCGCCTTCGGCGTCGCGTTCGAAATCCCGGTAGCCGTGGTGTTGCTGGTGTGGATCGGCGTGGTCGACGTCAAATACCTGAAGAAAATCCGCCCATATGTGGTCATCGGTTGCTTCGTGGTCGGCATGATCCTCACCCCACCGGACATCTTCTCGCAGACATTGCTGGCGGTACCGATGTGGTTGCTGTTTGAAATCGGCATTCTCTTTGGCAGCCTGGTCAGCAAGCGCGGCGAACACCCGGACGATCAGCCCGCCGACAACGACCATAACGACCAGCCGCCAGCGACCCAAGCGTGAATCTGCTCCTCCTCGAAGAGGCCGACTTCATTGCGGCCGACCGGGTGATCCTGCGTGATCGCCGCCTGACCCATATGCAGGAAGTCCATCGCGCCGCCGTCGGTGACAGCCTGCGAGTCGGGCGTATCGGCGGATTGATGGGCTCGGCCGAGTTGCTGCGCCTGGAGGCTCACGAAGCCGAGTTGCAGGTCAGCCTTGATCAGCCGCCGCCGGCCAAGCTGCCATTGACGCTGCTGCTGGCCCTGCCACGACCGAAGATGCTCCGCCGCGTGCTGCAAACCGTCGCGGCGATGGGCGTGCCGCGCGTGGTGCTGGTGAACAGCTACCGGGTCGAAAAGAGCTTCTGGCAAACACCGTTTCTTGAACCCGAAGCGGTTCGCGAGCAACTGATCCTCGGCCTGGAACAGGCACGCGACAGCGTGCTGCCGGAAATCATCATTGAGAAACGCTTCAAACCCTTCGTCGAAGACCGCCTGCCAGCGATGGCCGACGGCACCCTCGGGCTGGTCGGTCATCCCGGTAATTACCCGCCCTGCCCGCGCGGGCTGGATGAGCCGGTGACGCTGGCCATCGGCCCGGAAGGCGGCTGGATCCCTTACGAAATCGACCTGTTGGCCAAGGCCGGCCTGCAACCGGTGCAGCTCGGTGACCGCATCCTGCGGGTTGAGACTGCCGTGACTGCCCTCCTTTCCCGACTGTTCTGATCTATCGCCCCGCACACCCGCAGGAGCAGAGCTTGCCGGCGATCGGCGCACCACGGTGTGCCAGAAATATCGCCTCGCGGGCAATCAAACGTCGACCGCCTGCTCCAGTTTCCGGCAAGCCTGCCGATACACCCCCAATAGACCCATTCATGCTCTAAAGGGAGTGAACAGCATGTACCGTTGGTTAGCCCGGAACCTTGGAAATGTGAGTGTCAATCGCAAACTCGGCGCAGGCTTCGGCCTGGTACTTCTGTTGACGCTGCTGATCACCGTGACTGGCTGGACTGGCCTGAGTGGGGTGATCAGTCGTGGCGACAAGCTCGGCTACATCTCCAGCCTGAACGAACTGACCAAGGACCTGCGTATTGCCCGCCTGGACTATGAAATGCGCCGTGGCGAACAAGGCCCGGCGGCGGTCAACGATCTGCTGGGCAAGCTCGACGAAGGCCTGCAAAGCGCCCTCAAGGTGATCATAAAGCCGACAAATGTGGCGATGCTCAACCAGCAGATCGAAGCCGTCAGCGAGTACAGGCACGCTTTTGCCGACCTGATCCAGGCCACCGCCAATCGCGAAGCGGCCCGCGCCCGGCTCGGCGCCACCGCCGACAACGCCGCGGCCCGCGTGGCGGAAGTCGAAAAATCCCTGCTGCAGGGTGACAGCGTTGCTCAATTCAACAGCGTGGTAGACCTGAGCAAGCTGATTCAGCAGGCACGCTTCCAGGTGCGCGGTTACACCTACAGTGGCAAGGCCGACGCCGAACAACCGGCGCTGGACGCCATCGACAACGCCCTGAAAAACCTCGAAAGCCTGCCGGGGAAACTGCCGGAACAGCACACCGCCAACCTGCAACAGGCCACCGACTCGCTCATCGGCTACCGCGCCGCCGTCAGCCAGTTTCGCGACTCCCAAGTGGCCAGCGCCGACGCCCTCAAGCGCATGGCCGCGCAAGGCGAGCGCCTGATGGAGCTGAGCAAGCAACTGACCAGCTCTCAAAACCTGGTACGTGATGCCGAAGCCGCACAGGCCAAGAACACCCTGCTCCTGGTGACTGTGCTGGCGTTGGTGTTCGGCCTGATTGCCGCCTGGGCTATCACCCGCCAGATCGTCATTCCGTTAAACCAGACGCTGAAAATCGCCGAGCACGTTGCGGCCGGCGACCTGACCCACAACCTCACATCCGAGCGCCGCGACGAACTGGGCCAGCTGCAACGGGCCATGCAAAGCATGACCATGGGCCTTCGGGATCTGATCGGCGGCATCAGCGATGGCGTGACGCAGATCGCCAGCGCCGCCGAGCAGCTGTCAGCCGTTACCGAACAGACCAGCGCCGGGGTCAACAGCCAGAAAGTCGAAACCGATCAGGTTGCCACCGCAATGCACGAAATGACCGCCACCGTGCAGGAAGTCGCGCGCAACGCCGAAGAGGCCTCAGAAGCTGCCGTCGCCGCCGACCAACAGGCCCGTGAAGGCGATAAAGTGGTGGGCGAGGCGATCGCTCAAATCGAACGCCTGGCAACCGAGGTCGGCAACTCCACTGAAGCAATGAGCCATCTCAAGCGCGAAAGCGACAAAATCGGCAGTGTGCTCGACGTGATCAAGTCGGTGGCACAACAGACTAACCTGCTGGCCCTCAACGCTGCCATCGAAGCCGCCCGCGCCGGTGAAGCAGGACGTGGCTTCGCCGTGGTGGCCGATGAAGTGCGCAGCCTCGCCCAGCGCACCCAGAAGTCCACCGAAGAAATCGAAGAGCTGATCGTCGGTCTGCAAAGCGGCACCCAGCAAGTCGCCAACATCATGGACAACAGCCGCAGCCTGACCGACAGCAGCGTCGAACTGACCCGACGCGCGGGGAGTTCGCTGACAAACATCACCCGCACCGTGTCAGCGATTCAGGCGATGAACCAGCAGATCGCCGCCGCTGCCGAGCAACAAAGCGCCGTGGCCGAAGAGATCAACCGCAGCGTGCTGAACGTGCGCGATGTCTCGGAACAGACCTCGGCCGCCAGTGAAGAGACCGCTGCTTCCAGCGTTGAGCTGGCTCGCTTGGGGACTCATCTGCAGATGTTGGTCGGGCGGTTCAGGACCTGATGAACGAGCTGCTGTCACCACTACCTGGCAGTTCTGCCAGGTAGACATCGTTTTCTCGTCGGTAGAAGCTGGATCAATAGCCTGGCCACCTGAAGACGATCAATGCCCAACTCACATGACAGCTTATTAATCCGCTACCAATACGATGCGCTTGATCGGTTGGTAAGTTGCACCCCCAGCGGTCAGTCTCGTGTAGATCGCCTCTATCAAAAAGACCGATTAATTACAGAAATTCAAGGTCCCGTACAACGTCAGATATTTCAATGCGCAGACATGTTATTGGCGGAACTGCAGCAGGAGGAGGAAACCAGGCGCACTTCGTTACTAATGACCGATAAACAACGCTCGGTGTTACAAACTACCGATAGCAAGTCCGCCTATACGCCTTACGGTCATCGTCCGGTTGAAGGGGGATTAGCCAGCCTTCTGAGTTTCAATGGCGAGCGTCCTGACCCGGTTACTGGCCATTATTTATTGGGGAACGGACACCGGGCGTTCAATCCGGTACTTATGCGTTTTAACAGTCTGGATAGTTTGAGTCCCTTTGGAAAAGGCGGCTTGAATGGCTATGCGTATTGCCAGGGAGATCCCGTTAATCGTATCGATCCCACAGGAAAATATTGGCAGGGATGGACATGGTTTGGGATGGGTGTTGCGGATTTCGTGGGCAGTTACCTGCTCCCCCACCTACCCAGGGTGGCGCCATTGCAACGGGCAGCACAGCGGATCCCGGTAGTCGGACGCACTGGCTTTGGGCAGGCCTCCAAGGGAATAGCAACAATAAGCGGGCTTGCTGCGACGGTACTTTTTCCGGTCATGACCGCCTTTGAAATTAAAAACCCTGAATCATCGGCAAATGATCGATTCATGCTCGCTATGGCAGCGCTTTCGGCAGTTGCTTTTATCAGTGGTGCCGGCGTCGTCCTGCACAAACTTGCCCGACCATCGCGTGTCGCCCATATGGGAACGCAGACTTCAATCTCGCGAGTAGCCCAGACGGGAACGCAGACTTCATCCCCGCACCGGGCACGTTCAACGTCTCTACCCAATATCAGGCATAACTTGGGGTGAATCTCCCGTCCCGATTACGAGCTTTCATAAATTCGATTGGTGGCTGAATTTTGATTCGCGTGGCTCCAGGTCCGGATCGGGAGTAGTTCAAAACTCCACCTCGATCCGAAGAAACAGCCGCTAAGAAACCCTTAGGAGACGTTCATTATCAGTCTGAAGAAGATGACAGAACCTGCATGTCACCCAAAGGTTAAGCGCGTGACATGGATCTACAACACCTGTCGCAAAAACGCCTGAGCCCGCAAATCCTTCGGCAAAGCAAAGAACTCCTCAGGCGGGGAATCTTCCAGCAGTTTGCCGTGGTCGAAGAACAGCACCCGATCTGCCACTTCCCGCGCGAAGCCCATTTCGTGGGTCACGCAGACCATGGTCATGCCTTCCAGGGCCAGGGTTTTCATTACGTCGAGGACTTCGCCGACCATTTCCGGGTCGAGCGCCGAGGTTGGCTCATCGAACAACATCACCTTGGGCTCCATGGCCAACGCCCGGGCTATCGCCACGCGTTGTTGCTGGCCGCCGGAAAGGCGTGACGGAAATTCGTTGGCCTTCTGCGCGATGCCGACCTTTTCCAGCAACACCCGAGCCTTGGCCTCGCGCTCTTGCTTGCCGCGCTTGCGCACGACTTTCTGCGCAAGGCAAAGGTTTTCCAGCACGGTCATATGCGGGAACAGGTTGAAATGCTGGAAGACCATGCCGACTTCACGGCGGTAGGCGTTGACGTCGGTTTTCGGGTTGGACAGTTCCAGGCCGTCGATGCTGACGGAGCCCGAGTCGAACGCCTCCAGACCGTTCAGGCAGCGCAGGAAGGTCGATTTGCCGGAGCCGGACGGGCCAATCACCACCAGCACTTCGCCCTTGGCCACTCGGGTGGTGACGCTATCCACCGCGCGGACCACTTGCCCACGGGTGTCGAAGACTTTAACCAGATCGCGGACTTCAATCACTTTGCGCGAGCCTCCGCTCAAGCCGGCTGGCGACTTTCGACAGCGGCAGGTTGATCAACAAATACAGGCCCGCCACGCAGAACAGAATCTCAAATGGCGAGAACGAGGTCGTGATAACTTCCCGACCGCTTTTGAGCAGCTCGGTAATGGCGATCACCGACACCAGCGAGGTGTCCTTGACCAGACTGATGAACTGCCCGGCCAGCGGCGGCAGAACGCGTTTGAAGGCCTGCGGCAAGACCACATGGCGCATCGACTGACCAGCGCTCAAACCCAGCGAACGTGCGGCTTCATTCTGGCCACGGGCAATCGACTGTACGCCCGAACGGACGATTTCAGCCACATAGGCGCCGGTGAACAGCGACAACGCCGCAATTGCGGCGAACTCGCGGGAGAGGTTCAGCACCGTACCGATGAAGAAGTAGAAGATGAATACCTGCACCAGCAACGGCGTACCGCGCACCAGTTCGACATAAATCGTCGACAGATCGCGCAGGGTCGGGTTGTTCGACAGCCGGCAGAGGCCGGTAGCCAGGCCGATCAACAGCCCAAGCAGACCTGAGACCAGCGAAAGCCACAAAGTGGTCCACAAGCCCCACAGCAGCGGCCCGGCCGTCCAATGGCGGGTGACACCAATCACGTCGCCTTCGGCCACGTCATCGCCGCGGGCGAATTGCAGGCTGTTGTCGTCGACGGTCAGCTGCTGTTCTTCACCTGCGTCGTTGCGCAGGGTGACTTGAGCCTTGTCGCCTGTACGCACCAGTTCGCTGACGGTGGAGATGTCCGCCGCCCGCCGGGGCTCTTCGGCGTGGTAGGCGAAGTATTGCGGTACGCGGTTCCAGCGCCATTCATAGGACATCAGCGAGGTGGCATAGTACAACGCGCCGGCCAGGCCGATCAGCACCAGCACGGTCAATACGTGCCAGGGCCATTGGGCTTTTTTCTGTTTCATTCTGAGACTCGACTCTGATTGATCGTTCCCACGCTGCATGGGAACACCGCTCAGGACGCTCAGCGTCCTTTCGCAGGCGTGACGCGGAGCGTCACAGGATGCATTCCCACGCAAAAGCGTGGGAACGATCATCGACTGGGTGTTATTCCATATCCTTGAGCCAGGCGGTCTCTTTGAACCACTTGTCATGGATGCGATCGTAAGTGCCGTCTTCGTGGATCTGGTGCAGGAAGTTGTTGATGAAGTTGATGCTGTCGTAATCACCCTTCTTCAGACCGAAGGCCAGCGGCTCGTAGGTGAACGGCTTATCGAGGAATACCAGTTTGCCGTTACCGACTTTGCTCACCGCGACAACGTTGTAAGGCGCGTCGTAAATGAAGGCGTCAGCCTTGCCGTTGACCACGTCGAGTACCGCTTCTTGCTCGTTGTCGTAGCCGTGGTATTTGGCTTGGGAGATCAGCTTCCTGGCGACCAATTCGCCAGTAGTGCCCAGCTTGGAGGTGATGCGGTAGTCGGCAGTGTTCAGGTCTTTATAGGACTTGATGGTGCCTTCCAGCTCCTTGCGGATCAGCAGGGTCTGGCCAACCACGATGAAGGGTTCGCTGAAGTTCAGGCGCAGATTGCGTTCCTGGGTCAGGGTCATGCCGCTGCCGATCATGTCGAACTTGTCGGTCAGCAGGGCCGGGATGATGCCGTCATAGCCGGTGGAAACCATCTCCAGCTTGACTCCCATGGCCTTGGCCATGGCTTTGAGCAGGTCGACCTCGAAGCCGATGATCTCGCCGCGCTTGTTAGTCATTTCGAACGGCATGTAAGTCGGGTCCATGCCGACTTTCAGCGTGCCGCGCTTGACCGCGTCATCGATGGCACCGGCATGAGCGGCGTTGACTGACACCATTGCCGTGACGCCAAGCAGCAGCATCGATAGATACTTCTTCATCATCAAGTCCCCTGAACCCTTTTTTTGAGGCGCGCAAAAAGCAGATTTTCGTTAGAAAACCGGCAGATACGAACAATAAGCTGTCCGGGCGCACCAATTCGGGGAGCGATCCTAACTCACTCGTTTGTTTGCACAAGGGTTTAAGGAGGATTTGTTGTCGCAGGTTGGCAGAAACAGGAAAGACGCGGGAAGAGATGCTGAGCGCAATGATCGTTGCCGCCTGTGACGCTCCGCGTCACCTCAAGAGCGGACGCGGAGCGTCCGGTGAGGCGTTCCCACGCGGGAGCGTGGGAACGATCAAGATTGCGCCCATGCTGGGCGCACAACAAAAAACCCCGCTTCTTCTCAGGAGCGGGGCTTTTCATCAGGCCGGCTGCACTTCAGCAGACAGCGGTTTCAACGGTAGCAACGGAGCATGCGGATCGGCTTCGATCGACTGGCGCCAGGCGCCAAGCCATTCGGCATGACCTTCGCTCCAGACCTGCTCATGCAAGCGAGCCAACGCAACCGGATCGCTGAGCAGCGCCACACGCTCGTTATTATTGAGCGCCGCAGGGCCGGCTTTCAGCGCGTGACGCACTCGCTCGATACGCAACCACTCGATCGGCTCGGCCTGACCGTGACGGGCAGTGGCCAGGGCGCAAGCCAGGGCATTCTGCTGCGGGTCGACCACTGCCCGAACAAAGCCGTCGTTCAGCGCATGCCAACGGTTTTCGTGGGTGTACCGATCAGTCGCCAGCAAGGCCTGTGGCGGTGCGTATTCCTCAGGGATGAGGAACAGGCTTTCATCACGGGACTTGAGGCCCAACTTGACCCGGCTGGAAATCACCGAGACCGGAATCGACAGCATCAGCGAACCGACAATCGGCACCAGCCACCAGAGGAAGCTTGGGTTTAGCCAAACCACCAGCAATGCCCAGAAAAAGCCCAGCAAGGTTTGCGGACCATGACGGCGCACCGCTTCGCTCCACGGCGTGGAATCGTCGTCACGTTGCGGGGAGTTCCAGGTCGCAGCCCAACCGAGGAACGCGGCGAGAACAAAGCGAGTGTGGAAAATCATCCGCACCGGTGCCAACAGCATGGAGAACAGCATCTCCAACAGCATCGACAGGGTGACCTTGAACTTGCCACCGAACTCTTTCGCGCCCTTGGCCCAGATCAGGATGATGCTCAGCAACTTCGGCAGAAACAGCAGCACGATCGTCGTCGAGAACAGCGCGACGGCCTTGTCCGGGTGCCATTGCGGCCACAGCGGATAGAGCTGTCGAGGCTCCATGAAGTACTGCGGTTCCATCAGCGTGTTGACCGCCAGCAAGGCCGTCGAGAGCACCAGGAAGAAAAACCACAACGGCGCCGACAGGTACGACATCACGCCGGTCAGGAACACCGCACGGTGCACCGGGTGCATGCCCTTGACCAGGAACAGCCGGAAGTTCATCAGGTTGCCGTGACACCAGCGACGATCACGCTTGAGTTCGTCCAGCAGGTTCGGCGGCAGTTCTTCATAACTGCCGGGCAAGTCGTAGGCAATCCATACGCCCCAGCCGGCACGGCGCATCAGCGCAGCTTCGACGAAGTCGTGAGAGAGGATCGCACCCGCGAACGCGCCTTTACCGGGCAATGGCGCCAGGGCGCAATGCTCGATGAACGGTTTCATGCGGATGATTGCGTTGTGCCCCCAGTAGTGGGACTCACCCAACTGCCAGAAGTGCAGGCCAGCGGTAAACAGCGGGCCATAAACGCGGGTCGCGAACTGCTGCATGCGTGCATACAGCGTGTCCATGCCCGAAGCACGCGGCGCGGTCTGAATAATCCCGGCGTCCGGCGTGGCTTCCATCAAGCGCACCAGGCTGGTCAGGCATTCGCCACTCATTACGCTGTCGGCGTCGAGCACCACCATGTACTTGTAATCACCGCCCCAACGACGGCAGAAGTCGTCGAGGTTGCCGCTCTTGCGTTTGACCCGACGGCGACGGCGGCGATAGAAGATCCGCCCGAAGCCTTTGGCTTCGCGGCAGACGTCTAGCCAGGCCTGCTGTTCGGCAACGCAGATGTCGCTGTCGTTACTGTCGCTGAGGACGAAGAAGTCGAAGCGATCCAGGTCACCAGTCGCTGCAACCGACTCGAAAGTCGCTCGCAAACCGGCAAATACACGCGGCACATCTTCATTGCAGATCGGCATGACCAGCGCGGTGCGGGCTTCTTTGGGAATCGGCTCGTCACCAGCACTGGCGCCGGATATACGGTATTTGTCATGCCCGGTGAGCAACTCGAGGAAGCCCATCAGTGCAGTCCAGAAACCCGCCGATACCCAGCAGAACAGAATCCCGAACAGAACCAGGATGCTGGTTTGCAGCGCGTACGGCAGCACTTGGGTGGCGGTTTGGATAAGCGGTTGATGCAAGACTTCGTTCAGATCGACGAATGACCAGCCTTGGTACGGCATGATGCCTTTCATGTACCAGCCGGCGACGATGGTCTGGCCGAGCATCAGTGTCAGCAAAATGTAGCGACGGATCGAACCCACCGTGCGCCAGCGGGCAGCCGGCAACACACGCTCGTCGATCTTGGGTGCCGGCGGGTTGGTGCGCCCGGTCAGACGACGCCAGACGCGCACCAGAATATTGGTGCGCCACGGCTCCGGTACGACCTTGGTCCGGCGAATCGGCGGAGTCGCCTTGAGGCACACCCGACCGCTGGCGTCGACCGCCAACATCTCGGCCTCCTCCAGTTCTTGCGCGGAATTCAAGGTCAAGCGGCGACCCACCGAGGCTTGTGCAGCCCCGGCAGGCGCGTCGAAAGTCGAGGACGACAGACGTTCATGCAACTCGGTGAATGATTTGCAGCCCGCAAGTTCCGCGCGCTGCGCATCGTTCATCGGCAGGTGCGCCAGGTACTCGGCAAGTGTCTCTGGTTGTATTTGAGAATTACTCATCGGCAGGCAACTGGTAGCTCCAGGTCTCGGTCAAGACTTGTTCGGTTTTTACCGATTCCGGTGTGGCAGGGGCCGCTTCGGCAGCCGCTGGCTGCTTGGCGTCTTTTTCTTTCTTCTCGACTTTCTCTTGTTGTCTGGCGGCGATTTTGTCGGCCTTGGCAACGGAAGAGTTAGCCGTCGCAGCCGAAGCCTTGACCGGCTCGGCAGCCACGATGTTCTTGACCAGAGCGGCGCGCATTTCAGTGGACTTGTTCGGGTCCTTGATTTTCATGCGCAAGGTCAGGCGCCAGCCTTGGGTCTCCGGGTTGTAGCGAACGCTGTTTTCCACCAGCTCGGCATTATCGCCGACGCTGACCTGACTGCGAACCGGTGCATCTTCAGGCAGAGCCTTGAGGGTCGGGCCGACGAAGTCCACCAGATAAGCGACGCTGCCGTCTGGCTGACGGATCAGGTTGGACTGCTTCACGTCACCGGTAGAGCGCAGGGTCTGCTGGACCCAGGCACTGTCGGCCGAGTGCAATGCAGCTTCGTCGATGGTCCAGTGCAGACGGTAGGCGAAGTCCAGCGGCTGGCCTGGCTCAGGCAGCTTTTCCGGGCTCCAGAAAGCAACGATGTTGTCGTTGGTTTCGTCCGCGGTCGGAATTTCGACCAGGTCAACAGTGCCTTTGCCCCAGTCGCCTTTTGGCTCGATCCAGGCACTTGGGCGCTTGTCGTAGCGGTCATCGAGGTCTTCGTAGTGGCTGAAGTCACGGCCACGTTGCAGCAAGCCAAAACCACGCGGGTTCTCAACCGAGAAATTGCTCACGGCCAGATGTTTCGGGTTGTTCAGTGGACGCCAGATCCATTCACCATTACCGGCATGGATCGACAGACCGCTGGAGTCGTGCAGTTCGCGACGATAGTTAAGTACTTTCGACGGCTGGTTGGCACCGAACAGGTACATGCTGGTCAGCGGCGCAACACCGAGCTTGGTGACCTTGTCACGCAGGAACATCTGCGCCTTGACGTCGACGATAGTGTCGCTGCCCGGACGCAGGATCAGCCGGTAGGCACCGGTCGCGCGAGGCGAATCCAGCAGGGCGTAGATCACCAGGTGCTTGTCGGTCGGCTTGGGCTGCTGAATCCAGAACTCGGTGAAGCGCGGGAACTCTTCACCGGACGGCAGCGCAGTGTCGATGGCCATGCCGCGGGCGGACAAGCCGTAGGTGTGCCCTTTACCGACGACGCGGAAGTAACTCGCGCCGAGCATGGTCATGATTTCGTCTTGCTTTTCGGCCTTGTTGATCGGATACAGCACACGGAAACCGGCATAACCCAGTTGCTCGGTGGCCTTTGGATCGACTTTGACGTCGCCGAAATCGAAACGACTCGAGTCGTACTTGATCTCTTCGACGGAGTTGGCGCCGATTTCGTTGATTTTCACCGGCGTATCGAAGTGCATGCCCTGGTGATAGAACGACAGCTTGAACGGGGTTTTCTGATCGGCCCATTCGGCTTTTTCGGTGCGGAAACGTATTTTCTGGTAATCCGCGAATTTCATTTCCCGAAATTCGTTCGGCAGGTTACTGCGCGGGGCTTCGTACTTCTGCCCGGCCAGCTCTTTGGCCTTGGCCGATACATCATCCAGATTGAATGCCCAAAGCTGGCCGGCGCTGAGCAGGCAAAGCAGTGCAGAGCCCGTCATCAGTGCGTTACGTAACCGTTTGGCAGACAATTTTGGTGCATTACAGGGACTAACAATCACGAGCAACCCTCGCCGAAAACAGATCAAAAAACCAACGGCCAGACCAGGTGGCCTGTGTGGTCAGTCTCGTTTGCCTATTTCGGCGCCAGGAATCCAGATACTGCGTTGCTGCTCCTCGCCATAGCGGGCTATGACTGGTCGCAACGCCTTGTCTCTGACTCCCTGACATCCGAAATATTGCTAACAAACTAACCGTACAAGCCACTCATGCCAGGTTGGCGAGCATTATTCCGACTCCGCAGGGGCGAAATGATTCCCCAAACGGTCCAGGACAAGTCTCTACCTAAGTCAAAATGGACCAACGAACGCTGATCCCCGTAGCGCGCGATTATCTAGTAGGCCGCGTTACAACGCATCAGGGGTAACAAAGTATTTATCGCGAAAAACCCCTGTTTTCGGCCAAAAAGAGCTTAAAGAGATATTTCAAGCGCTTTCAGGTCTGTAACAGGAAGGTTACCGGGCCATCATTGACCAAATGCACCTGCATGTCTGCGCCAAATCTTCCCGATGCCACATTGCTATGCAATTGTTGCGCCTTGGCTAATAAATAGCCAAAAAGCTCTTCTCCCAATGCCGGAGAGGCCGCGGTAGAAAAGCTCGGGCGCAAACCGTTTTTGGTATCGGCAGCCAGGGTGAACTGCGACACCAGCAGCAAACCGCCGCCGACATCGGCCAACGACAAGTTCATCTTGCCCTCGGCATCACTGAACACCCGATAGTTGAGCAGCTTATGCAGCAATTTGTCGGCGCTGGCCCGGGTATCCTCGGGTTCGACCGCCACCAGCACCAGCAAACCCTGGTCGACCGCGCCAACGATTTCCCCCGCCACTTCGACTCGCGCACCACGCACGCGCTGGAGCAGGCCCTTCATGCTTCTTCAGGCGGCAGGTCGAGCAAGCGACGGGCCATTTTGTTGGCCGCGCGCACCAGCGCATCGGTAATTCCCGATTCGGATGCCGCGTGACCGGCATCGCGAATGATCAGCAATTCGCTGTTCGGCCAGGCTTGATGCAGTTCCCAGGCGTTATCCAACGGACAGATCACATCGTAGCGGCCATGGACGATCACACCCGGCAAGTGAGCGATCTTCTGCATGTCGCGGATCAACTGGTTGGGCTCAAGGAAGGCATTGTTAGTGAAATAGTGGCACTCGATCCGGGCAATCGACAGCGCGCGCTGCGGTTCGGAAAAGCGCTCGACTACCATCGGGTTGGGACGCAAGGTTGCAGTACGACCTTCCCATGTCGACCAGGCTTTGGCCGCGTGCATCTGGGCGATCTGGTCATTGCCGGTCAGACGTTTATGGAAAGCGCCGAGCAGGTCGTCGCGCTCATCCAATGGAATCGGCGCCAGGTAGTCTTGCCAGTAATCCGGGAACATGCGGCTGGCACCGGCCTGGTAGAACCATTCGATTTCCTGCGGACGGCAGAGAAAGATCCCGCGCAGAATCAGCCCGTGGACCCGCTCCGGATGAGTTTGCGCGTAAGCCAGCGCCAGGGTCGAGCCCCAGGAGCCTCCGAACAACACCCATTTTTCGATACCTAAATGCTGGCGAATCCGCTCAAGGTCAGCGACCAGATCCCAGGTAGTGTTGTTTTCAAGGCTGGCGTGAGGTGTCGAACGACCGCAACCGCGCTGATCGAAGGTGACGATGCGATACAGGTTCGGGTCGAAAAAACAACGGCTTTGCGCATCGCATCCGGCCCCTGGCCCGCCGTGGATGAACACCACCGGCAAACCTTCCGGTGAACCACTTTCGTCGACATACAGTACATGTGGCTTATCGACGGCCAGATCGTGCCGGGCGTAGGGTTTGATCTGCGGGTACAAAGTCTGCATTGCGCACTCCGTATGGGGTCGAGGTCATCCCTGGGGGGACTTCTATTATTCTGCCGTCCGGCATCATAAACCCGAATTGTGCAATGAGCATGTCCTTGGAGAAATTGGGGGGGGTGTTTGACTCGACCGATCGTTCCCACGCAGAGCGTGGGAACGATCTTTCAAATCTATCCGCGGTAGTGCTTCTGCCCCCAATCCAGCAATCCTTGCAACAATTGCTTGAGCACCACCTGAGTCGGCACGGCCAGATCAGGGCGGTAGCGGAACGGCTCGACCTCTTCCATATAAGTGCACTGCGCCAGCTCCAGTTGCACGGCATGGATGTTTTCGGCCGGGTTACCGTAATGCCTTGTGATATGCCCACCCTTGAAGCGCCCGTTGAGCACATGGCTGTAGTCCGGATGCCGGGCGCAGATGGCTGCCAGTTGCGTAGCCAACTGTGGATCGCAACTGGCGCCATTGAAGGTGCCAAGGTTGAAGTCCGGCAGTTGCCCTTCGAACAAATGCGGGATCACTGAGCGGATCGAGTGCGCATCAAACAACAGTGCATAACCGAACTCGGCTTTCAGCCGCGCCAGCTCTTGTTGCAAGGTGCTGTGATACGGCGTCCAGACCTGCTCAAGATAACGCGCACGTTCCTCGGCGGACGGCTCAAGTCCTTCGCGGAACAATGGCACGCCGTCGAACAGCGTCGCCGGATACAAACCGGTGGTAGCGCCGACATACAAAGGCTTGTCGTCGGAAGGCCGGTTCAGGTCGATAACGAACCGTGAGTACTCGGCGGCCAGGGTGCTGGCGCCCAACTCTTGCGCGAACTGGTAGAGCTGCGGGATATGCCAGTCGGTATCCGGCAGGCTTTGCGCCTCGGGAATCAGCCCGGCTTCTACTGCCGGGCTCAGACGCACGCCAGCATGGGGCATGCTGATCAGCAACGGCACTCGGCCTTGTTTGAAGTTCAGAACCTTATCCACTGCCATTCTCCTAAAACGTGACTTCAACGCCGTGACGCACGACGCGTTTATCCAGGTCACCGCCCAGCCAATACGCCAGGTCTGCCGGACGATCGATCTGCCAAGCGACGAAATCCGCCACTTTGCCGACTTCCAGCGAGCCATGGGTCTGATCCATGCCCAGCGCAGTGGCCGCATGAATGGTCGCACCCGCCAGAGCCTCTTCCGGGGTCATGCGAAAGCACGTGCAAGCCATGTTCAGCATCAGCCGCACCGACAGCGCCGGCGAGGTGCCGGGGTTGAGGTCGCTGGCGATGGCGATTTTCACGCCGTGTTTGCGCAAGGCGTCCATCGGCGGCAGCCGGGTTTCGCGCAGGAAGTAGAACGCTCCCGGCAACAGCACTGCGACAGTGCCAGACTTGGCCATGGCGATGGCGTCGTCTTCGGTCATGAACTCCAGATGGTCAGCCGACAACGCGTGATAGCGCGCCGCCAGGCTCGACCCATGCAGGGAGGACAACTGCTCGGCATGCAATTTCACCGGCAAACCGAGGTTCTGCGCGGCGATGAACACCCGCTCGACCTGTTCCGGCGAAAACGCCAGGTATTCGCAAAACGCGTCAACCGCATCCACCAACCCTTCGGCGGCGAGCGCCGGAAGCATTTCGCTGCAGATGTGCTCGATGTAATCGTCGGCACGGTCCGCATATTCCGGTGGCAAGGCGTGGGCAGCCAGACAGGTGCTGCGCACACTGACCGGCAATTGGGCACCGAGACGGCGGATCACCCGCAGGATCTTGCGCTCACTGGCCAGATCCAGGCCATAGCCGGACTTGATCTCGACACTGGTGACGCCGTCGCGCAGCAAGCTCTTCAAGCGTTTATGCGCGCTGGCGAACAATTCATCCTCGCTGGCCGCCCGGGTCGCACGCACGGTGCTGGCAATGCCACCGCCAGCGGCGGCGATTTCGGCATAGCTAACGCCTTGCAAGCGCTGCTCGAACTCGCCGCTGCGATTGCCACCGAACACTGTGTGGGTGTGGCAGTCGATCAGACCCGGCGTGACCCAGGCACCCGCGAGGTCATGCACCTCGGGGTATTCACCGGCCGGCAGTTCACTGCGCGGGCCGATCCACTCTATGTGCGCTCCTGACGTCACGATGGCGGCATCCTCGATGATCGAGTAGTTACCCTGCGCCATGCTTGCGACGTGGCAGTGTTGCCAGAGAGTTTTCATCCCAGGCCTCCGTTAGGTTATCGATGAGACAAAGAAAGGTCGTTGGAAACCTGTACCGCCTGCCCTGCGGCTGGCTTGACCCACAACAGGTAGGCCAGTACCAGCAGGGCAATCCACACCAGGCCGACGATCAAGGCTGCCTGAGTATCCGGGAAGTAGCCAAGCACACCGAATATAAACGCCATGAAGACGATCGCCGCCATCGGCGCATACGGCCAGAACGGCACCGGGAACTTCAGTTGTGCGACTTCAGCCGGGCTCATGGAGCGACGCATTGCCACCTGAGTGACCAGAATCATCAACCAGACCCAGACCGTGGCAAAGGTCGCAATCGAGGCGATCAGCATGAACACGTTTTCCGGAATCAGGTAGTTCAGCAGCACACCACCGAGCAAGGCTGCGCTCATAACCACCACCGTCATCCATGGCACGCCATGGCGCGACAACTGGCCAAAGCCCTTCGGCGCCTGACCTTGCTGGGCCAGACCGTACATCATGCGGCCCGCACCAAAGATGTCACTGTTGATGGCCGAGACCGCCGACGAGATCACCACGATATTGAGGATAGTTGCGGCCGAGCTGATCCCCAGATGGTCAAAAATCTGCACGAACGGACTGCCCTGGCTACCGATCTGCTGCCATGGGTAGATCGCCATCAGCACGAACATGGTCAGCACGTAGAACAGCAGAATCCGCAAGGGAACGGCGTTGATCGCCTTTGGCAGGACATGCTGCGGGTCTTTCGCTTCACCGGCGGTCACGCCGATGATTTCGATGCCGCCGAACGCAAACATCACCACCGCGAACGAAGCGATCAAGCCGCCGACACCGTTGGGCATAAAGCCGCCCTGGGTCCAGAGATTGCTGATTCCCGTGATCTGCGAGCTCGGCGAGCTGCTGATGCCGAACACAATAATGCCGAGTCCGCCGAGGATCATCGCGATGATGGCGCCGACTTTGAGCAGCGACAGCCAGAACTCCATTTCACCGAAGACTTTGACGTTGCACAGGTTCAGCCCGCCGATCAGGAACACAATGCCGAGCACCCAGATCCAGCGCGCGACTTCCGGAAACCAGAAGCCCATGTAGATGCCGAAGGCCGTTACGTCGGCAAGCCCGACGATGACCATTTCAAACGCGTAGGTCCAACCGAGAATAAAGCCCGCCATCGGCCCCAGGTAAGTACTGGCGTACTGACCGAAAGAACCGGAAACAGGGTTATGCACGGCCATCTCACCGAGGGCGCGCATGACCATGAACACCGCCGCGCCACCAATCAGGTACGCCAGCAATACCGCAGGACCGGCCATTTGAATGGCCGAGGCAGAACCGTAAAAAAGCCCGGTGCCGATTGCCGACCCCAGCGCCATGAAACGAATATGGCGAGCCGATAGCCCGCGTTTCAAGCCTTTTGCTTGCTGCTGCATTTCTCGTCCTTAATTGTTTTTGTCGGAAAAGATCGTTCCCACGCTCCTGCGTGGGAATGCCTCATTGGACGCTCTGCGTCCGCTCTTGTGACGCAGAGCATCACGGGCTGCATTCCCACGCAGAGCGTGGGAACAATCAGCACCATCAGAGGCTAGGCAGCAATTTCGCCAACACCAGCTCGTTCAGGCAACGGCTCGCCAACAACTCGCTCGCAGCGTTGATGTCCGGAGCGAAGAAACGGTCTTTCTCGTAGAACGGTACTTTGCTGCGCAGGATGCCACGGGCTTCTTCAAGTTTGCTCGACGTCTTCAGACCGTCGCGCAGGTCCAGGCCCTGGCAAGCGGCGAGCCATTCCACAGCGAGGACGCCACGGGTGTTCTCGGCCATTTCCCAGAGACGTTTACCGGCGGCAGGCGCCATGGAAACGTGGTCTTCCTGGTTGGCCGAAGTCGGCAGGCTGTCGACCGAGTGCGGGTGCGCCAGTGCTTTGTTTTCGCTGGCCAATGCCGCAGCAGTCACCTGAGCGATCATGAAGCCGGAGTTAACCCCGCCGTTGGCCACCAGGAACGGCGGCAATTGCGACATGTGCTTGTCCATCATCAGCGAGATGCGGCGTTCGCTCAGCGAGCCGATTTCAGCGATAGCCAGCGCTATGTTGTCAGCGGCCATGGCCACTGGCTCAGCGTGGAAGTTACCACCGGAAATCACGTCGCCTTCAGCAGCGAACACCAACGGGTTATCCGACACTGCGTTGGATTCGATGCTCAGCACTTCGGCAGCCTGACGGAACTGGGTCAGGCAGGCGCCCATGACTTGTGGCTGACAGCGCAGGGAGTACGGGTCCTGAACTTTTTCGCAATTCTGGTGGGAGTCGGAGACTTCGCTGCGCTCACCCAGCAGGTCGCGATAAGCGGCAGCCGCGTCGATTTGACCGCGTTGACCGCGAGCGTCGTGAATCCGTGCATCGAACGGCGAGCGCGAGCCCAGCACTGCTTCGACGCTCAAGCCGCCACAAGCCACTGCCGCAGCAAACAGATCTTCGCCTTCGAACAGGCCGCGCAGTGCGTAGGCGGTGGACACCTGGGTACCGTTGAGCAGCGCCAGACCTTCTTTGGCTGCCAAAGTCAGCGGTTGCAGACCGGCTTGCTTCAAGGCGCTCACAGCGTCCAGCCATTCACCTTTGTAGCGCGCCTTGCCTTCGCCCAGCAGCACCAACGACATATGGGCCAGTGGCGCCAGGTCGCCGGAAGCACCGACCGAACCTTTGAGAGGAATATGCGGGTACACCTCGGCGTTGATCAGTGCGATCAGCGCATCGATCACCTTGCGACGGATCCCGGAGAAACCACGGCTCAGGCTGTTGACCTTGAGGACCATGATCAGTCGCACCAGCGCGTCGCTGATTGGCACGCCCACACCGGCAGCGTGAGACAGCACCAGGGAGCGCTGGAGGTTTTCCAGGTCTTCGCTGGCGATGCGGGTTGAAGCCAGCAGACCGAAACCGGTGTTGATGCCGTAGGCGGTGCGGTTTTCGGCGAGGATTTGTTCCACGCAGGCGACGCTGGCTTCGATCTGCGCCGAGGCGCTTTCGTCAAGGCTGATAGTTACTGGCTGCTGATAGACAGCACGCAGTTGGGCAAGGGTCAGTTGACCTGGAATAAGGTTTAGCGCATTCATATTTATGCTCCTTTTGAGAGTTTTATTAACTAGCCAGTCGCTCCGGATGATTCCGTTGTCCGTCGCTGCCCACTTTTTGAGGGGGTGGCGCCTTGGCACGCTGGCTTTTGTGGAAATCGGTTTCAGTGCAGGTTCGGTAAAGCGGTTTGCAGCAACATCGGGTCTTTCAAAACGCTTGCGGCGCTGGCGATATCCGGCGCCAGCCAGCGGTCCTGGTCATAGGCCGGAACGCGCTCACGCAACAGTCTCCACGCGACGTCAGTGCCGGCACCGAAGCGTTGCTCCTTGAGAAATTCGAAGGCCTGGGCGGCCAGCAGATATTCGATAGCGAGAATCTGCGTGCAGTTTTCCAGCGCCCGATGCAGCTTCAGTGCTGCGTTGGTGCCCATGCTCAGATGGTCTTCCTGCAGGCCCGAGGTGACGTAGTTGTCGAGTACTGCCGGTTGCGCCAACTGGCGATTTTCTGCGCACAGGGAAGCCGCAACGTACTGGACGATCATCATCCCGGAGTTCACGCCGGGGTTAGCCACCAGGAATGCCGGCAAACCACTCACGTGCGGGTTGATCAAACGGTCGAGGCGACGCTCGGCAATCGAGCCGATTTCCGCCATGGCAATCGCCAGCAGGTCAGCAGCCAAAGCCACCGACTGGCCGTGCGGGTTGGCCTGGGACATCACCCGGAAGTTGTCCGCAGTGCCCAGCAGCATCGGGTTATCGGTGACGGAATTGAGTTCAATTTCGACCTGACGGGTGGCGTGGTCCAGCTGATCCCGCGCCGCGCCGTGCACCTGCGGAATCGAGCGGATGCTCAATGCGTCCTGGGTGCGAATGCCCTTGCTGCTGGCAATCACTTCACTGCCATCGAGCAGGCTGCGCAGGTTGATACCGACCTGCTGCATGCCCGGGTGCGGCTTGAGGGCGATGATTTCGGCGTCGAACGCGGCGATCTGCCCGCGCTGGGCCTCAAAGCTCATGGCGCCGATCACATCGGCCCACTGCACCAGTCGGGTGGCGTCGGCAATCGCCAGGCAGCTCAGGCCGGTCATGCACGGCGTGCCGTTGACCAGGCACAGACCGTCCTTGGCACCCAGTTGCACAGGTTTCAGAGCTTCTTCGGCCAGGGCCTGCTGCGCGGAAACGATCTGCCCGCGATAGCTGACCTGGCCGACACCCAGCAGGGCGATACCGATGTGGGCCATATGGGTCAGGTAGCCCACCGAACCCTGGGACGGCACTTGCGGGGTGATACCGCGGTTGAGCAAAGCCAGCAGCGCTTCGACCACTTGCCGATGCACGCCGGATTTGCCATGGCTGTAGTTGATGATCGCCGCGCACATGATCGCCCGGGTCTGTTCGTCGGCCAGAGGCGCACCGACGCCGCAGGCATGACTGAGCAGGGTATTGCGCGACAGCTGGCTCAGTTGTTCGCCTTGCAAGGATACGTTGCACAGCGCACCCAGGCCGGTATTGACGCCATAGGCACGCTCGCCGCTGACGACGATGCGCTGGACGATGGCTTGAGCGTTCTCGATCCGCGCCCAGGTGCCAGCCGACAACTCAAGCACCGCGCCACCACGTGCGACCGCAACCACATCCTGCCAACGCAACGGGGCATCGGCGATAACGATTTTTTCAGCCTGGGACATCTTCAACCTCACCGTACAAACCTGAATTTTTGTGCAGCCTTTGCGACGCTATCGCGAGCAAGCTCGCTCCCACAGGGGTTATGTGAACACTGAAAATCCAATGTGGGAGCAAGCTTGCTCGCGATGAGGCCAACAAACTCACTGCAAATCTCTTAAACCACCGCTGCCCGTCGCTGAACGAAACGATCGACGTATTCATCCGCTGGAGAGTGCAGGATCTCTTTCGGCGTGCCGACCTGGATCAACCGGCCATCCTTGAGGATCGCAATGCGGTTGCCGATGCGCACGGCTTCGTCGAGGTCGTGGGTGATGAACACGATGGTCTTGTGCAAAGTCTTTTGCAGCTCGAGCAACTGGTCCTGCATTTCGGCGCGAATCAGCGGATCGAGTGCACTGAAGGCTTCGTCCATCAGGATGATGTCGGTGTCCGCCGCCAAGGCGCGGGCCAGGCCCACACGCTGACGCATACCGCCGGACAGCTGATGCGGGTATTTGTTTTCGTAGCCCTTGAGGCCCACGGTGTTGATCCAGTGCAGCGCGCGCTCGGCACACACTTGCCTGGTTTCACCGCGTACTTTCAGGCCGTAGGCGACGTTATCCAGCACGCTCTTGTGCGGCAGCAGACCGAAGCTCTGGAACACCATGCTGATCTTGTGCCGACGGAATTCGCGCAGGGCTTCCATGTCGTATTGCAGAATGTCCACGCCGTCCACCAGAATCGCGCCGCTGGTGGGATCGATCAGGCGATTGAAGTGCCGCACCAAGGTCGATTTACCGGAGCCGGACAGGCCCATGATCACGAAGATCTCGCCGGTGCCGATGCTCAGCGACAGGTTGTTGACCCCGACCACGCAGCCGGTTTCGGCCAGCACCTGGTCCTTGGTCTTGTTCTGGCGAATCATGTTCAGCGCGTCGGCCGAACGATTACCGAAAATCTTGAAGACGTTTTTGACTTCGATCTTGCTGATGGCTGCGCTACTCATTTGCTCACCTCATGCCGTGGCCGACCATAGGCCTGAGTAATGCGGTCGATGACCACTGCGAGAATCACGATCGCCAGGCCGGCTTCCAGGCCGCGTCCGACGTTGAGGGTCTGGATACCCACCAATACATCTTCACCCAGGCCACGGGCACCGATCATCGAGGCAATCACTACCATCGACAGGGCCATCATGGTGGTCTGGTTGATCCCGGCCATGATGCTCGGCAGGGCCAACGGCAGTTGCACACCAAACAGTTGCTGCCAGCGGTTGGCGCCGAAGGCGTTGATCGCTTCCATCACTTCGCCGTCGACCTGACGGATACCCAGATCGGTCAGACGAATCAGCGGCGGTGCGGCGTAGATCACCGTGGCGAAAATCGCCGGAACCTTGCCCAGACCGAAGAGCATCAGCACCGGGATCAGGTACACGAAGCTCGGCATGGTCTGCATGATGTCCAGCATCGGCATCAGCACCGAACGCAGACGGTTGCTGCGCGCCGACAGAATGCCCAACGGAACGCCAATCAACACCGAGATGACCGTTGCCACCAGCATCAGCGCCAGGGTTTGCATCAGCTTGTCCCAAAGGCCGACAGCGCCCACCAGGAACAGCAAGCCAACGATGACCGCGGTGGTTACCAGTTTACGAGTCGCGTGCCAGGCAACGCCCGCCACGATCGCCAGCATCAACCACCACGGCGCCGCACGCAGCAGGCCTTCGAGGTTGACGATGGCCCAGAGCAGGGTGTCGGAGATGTGCCGGAACACATCACCATAGTTGGTGACCAGCGAATCGACCCAACCGTTGACCCAGTCGGCGATGGAAAAGGTAAAGCTTTCGGGAAACATAAGAGACTCTCAATCAAGGGGTTGCGATCAAGCTTGCGACTGCCCTTTGGGGCAGTCGGAAAGGCTCAACCTACAAGGCCGCGTCGATTTTCCTGGCTGCGTCTTCGCTCACCCATGCGTGCCAGACTTCAGGATGTTCCTTCAAGAAGATCTTGGCCAGTTTTGGCGATTCGATCCGCTCTTTGGTCATGCGCCCGAGGTTCTGGTTCAGCAGGTCGATTGGCAGGTTGACCTTTTCCAGCACGGCGACCAGTTCCGGGGCTTCGTCGTGGAAGGTCCTGGACAGGCCGACCTTGATGCTCACGCTTTTATCCACGCCTGGTTTTTCGTCCAGTTTCACCAGGTCAACCTGGCCCATCAGCGGCGTTGGCGACCAGTAGTAGAACAGGATCGGCTCGCCACGCTTGTAGCTCGACAGCACCGCAGCATCCAGTGCCGGGCCGGTACCTGGGCGGAAGTTGGTGTAGCTGCTTTCCAGGCCGTAGCTTTTCAGCATTTCGCTGTTGTCCAGCTCACAGGTCCAACCGGCCGGGCAGTTGTAGAAACGGCCCTTGCCTGGCTCTTCCGGGTCTTTGAACACGGCGGAATACTTGCCCAGATCAGCAATGTTTTTCAGGCCCGGGGCCTTGGCTTCCAGTTTACGCTTGGCGTCACCTTCAACCACGTAGCGCGGCACGTACCAACCCTCGATCGCACCAACCACTGGCGCACCGACACCAACGACCTTGCCGGCCTTCTCGGCCTTGTTCCAGACTTCGCTGCGGCCAACCCACTCCTCGGCGAAAACCTGGATGTCGTTGCTGCTCAGGGCGTTCTCCATGGTGATGGAGTTGCCCGGCAGGCTGTCGGTTTTGCAGTCGTAACCTTTTTCCAGCACGACCTGCAGCACGTCAGTGAGCAGCATGGCGCTTTCCCAGTTCAACCCGGCGAATTTCACCGGCTTGCCGGATTCGCACCAACTGGCTGCCTGAGTGGCGCCCGCGCTGGCGAGTACACCCAATGAAAGCATAGTGGTCAGCAGGGTCTTATTCATTTTCATTGTGTGACACTCCTAAACATGAAATGGATTACGGCAGTCAAAAGGCATCCAGCCCTGTCCACGTCCAATCAAGGTCTAGACCGCAGTAGCGCGGCCTGCCCCACTCAGCTTGTGTGCTGTTACCGCGCCCTGCTCTACCGGCAGGATCAAACGGTCAGGTACTGCGCCATGCCACTTCTTGGCCGCCAGGTAATACATCCCTGCAGGTACCACCAGACCAATGATCCAGGAGATATCGGTATCACCGAGGCTCGCGACCAATGGACCGGTGTAGAAATGCGTGGAAATGAACGGCATCTGAATCAGCACACCGAACACATAAATGGTGATCCCCATGATGTTCCAGCGCCCGTAGCGACCGTCGGGATTGGACAGTGCAGGGATGTCATAACGCTCTTTGGTAATGCAGTAGAAGTCCACCAGGTTGATCGCGCTCCACGGCGTGAAGAATGCCAGCAGAAACAGGATGAACGCGGAGAATTCCTTGAGGAACGAGTCCTTGCCAAGCACTGCCAGCAAGGTAGCGATCACGACCATGGCGAAGATGTACAGCAGGCGAACCGTGCTGGAAATCTTCCGGCTGCCGCGAAAGCCACTGATGATGGTGGCAATCGACATGAAGCTGCCATAGGCGTTCAACGTGGTGACGGTCACCTTGCCAAAGGCCACGGCAAAGTACAGCAGGGCCGCGACGATGCCGGTACCGCCGAGGCTGACGATGAACGACACTTCGTGATGGGCGAACTGCGAACCGGCCAATGCCGCCGCGAACACCCCGAAGACCATCGAGGTCTGCGCGCCGATCATCGAACCCAGGCCCACCGCCCAGAACGTCTTCGACGCCGAGGTCGTGCGCGGCAGGTAGCGCGAGTAGTCCGCGACGTACGGACCAAAAGCAATCTGCCAGGACGCCGACAGCGAAATCGCCAGCAGGAAACTGCTCAGGGAGAAATGCTTGTTACCCAACAGCGCGCCGATATCGTTGCCGGCGAGCAGTTTGTAGAACAGGTAAGCGAACGCGATCACACCCAGCACACTGGCCACCCGGCCAATCCCGTGAATGACCCGATAGCCGAAGATGGTCAGGACCACGATCAGACCGGCAAAGGTCACGATCCCGATCCAGTCATCGACATTCAGCAACTGGGCAATCGCCTGCCCCGCAAGCAGTGAACCGCTGGCGGAAAACCCGATGTACATCAGGCACACCAGCACCAACGGAATCACCGCACCATACACGCCAAACTGCACGCGGCTGGAAATCATCTGCGGCAACCCCAACTGCGGGCCTTGGGCCGCATGCAACGCCATGACGCCACCGCCGAGCAACTGCCCGACCAGCAAACCAATCAACGACCAGAACACATCCCCACCGAGCACTACCGCCAATGCACCGGTAACAATCGCGGTGATTTGCAGGTTGGCACCCAGCCACAAGGTGAATTGACTGAACAGACGACCGTGTCTTTCCGCTTCCGGGATGTAGTCGATCGAACGCTTTTCGATCAACGGTTTACTGCTTGCACGATCGTCATTAACAGCCATTGTTCAACCTCTATGGATTGTTCCAGTAATTCACTCGACCCCTGTAGGAGCCGAGCTTGCTCGCGATGACGGTGTACCTGACAAACCGCGTCATCGTTTATCGCGAGCAAGCTCGGCTCCTACAGGGTTTGCGTTGGGTCAGTTTCTCAACCGCTGATCATCGGCAGGTTCAGGCCCTGCTCGTTGGCACAGTCGATCGCGATCTGGTAACCGGCATCGGCGTGACGCATGACGCCGGTGGCCGGGTCGTTGTGCAGCACGCGAGCGATACGCTCGGCCGCTTCGTCCGTACCGTCGCAGACAATCACCATGCCCGAGTGCTGGGAGAAGCCCATGCCGACGCCGCCGCCGTGGTGCAGGGACACCCAGGTCGCGCCGCTCGCGGTGTTGAGCAGGGCGTTGAGCAGTGGCCAGTCGGACACGGCGTCGGAGCCATCCTGCATCGACTCGGTTTCGCGGTTCGGGCTGGCCACCGAACCGGAGTCCAGGTGGTCGCGGCCGATCACGATCGGTGCCGACAGCTCGCCGCTGCGAACCATCTCGTTGAACGCCAGGCCGAGCTTGGCGCGCAGACCCAGGCCCACCCAGCAGATACGTGCCGGCAGACCCTGGAAGCTGATGCGCTCGCGCGCCATGTCCAGCCAGTTGTGCAGGTGGGCGTCGTCCGGGATCAGCTCTTTGACCTTGGCGTCGGTCTTGTAGATGTCTTCAGCGTTGCCCGACAGTGCCGCCCAACGGAACGGGCCGATGCCACGGCAGAACAGCGGACGGATGTAAGCCGGTACGAAGCCCGGGAAGTCGAAGGCGTTCTCGACGCCTTCTTCTTGCGCCATCTGACGGATGTTGTTGCCATAGTCGAAGGTCGGAATGCCCATTTTCTGGAAGTCCAGCATCGCTTTGACGTGCACGGCCATGGATTGCTTGGCGGCTTTGACCACGGCAGCCGGCTCGGTCTTGGCGCGAGCGCGGTATTCGTCCCAGGTCCAGCCGGCTGGCAGGTAACCGTTGAGCGGGTCGTGGGCGCTGGTCTGGTCGGTGACCATGTCCGGGCGCACGCCGCGCTTGACCAGTTCCGGCAGGATTTCAGCCGCGTTACCCAGCAGGGCGATGGAAATCGCCTTGCCTTCCCTGGTGTATTTGGCGATGCGGGCCAGCGCGTCGTCGAGGTCGGTGGCTTGCTCATCGACATAGCGGCTGTTCAAACGGAAATCGATGCTCACTTGTTGGCATTCGATGTTCAGCGAGCACGCGCCGGCCAGGGTCGCGGCCAGCGGTTGAGCGCCGCCCATGCCGCCCAGACCGGCAGTCAGGACCCAACGACCGGTGAGGTTGTCGTTGTAGTGTTGGCGACCGGCTTCGACGAAAGTTTCGTAGGTGCCCTGAACGATGCCCTGGCTGCCGATGTAGATCCAGCTGCCGGCAGTCATCTGGCCGTACATGGCCAGGCCTTTGGCGTCCAGTTCGTTGAAGTGTTCCCAGTTCGCCCAGTGTGGCACCAGGTTGGAGTTGGCGATCAGTACGCGCGGGGCGTTGCTGTGGGTCTTGAATACGCCGACCGGCTTGCCGGATTGCACCAGCAGGGTTTCGTCGTCATTCAGATTGGTCAGGCTTTCGACGATCTTGTCGTAGCACTCCCAGTTACGTGCCGCACGACCGATACCACCGTAAACCACCAGCTCCTTGGGGTTCTCGGCCACTTCCGGGTCGAGGTTGTTCATCAGCATCCGTAGCGGCGCTTCGGTCAACCAGCTCTTGGCGGTCAACTTGTTGCCGCGAGCAGCGCGGATTTCGACGTCACGGTATTTAGTAGGCTTATTCTCGGTCACGAAAAAAACTCCTCAGCGATCAATCCAAACTAACCCAGGCAGTGGGCGAGCAAGCCAATGTGCAAACGGTGCACACCGGCGAATCAGTGGACGATGGTCGAGTCTCCGCGACTCATACACATACGTCTTTACTTGTACATACAAGCATATGCAATCAAGCGGCCAACTTGCTGGATGGACATTCAATAAAGTGTTGAATCTGGCTGAAAAGCCCTTGGGGCAAGGGTTTGGCCACTGGAGATTTTTTTGGGGAGGATTTTTTCGAAGCGTGAGATCTGTTACCTGAGCGCGATTTTGCGCCACGCTGGGGCGTTCGGTAACAAATTGGTGCGCGTAGGGAAACGGGTTACCGGAAGCCAGAAAGCAAAAAATCGCAACTGACGACAGCTCTCAGAGCGGCCGCACGTTGCGATTCTTTTAAGACGGTTGAATCAGAGCGCTGTCAGTTCGATCACACAGCACTGGCCGCGGACGGAAACATCCAGCAACCCGGTGTTACCGTTCAGTTGCAGGCAATCATGACGACCCAATACATGGACCGCGCCGCCATCGATCTGCACCTGGAGTGCATCGGTCACGCTGAACACCAGCAGCGTTGCGGTCGAGCTGAAGAACCGCTGCTCGCCACTGACCCACTGCAACCGCGCCTGGTAACGATTCGCCGCATAAATCAGGTTGAAGTCGCGAATCGCACCGCCAAGCAGCGTGCAGGAAACCTGGCTTTCGCCGCTGAACGCAAACGGGTCCAGCGGTAACAGTGGCCGCGTTTTCTGGCCATCGACCGTCAAGGTCATGCCATCACCCTGCAGCACGGTGATGACCCGCTCATAACCGGCAAAGGTGGAGAAGCCGCCCGACTCACCGATATCGGCAATCGACAGGCGCCAGCCGAAACCGTCCAGGCCGGTGCCCGCATCACGGGTGATTTCCTCGGTGCTGCCGCCGCCGTTTTTCCAGGGCATGCGCGGATAATCGGCGGCACGCAAAACGTTCAACTGACTCATTTATGCCTCTTGTTTATGGCTCTTTATTTATGAAACCGCCCTTCCAGACGATGACGGGAACCGGGGTGGATCAGACGAGCGGCCGTCACTGGCTGACGCCCGGACCAGGTCCGACGGCGAATCAGCAGGCACGGCTCACCTTTTTCGATCTGCAGCAATTTGCATTCGGAAGGCTCGGCAAGAATCGCTTCGACCACGTGTTCGCCTTCGGTCAATGGGGCAACCTGATTCAGGTAGGCGTAAGGCGTTTGCAAGGTGAAGTCTTGTTTGAGGTATTCCGGCGCCACCAGCGCGTTGACGAAACGGTCCTCGATTTGCACGGGAATATCGTTCTCGAAATGCACGATCAGCGAGTGGAAGACCTTCTGGCCTTCACGCATATCCAGCGCCAAAGCGCGCTCGGAGCCGGCAGCCTCTTCTTCGAGGGTGATCACTTTGCACGTGTGGCGATGGCCACGGGAGGCGATTTCGTCGGCAATGTTATGCACTTCGAACAGAGCCGACTGGCTCTTCGGTTCGGCGACGAATGTACCGACACCCTGCATACGCACCAGCAGACCGTCGGCGGTCATCTCGCGCAAGGCGCGATTGATGGTCATACGACTGAAGCCCAACTGGCTGACCAGCTCGCTTTCCGACGGAACGCGATAGTGCGGCGGCCAGTTCCCACTCTCGATTTGCTGAGTGATCATCTGTTTGACGCGGGCGTACAAGGGCGCCGGACTGTCGCCCATATGGGCAGCCAGCGGGGAGACGGCAGGCGGAGTCGGCACGGGAAATCCTTGTTCGTTAATAAAGGTTGATAGCTTGCCGGAGTTTACCGGGCAGGCAAACGTCTGTATATGTATATACAAATAACACACGATGGGGTGCTGAACCATGTCCGCTTTCTTTGCCGAACGCGCACTGCTGCCTAGTGGATGGGCCAACAATGTACGTCTTGAGGTCAACGCCGATGGCGTACTGACCCACATCCAGGCCGATGCCAGTGCAGATGGCGCCGAAATATCAAGCGGTCCGCTGCTGCCGGGGATGCCGAATCTGCACTCCCACGCGTTCCAGCGGGCGATGGCCGGACTGGCGGAAGTCGCCGGCAATCCGAACGACAGCTTCTGGACCTGGCGCGACCTGATGTATCGCCTCGTCGGAAAAATCAGTCCGGAACAACTCGGGATCATCGCCCGTCAGCTTTACATCGAAATGCTCAAGGCTGGCTACACCTCAGTCGCCGAATTCCATTATGTGCATCACGACACCAATGGCCAGCCCTACGCCGACCCGGCCGAGTTGTCATTGCAGATCAGCCAGGCCGCCAGCGCTGCCGGAATCGGCCTGACCCTGCTGCCAGTGCTTTACAGCCATTCCGGTTTCGGTGGCCAGGCGCCCAATGAAGGCCAGCGGCGCTTTATCAACAGCACCGAAAACTATCTGAATTTACAGGCGCGTCTGCAGCCGCTGCTGGCACAACAACCGGCGCAACAATTGGGCTTGTGCTTCCACTCGCTGCGCGCAGTGACGCCACAGCAGATCAGCGAAGTACTGGCGGCCAGCGATAAACAGTGCCCGGTACATATCCACATCGCCGAGCAGCAAAAGGAAGTCGACGACTGCCTGAGCTGGAGCGGTCGCCGTCCGCTGCAATGGCTCTACGAAAATACCGAGGTCGATCAGCGCTGGTGCCTGGTCCATGCGACCCACGCCAATCCTGAAGAAGTCGCGTTGATGGCCAGGAGCAAGGCCATCGCCGGCCTCTGCCTGACCACTGAAGCCAACCTTGGTGACGGGATTTTTCCGGCGGTGGACTTCCTCGCCCAGGGCGGACGGATGGGCATTGGCTCCGACAGCCATGTGTCGCTCAGTGTGGTGGAAGAACTGCGCTGGCTGGAATACGGTCAGCGTCTGCGCGATCAAAGGCGTAATCGCTTGTATCGCGGCGATCAGCCAATGGTCGGCCGCACCTTGTATGACGCCGCACTGGACGGCGGGGCCCAGGCATTGGGGCAGCCGATCGGCGCTCTGGAAGTCGGCAAGCGCGCCGACTGGCTGGTACTCGACGGCAACGATCCATATCTGGCAACGGCAAATGGCGACGCGATACTCAACCGCTGGCTATTCGCCGGTGGCGATCGCCAGGTGCGGGACGTACTGGTCAACGGTCAATGGGTGATCCGCAACGGCCATCATGCCGGAGAAGAAGACAGCAGCCGGGCATTCACCCAAGTGTTGCGCGAGTTGTTGGGCTAAGTAAGGTCTGACTGACGATCGTTCCCACGCGTGTGGGAACGATCAAACCCGGTGTCGCTATTTCGACGTCTGGGCCATCTTCGTATCCGACACTCGCCAGATCAGGCGGGTCGTGTCGTAACCCTGCTGACGCGCCCTGCTCAGCAGTTCTTCACGCTTCACCGCATCAAGCTCTGGCGTTCTGGACAACAGCCAAAGGTGGCGACGGCTCGGGCTACCGACGATGGCCGTCTTGTAGTCGTCGCTGACGTACAACACCCAGTATTCGCCCTTGGAAACGCCTGGTAACAGGGTGGTCAACCAATTATCGAATTCGACCCACAGCTTGTCGGTTTTGCCGGGAATCTGCGGCGTTGCCGTACCTTTGACCTCTTCCCATTGCCGGTCAGGGGTCAGGCAGCGGTTCAATATCAGGACATTGCTATCAGCCTTAAGGATGTAATGGGCTTCGGATTGCGCGCAGTTACGCTGGAAGTAAATTGGCAGGCGGGCCAACTCATACCATTTTCCTTGGTAACGCTTGAGATTGACGCTGTTGGCGGTCTTGGGTGCCAATGGGTCATTGCCAGAAGTGGCGCAGCCAGCCAATACCAGGCTGGCCAAAAGAGCTATTACGAACCGCATCATTATTTTTCTCCCGTGAGCGCCTGGCCCCGGTTTACTTCAGGCCTTGCCCGGAAAACATCAGCACTTTGTCACCCGCGTACTGCACGCTGATAAAGCTGTTCTTGTTGCCCCAGGTGCAGCTGGACATGCCCAGGGCGCCGGAACAATCGGAAGGAGTACCCAAGAGTTTTTCGACTTCGGCCTTGGGCATGCCGGTCGAAATTTTCGAGTAGTTTTCCTGATTGACCTTGCTGCACGCAGCCAACAGCACGCAGAACGACAACAGAGCGAGAGAACGCAGCGACATGGTGAAACTCCTGGACGGAAGGGGGAAGGCATGGCTGCCAACCAGAAGCTTAGAAGAGAAAAGTGCCATCTGGTTCCCCAAGCCACGGGCTATTTCTTACATGTAAAACTCTCTAATCCCCCCTGAAATCAGCCATTTTCCTACGCAAACAGGTATTTCGTCGGATATCTCAAAAGCGGCCTAATCTTTGGCGCTGGCGAGT
Organism: Pseudomonas sp. GW821-FHT04C07; assembly: GCF_059420325.1. Lineage (NCBI taxonomy): Bacteria > Pseudomonadati > Pseudomonadota > Gammaproteobacteria > Pseudomonadales > Pseudomonadaceae > Pseudomonas > Pseudomonas sp. GW821-FHT04C07. The sequence goes on from NZ_JBWKTM010000012.1 coordinate 43,899, forward strand.
CGACATAGAGGCAGCGCAAAAGCCCCTGACACCTGGCAAATTGACGCCTTTCGTTGACCAGCCCATCGCGGTAGTTCATTTAATGACCAGAAATATGAAATTCAGCCACAAGATTCTGCTTGCAGCCGCTCTTGTGGTCGCTGTCGCGTTTGCCTGCTTCATCCTGTTCAATGACTATCGACAGCGTCAAACCTTGCGCAACAGCACCGAATCCTCAATGCAGGAACTTGGCAGCCTGACCACCAGCAACATCCAGACCTGGCTGGAAAGCCGCATGCAATTGCTGCAGTCGCTCGCCCAACAGATCGCCATCGACGGCAGCACGCCTGACAACCTCAAGCGCAGCGTCGGCCTGCCGGCCTACACCAGCAATTTCCAGCTGAGCTACTTCGGCGGCCAGGACGGCGTGATGTTTTCGGTTCCGGCCGGTAATCGGGCGGCGGACTACGACCCGCGCTCCCGTGGCTGGTACAAAGCGGCCAACAGCGCCCAGCAGACCATTGTCACCGAGCCCTACATCGCTGCGTCGTCAGGCAAGCTGGTGATCACCATCGCTACCCCGGTGCAGCATCAGAACCAATTCATCGGTGTGGCCGGTGCCGACATCGACCTGTCCAGCGTCAGCGCGATCATCAACTCGCTGAACTTCGGCGGCCATGGCCATGCCTTTATCGTCAGCGCCGACGGCAAGATCCTGATCCACCCGAACAGCAAACTGGTGCTCAAAAACCTGGCTGACGCTTATCCAAACGGCGCACCGAAGATCAGCCCGGGCATGAAAGAAGTTGATCTGGACGGCAAGTCCCAGTTCATCTCCTTCACCCACGTCAACGGGGTGCCATCGGCGGACTGGTATGTGGCGTTGGTGCTCGACCAGGACACCGCGTTCTCGATGCTCAGCGAATTCCGCACCTCGGCAATCATCGCCATGGCGATAGCCGTGGTGATCATCATCGCCCTGCTCGGCATGCTGATCCGCGTGTTGATGCAGCCACTGCTGACCATGGGCCGCGCCATGCACGATATTGCCGAAGGTGAAGGCGACCTGACCAAGCGCCTGACCATTCATGGCCACGACGAATTCGGCGCGCTGGGCATGTCCTTCAACCGTTTCGTCGAGCGAATTCATACCTCGATTCGTGAAGTCGCCTCGGCCACCGGTCAGGTCAACGAAGTGGCCTTGCGGGTGGTCAGCGCTTCCAACTCGTCGATGTTCAACTCCGACCAGCAGGCTTCGCGTACCAGCAGCGTTGCCGCGGCAATCAACCAGCTCGGCGCTGCGGCGCAGGAAATCGCCCAGAACGCCGCCCTCGCCTCGCAGCATTCCAGCGATGCACGCAGCCTGGCCGAGGACGGTCAGCAAGTGGTGGATAAAACCATCGCAGCCATGCAGCAGCTGTCGGCCAACATCAGCGATTCGTGCGGCAATATCGAGACGCTGAACAGCAACACGGTGAACATCGGGCAAATCCTCGAAGTGATCACCAGCATCTCGCAACAAACCAACCTGCTGGCCCTCAACGCTGCCATCGAAGCCGCCCGTGCCGGTGAGGCCGGACGTGGTTTTGCGGTGGTCGCCGATGAGGTACGCAACCTCGCCCACCGTACTCAGGATTCAGCGCAGCAAGTACAGACCATGATCGAAGAGTTGCAGGTCGGCGCGCGGGAAGCCGTCGTCACCATGACCGACAGTCAGCGCCAGAGCGAAAGCAGCGTCGGTATCGCCAACCAGGCCGGCGAGCGCCTGAGCAGCGTGACCCAGCGCATCGGCGAGATCGACGGCATGAACCAGTCGGTAGCCACCGCCACCGAAGAGCAAACGGCCGTGGTCGAGTCGATCAACGTCGACATCACCGAGATCAACACCCTCAACCAGGAAGGCGTGGAAAACCTGCAATCGACCTTGCGCGCGTGTGCCGACCTTGAGCAGCAGGCCGCGCGGCTGAAGCAGTTGGTGGGTAGTTTCAGGATTTAAACAACGCCAATGATCGTTCCCACGCTCCGCGTGGGAACGATCTGTGGCTAGAACCGCGACCCAGGCCTGCTCAAAAACGCCAACTCTTCAGGCGTACTCTCCCGCCCAAGAATCGCATTGCGATGGGGAAAGCGCCCAAACCTTGCGATGATTTTCTGATGCCGTTCGGCGTAATCGAGGTTATCGGCAAACACCGCACGATCCGCCTCGGGTTGCTGAGCCAGCAAGTCGGCAAAACGTGAGATGGCTTCGTTTTGTACCGCCAGATGCTCGCAATGCTCGAACACCAGGTAGATGAACACCCGCTGGATAGGCAGCAGTTGCCGATCGAAATCCGCGGCAATGCCTTGCGCCACCAGAGCCTGGGCTCTCAAGTCGCCTGCAAAGGATTTGGCGGTTTCGCGAAAGATCATTCGCGGTAACTGATCGAGTAACAACACCAGGGCCAGCCAACCTTCGGGACATTGCGTCCACTCGGTCAATCCGCCGGCCAGTGCCTGTTCCACCAGATCCCCGAAACGCGTGCGCGCTTCGAGGTCCTGGCTGTCACGCTTACCGAACCACAATGTGCCCTTGTCAGCCGCTACATCATTAGGTGCTTCGGCTGAACCGAACCACCATTCGAGCAACGGCTGCCAGGGCGGCGCAGTCATGGTTTATTCCTTGTGGTAAGCCGTGGCGCGTTGAACTTCTTCTTTCGAGCCCAGGAATACCGCCACACGCTGGTGCAGACCTTCCGGCTTGATGTCGAGGATCCGCTGGTGACCGTCGGTGGAAGCGCCGCCGGCCTGTTCAACCAGGAACGACATCGGGTTGGCTTCGTACATCAAACGCAGTTTGCCCGGCTTGGAGGGCTCGCGGCTGTCACGTGGGTACATGAACAGGCCACCACGGGTCAGGATGCGGTGCACGTCGGCCACCATCGCAGCGACCCAGCGCATGTTGTAGTTCTTCTTCAGCGGGCCTTCTTCGCCAGCCAGCAGTTCGCCGACGTAGCGTTGTACCGGCGCTTCCCAGTGACGCTGGTTGGACATGTTGATCGCGAATTCCTGAGTGGACTCCGGAATCTTGATGTCTTCATGGGTCAGCACGAAGCTGCCCATTTCACGGTCCAGGGTAAAGCCTTTCACGCCATCGCCCAGGGTCAGCACCAGCATGGTCTGCGGGCCGTAGATAGCATAACCGGCGGCTACCTGCTGGGTACCTGGCTGCAAGAACGCCTTTTCGTTCAAGGGTTCGTTCTGGCTCAGGTATTCGTTCGGGCAACGCAGCACCGAGAAGATAGTACCGACCGGCGCGTTGATATCGATGTTCGACGAACCGTCCAGCGGGTCGAAAACCAGCAGGTAGGCGCCTTTCGGGTATTTGCCCGGAATCTGGTAGGCATTGTCCATTTCTTCGGACGCCATGCCGGCCAGGTGACCGCCCCATTCGTTGGCTTCGAGCAGGATTTCGTTGGAAATCACGTCGAGCTTCTTCTGCACTTCGCCTTGCACGTTTTCGGTGCCCATGCTGCCCAGAACACCACCCAGGGCGCCTTTGGAGACGGCGTGGCTGATTTCCTTGCAAGCACGCGCCACCACTTCAATCAGGAAGCGCAGATCGGCAGGAGTGTTGTTGCTGCGGGTCTGCTCAATCAAATAGCGACTCAGGGTAACGCGGGACATGGATGGCTCCGGAGGATGGGGGGGCTAAAAACCCGCGCAGTTTAGCGCGAGTCGAGGCGCATTTCCTCCTGTCAGACCCAGTTAAGGGAGATAGAGTTCATGCGCCGGGCTCAGCGTAGCCCGAAACCGGACGAATGAGCCTGAAGATTCCTCACGATTTCAGCAATCCTCTGTGACTGACAGAGCGTCCCTGCCTGCGATTTGGCGCGAGGTTCAGATTTTCGCTGTTGGTTTGCGCAACAGGCTGAGCGCCATTGCCGCGAGGAGAACCACACCCAGCAAGAGCACAGCCCAAAGACCGATTTTCTTCCAGTCGGCGCCAGAGGCAACAGGCGTCGTTGTGGTCGGCTGAGTCGCCGCCGAACCACCGTCGACCCTGGCCTGGCCCAGTGCAGCCAAGCGCTTGGCGCTGTAATCCGGAATCAGCGTCGACAGCGGCAAATTCGCCGCTTTCACCGTCGGGCTGCCCAGCGCCAGCGTGTAAGGTCCTGCACCGCGAGCCAGGAACACCAGCTGCGTCGCCCGCACGGCAAAGCGCAACGCCGGGGCTTCAGCGCCCAGGCCTCCGCCACGCTCATCCACCGTCAGTTTCAACTGCTGAACGGTCTGACCGGGTAGCTTTAATTCGTCCTGCACGACGTCCTGACCGTTCTGGGTCAGGCGATAGAGCAAACCACCGCTTAGCGATTGCCACGGCAGACTACTTTCACGACGGCCATACAGGGTCACCGGAGCCAGGCTATTGGCTTGGCTGAGTTCAACCCGCAACCGCTCGATGCTCAGGCCCATCGGCAGTTGCCAGGTGTATTCACCCGCCTTGACGCTGCTGCCAGCCAACGGCTGCGACCAGACCAATGGTAGCGGCAGGCTGTTGATGCTGGCGCTCTCCAATTGGGCCGAGGTGAGGACCGGTGCAGATTGCGGGGTATTCCAAAGCAAGCGCAGATACCGCGCCGACTGCCCAGGCAAACCGACTTCATGCTGCTCGACCCGCTCGTCGGCAAACGACAGGCGCGCCACCTGCCCCTCACCCCACGACTGCCAATGCTGCAAGTCATCGCTGGCTTCGATGCTGAAGCGCTGGAAGCCGTCACGCTCGCTGGTCCAGTCGAGGATCAACTGTTGCAATGGCGCCTTGATCGCACTGACATCCAGTAGCCAGCCGCGCAGGATTTCTTCACCGGCCTCCAGCTGACTGGAAGGCTGAACTTCGACCAAGGCGCCGTTGGCGTTCGATTGCACCCGAATACTCGGCGTGGCTTCGCTGGCGTCCGCCGAGCTGTACAACGGGAACCACTTCACGTCGGTCAGCGTGCGATTTTCGGTGGTTTGCGCCTGCTCACGGGCCAGCGCATAGGCCTGGGCTTCACCTGCAGCGTTGAACACCCGCACATCGCTCAGATCGGTCTGACGCGCGCCCAGTTGCACCGCCAGCGGTAACTCGAGGCGATACCAAGGGCCTTCACCGCTGAGGGTCAACGGCACTTGAGTGGTGAAATCCCCCGGCTTCTCCTGGGCATTGGCCGACAGTGCCACACACAATCCGACAGCCCCCAACCAACCCAGGCTCACTTTCTGACTCAAGACGACACTCCTTCAGATTCATTGGCCGGTTTTTCAGCACCCGGCTCAGCTTCGGCACGCTTGGGTGGCAGCGGCGCGAAATAGCCCACCACCAGCAGCAACACACCCACGCCGATAAACGACACGATCCGCGCCAGTCCGCCGCGGTTGCTCAACTCGATAAAGAACAGTTTGGCGACCACCACCGCGATCAACGCAGCGCCGATCAGCCAGATTTCGCGACGGTGACGCAAATGACCGCCGATCATCAGACTCAGGGCAATCAGCGTCCAGACGATCGACAGACCAGCCTGTACCAGCATCGACTCGAGCAGCGCATCAAGCTCAAATGGCACGCCGCCCCAATGGTGAGCGCTGCGCATCACCAGTGCGGTGAAGAAGGCGAACAGCGAGACACCCGCCACCAGTTGCATAGCGCGTTCGGCATAGTCGGCGCGGATCGCCAATTGCGAGACTGCACTGCGGAACCAGACACAGGCCCCGAACAACGCGAACAACAGGCCCAGCTCCAGCGGATTGAACAGCGGCACGTAAGGCAACGGCTCGGCGGTGCCGTCACTGGCGATATTGGCCAGCCAGACCCAACCGAGCATCAGCAATGCCAACGGCAGCGCCGCGTACAGACGGTATTCACGGGAATAACTCGAGACCGGCCACGGCCAGGTGCGTGGTGCGGCCATCAACACCAGATACAGGCTCGGCAGAATCGCCCAGCCCAACCAGCGCCAGGCGTTGTACTGCTCGGACAACAGCAGCAGGCTGTAACGCAGTTCCAGCGCCAGCACGCCAATCAGCAGCCAGCAACCCAGCACATGGGCAGTGCTCAAGGCCCTGGCCGAGAGCATTGGCGCCAATCGCCGCACAGACACAAAGTGCACAGCGAACACCGCCGCCCACGCCAGCCAGCCGAAGTTCGCCGCCGGGTGATAGCGAGCATGCCAGGCCGCGACCAATACCAGACCCGCAGCCGGCACCAGCAAGGTACAGAGCAAGCCCAACGCCGACCACCTCAGGCGCAAAGCCAGCACGGCCCACACTGCGACACTCAGCGCCGCAACGGCCAGCAACAGCGCGGCGTGCAGATCCGCCGGTGCGAAGCGCAACACTTCGCTGACCAACGCCAGCGCCCACCAGGCCGCCCCCCACACCAGCAGCAGTTCGGACAAACGCCGCAAACTCAAGGTATCAAACGCCGTCGCATGATTACCCAGCTGCAAGCGCCAGGCCCCGACCATCGCCGCCAGACCCAATACCATCGGCGTCCAGAAACCGCCGTGGGCCAATGGGCGCAAGCCTTCGCTGGACAACGGACCCAGCAGATCGGGGCCGGCAATCAGGAACGCCGCGCCGCCGATGACCTGCAACAGCAGACCAAAGACAAAACTCACGCGTTGCTGCAAGTACAGACTCAACCAGATGATCAACAGACCACTGGCAGCCCACACCGCGCTCGCGGTTTGCCACGGCAGGACAAACAGCACAGCCAGATTGATCAGCACCAGACCCGCCAGCAACACCACCGACAGACCACGTAACAGCCGTACGTCGCTGCGCACCATGTCATCGCGTGCCGCCAGCAACATGCCACCAATCAACGCCAGACCGATCAAGGACGCACTGAGCAAACCACTCCAGCCAGCGCTCAATACCGCAGAGTCGCCCCGCGCGCCTTGCAGCCGTAGCAGGAACAACGCGCCGCCCAGCAGTTGCACAGCGAAAGCGCTAAACAGGAATGTCCGCGATTGCAGGCGCAGACCGACAAACAAGGTCACCAGCCCCGCCAGCGCCCAACTGATAGCCGTACCGTGAGTAAAGAAAAACAACGGTGCCAACAGATAGAGGAACCCCAGGCCACCGCAGGCCAGTACTGGCAACGCCTTGCGCTCCCGGTTCGACGCTTGCTCGGGCAAGGCGTTGCGCAGTTGATAAAAACTGAACAGCAAGGCCGCACCCAGCAGCAAAGCCCCCAACGGCGCGCCGTCCAGCAGGCTCGCCTCGCCAATACGCAGTTCACTGAGGAACGCCAGCGCAGAGCCCACTTGCAGCAGCAAGGCAAATGCCCGGGCCAAAGGTCGTTGCTGACGCAGGCCGAGCCAGAAAATCCCCGCGCCTTCCACCGCCCAGGCCGCTGCGGTCCACCGGGCATCCAGCCCAAGCGGGATCGCCAGGCTGGCGAATATCACCCCCAGCGCCAGGCAGGTTTCCCCCAGCAACAGCGCTCGCCCGCCAGCGAGCAAACGGGCCAGACTCATGTAGACGATGCCCAGCGCCAGCGCGCTGAACGCCGTCGCGAACTCCAGATGCTGGACCAGCGCGAACTGTAAACCGAAACCAACCAGCGGTGGGCCGAACAGCATCGAGCCATCAACATAGTCGCCCTTGCGGGCCGACCAACGCAGCAGCGCCTCGCGGCCGTCGTCTTCTGGCGCATCGCTCATCTCGAGTAACTTGCGCCGCGCGAACAGCAGCCCTAGCGCCAGGTACATCAGGAAGAACAGAATCAGAAACGGCTCGGTGCTCCACAACAGCTGCGGTGTGTAAGAGCGCAGGCCCCAGGCGAAGCTAATGCCGAAGGTGCCGACGAAACCGATCAGATTGAGCAACCGCCAGGCCTTGAACCAGGCGATGCCCAGAATGCCAGCGTTGAGCAAGGCGAAGTAGCTGAACAACGCAACATGGTTGCCCGCGCCAGTGGAGGTCAGGATCGGCGCGGCAAAGCCACCGAGGGCCGCCGCTGCAGCCAGGCCCAAGGCGTCCTGAGTGATCGCCAGAATCGCCGAGAACACCGTGACGGCCACCAACAAACTCAAGGCGGCAGTCGGATCGAGCAGCGGATGCAGGCGCATTGCGGCGAACACCGTCAGGTACAACACCGCGATCCCGGTCCCCTGCAGCATCAACGCGAAGTTGCTGTTGCGCAGACGCAGCCACCAACCCACCCCGAGCAGGCCAAGCGCGCAAGCGGCGACCCCGGCGTAACGCAGCTCGATCGGCACAACCATGCCTTCGGTGGCGTAGCGCAACAAGAACGCCAAACCGAGGAACAACAGCACCACACCGACTCGCAGCACCGTGTTGCCGCCAAACAACCAATTGCGTGCACCGGCAAAGGCGCGCTCGATCAGATTCGGCTCGCGGGGGCCGGCCGGGATGGCCGGTTTTCCTGGTGCGTTGGCACCGGACTCCGGCTTCCAGGCATCGACAGGCGGTGGCGTGCCCGGCTCTGGCACAACAGAAAATTGCTCGGGTTCAAACTCGACCGGCCATTCCCAGACCAATTCAGGAACCGCTCGCAAAGGCGCCGCTATCGGTTCCGGCGCTTCGCTCAAGTCGGGTTGATCTGGCCGGACAGATTCGCTGGCCGCCGTTGGCGCAGGCTGCCCGGCAGCTTTGTCAGCAGACACTTCAAGCTGCACCAGCCGTTGCTCGACAGCCGCTAAAGCCTTCTGCGCCAGTTCCAGTTGCTGGCGCTGCTGCGCCGCTTGCGAACTCAAACGCCCGAGACGGATAGCCTGCCCCACGCCAAGCCCGATCAGAGCACCGAGCAGCGCATCGCTGAAGGACTCATCGAGTACCCAGCCCAGCACCAGCCCTATCAACATGAAAATCCATTGCATGGTCGATATCCCTAAGCGGCTCATGGTCCGTTAAGGGTGCCAATACCTGCACTACTTTGCGCCGAAGACACTCACTCACGTAGCAGCAGACTGACAGCAACTGCTACGCAAGGTGTTTCAGCCCGCAGCCGAGTAGATACCAAACGCGCAGACGGACAGATCCAGGTCGTTCAAACCTGGCAAAACTACCGTCTAGTATATCGGTGCGGCCCAACAGGAGTTGGGCCTTGCTCGCATTTGTCGCTAAATATTACAAGAAGTGGACTACTCCAGCGCTTTCCAGATTTCGGTGGCGTACTCACGAATCGTCCGGTCGGATGAGAACCAGCCCATCCGGGCGCTGCTTAGCACCGCCGAACGCCACCACTCTTTGGAATCGTGCCAATGGGCCTCCACCCGTGCTTGAGCGTTCCAGTATGAATCGAAGTCGGCGCAGACCAGGAAGCGGTCATAGTCGATCAACGAATCGATCATGCTGGTATAACGGGCAGGATCGTCCGGCGAGAACACTCCGCCGCGAATCGCTTCCAGTACATCGTTGAGCCGATGGGAGGCCGCGATATCGGGAGTTGCGTTGAACTCGCCATTACGTTTGCGCGCTTCAACCTGCTGGGCGCTGAGACCAAAGATAAACATGTGCTCAGCCCCGATACGCTCGCACATCTCCACGTTGGCACCGTCCATCGTACCGATGGTCAGCGCACCGTTGAGGCCAAATTTCATGTTGCTGGTGCCCGACGCCTCGAAACCGGCGGTGGAAATCTGCTCTGACAGGTCGGCTGCCGGAATGATGCTCTCCGCCAGACTCACGTTGTAGTTAGGCAGGAACACTACCTTGAGCAGGCCACGCACGGTCGGGTCGTGGTTCACGGTGCGAGCGATGTCATTGGTCAGCTTGATGATCAACTTGGCCTGGTGATAACTGGCCGCGGCCTTACCGGCGAAGAGTTTCACCCGCGGCACCCAATCGATTTCAGGCTCGGCGCGAATTGCCTGGTATAGCGCCACGGTGTGCAGCAGGTTGAGCAACTGACGCTTGTATTCGTGAATCCGTTTGACCTGCACATCGAACATCGCTTCCGGGTTTACCGCGATCCCCAACCGCTCATGAATGATGTTGGCCAAGGCTCTTTTGCTGTGCAGGCGCTGCTCGGCGAACTGCTTGCGGAACGCCGTTTTCTCAGCGAACGGCTCCAGTTCAACCAGGCGTTGCTCGGGGTTGTCCAGCACATCATGACCCAACGCCTTGACCATCATCGCCGTCAGTTCCGGGTTGGTCTGGTACAGCCAACGGCGGAAGGTGATGCCGTTGGTCTTGTTGTTGATCCGCTCCGGATAAAGTTTGTGCAGCTCGGAAAACACCGTGCTGCGCATCAATTGGGTATGCAGAGCGGATACACCGTTGACACTGTGAGAGCCCAGGAACGCCAGGTTGCCCATGCGAACACGGCGGCCGTTGTCCTCTTCAATCAGCGATACCGCGCGCAACACGTCGAAATCGTGAATGCCCTTTGCCCGCAGCGAATCGATGTGCTGGGCGTTGATCAGGTAAATGATCTGCATATGCCGCGGCAGCATCCGCTCCATCAGCCCCACCGGCCAGGTTTCCAGCGCTTCGGGCAGTAACGTATGGTTGGTGTAGGACAGCGTGTCGACGGTGACCTTCCAGGCCGCGTCCCACTCGATACCGTGCAAATCGACCAACTGGCGCATCAGCTCGGCCACGGCAATCGAGGGATGGGTGTCGTTGAGCTGGATCGCGGCGTGCTCGCCAAGGCTCAGCACCGAGTCATGCATGTTCTTGTGCCGACGCAACAAATCCTGCAGGGATGCCGAGACGAAGAAATACTCCTGACGCAACCGCAATTCCTGCCCGGCCTCGGTGCTGTCCGCCGGATAGAGCACACGGGAAATACTTTCCGCCCGCGCGACTTCGGCCACCGCGCCCAAGTGGTCGCCAGCATTGAAACGCTCCAGATGCAGGTCTTCCATCGCCCGCGCCCGCCACAGACGCAGGGTGTTGACGCTGGCACCGCGCCAACCGACCACCGGCGTGTCGTAAGCCACCGCCCGGACGGTTTCCACCGGCCACCAGACTTGCTTGGCCTTGCCGGTTTCATCGGTCACCGTATCGACGCTGCCGCCAAAGCCGATGGGGTAGATCACCTCAGGGCGCTCGAACTCCCAAGGATTGCCGAAATCCAGCCAGTTCTCGGTCTGTTCCTGCTGCCAGCCATCGACAACTGCCTGGCGGAACAAGCCGTGTTCATAACGAATACCATAACCATGGCCGGCGATACCGAGGGTCGACATGCTTTCCATGAAACACGCCGCCAATCGACCAAGACCACCATTGCCCAACGCCGCATCCGGCTCCAGCAGGCGAATGCGCTCAAGGTCGACACCCAATTCGGCCAAGGCTTCGCGCGCCACGTCCAGCAGGCCGAGATTGCTCAGGCTGTCGTAGAGCAGACGACCGATCAAAAATTCCAGGGAGAGGTAGTACACACGCTTCTGAACCTTGCGGTAGATCTGTCGCGTGTGGTCCATCCAGTGTTCGACCATATGGTCCCGCGCTGCCAAAGCAATGGCTTCGAACCAGTCATGGTCAAACGCGTGATCCGGGTCCTTGCCTACCGCGTAGGTGAGTTTGTTCAAGACAGCGGCGCGAAATGCGGCCACCACCTCTGCGTCACGAACAAGCAGTTCCTGAGTCATCGATACGACCTCGAACGAGATAGACGGCATGGAATTGTCTGAGCCTAGTCGGTCTGACAGGAGGCAAAGGTTCTGGTTCGGCGTTTTTTTCAATTGCCCGAGTCAACCTTTTGCCACGGCCGGTACGCCCTGAAAAGATGCAGAAGCCGTGCCGATCCGGCCTAAATGCCCTGAGCGGGTGAAAAACCGGCAAATGGTTGTTCACACATCCACCAACCCCGGTATCATCGCGCGCCCTGATACACCCCCTGGAAACACACCTGATGAAGCCCCAACTGATCGCCGCCGCGGAAATCGACCGACTCGATACCTGGGCGAAATACTCCAGTCATATGTGCGGTGGCTGTGTTTCCAGCTGCTGCACCCTGCCGGTCGAAGTGAAGATCAAAGACTTGATCCGCATCGGCATCGTCGATGAATTCGAGCGCGGCGACCCGCCAAAGAACATCGCCAAACGCTTGCAGAAAGAAGGCATCGTCGAGCGTTACAACCAGAAGTCGGAAATTTTTACCCTCCAGCGCATGAGCAACAACGATTGCCTTTATCTGGACCGCAAGAGCCGCCTGTGCACCATTTACGAAAAACGCCCGGACACCTGCCGCAATCACCCGAAGATCGGGCCGCGGCCGGGGTATTGCGCGTACAAGCCTAAAGAAGTCGAGCGCGATACAAGCCGCAAGACACTGGACAAGTTTTGATCAACATCGTCGTTACCTGACAGACCGCTATCGCGGGCAAGCCTCGCTCCTAAAGAATCACGCGCCCCCCGTAGGAGCGAGGCTTGCCCGCGATGAGGCCCTGACAAACACCGCAAAAAAACCCAGACAAAAAAAACGCCCCCGACCTTGCGGTCGGGGGCGTTTTTTTAACAGCTAACTAACGAATCAGTTGCCGCTTTTCTTGGCAGCGCGGGTACGCTCGCTTTCGCCCAGGATCTTCTTGCGAAGACGGATGGACTTAGGAGTGACTTCACACAGCTCGTCTTCTTGTACGAATTCCAGAGCTTGCTCCAGAGTGAAACGTACAGGCGGAACCAGAGCGATGGTTTCGTCTTTACCCGAAGCACGCATGTTGTCGAGCTTCTTGCCTTTAGTCGGGTTAACACCCAGGTCGTTGTCGCGGCTGTTCAGACCAACGATTTGACCTTCATAGATGTCCTGGCCGTGTTCGATGAACAGCTTGCCACGCGACTGCAGGGTTTCCAGCGAGTAGGTCAGCGCCTTACCGGTAGCTACCGATACCAGCACGCCGTTTTGACGGCCGGACATGTCGCCGGACTTCATCGCGTCGTAACGGTCGAAGATCGAGGTCAGGATGCCAGCACCGGAGGTCAGGGTCAGGAACTCGTTACGGAAACCGATCAGGCCACGGGCCGGGATGTTGTACTCAAGGCGCACACGGCCCTTGCCATCCGGAACCATGTTGGTCAGGTCGCCTTTACGGATACCCATTTGTTCCATGATCGAACCCTGGGATTCTTCCGGCAGATCGATGGTCACGTTTTCGTACGGTTCGTGCTTCACGCCGTCAACCAGACGGATGATCACTTCCGGACGACCAACACCCATTTCGAAGCCTTCGCGACGCATGGTTTCGATCAGTACCGAAAGGTGCAGCTCACCACGGCCGGATACTTTGAACTTATCAGCCGAGTCGCCTTCTTCAACGCGCAGTGCCACGTTGTACAGCAACTCTTTGTCCAGACGCTCCTTGATGTTACGGCTGGTCACGAACTTGCCTTCTTTACCGCAGAAAGGCGAGTCGTTTACCTGGAAGGTCATGGAAACGGTTGGCTCGTCGACGGTCAACGGCTTCATCGCTTCGACGTTCAGTGGGTCGCACAGGGTGTCGGAGATGAACAGTTGCTCGAAGCCGCTGATGCAGACGATGTCGCCGGCAGCTGCTTCTTCAACGTCGATACGGTGCAGACCGTGGTGACCCATCAGCTTCAGGATACGACCGGTACGCTTCTTGCCGTCGGCGTCGATAGCGACAACCGGAGTGTTCGGCTTGATGCGACCACGAGCGATACGGCCAACGCCGATAACACCCAGGAAGCTGTTGTAGTCCAGAGCGGAAATTTGCATCTGGAACGGACCGTCACGGTCGACTTTCGGCGCAGGTACGTTGTCGACGATCGACTGGTACAGCGGGGTCATGTCTTCAGCCATGTCGGTGTGGTCCAGACCGGCAATACCGTTCAGGGCCGAAGCGTAGACGACTTTGAAGTCCAGCTGTTCTTCGGTGGCACCCAGGTTGTCGAACAGATCGAAGATCTGGTCCAGAACCCAGTCCGGACGCGCGCCTGGACGGTCAACCTTGTTGATCACCACGATTGGACGCAGGCCGGCTTCGAAAGCCTTCTTGGTCACGAAACGGGTTTGCGGCATAGGGCCGTCTTGAGCGTCAACCAGCAGCAGAACGGAGTCAACCATCGACATTACGCGTTCAACTTCGCCGCCGAAGTCGGCGTGGCCCGGGGTGTCCACGATGTTGATGTGGTAGCCGTTCCAGTTGATGGCGGTGTTTTTCGCCAGAATGGTAATACCGCGCTCTTTCTCCTGGTCGTTGGAGTCCATCACGCGCTCGTCGTTGAGCTCGTTGCGCTCCAGGGTGCCGGATTGACGCAGGAGTTTGTCTACCAGGGTGGTTTTACCATGGTCAACGTGAGCAATGATGGCGATGTTGCGTAGATTTTCGATCACTTGTGTATCTCGATCAGAGGATTCGGTGTGCTGACAAGTCTTGGCAGCGATTTACAGTAGAGTCAGGCCTTGCCGTTACAGCTTGACGGCGGCGTCGGGGGGCCGGTGACGCAGGCCACAGGCATACAGCCCCGGGCTCTTAGCTCGGTCGATAAACGCGCACATTGGCATGCCCCTCACTGAGCAAATGGTGGGCATGCAGGCGACTCATCACGCCTTTGTCGCAATACAGCAGGTACTGGCGAGTAGGGTCCAGTTCCTTGAAACGAGCGTTCAATGCATAAAACGGCATCGCTTGTACCTCGATGCCAGCGAGCTCCAGCGGATCGTCTTCGGCGGCATCCGGGTGACGGATGTCGATGATGATCTGACCGGCCAGCGCCTCACTGACTTCTTCAACCTGCACATCCTGGCCCAATTCGTCGATCACCCGATCGATCGGCACCAGTTTGGCGTTCTCGAGCGCACGCTCGAGCACCGCCATATCGAATTCTTTCTCTTCATGCTCCACGCGCGGACGCTTGGCGTGGGTCTTGGGGTTCACCGAAATGACCCCGCAATACTCCGGCATGTGCTTGGCGAAGTCGGCGGTGCCGATTTCGTTGGCAAGGTCAATGATGTCCTGCTTGTGACTGGCGATCAGCGGGCGCAACACCAGCTTGTCGGTCACGCAGTCGATCACGGACAGGTTCGGCAGCGTCTGGCTGGAAACCTGGGAAATCGCTTCGCCGGTCACCAGCGCATCGATGTCCAGCCGATCAGCGATTCGGGACGCAGCGCGCAACATCATACGCTTCAATACTACGCCCATATGACTGTTATCGACTTTGCCGAGAATTTCTCCCAGCACTTCCTCGAATGGCACACTGACAAATAACACGCGCTGGGAGCTGCCGTACTTCTTCCAGATGAAGTGCGCGACTTCCATCACGCCCAATTCGTGGGCACGCCCACCGAGATTGAAGAAGCAGAAATGGCTCATCAGCCCGCGGCGCATGATCTGGTAGGCCGCCACCGTCGAATCGAAACCGCCGGACATCAACACCAGGGTCTGTTCGAGGGCGCCCAACGGATAACCGCCGATGCCGTTGTGCTGGCTGTGAATCACAAACAACCGTTGGTCGCGAATTTCCATCCGCACTTCGATTGCCGGCGTTTTCAAGGAAATCCCGGCGGCGCCGCACTGACGACGCAGCTGGCTACCGACGTATTTCTCGACGTCCATCGAGGTAAATTCGTGCTTGCCGGCGCGCTTGCAGCGCACTGAAAAGATCTTGCCCGGCAAGGCATCACCGAAGTGCTGTTTGCACTTGGCGACGATGTCGTCGAAGTCGCCCAACGGGTACTCGTCGACCTGCAGGAAATGCGCGATGCCCGGCATGCAGCTCAGGCGATCAGTCATATCCTTCAAGGCTTTCGGCTCGCTGACCTGTGTTTCCAGCTCAAGATTGTCCCACACACCGTTCACCACCACCGCCGGGTCCAGATCGCGGAGCACGGCACGGATGTTCTTGGCCAGCTGGCGGATGAAACGCATCCGTACCGGGCGGCTCTTGATAGTGATTTCGGGGAAAACTTTTACGATTAGTTTCATGAAAACAGCGCGCGAGGGGCCAGCCGAAAAAGGGGGGCGCGGATTATAGCGGAAATTGCTCAAGGTTTAACCAGTTAATATACAGATGGCCATTGACGCACTAAAACGGGGCGTTAAGGCTTTTTGACGCCACATTGCAGTGCGAAAAACCCGCGGAATTTCCCGCGCTCACCTATATATGCGTGAGTTTGGGGCGAAAAACCCAAGTCGGGGCACTGGCATGCAATTTGCTCCCTTGTGAGGCAGGTTGCCTTGGCAGAGTATTCGCGCCGGCATCACCCACATTCTAAGGGCACTCCACTACCAGCCCGAAGCCACCCGGAGGACACTATGTCGAAGTCGGTTCAACTCATCAAAGATCATGACGTCAAATGGATTGATCTGCGCTTCACTGACACAAAAGGCACTCAGCACCACGTGACCATGCCGGCCCGTGATGCGCTGGATGAAGATTTCTTCGAAATCGGCAAAATGTTCGACGGCTCCTCCATCGCCGGCTGGAAAGGCATCGAAGCCTCCGACATGATCCTGCTGCCGGACGACTCTACCGCCGTTCTCGATCCGTTCACCGAAGAGCCGACCCTGATCCTGGTCTGCGACATCATCGAACCTTCGACCATGCAAGGCTATGACCGCGACCCACGCGCCATTGCCCACCGTGCCGAGGAATACCTGAAGTCCACCGGCATCGGCGACACCGTATTCGTTGGTCCAGAGCCAGAATTCTTCATCTTCGACGAAGTGAAGTTCAAGTCCGACATCTCCGGCTCCATGTTCAAGATCTTCTCCGAACAAGGTTCGTGGATGTCTGACCAGGACGTCGAAGGCGGTAACAAAGGCCACCGTCCAGGCGTCAAAGGCGGCTACTTCCCGGTTCCTCCGTTCGACCACGACCACGAAATCCGTACCTCCATGTGCAATGCCATGGAAGAAATGGGCCTGGTCATCGAAGTTCACCACCACGAAGTGGCGACTGCCGGCCAGAACGAAATCGGCGTCAAGTTCAACACCCTGGTAGCCAAGGCTGACGAAGTTCAGACCCTGAAATACTGCGTACACAACGTTGCCGACGCTTACGGCCGCACCGCGACCTTCATGCCTAAGCCGCTGTACGGCGACAACGGCTCGGGTATGCACGTTCACATGTCCATCTCCAAAGATGGCAAGAACACCTTCGCTGGCGAAGGTTATGCCGGCCTGTCCGACACCGCCCTGTACTTCATCGGCGGTATCATCAAGCACGGTAAGGCCCTGAACGGCTTCACCAACCCGTCGACCAACTCCTACAAGCGTCTGGTCCCAGGCTTCGAAGCTCCAGTAATGCTGGCCTACTCGGCTCGCAACCGTTCCGCTTCGATCCGTATTCCTTACGTGTCCAGCCCTAAAGCTCGCCGTATCGAAGCTCGCTTCCCGGATCCAGCAGCCAACCCGTACCTGGGCTTCGCTGCACTGTTGATGGCTGGCCTGGACGGCATCCAGAACAAGATCCACCCAGGCGATGCTGCTGACAAAAACCTGTACGACCTGCCGCCTGAAGAGGCTAAAGAGATCCCACAAGTTTGCGGCAGCCTGAAAGAAGCCCTGGAAGAGCTGGACAAAGGTCGTGCGTTCCTGACCAAAGGCGGCGTTTTCAGCGACGACTTCATCGACGCTTACATCGCCCTGAAAAGCGAAGAAGAAATCAAAGTACGTACCTTCGTACACCCACTGGAATACGAGCTGTACTACAGCTGCTAATCCGGTAGCGCTCGCGCAAGCGGCGTAACAGAGGCCTCCTTCGGGAGGCCTTTTTTGTGGGCGCGATACACGCCAGAGAGCTCATACTGACATCGCACCGTGATGCCTTCATCAAACGGAAGTCCAAGCGCCGGGAAATCGGGCCCTCATCGATCACCCCCAGTCAGGTAACGCAAAAACGTGTCCAATTGACACAGGGTAATCCCAAGCCAGTGAAACCGAGCGATACCACCCCACAGCCAATGACAAGGAAAGCCAAAGAAAAAAAGAGCAGCATCTTTTCATTCTTCTAAACGCCGCCCAGGTTTGCGCACTATATTGGTGCAATGAATTGCACCCCACCCACTTATCAACCCATTTTGGTTCGAAAATACCCGGAGAAGCTGGCAGAACGCCACGCAATCGAGCTTCAAACGCCTGTTTCAGGGGTTTAACGCTTCTTTTCGGAGCCTTGGTTTGGTTTTTGCATTTTCCTCATATCAGCGCTATATCCGCGCGCGCAATCCGGGACCGGCCTCGGGTTGTATTGCTTCAAAAGAGGTCACCATATACTCATGACCATCAGCGACACACTGCACCGCTTGCTACTCGACAACCTGACCACCGCGACCATTCTGCTCAACGCGGACCTGCGCCTTGAGTACATGAACCCCGCGGCGGAAATGCTGCTGGCCATCAGCGGCCAGCGCAGTCATGGGCAATTCATCAGCGAGCTGTTCACCGAATCGGCCGAAGCCCTGAACTCCTTGCGCCAGGCCGTCGAGCAGGCTCACCCGTTCACCAAGCGCGAAGCGATGCTCACTGCGCTGACCGGCCAGACCCTGACCGTCGATTACGCCGTGACGCCGATCCTCAGCAATGGCAACACCCTGCTGCTGCTGGAAGTCCACCCGCGTGACCGCTTGCTGCGAATCACCAAGGAAGAGGCTCAGCTGTCCAAACAGGAAACCAGCAAGATGCTGGTGCGCGGCCTGGCCCATGAGATCAAGAACCCTCTGGGCGGGATTCGCGGCGCCGCACAGTTGCTGGCCCGCGAGCTACCGGAAGAAAGCCTCAAGGATTACACCAACGTCATCATCGAAGAGGCCGATCGCCTGCGCAACCTGGTGGATCGCATGCTCGGCTCGAACAAACTGCCGTCACTGGCGATGACCAACATCCATGAAGTGCTCGAGCGCGTGGGCAGTCTGGTGGAAGCAGAAAGCCAGGGCTGCATCACCTTGGTGCGCGATTATGACCCGAGCATTCCTGACGTATTGATCGACCGCGAACAGATGATCCAGGCAGTACTCAACATCGTGCGCAACGCCATGCAGGCCATCAGCAGCCAGAACGAACTGCGCCTGGGCCGGATCAGCCTGCGCACCCGCGCGATGCGTCAGTTCACCATTGGCCATGTGCGCCATCGGTTGGTGACCAAGATCGAAATCATCGACAACGGCCCGGGCATCCCCGCCGAATTGCAAGAAACCATCTTCTTCCCGATGGTCAGCGGCCGTCCGGACGGTACCGGGCTGGGCCTTGCCATTACTCAGAACATCATCAGCCAGCACCAGGGCCTGATCGAATGTGACAGCCATCCTGGCCACACCACGTTCTCGATCTTTCTGCCACTGGAACAAGGAGCCCCATCGACATGAGCCGTAGTGAAACCGTGTGGATCGTCGATGACGACCGTTCTATCCGTTGGGTTCTGGAAAAGGCCTTGCAACAAGAAGGCATGACCACCCAAAGCTTCGACAGTGCCGATGGCGTGATGAGCCGCCTGGCTCGCCAGCAACCGGATGTGATCATCTCCGACATCCGTATGCCGGGCACCAGCGGTCTGGACCTGTTGGCGCGGATTCGCGAACAGCACCCACGGTTGCCAGTGATCATCATGACGGCTCACTCCGACCTGGACAGCGCTGTCGCGTCCTATCAGGGTGGTGCTTTCGAGTACCTGCCCAAGCCGTTCGATGTTGACGAAGCCGTTTCCCTGGTCAAACGCGCCAACCAGCACGCCCAGGAACAGCAAGGCCTGGAAGTGGTGCCGACCCTGACCCGCACCCCGGAAATCATTGGCGAAGCACCGGCGATGCAGGAAGTGTTTCGCGCTATCGGTCGTCTCAGCCACTCCAACATCACCGTATTGATCAACGGCGAATCCGGCACCGGTAAAGAACTGGTGGCCCACGCCTTGCACCGTCACAGCCCACGGGCGGCGTCACCGTTCATTGCCCTGAACATGGCCGCGATCCCCAAGGATCTGATGGAATCCGAGCTGTTCGGCCACGAGAAAGGCGCGTTTACCGGTGCAGCCAACCTGCGCCGCGGACGCTTCGAACAAGCCGATGGCGGCACGTTGTTTCTCGATGAGATCGGCGACATGCCGGCCGACACCCAGACGCGTCTGTTGCGGGTATTGGCCGATGGCGAGTTTTACCGGGTCGGCGGTCACACGCCGGTCAAGGTCGATGTACGCATCATCGCCGCGACTCACCAGAATCTGGAAACCCTGGTTCATGCCGGGAAATTCCGTGAAGACTTGTTCCACCGCCTCAATGTGATTCGTATCCACATCCCGCGCATGTCGGACCGCCGCGAAGACATTCCGACCCTGGCCAAGCACTTCCTCAGCCGCGCCGCGCAAGAGCTGGCAGTCGAGCCAAAACTGCTGAAGAGCGAAACCGAGGAATACCTGAAAAACCTGCCGTGGCCCGGCAACGTGCGTCAACTGGAGAACACGTGCCGCTGGATCACGGTGATGGCTTCGGGTCGCGAAGTGCATATCAGCGACCTGCCACCTGAACTGCTGAACCTGCCACAAGACTCTGCACCGGTGACCAACTGGGAGCAGGCGCTACGCCAATGGGCCGATCAGGCGCTGGCACGCGGTCAATCGAGCCTGCTCGACAGCGCAGTGCCGAGCTTCGAGCGGATCATGATCGAAACAGCCCTCAAACACACCGCCGGCCGCCGCCGCGACGCCGCCGTGCTGCTGGGCTGGGGCCGCAACACCTTGACCCGCAAGATCAAGGAACTGGGGATGAAGGTCGATGGCGGTGATGATGACGAGGGAGATGAGGGTTAAGTCCTGCCCCCCAGATCGTTCCCACGCTCTGCGTGGTAACGCCTCTATGGGCGCTCCGCGCCCACTGTCACGCAGAGCGTCACGGGAGGCATGCCCACGCGGAGCGTGGGCATGACAAGTCCTGATCCCCGATCGTTCCCACGCTCTGCGTGGTAACGCCTCTATGGGCGCTCCGCGCCCACTGTGACGCAGAGCGTCACGGGATGCATGCCCACGCGGAGCGTGGGCACAATCAATGCCCTGTAGGAACGAGGCTTGCCCGCGATGCTTTTGGGCTTTCGTGCACCGCAATGGTGTGCGTGCACTGCCTCAACGCATCGTGAGCTGCGATCGAGCAGAAACAAAAACCTGAAAAACTCAGTTTTTCTCTCTGAAAACAAAATCCCCTAAAACGCAAAAGCCCCGAAATACGGGGCTTTCAGCGGCATCCAAAGGGTTTTCAACTCGTTTTATCAAAAACTGGCACGCCCCCTGCAATAGCCCAAGCACAACCCAGTTTCGGGGACCTTGGTACAGGCAGGCCGGGGATTCCCCTCTTTACACTTGGGGCTCACGACGCAAACAGCGACGAGCCCCGCCCGGTTTCGGGGACCTTGGTACAGGCAGGCCGGGGATTCCCCTCTTTACACCTGGGGCTCATGACGCAGACAGCGACGAGCCCCACCCGGTTTCGGGAACCTTGGTACAGGCAGGCCGGGGATTCCCTCTTTTATTCCTCCCGGAGATGGATCTCCAGCCGCCAGCGCCCGCCCACCTCAGCACCAGCCCACTCACCACGCAACGGTCGGGCCGCCACCAGACTCAGTAACAACCCCGCATCCGCAGCCCTTACCCGCCAGTTCGCACTCCTGTCGTTGACCTTCAGACGGCCGTTCTGAGCCCTGCCCGTCGCGTCGAACAATAGCGCGACAGTCCCGTCGATATGTTCACCGTGGATCTTCGGCTCATTGTTGAACCACACCACCAGGCCGTCAGCGACAACCTCCACCTGCTGCAACTCAGTGGGATCCGGCGCCGCCAGGCGACCGATCATCAGCCCGACCATCATGCCGACAATCGCCAAAGAGCCGAGCACCCGCAGTAATAGCTTCGGCTGCGGGTCTGCTTCAGGCGTAGAATGCAGCCCATCTTTACCTTCGGAGCCGTGCATGTTTCACGTCATCCTATTTCAACCAGAAATTCCGCCGAATACCGGCAACGTTATCAGGCTGTGCGCCAACAGTGGCTGCCACCTGCATTTGATCGAGCCCCTGGGCTTCGAGATGGACGACAAGCGCCTGCGCCGGGCCGGTCTCGATTATCACGAGTACGCCACCCTGCAACGCCATGCCGACCTCGCCAGCTGCCTGGAAAGCCTCGGCCAGCCGCGCTTGTTCGCCTTTACCACCAAAGGTTCGCGGCCGTTTCACGATGCCAGCTTTGCCGAAGGTGATGCTTTTCTCTTTGGCCCGGAAAGCCGTGGCCTGCCCGCCGACGTACTGGACGCCCTACCGGCCGAACAACGACTGCGCCTGCCGATGCGTGAAGGCTGCCGCAGTCTCAACCTGTCTAACACCGTCGCCGTGGCGGTTTACGAAGGCTGGCGGCAGCTCGGTTTCAAATAACTACACAACCTGATCGTTCCCACGCTCCTGCGTGGGAATGCAGCCCGTGACGCTCTGCGTCACTGGACGCGGAGCGTCCCTTGAGGCATTCCCACGCAAAGCATGGGAATGATCGAGCCACGTATTCCAGCCCCATGAAAAAAGCGCCTGTAACGGCGCTTTTTTCGTCAACATCGAACGCTTATTGCACAGTCGGCGATTCGCCGGCGGCCTGCATGCGTTGCAGTTCTTGCGCGTACAGTGCGTCGAAGTTCACCGGAGCCAGCATCAGGGCCGGGAACGAACCGCGAGTCACCAGGCTGTCCAGGGTTTCGCGAGCGTACGGGAACAGGATGTTCGGGCAGAACGCGCCCAGGGTGTGGCTCATCGAAGCGTCGTCCAGGTTCTTGATCAGGAAGATCCCGGCCTGTTGCACTTCAGCGATGAACGCGACCTCTTCACCGTTCTTCACAGTAACCGACAGGGTCAGCACGACTTCGTGGAAGTCACCTTCCAGAGCTTTCTGACGGGTGTTCAGATCCAGGCCGACGGTCGGCTCCCACTGCTGGCGAAAGATCGCCGGGCTTTTCGGGGCTTCGAAGGACAGGTCACGCACGTAGATGCGCTGCAGGGAGAATTGCGGTGCGGTTTCTTCTTCGCTAGCTGCAGTGTTCTGTTGGTCAGTCATCTCGGATCCTTTCTGATCTCGGGTCTTGTAGGGTAAGGAATTCAAGCCTTGAGCATGGCGTCGAGCTTGCCGGCGCGCTCCAGGGCAAACAAATCATCACAGCCGCCAACGTGGGTGCTGCCGATCCAGATCTGCGGCACGGACGTACGCCCGGCCTTCTGAGCCATCGCGGCACGCACCTGCGGCTTGCCATCGACCTTGATCTCTTCGAAGGCTACGCCTTTGTTCTCGAGCAGGTACTTGGCTCGCGAACAATAAGGGCAGTAATCGCTGGAATAGACGACGACGTTGTTCATATCACTTCACCAGCGGCAGATTGTCGGCTTTCCAGCTGGAAATACCACCGGACAGCTTGGCGGCGGTGAAGCCGGCCTTTATCAGTTCGCGGGCATGAGTGCCGGCAGTCTGGCCCATGGCGTCGACCAGAATAATGGTCTTGGCCTTGTGCTTTTCCAGTTCACCGACGCGAGCGGTCAGTTTGTCCTGAGGAATGTTCAACGCGCCTACGATGTGACCGGCGGCGAAATCCTTGGTCGGACGAATGTCAATTACCACGCCTGCGTCTTTGTTGACTAGCCCGGTCAGTTCACCGGTGCTCAGGCTGCGGCCGCCGCCTTGCATCTGATAAGCGATCAGCAACGCCAGCAGTACGACGAAGATACCGACGAGCAGATAGTGGTTAGTGGCAAATTCAATCAGGTGAGCAACCATCGAAGGAGGTTCCAGGGCGTTAAAATGTCGGCCAGTATACACAGCCGCCTTGGCCGACCACACCCCGCCCGGCGGTGACGCGGTCGGAACTTAGCTTTAAACTGCCACTCCCTTTTCCATCGCCTCTTTTAATCCAGCCACGAGTGGAATCTATGACTACCACGCCTAAACCTTTGGTCCTGATGATTCTGGATGGCTTCGGTTACAGTGAAAGCCAAGAACACAACGCCGTCTATTCGGCCAAAAAGCCAGTCCTTGACCGTCTGTGCGCCACTGTCCCGAACGGTTTGATCTCGGGCTCAGGCATGGACGTCGGCCTGCCGGACGGCCAAATGGGCAACTCGGAAGTCGGCCACATGAACCTTGGCGCCGGCCGCGTGGTGTACCAGGACTTCACCCGAGTGACCAAATCGATCCGCGACGGCGAGTTTTTCGAAAATCCGACCATCTGCGCGGCGGTAGATAAAGCCGTGGCCGCTGGCAAAGCGGTGCATCTGCTCGGACTCTTGTCCGAAGGCGGCGTGCATAGTCATCAGGACCACCTGGTGGCCATGGCCGAGCTGGCGTTCAAGCGTGGCGCGGAGAAAATCTACCTGCACGCCTTTCTCGACGGCCGTGACACTCCGCCAAAAAGCGCCCAATCGTCAATCGAACTGCTTGATGAAACCTTCAGAACCCTTGGCAAGGGCCGGATCGCCAGCATCATTGGCCGCTACTTCGCCATGGACCGCGACAACCGTTGGGACCGTGTGTCCCAGGCCTACGAGCTGATCGTCGACGGCAAGGGTGAATTCAACGCGGCCACTGCTCAGCAAGGCCTGCAAGCTGCGTACGAACGCGGCGAGAGCGACGAATTCGTTAAAGCCACAACCATTGGTACGCCGGTCAAGGTCGAAGACGGCGATGCCGTGGTCTTCATGAACTTCCGCGCCGACCGCGCTCGCGAGCTCACCCGGGTGTTTGTCGAAGACGGCTTCAACGACTTCGAACGCGCCCGCCAGCCGAAACTGGCCGGTTTCGTCATGCTCACTCAATACGCGGCAAGCATTCCAGCACCGTCGGCGTTTGCGCCGGGCAGCCTGGAAAACGTGCTGGGCGATTACCTGGCAAAAAACGGCAAGACTCAGCTGCGCATTGCCGAGACCGAGAAGTACGCCCACGTGACCTTCTTCTTCTCTGGCGGCCGTGAAGAACCTTTCCCGGGCGAAGAGCGCATCCTGATCCCGTCGCCGAAAGTCGCGACTTATGACCTGCAACCTGAAATGAGCGCGCCGCAAGTCACCGACAAAATCGTCGACGCCATCGAAAACCAGCGTTACGACGTCATCATCGTCAACTATGCCAACGGCGACATGGTCGGTCACAGCGGCGTGTTCGAGGCAGCAGTGAAGGCCGTTGAATGCCTGGATCTATGTGTTGGGCGGATTGTCGAGGCACTGGAAAAGGTCGGCGGCGAGGCACTGATCACGGCTGACCACGGCAACGTCGAGCAGATGTCGGACGAGACCACAGGTCAAGCCCATACCGCTCACACGACTGAGCCGGTACCGTTCATCTATGTCGGCAAACGCGACCTTAAAGTCCGCGAAGGCGGGGTACTGGCCGACGTGGCGCCGACCATGCTCAAACTGCTGGGTCTCAAGCAACCTGAAGAAATGACTGGCACTTCGATACTAGTCTGATAGTAAAACGACTCAATCAAAGGCCATAAACGGCTTTTTATGACGAACGCCTCAAAGCAGTTAGCTTCGGGGCGTTTTTTTTGCGGTCCGCGGCGGGCATACTAGGCTGTCCCTTTCCCTGGTGTCGCCCGCCTCTATGCTTCGCGCCCTGATTGCCCTAGCTCTGACCTGCCTGCTCCAACCGGCCTTTGCCGATGAGCGCGCGCAAACCCAACAACAGTTGGACGCCACGCGTCAGGATATTACTGAGCTGAAAAAACTCCTCGGCAAACTGCAGGAGGAAAAATCCGGCGTGCAGAAAGAACTGCGCGGCACCGAAACCGAGATGGGCAAACTGGAGAAACAGGTCGAAACCCTGCAGAAAGAGCTGAAAAAAAGCGAATCCGAGCTGCAGCGACTCGATGAAGAGAAAAAAAAACTCCAGAGCGCGCGCATTGAACAGCAACGACTGATCGCTATTCAGGCCCGAGCCGCCTACCAGAACGGCCGTCAGGAATACTTGAAGCTGCTGCTGAATCAACAAAACCCGGAAAAGTTCGCCCGGACCCTGACCTATTACGACTACCTGAGCCAGGCACGCCTGGAGCAGCTAAAGAATTTCAACGAAACCCTGCGCCAACTGGCCAACGTCGAGCAGGACATCGCCATGCAGCAAGCCCAACTGCTGGTGCAGAAAAGCAGCCTCGACAGCCAGCGCGACGAACTCGACAAAGTCCGCAAAGAACGCCAATTGGCATTGGCCAGACTCAACGACGATGTGAAGGCTCGCGACCAGAAGCTTCAAGCCCGCGAGCAGGATCAAGCGGACCTGTCTAAAGTACTCAAAACCATCGAAGAAACTCTGGCCCGTCAGGCCCGCGAGGCAGAAGAAGCGCGGCAAAAAGCGTTGATCGCCCAGCAAGAAGCCGAAAAAAAGCGCTTGCGTGAGGCCCAGGCGGCTGCCGACGAGAGCCCGCACAAACCGGCTAAAGCCGCGCCCGGCCCCTTGGTTTCCAGTGCTGGAGCCTCCTACGGCGGCCCTTTTGCGTCAGCGCGCGGCAAACTTCCATGGCCGGTTGATGGTCGACTGCTTGCGCGTTTTGGTGAAACCCGTGGCGATGATGCCCGCACCAAGTGGGACGGCGTGATGATCAGCGCCTCCGCCGGCAGCCAGGTGCACGCCGTACATGGCGGTCGCGTGGTATTCGCCGACTGGTTGCGAGGGGCTGGGTTGCTGGTCATTCTCGACCATGGCAACGGGTTTCTGAGCCTTTATGGTCACAACCAGACGCTGCTTAAAGCCGCTGGTGATGTTGTAAAAGCCGGTGAGTCGATCTCCACTGTCGGCAACAGTGGCGGGCAAGACACGCCAGCGCTGTATTTCGCTATTCGTCAGCAGGGTCACCCGAGTGATCCGGCACAATGGTGCCGTGCGCAAGGATAAGCGCGTTACCTAATCTCAGGAGTTTGTTCGACATGCTGCATTTGTCCCGCCTAACCTCGCTGGCCCTGACGATCGCCATTGTGATCGGTGCGCCTCACGCGTTTGCCGCCCAAGCCGCTGCGGTGGCAACGGCCGCGACCACCAAGGCTCCATTGCCACTCGATGAGCTGCGCACTTTCGCCGAAGTCATGGACCGGATCAAGGCCGCCTATGTCGAACCCGTAGACGACAAGACCCTGCTGGAAAACGCCATCAAGGGCATGCTCAGCAACCTTGACCCGCACTCGGCCTATCTCGGCCCGGAAGACTTCGCTGATTTGCAGGAAAGCACCAGCGGCGAATTCGGTGGCCTGGGCATCGAAGTCGGCGCCGAAGACGGCTTCATCAAGGTCGTTTCGCCGATCGACGATACTCCAGCGTCCAAAGCAGGCATTCAGGCCGGCGACTTTATCGTCAAGATCAACGGCCAGCCGACTCGCGGCCAGAGCATGACCGAAGCGGTCGACAAAATGCGTGGCAAGATCGGCCAGAAAATCACCCTGACCCTGGTTCGCGACGGCGGCACACCGTTCGACGTGACGCTGACTCGCGCCACCATTCAGGTCAAAAGCGTGAAGAGCCAATTGCTCGAGTCCGGCTACGGTTACATCCGCATCACCCAGTTCCAGGTAAAAACCGGCGAGGAGGTCTCCAAGGCCCTGGCCAAGCTGCGCAAGGATAACGGCAAGCGGCTCAGCGGTATCGTCCTGGACCTGCGCAACAACCCGGGCGGCGTGCTGCAATCGGCTGTTGAAGTGGTCGACCACTTCATCACCAAGGGCCTGATTGTCTACACCAAGGGCCGCATCGCCAACTCCGAACTGCGTTTCTCCGCGACCGGTAAAGACGAAAGCGAAGCCGTACCAATGGTGGTGTTGATCAACGGTGGCAGCGCCTCGGCTTCGGAAATTGTCGCCGGCGCCCTGCAAGATCAAAAACGTGCTGTGTTGATGGGCACCACCAGCTTCGGTAAAGGCTCGGTGCAAACCGTACTGCCGCTGAACAATGACCGCGCGCTGAAAATCACCACCGCGCTGTACTACACCCCGAACGGTCGTTCGATCCAGGCTCAAGGCATCGTGCCGGACATCGAAGTGCGCAAAGCCAAAATCACCAACGAGCAAGACGGCGAATACTTCAAGGAAGCTGATCTGCAAGGTCACCTGGGCAATGGCAACGGCGGCGCCGACAAGCCAACCCGCGCCTCCGCAAAAGCCAAGCAGCCATCGCTGCAGGACGATGACTACCAGCTGGCCCAGGCCCTGAGCCTGCTCAAAGGCCTGAGCATCACCCGCGGCCACTGAGATGCGCTTTGCGCTCATCCTCAGTCTGCTGTGGGGTCTGGCGGGTGCTGCTCATGCAGCAACCGCCGAAACGACGGCAGCCCCGCACAAGGCTTACCTGAGCCTGATCATCGACGACCTCGGGCAAAACCTGCCAAGGGATCGCCGAGTGCTGGCGCTTCCAGGGCCGGTGACCACTGCGATCATGCCCGACACTCCCCATGCTGCCGAATTTGCCCGCGAAGCTCACCGCGCTGGCAAGATCGTCATGTTGCACATGCCCATGGACCCGGCCACCGGCCCGTTTGCCTGGCATCCCGACCTCCCCATAGAAGAGCTTGAAAAGCGCTTGAATGCCGCGTTCAGCGCCGTTCCCTATACCAGTGGTATCAATAACCACATGGGCAGCCGCATGACCGCAGAAACCAAGGCCATGGCCTGGCTGATGGCCGAATTGCAGCGTCGGCACAAATTCTTCGTCGACAGCCGCACCAGCGCTAAAACCGTGGCCGCCGCCGAGGCGCAGAAGATTGGACTGGCGAGCGTTTCACGAGACGTGTTTCTCGACGATGAGCGCACCGAACAAGCCATCACTACCCAGTTGCAGACAGCAATCAGCCTGGCCCGCAAACAGGGCTCGGCGGTGATGATCGGCCACCCCTACCCGCAAACCCTCGCCGTACTCGAACGCGAACTGCCCAAGCTCAAGGCCCAGGGCATCGAGTGGATCGATATCAAGTTGATGATCAGCCTGCGCGGGAACAAGGCGACGGTGGGGCATGGGAAAGATGGGGTGTATCGCTAATAGATCGTTCCCACGCTCCGCGTGGTAACGCAGCCATGGGCGCTCCGCGCCCACTGTGACGCGCAGCGTCACGGGATGCATGCCCGCGCAGAGCGTGGGAACGATCAGCGTGAAGGTTAGAGATACCGCGCCATGATGTCGTCGACCACGCCTTCCTTACGTAACTGATCCAGCGCAGCCTGAAGCTTTTCCACCACCTCATCCGAAACGCTCTTGTTCAGCGCCAGATAAAGTTCGGCGCTGTTAAAGCGCAATACCGTCTTGAGCCCGGTCACCCCGTCTTGTCGCGCGAGGTAGCGACCGGCCGGGTCGCCGGTGGCCCAGAGGTCGATCTGGCCGTGAACCAGCTTCTTCGCGTTGTCCTGATCGCGCAGGACCAACACGGGAGCTATACCTTGCTTGGTCAGGGTCTCGGCAATCGCGTCACCCTTATAGGCGCCAATCTTGTATTTGCGCGCCTGGCTGAGCGACTCCAGGGTGATCTTGCTGTCGGCCCTGGCCAGCATGATCCAGTCGTCCGGGCCGATGGGGCCAACCCATTTGAAGAGTTTTTCGCGATCCGGCAGACGCGCCATGACGAACACACCGTATCCCGGCTTTTCCAGAGCGAGCTTGTAGATTCGCTCCCAGGGGAAGCGCAGGGTCAGGCTGTAGTTGATTCCGGCGCGCTTGAACATTTCGCGGACGATATCCACCGCGATACCGTTAATGTTCTCGTCCTGAGCGAAGTTTTTACCGTTCTTCGCCATGTTGTACGGTGGGAAGTTTTCCGTCAGCAACACCAGAGAGGTGTCGGTATTGTCTGCTGCGTGAGCGGCGCCGGTGAGCAACACCCAAGCGCTGGCGAGTACGAGGAAAAGACGTTTAAACATGACGAGCTACCGGAATCCATGGCGTGCCCAAGAGTGCCGTGAGCCCGCCATGCTGTCCAGCTTATCGAACCACGATGCCGCGATGCGCCATGTAGGCCTTGGCTTCCGGTACGGTGTATTCACCAAAGTGGAAGATACTCGCCGCCAGTACCGCGCTGGCGTGGCCTTCAAGAATGCCATCCGCCAGATGCTGCAGGTTACCGACACCGCCGGACGCAATCACCGGGATCCCCAAGGCATCGCTGATGGCCCGGGTGACGCCCAGATCGAAGCCGTTTTTCATGCCGTCCTGATCCATGCTGGTCAGCAGGATTTCACCGGCACCGAGGCCTTCCATTTTCTTCGCCCACTCCACCGCATCCAGGCCTGTCGGCTTGCGCCCACCGTGGGTGAAGATTTCCCAGCGCGGGGTTTCGCCAGGCTTTGACACCTTCTTCGCGTCGATAGCGACGACGATGCATTGCGAGCCGAAATGCTGCGCGGCCTCGCCCACAAACTCAGGATTGAATACCGCTGCAGTGTTGATCGAGACTTTGTCCGCGCCGGCATTCAGCAGGTTGCGGATGTCCTGCACGGTACGCACACCGCCACCGACGGTCAGCGGGATAAACACCTGGCTGGCCATACGCTCGACGGTATGCAACGTGGTATCGCGACCATCGACGCTGGCGGTGATGTCGAGAAAGGTAATCTCGTCGGCACCCTGCTCATCATAGCGACGGGCGATTTCCACCGGGTCGCCGGCATCACGGATGTTCTCGAACTTGACGCCCTTGACCACACGACCGTTGTCGACGTCCAGGCAAGGGATAATGCGTTTGGCCAGCGCCATGGTGAGTCCTCAGCCTTGATAGCTGTCGCAGAAGGCTTGCGCCTCGGCAACATCGAGAGTGCCTTCGTAGATCGCCCGGCCGGTGATGGCGCCGATGATCCCCGGCGCCTTGGCATCGAGCAGCGACTTGATGTCGCCCAGATTGTGGATACCGCCGGAGGCGATCACCGGGATCCGCGTGGCCGCGGCCAGCGCTGCGGTGTACGACACGTTGCAACCCTGCATCATGCCGTCTTTGGCGATATCGGTATAAACGATGGCGGACACGCCGTCGGCCTCGAACTGCCTGGCCAGGTCGATGACCTGCACGGTGCTGATTTCAGCCCAGCCGTCGGTGGCGACGAAGCCGTCTTTGGCGTCCAGACCGACGATCACCTTGCCCGGGAAGGCGCGGCAAGCCTGGGCAACGAACGCCGGATCTTTCACGGCTTTTGTGCCGATGATCACGTAGCTCACGCCCGCCTTGACGTAGTGCTCGATGGTTTCCAGCGAGCGGATACCGCCGCCGATCTGGATCGGCAGGTTCGGGTAACGCTTGGCAATCGCGGTGACCACTTCGCCGTTGACCGGCTGGCCTTCGAAAGCGCCGTTCAGATCGACCAGATGCAGACGGCGGCAACCACCCTCCACCCACTTGGCAGCCATGCTCACCGGATCATCGGAGAACACCGTGGAGTCTTCCATGCGGCCCTGGCGCAGACGTACACAAGCACCGTCTTTGAGATCGATAGCGGGAATAATCAGCATCTGGCAAACCTTAAAATTCGATTTTTCAGCTTCGCTCGGAAATCAGCTTTTCTCGAGCGCCCACAAGTCGCTTTCGATGCTTTCGAACCTCTCTTTGAGGTGCGCCTGCACATCGAAAATCGCCCTGTTGTAATAGTGTGGCGCAATTTCGCGGGTAAACAGCTCAAGGATTTCAGCCGCTTCGAACGAACCCAGATTCAGTTCGAAGCGATCTTCCATGAAGCGCTTGATCTTGTGATTCGCCTCGTTCTCCTGTTCGGGAGTGAGGGTCAGGATCGGCGGCTTCTTCTTGACGGCCATTTACCAGCGACCATCCCATGCAGCGAAGTTCTGCAGCAGTTGCAGGCCATGAGTATGGCTCTTCTCCGGGTGGAACTGCACGGCGAAACGCGAGCCATCAGCCAGCGCTGCGGCGAAGTCGACGCCGTAGTGACCGCCACCAACCACCTGCCGCGGATTGCCGGCAGCGATGTAGTAGCTGTGCACGAAGTAGAACCGCGCCAGGTCGGGAATGTTGTGCCACAGCGGGTGATCCACCGTCTGCTGCACTTCGTTCCAGCCCATGTGCGGGACTTTCAGGTGTTCGCCATCTTCGTGCAGGCCTTTGCCGAAGAACTTCACCTGGCCTGGAAACAGACCGATGCAGTCAACGCCATCGTTCTCTTCGCTATGGTCGAGCAAGGCTTGCATGCCGACACAGATGCCGAGAAACGGACGGTCCTGGCTGACTTCGCGCACCAGCGAGTCGAAGCCCAGGCGACGGATTTCCGCCATGCAATCGCGAATCGCGCCCACGCCGGGGAATACCACCCGGTCGGCTTCGCGAATCACGCTGGCATCGCTGGTGATCAGCACCTTGCCGGCACCGACGTGCTCGAGGGCCTTGGCCACCGAGTGCAGGTTGCCCATGCCGTAATCGATAACCGCGACCGTCTGCATCAGAGCACGCCCTTGGTCGAAGGCATTTGCCCGGCCATGCGCTCATCCAGCTCGACGGCCATGCGCAGCGCGCGACCGAACGCCTTGAACACGGTCTCGATCTGGTGGTGGGTGTTGTGCCCACGCAGATTGTCGATGTGCAAGGAGACATTGGCGTGGTTGACGAAGCCCTGGAAGAATTCCTGGAACAGGTCGACATCGAAGCCGCCGACAGTAGCGCGAGTATAGGGCACGTGCATCTGCAGGCCTGGACGGCCGGAGAAGTCGATCACCACGCGCGACAGCGCTTCATCGAGCGGCACGTAGGCATGGCCGTAACGACGGATGCCTTTTTTGTCGCCGATGGCTTTGCTGAAGGCCTGACCCAGAGTGATACCAACGTCTTCCACGGTGTGGTGGTCGTCGATATGCAGGTCGCCCTTGCTTTCGATATCAATGTCGATCAACCCGTGACGGGCGATCTGATCAAGCATGTGCTCAAGAAAAGGAACACCGATATCAAATCGGGCCTTTCCGGTGCCATCCAGGTTGATCGAGGCTTTGATCTGGGTTTCCAGAGTGTCGCGCTCGACGGACGCCTTACGTTCGGCCATCACCAGCTCCGCAAAATCATTGGGCGAAAAAGGCAGTCATTATAGGCTTGCGGACGCCAAACAGAAACACGAAGGACGATATCACTGACGAGCTGAAAACAGTGCTGTCAGTGATATACATGTCAGGACAAGCTGTCACTCATCGCTGAGCGAGCTTTTGTAGGAGCGAGGCTTGCCCGCGAGGCGACGCGTCTGACACACCCCGTCATCGTTCATCGCGAGCAAGCTCGGCTCCTACAGGTTGGTGTTAGTGGAACAACACCGCGGTCTTTTGCAGAGTTACCCAGACACCCCACGCCAATGGGATGCCCACCACCAGCCACGCAGCAACTGCCAACGGTACGCTGCCCGGCGAAGCTTTCCACTCCAGCACGGTGGTGCTGTTTGCGCCCTTGTCATGACCCAGCGCCTGTTCCGCGGCAAGCTCGGCGTCGGTCATGAAGTGCTTGTCGGCCACCGGACGCACCAGCAGGTTACAGAGTAAACCCAGCACCAGCAGGCCCGCGAGAATGTACAAGGTGATGTCGTAAGCCGCCGCGCGCTCGACGCCAATGCTCAGCTGATACTCACGCAGGTAGTTCACCAGAACCGGACCGAGTACGCCGGCTGCTGCCCAGGCGGTGAGCAGACGACCATGGATTGCGCCGACCATTTGCGTGCCGAACAGGTCCGCCAGATAAGCCGGAACCGTCGCAAAACCGCCGCCATACATCGACAGGATGATGCAGAACGCCGCCACAAACAGCGCAATATTGCCCAGATGACCGAGGTTCGGGATCAACGCGTACAGTGCAAAACCCAGAGCGAAGAACACAAAGTAAGTGTTTTTACGACCCAGATAGTCCGAGAAGGTCGCCCAGAAGAAACGGCCACCGATGTTGAACAGGCTCAGCAATCCGGTAAAACCAGCCGCGATGACCGCGATCTGCCCCAACTGAGCGGCGTCCAGCTGGCCGAATGCCAGGCCATTGCCGAGCAGCTGACCGGCGAAAACTTCCTGCAGCAGCGGCGAAGCCATGCCAAGGATGCCGATACCGGCGGATACGTTCAGGCACAGCACCAGCCAGACCAGAATGAACTGCGGGGTTTTCCACGCGACGCTAACGTGCACATGGCGATGGGTAATCATCGCGTTGGCCGTTTTTTTCGCCGGCGCGGTCCAGCCTTCAGGTTTCCAGCCGGTTGGCGGAACGCGATAGGACAGCGCACCGCCGATCATGAATACGAAGTAAATCGCGGCCATCACCAGAAAGCTCTGCCACACGCCGACACCCGTTGACGAAGCGAAATGACTCATCAAGGCTGCCGCCAGCGGAGCCCCCACCATCGCGCCGCCACCGAACCCCATGATCGCCATGCCAGTCGCCATGCCGCGCTTGTCCGGGAACCACTTGATCAGCGTCGAGACAGGCGAGATATAACCCAATCCCAACCCGATACCGCCAATGACCCCGGAGCCGATCCACATCAGCCATATCTGGTGGGTATAGATACCCAACGCAGAAATCATCAGACCGCCGCACCAGCACAACGCCGAAACGACGCCAGCCTTGCGCGGGCCGGCGTGTTCCAGCCAACCGCCCCAAATAGCCGCGGAACAGCCGAGGAAGATGAAGAACAACGTGAAAATCCAGCCCAGCATAGAGATCGGCCAGTCACACTTGGCCGAAAAGACCTGTGCGATAAAACTCATGTCCGGCGCGCACGCCACCGCAGCGCTGATGCCCAAGGCTTTGGACAGCGGCAACCAGAACACCGAGAAGCCGTAGGCCATACCGATGCACAAGTGGATGGCCAACGCGGCCGGTGGTACCAGCCAGCGGTTGAAACCGGGCCTGGCAATGATGCGTTCTTTAGACAGAAACGCTGGCTGGGCGGCGAGAATGCCCGCCTCGGAGCTGGAGCTCATTTATATTTCCCCCAATGATTAATAGGGTCCGTCAGCCACCCTTCACCCACAGCCTTGGTGCACGCAGGCATGACCGTTTTATCGGGTGAAACTTCTAGAATGCGACATCAAGTCGCAGAAGGACGGACGAACTGCGAAAGGTTACCATTTGCCCATGACAGAAAAACCAAACTGACATCACCTTTTCTGCGTCATCTGCTCCTGTACTGCTCAAGGAAATCCCATGCCCATCATTGTCGAGTCGCTAAACGAAGCCACCTATCAGGATCAACAGGACCTGCAGAAGATCTATCGCGACGCCCCGGACTGGCTGTTGGCGCCGTTCCAGGACTATCTGCAACTGATCGAAAGCAACTTGCGCGATGGCACCCTGATCGTCGGGCGCTTCAATGACCGGCTGCTGGGGGCCGCGCGCCTGCAACGACAGCAAGATGTCTGGCATTTATCTCAATTGTGCGTACGAAAAATCACCCGACGTCGCGGTGTGGCCGAGCGCCTGGTGAGCGAAGCACAACGAATGGTTGAACAAACCGGTGCAAAACTGCGTCTACTGGCACCTGCCGGGCATCTGGAAGCGCAAGCGCTGGCGGCCAAGCTGCACCTGCCGCTGGATGTGCTCTAGTCGCGATCCATGACCAGTCGTCAGAATCGGAGCGCTATACTCCCCGGCTAATTTACGAATTTCGACACACTACAAGGACTCGCCCATGAAAGCGTTTGGCAAAATCCTGGGTCTGGTAATTCTCGGGCTGTTGCTGATCATTGTGGCTCTGGGCTTCGCTCTGACCCATTTCTTCGATCCCAACGACTACAAAGACGAGATTCGCCAGATTGCCCGCGATAAGGCCCATATTGAGCTGACGCTCAATGGCGATATCGGCTGGAGCCTGTTCCCCTGGCTGGGTCTGGAACTGCACGAAGCCGGCGTCGCGACTCTGGCCAACCCGACCAAACCTTTCGCCGATCTGCAGATGCTCGGTCTGTCGGTGCGAGTGTTGCCGCTGTTGCGCCGCGAAGTGCAAATGAGCGATGTCCGCGTCGAAGGTCTGAACCTGCGCCTGAGTCGCGACAAGAACGGCCACGGCAATTGGGAAGATATTGGCAAGACCGTGCCGGTCGCCACACCGGCTGACGCTGGCGCAACGACAGCCAGCGAGCCCGCGCAAGCCAAGCCTGCAACGCCCGACAAGTCTGCCCAGCCGGCTCGCCTGGATATCGACAGCCTGACCATGAACAACGCTCGCGTTGAGTACGTTGATGAGCAGAGTGGCAAACAATTCAGTGCCGAAAGTATTCAGCTGAGCACCGGCGCGATCCACGATGGAACGAACATCCCGGTCAAGCTGACCGCATTTCTGGGCAGCAACCAACCTGTGCTGCGGGTCAGGACCGAACTCAACGGTGACCTGCGCTTCGACCGCGCGCTCAAGCGTTATCAGTTTGAAGACATGAAACTGTCCGGCGAAGCTTCTGGCGATCCACTGCAAGGCAAGATCGTGACCTTCGCCGCCCAGGGCCAGTTGCTGCTGGACATGGCGGCGAACATTGCCGAATGGAACGGCCTGAAGCTGTCGGCCAACCAACTGCGTGCACTGGGCGAGCTCAAGGTCAATGATCTGGACAAGACCCCGCAAATCAGCGGCGGACTGTCGATTGCCCAGTTCGACCTGGCAAAATTTGTCGACAGCATCGACCAGAAGCTTCCAGCCATGGCAGAAGGCAGCCTGAGCAAAGTCGAACTGGTCAGCCGTCTAACTGGCACGCCGACCAGTATCGCCCTCGAAGACCTGAGTCTGAAACTCGACGGCAGCACCTTCACCGGGCGCATCGCGGTCGACGATTTCGCCAAACAGTCCCTGCGCGTACAGCTCAAGGGCGATACCTTCGACGCCGATCGCTACCTGCCGCCGAAATCCGCAGAGGCCAATAGCGCCGCGGTGACCCGCCAGGCCGAAGTGAAAAGCAGCGAAGCCGCCGCCATGGCTGGTAACTCACCACTGCCCGCCGCACCGACCAAAGACGCCTGGAGCACTGAAAAACTGCTGCCGGTCGAACGCCTGAGCAAACTGGATATCGACGCTGACCTGAACTTCGGCCTGTTGACTCTCGACAAATTGCCGATCCAGAACGCAGCGCTGAAGGCTTCCGGCCAGGGCGGTCTGCTCAAACTCGAGAACCTGCGCGGCGACCTCTACAACGGCAACTTCGAAGCCGATGGCAACCTTGACGTACGTCAGCCAGTGCCGCTGTTGAGCATGCAGACACGCATCAACAAAATACCGGTCGAACGCCTCCTCGAAAGCCAGGGAAAAACAACACCGGTCAAAGGTCTGGTCACGTTGAACAGCAACCTGACTGGCAGCGGTAACAGCCAGAAGGCGCTGATCGACAGCCTCAACGGCACCACCAGCTTCCTCATCAACAATGGCGTACTGCTCAACGCCAACCTCGAGCAACAGCTCTGCCACGGCATTGCCACGCTCAATCACAAAACCCTCAGCAGTGCACCGCGGGGCAAGGACACACCGTTCCGGGAGTTCCAGGGCAGCCTGACCTTGCATAACGGCGTGGCCAGCAACCCGGACCTGAAAGTGCGCATCCCCGGCCTGACCGTCAACGGTAACGGTGACATCGATCTGCGGGTACTCGGCATGGATTACCGCGTCGGCGTCATCATCGAAGGCGACAAGAGCGACATGCCGGACCCTGCCTGCGAAGTCAATCAACGCTACGCCGGCATCGAGTGGCCACTGCGCTGCCGTGGTCCGCTGGAGCTCGGCGCCAAAGCCTGCCGCCTGGACAACGATCGCCTGGGCCAGGTCGCGAGCAAACTGGCCGGCGACAAGCTCAACGAAAAACTTGAAGAGAAATTCGGCGATAAAGTCAGTCCAGAACTGAAAGACGCCCTCAAGGGGCTATTCAAACGATGAAATCCGAGCAATTTTCAACGGCGGTACTGGACTGGTACGACCGCCACGGCCGCCACGATTTGCCTTGGCAGCAAGGCATCACCCCGTATCGGGTGTGGGTCTCGGAAATCATGTTGCAGCAGACTCAGGTCAGCACCGTGCTGAACTACTTCGACCGTTTCATGGCGTCCTTGCCAACGGTCGAAGCCCTGGCTGCCGCCCCCGAAGACGAAGTGCTGCACCTGTGGACCGGCCTGGGTTACTACACCCGCGCCCGTAATCTGCAGAAGACCGCGAAAATCATCGTTGCCGACTACGCTGGAGAGTTTCCCCGCGACGTCGAAAAGCTCATCGAGCTGCCCGGT
The DNA here is from genome assembly GCF_059420325.1 of Pseudomonas sp. GW821-FHT04C07. Classification (NCBI taxonomy): domain Bacteria; kingdom Pseudomonadati; phylum Pseudomonadota; class Gammaproteobacteria; order Pseudomonadales; family Pseudomonadaceae; genus Pseudomonas; species Pseudomonas sp. GW821-FHT04C07. The sequence goes on from NZ_JBWKTM010000012.1 coordinate 81,949, forward strand.
ATCGGTTTGTCTACTGCTGGCGCCATCGCCAGCCTGAGCATGGGCCTGCGCGCGCCGATCCTCGACGGCAACGTCAAACGGGTGCTGGCGCGCTTTACTGCGCAAGAGGGCTACCCGGGCGAACCCAAGGTCGCCAAACAGCTGTGGGCCAACGCTGAGCGCTTTACACCCCACACCCGGGTCAACAACTACACCCAGGCAATGATGGACCTTGGCGCGACGCTCTGTACCCGCAGCAAGCCCAGTTGCCTGCTTTGCCCGCTGGAAAGCGGCTGCCAAGCGCACATGCTTGGCCTGGAGACTCGCTACCCGGTCCCCAAGCCGCGCAAGAGCGTCCCTCAGAAGCGCACCCTGATGCCGATGCTGGCCAACCGCGAAGGTGCCATTCTGCTTTATCGGCGCCCCTCCACGGGCCTGTGGGGCGGTCTCTGGAGCTTGCCGGAGCTGGATGACCTCGGCGACCTGGAACATCTGGCGCTGCAACACTCGCTGGAACTGGGCAAGCATCACGAACTGCAGAGCCTGATTCACACCTTCAGCCATTTCCAGTTGGCTATCGAACCCTGGCTGGTTCAGGTCCATACGTTCGGCCATCACGTGGCCGAGGCCGACTGGCTCTGGTATAACCTCGCCAACCCGCCGCGCCTGGGCCTTGCCGCCCCGGTGAAAAAGCTGCTGAAACGCGCGGCCGATGTATTGAACGCAGGAGAGTTGTCATGACCCGCACCATCATGTGCCGCAAGTACAAAGAAGAACTGCCCGCCCTCGAACGCGCTCCGTTTCCAGGCGCCAAAGGTGAAGACATTTTCAACCACGTTTCCCAGAAAGCCTGGGCCGACTGGCAGAAGCACCAGACCCTGCTGATCAATGAAAAACGCCTGAACATGATGAACGCCGAAGACCGCAAATATCTGCAGGGCGAAATGGACAAGTTCTTTTCCGGCGAGGATTACGCCAAGGCCGAAGGCTACGTTCCACCCGCTGAATAAACCCGTCGCAGAAGGTTTAGGCTGTAAGCGACGGTAATAATTAAACATTTTTTCAAATCGTGCTTGACGACCCCCTGAAAAACCCGTTTAATGCGCCCCGTTGCCCAGATAGCTCAGTCGGTAGAGCAGGGGATTGAAAATCCCCGTGTCGGCGGTTCGATTCCGTCTCTGGGCACCAAATACCGAAAACCCTGAATCGCAAGATTCAGGGTTTTTTTATGCCCGCGATTTGGTGAGGAACTGTTCCCGTCACCATCGAGGTGCCTTCCCCCCTCTCGCTACGCCAGCAAGCGCCTGGTAATCAGACTTCCTTGGTGCCTGACAGAACCGTCCGCATGCTTTAGCGGAAATGGATGACATACGCTGATTATTTCATTGGGCAGAATTGGAAGACGAGCTACCGCATCACCGGGAGCAGATACACAACAGGAATGTAGACAATGACGGAAGCCGTTAAACAAGACATCGAAGCCGCCGAGCTTTTTACTGAACAAGAAGTCAGAACCTTCAGCTTTGATGCTCGGCAGTCAACATTGCTTCACACGTTCGCCGAAGAACTGGCCGCCATCGGCGGGCCGCAGGCACCAGGAGCCAAGTCCAGGGCCTCTCTGGCAGCCACCGAATTGAAGTTCTCGTTTTCGAAAGACCAATGCGAACTGCTGGGTGCCTACTCCGATGGCCTTGTTTCCCTGTTGATCTTTGAAGGGCTGCAAAAAATCACCGATATCAGCCCTCCAAATGAACTACCAGACCTGACATCCCTGGAAAATCGATACGAAGTCCTTTGCCTGGCCGCCCGAAATCAGATTTTGTTGGAACTGGTAGATAACAATGCCTTTGCCTATGACATAGACAACGAAGGAAAACTGGTTCGATTGGTGGCCAACTTCAAGGGTGGCGGACTCACCAAAATCAATGCCGAACTGCAAGTCAAAGAACTGAGTTCCCATTTCGGCCTCGCGCTCGGCCCGCATACCGAGGCGCCTTACTGGTGCGCTGTGAACGCGAAAGACGGGCACTCGCCCTCCCCTTCGTCGCTCATACTTTCCGCCCTGTGGAACCCGAGCCTGGAACCCACACGGGTCATTCCACTGCCTCCCATACTCGAAAAAATTGGCATCACCAACTGCCTCGCACTGACCACGGGTAACTTCCAGTTCACTCGTAGTGACTCCTTTGTCAGTGGCAAAGGGGAAGATGGTCGCAACGTTTCGATTCTGGAGTTCGACGACAAGGTCGGGTTCGCAGCCCGCTTCAATTCGTATCGCTTTTCGGTCAATGACAACACTTCGACCTTTGTCAAAACGGCTTACACCGCCCTTTGCGCAGGTGTGGGCGAAGCAACTCCGGCTGAATACACGCTGACCCAGGAATCGGCCATGGCCATCAATAACACCCGGGCTCTGCACTGTCGCGATGTCATCAAAGACAACAGACGGGTTTTGGTTCGTCTTTTCGGACTTTCAAAATTTTCTTCCCCTATCGTTATTTCAGAGGACCCGTTACTGCTGCAGGGCTGATTCTTCAAGTGTTCAGGCTGTTGAACGACCAGTCATGTGATGACTGGCCAATAACTATAAAAGAGAGAATGTAATGTCTTGGGATGTCATTGGCATGTTGGCGCTCGTCGCTTTTTGCGCCGGCTTTTTTGATGCTATTGCCGGTGGCGGCGGTTTGATCACCTTGCCTGCATTGTTTCTGGCCGGTGTAGATCCGATCAGCGCCATTGCAACGAACAAGTTCCAGGCCGCTTCGGCAACTATTTCGGCAACCGTAACTTTTGCTCGCAAGGGCATGATCGAGTGGCGCGAAGGCCGCTTCCTGGTTGTCTGCGGATTCATTGGCGGTGCCAGCGGTGCCTTGCTGGTCAGTTCTATTGATAAGCGCTATCTGGAAGTGTGTGTGCCCATCATGCTGATTCTGGTGGCCGTCTATTTTGCCTTCTCTCCCAAACTGGCCAATGAAGACCGGCGCAAGAGAATCGGCATTCTGCTTTTCTCGTTTACCGTGGCGCCGATCCTGGGCTTTTACGACGGCATATTCGGCCCCGGTGTAGGCTCATTCTTTATTGTCGGGTTTGTCCTTCTCTGCGGCCTGGGCATGATGCGGGCCATGAGTTTCACCAAGCTTGCCAATGCCTCATGCAACCTGGGTTCTCTGTCGGTTTTTATCACCAAAGGGGTGATTATCTGGCCGATTGCCATAGCCATGGCTTTGGCGGCCTTCATCGGTGCGCAGCTTGGCGCACGAGCCGCTGTTCGGGTCGGCCCCCGGTTAATCAAACCCATGTTGATCGTAGTCTGCTGCGCATTAGCCATGAAGCTGTTGAGCGTGGAAACCAATCCTTTACGCGTTGCGGTCCTCCACTCATTGGCATCGTCATGATCTGGACCGGCGCCGACCAGCTACCAACAGTCATACCTCACAGCGCCAGCGCCCTTGGCGCTGTTCACCTTGGGCGCTGGCGCCTCTGCCTGCATCGAATCTTGATCACGACAACCGGACAAGCCAACACGCCAAACCGAAACGCCTAGTTTGCAGCGTTCCAGTGGAAGACCAGATTGCGTGCAGCGCCTTTGCCGACCTCGGCGGTATCACGTCGTACTTCACCATTACGCGTCGCGACAACGGTGTACTTGCCAGCAGGTAGCTGAACGTAAACCAGAGGACCGGCCTGACTCAGGGTCAGCACGGTTTTCCCCGGGGCGCTCTGAATGACCACATCTACGTCGGGAACATATTTATTCTCCGTCCCGGTGGAGAAGGTCATGTGCAGGTTGTAGCCCTTGGTTTGCTGAATGGCCTTTGACTCATCCTCGCCGATACCGCCAGACAGGTAGGTGATCCCGTTTTGCTGTTGCTGCTGGACTTGCACAGCTGAACTGTCGATCGGCTCAACGCTGGCAGCCCGCAACATGACTGGAAACACCAGTAAGCCGGCAGCGGCGAGGGGTAGCATGAATGAATGGACGTACCTCATGATGACGACTCCCGGGTTCCACAGAACCCTATCCGTTACACCATTGTTGATTGCTGACCGAGGATCAGGGTTTTAGATCGATTCGAACTTGAGCTCAGTGCGAATCGAACCAAACATTCAGTACACCCGAATCAGACCCTCCGGTAAGTGACGCACTGCATTGCGTCGCGCGCGCGACCGCCGACTCCAAAACGTTGCGCAACGCGAACGTTGAAGTTCATTCTTGGGCTCGTCATCGCCAGGGCTCAGCCCCATGAATCTACACAGCGTACCCTCCACGCTCAGGCCAGAATCGTCAGCCACAGAAACGCAAAGCGAGCCCTTCAAGGAACCTGCCGCCGACGGCTTTATCCTTGGCGGCTTCACCTGGCGACACGCCCTCGTGGACGCAATGCGACCGGTAGTCATCATCAACGCCGCCACCTCAGTGCGCTGCCGACACTACTCGCGCTTCGCCGATTACCTGTTCGCCAATGGTTTCGACGTCATCACCTATGACTACCGCGGCATCGGCGAGTCTCGTCCGACATCGCTGAAAGGACTTCAGGCTTCATGGACCGACTGGGGCGCGCTGGATTTCGAAGCGATACTCAAACTCGCTCAACGGGAGTTTCCCGGCCAACCCATCGACGTGGTCGGCCACAGCTTCGGCGGCTGTGCGGCGGGGTTAGGCGCTTCCGGGCACGTGATCCGACGCCTGGTGACAGTCGGTGCGCAGTTCGCCTACTGGCGCGACTATGCGCCTGCCCATCGCTGGCGGATGTTCGGCAAGTGGCACCTGCTGATGCCATTGGTGACGCTGGTTTGCGGATATTTCCCCGGCAAACGCCTCGGCTGGCTGGAAGACACGCCCGCCGGCGTGGTTCGCGACTGGAGCACGCCCACCGCCCACTACGAGAGGCGCCCCAGCGGTCGCGCCATCCACGCCAGAAACGGCCGACTGCCCTTCGCCAGCGTCACCGCACAAACGCTGGCCATCAGCCTCAGCGACGATCCCTATGGCACAATTGCTGCCATCGAACGCCTGCTCGGCTACTTCACCGGCAGTACAAACACCCACCTGCGAATCGCCCCAGAAGACATCGGCGAAGTGGAAGTCGGACATTTCGCCTTTTTTCGCAGCCCTTACCAAGCCACACTATGGCCCATTGCATTGTCCTGGCTGCAAAACGGCGAGCTGACACCCGACACCCCCGGGCGTCGAGTGCCACGCAGCTGAGTGGCCTGCCCTCTCAACGGAATACGGAACGACGCCCATGGCATCCGCGAACAAACAACACAAACGCGCTACCCGCGCTAAAGCGAAAGCCAAGCAGAACCGCACTCAACGAGCCGCCGCGCCGGTCGAGTTGGACCCGAACGACGATCGCATCGACTTCGAATCGGTGGATCTGACCGAACTGTTCAAAAAAATGATCGACGCCGAAAAAACCAGTCAGCAAGCGATGTGCACGACCTTCCTGGAAGACCCGCTGTTGGAACTGGTGTACGAACAGGAAGGCGAAGACGGCGCGACCGACTTCATACTCGCGGCACTCATCGAGTATCGCCAGTGGTCCACGGAGGCGGACGAGGCAACGGCTCTTGCCTGGATCGAATCTCCAGCCTTCCAGGCTGACTATGTGGCGGCCTCGGACGCATTGCTGAAGTCGTAACGCTAACTTTTTCGAATCGACAAAAAACGGCCGCCGTCATCACTGACGGCGGCCGTTGTCGTTTACCGCCTTTTCCTGCCGATTAATCAGACCCTTCCCGCAAAGCCAGATCAGCGCTTGCAGGCATCCTCTTCTGCCTGCTTCGGTCAACGACCGCGCACCAGCCCTCACTGCGGAAGACTCCATGAGCACCCTCTCTTCAACCCACGATCAAAATCTACAACTCGCGCCACTGCTCGGCAGTCTCGGCGAGTTGATCCGCCAGGCACGCCAGAAAGCCCTGCGGGCGGTGGATACGCTGCAAGTGCAAACCTGCTGGCATATCGGTAGGCATATTGTTGAATTCGAGCAGGGGGGCGCTGAGCGGGCCGCCTATGGCAAGCGATTGCTGCCAACACTGGCCAAGCGGCTAACTGAAGAGTTTGGAAAAGGCTTCGATGAGCGAAACCTGCGCCACATGCGAGACTTCTACCGAACATTCCCAATGTGGAACGCAGTGCGTACCGAATTGAGCTGGACCCACTACCGCACTCTGCTACGAGTTGAAAACAACAACGCCCGCCAGTGGTACATGGACGAAACCGCCACGCTTAACTGGTCAACACGCGCGCTGGAACGACAAATCGCAACGCTCTATTACGAGCGCTTGCTGGCCAGCAAGGATCGCCCTCTGGTCGAGCAAGAAGCAGTCACCCATCTTCAGACGCTCAACAAAAGCCCACGAGAGTTCGTACGCGACCCTGTGGTGCTGGAGTTCCTTGGCCTGCCTAACGCCGGAACCCTTCTGGAAAACGACCTCGAACAAGCACTGATCAATCAGCTGCAAGGATTCTTGCTGGAGCTTGGCAAAGGCTTCGCCTTCATCGCTCGGCAGCAACGCATCAGCACCGATAGCAAAGACTTTTACCTGGATCTGGTGTTCTACAACTACCTGCTCAAATGCTTCGTGATCTTCGATCTCAAACGTGGCGAACTGAGCCATCAAGACATCGGCCAGATGGACATGTATGTGAGTATGTACGACGACCTCAAGCGCGGGCCGGATGACGGGCCTACGGTGGGCATTATTCTTTGTGCGCAGAAAGATGAGTCGGTGGTGCGCTACTCGGTACTCCAGGGCAACGAACAGCTGTTCGCCAGTAAATACAAACTAGTGCTGCCGAGTGAAGAAGAGCTTCGCGCCGAACTGGATCGCGAGCGGGCGGTACTGGAGGAGCGTCTGCTCAGTCAGAGTCCGCTATCGGAATGATTTATCACTCCTTCACTTTGCGCTTTAATGCTCAGCAATCTCCCTCCTGAAAACGACCGAAACCCATGGCATCACTGAACAAACAACAGAAACGCGCCAAACGCGCGAAGACCAAAGCCAAGCAACTGCGCATGGGGATCAGAAGACCCACGGCAATGCACGACGATCCGACCGACATCGGCGATGAGCAAATTCCGAAAGACATCTTGACGATGTTCGGTCTTATGCAGGAAACGGAAAAGACCGGTCGCGTAGAGATGCTGGTGAACATGCTCCACTCGCTCAGCAAAATCATCGAGGACCAGCCGGAACTGCTGGACATGGAAAATGCCGAGAACGAGGCAATGGCCGCCACTCACCTGGCCGCGGATATGCTGATTGATTACCGCATGTGGGCCGACGGTATTGATCGCGAGCAAGCCCAGCGCTGGCTCGAAGATCCTGAAGTCATAAGCGATTTCGGGACTGCGCTGGACAGCTACAAAAAGGCACTCGATGTGCTTATGGAAACGAACGAGTAAACCCATTCGTTAAAGCACCCAGTAACAAAAACGGCCGCTGTCAGGAATGACAGCGGCCGTTTTCATTAAGCGATGAATCAAACCATCAATTCAACACCGTCGCCCCACGCTTCTCGAGCTTGCGACGACGCGCCACCAGCAGGCCCGCTGCGACCACCAGAACGCTCAGCAGACCCGTGGCGAGAATTTCCACGCGATGCTCTTCCTGGAACAGCATGATGGTCAGCACGCCGACGATAAACACGATCACCGCGTAGGTCAGCCCCGGGAATAGCCACATCTTGAAGGCAATCTTCTCACCGGCGGCCATGCGCTTCTGGCGCATACGCAGCTGGGATATGGCGATAACCAGGTACACCAGCAAAGCGATGGCACCGGAGCTGGCGAGCAGGAATTCGAACACTGCAGCCGGGGCCACATAGTTGGCGAATACCGCGAGGAACGCTGCTGCGGTAGACAGCATGACCGCCCAGTAAGGCGTGCCGCTGTTGTTGGTGCGCTTGGAGACTGCCGGCGCATCGCCGCGCTTGCCCAGAGAGAAGAGCATGCGCGAAGCGGTGTACAGCGCCGAGTTCAGACAGCTGGTTACAGCAACCAATACCACCAGATCAACGATCAGCTTGGCGTTAGGAATACCCATGCGGTCGAGCACGGTCTGGTAGGAACCGACCTGCGCCAGACTTGTGTCATTCCATGGCACCAGCGCCACGACGATGAAGATCGACACCAGGTAGAACAAGCCAATCCGCCAGATCACCGAGTTGGTGGCCTTGGAGATTTGCTGACCCGGGTTTTTCGATTCGGCGGCGGCGATGGTGACGATTTCGGTGCCCATGAACGAGAACATCGTGGTCAGAATCGCGGCCAGAACCGCACCCATGCCGTTAGGCAGGAAGCCTTGGGTATCGAACAGGTGCGAGACGCCGCTGACCTGGCTGCCTGGCAGCAGGCCGAAAATCGCCAGCACGCCAAGGATGATAAAGCCGATGATCGCTACGACCTTGACCAGTGCGAACCAGAATTCGAACTCGCCATAATTCTTAACGCTGCACAGGTTGGTCGCCGTCAGCAGCAGCGTAATGACCAGGGTGAAAGCCCAGATCGCCATGCCGGGAAACCAGGCGTGCAGAATAGTTGCCGCAGCGTTGGCTTCCAGCGGGATCACCAACACCCAGAACCACCAGTACAGCCAGCCGATAGTGAAGCCGGCCCAGTGACCGATCGCCCGATCGGCATACGTCGAGAACGAGCCGGTGTCCGGCGAAGCAATGGCCATTTCGGCCAGCATGCGCATCACCAATACCACCAGAGTACCGGCGGCTGCATAAGCCAGCAGTACCGCAGGACCGGCGGCTGCGATGGCGTGTCCGGAGCCGACAAACAGGCCGGCGCCGATGACTCCGGCGATCGACAGCATGGTCACATGCCGCGGTTTAAGCCCCTGTTCGAGGCCATTAGAGCTTTGGGTATTGCTCATTGAAACTACCTTTGCGATGAAGAGCGATTCAGTCCACTCCGTCTGCAGACTTTCTCGTAAAAAGAATCCAACGGAGCGTTCCTTATTTTTTACGCAAGTTCTGCGCCAAAATGTTTCATTGCGCCAGTTTCCGGGAGCTGTAGAGCAATCGGACAATCATCACAACCCATTGAGATTAATGGCATTTAGCCAGAACGTTACCTGTCCACCCACTTAAAGAATGAATGGGCGCACCAAAAACACACTCTCAAAGCACGCCACGCACAATTAAGGGGCGGATGTGGGGCCGTTTGGTTGCATAGCGCTTCCAACACCCGGCCAAAGCTGGCACCATCGCGCCCTTTTTTACGCGACACCCGCCGGGATGAAGGTTCAAACGAGTGTTCGGTTGTTGATGGCGCGACAGTCTGCTGCACCGATGCGACAACCCCCCACACGCCCCCCGTTTGCGCCCCGTAGCGCTGTTGGCTGTCATTCAAACGCTATGCTAGCTTGGCCGCCTCGCCAGGACGGCCGCCTACAGCAGGAGCGCAATAGAACACATGAGGACCGCACATGGCTGAGGCCACGCCCGCGCTTGAAATCCGCAACTTGCATAAACGCTACGGTACGCTTGAGGTACTCAAAGGTATCTCGCTGACCGCACGCGACGGCGATGTGATCTCGATCCTGGGTTCCTCCGGTTCCGGCAAGTCCACGTTCCTTCGTTGCATCAACCTGCTGGAAAACCCGCACCAGGGCCAGATTCTGGTGGCTGGCGAAGAGCTCAAGCTCAAAGCCGCGAAAAACGGCGAGCTGATCGCTGCCGATGGCCGGCAGATCAACCGCATGCGCAGCGAAATCGGTTTCGTGTTCCAGAACTTCAACCTCTGGCCACACATGAGCGTGCTCGACAACATCATCGAAGCGCCGCGCCGCGTACTCGGGCAGAGCAAGGCCGAAGCCACCGAAATCGCTGAAGCCCTGCTGGCCAAGGTCGGCATCGCCGACAAACGCCACGCCTACCCCGCGCAACTCTCCGGCGGTCAGCAACAACGCGCGGCCATCGCCCGCACCCTGGCGATGCAACCCAAAGTCATTCTGTTCGATGAGCCGACTTCGGCCCTTGACCCGGAAATGGTCCAGGAAGTACTTAATGTGATCCGCGCGCTGGCCGAAGAAGGCCGCACCATGCTTCTGGTCACGCATGAAATGGGCTTTGCCCGACAGGTTTCCAGTGAAGTGGTATTCCTTCATCAGGGTCTGATCGAAGAGCAAGGATCGCCACAGCAGGTGTTCGAAAACCCGCTTTCGGCGCGCTGCAAACAATTCATGTCCAGCAACCGCTAACGGAGCAACACCCAATGCAGAGCTATAAAAAATTCCTCCTGGCCGCTGCCGTTACCCTGGCTTTCAGCGCCACCGCGGCTGCCGAAACTTTGAAGATGGGCATCGAAGCGGCCTACCCGCCGTTCAACAATAAAGATGCCAGCGGCCAGGTCGTCGGTTTCGACGTCGAAATCGGCAACGCCCTGTGCGCCAAGATGAAAGCCGAGTGCACCATTGTCACCTCCGATTGGGACGGCATCATCCCGGCCTTGAACGCGAAGAAGTTCGACTTCCTGATCTCTTCGATGTCTATCACTGAAGAACGCAAGCAAGCCGTCGACTTCAGCGATCCGTACTACTCGAACAAGCTGCAATTCATCGCGGCCAAAGACAAAACCGACTTCAAGACCGACAAAGACTCTCTGAAAGGCAAAGTCATCGGTGCCCAACGCGCGACCCTGGCCGGTACCTGGCTGGAAGACCACCTGGGTGACGCGGTCGAGATCAAACTCTACGACACCCAGGAAAACGCCTACCTGGACCTGACTTCCGGCCGCGTCGACGCGATCCTGGCAGACAAGTACGTCAACTATGAGTGGCTCAAAAGCGATGCCGGCAAGCCTTATGAGTTCAAGGGCGACCCGGTGGAAGAAAGCGACAAGATCGGTATCGCTGTACGCAAAGGCGACCCGATTCGCGAGAAGCTGAACGCTGCGCTGAAAGAAATCGTGGCTGACGGCACCTACAAGAAGATCAACGACAAGTACTTCCCGTTCAGCATCTATTGATACTGACGCGCCCGACCGGCACCGCCTCAGGCGGTTGCCGGTCCTTAGCAAAGCCTGCTGCGATTTGAATAAAAATCCATGAATATCGATCTCTACGGATTCGGCCCGGCGCTCGCCGCCGGCGCGCTGATGACCGTCAAACTGGCTCTCTCGGCATTGTGCCTGGGGCTGGTTCTCGGTCTGCTCGGCGCCTTGGCCAAGACTTCCCCGTACAAGCCGTTGCAATGGCTTGGCGGTACTTACTCGACGCTGGTTCGAGGCATCCCGGAACTGCTTTGGGTGCTGCTGATTTACTTCGGCACGGTCAACCTGATGCGGGCGCTGGGTGAGTTTTTCGGCAACCCCGATCTGGAACTCAATGCCTTCGCTGCCGGCGTGATCGCCCTTGGCTTGTGCTTTGGCGCCTATGCCACCGAAGTCTTTCGCGGTGCGATTCTGGCGATCCCCAAAGGCCATCGTGAAGCCGGCGTGGCCCTTGGCCTGTCGAAGTTTCGGATTTTCACCCGGCTGATCATGCCGCAAATGTGGCGCATTGCCCTGCCAGGGCTGGGCAACCTGTTCATGATCCTGATGAAGGACACCGCGCTGGTGTCGGTCATCGGCCTGGAAGAAATCATGCGCCACGCGCAAATCGGCGTAACCGTGTCCAAGCAGCCGTTCACCTTCTATATGGTTGCCGCCTTCATGTACCTGGGCCTGACGATTCTTGCCATGACCGGCATGCACTTTTTGGAAAAACGCGCCGCTCGCGGTTTCGCCAGGAGCACGCAATGAACTGGGAAGTGATCATCAAGTGGCTGCCTAAACTGGCGCAGGGCGCGACCCTGACCCTGGAACTGGTCGCTATCGCCGTCATCCTCGGGTTGCTGCTGGCTATTCCGCTGGGTATCGCCCGCTCGTCGCGGAGCAGGTACGTACGCGCCCTGCCTTACGCCTACATTTTCTTCTTCCGTGGTACGCCGCTGCTGGTGCAGTTGTTCCTGGTCTACTACGGCCTGGCGCAGTTCGACGCGGTGCGTGAAAGCGCCATGTGGCCTTACCTGCGCAATCCGTTCTGGTGCGCCACCGCCACCATGACCCTGCACACGGCGGCCTACATCGCCGAGATCCTGCGCGGCGCGATCCAGGCCATTCCACCCGGCGAAATCGAAGCGGCGCGTGCTCTGGGCATGTCGCGCCCCAAGGCGCTGTTCTACATCATGCTGCCGCGTGCAGCGCGGATCGGTTTACCGGCCTACAGCAACGAAGTGATCCTGATGCTCAAGGCCAGCGCGCTGGCCAGCACCGTGACCTTGCTGGAACTGACCGGCATGGCCCGAACCATCATTGCGCGGACTTATCTGCCAGTGGAGATTTTCTTCGCTGCAGGGATGTTCTACCTGCTGATGGCCTATGTGCTGGTGCGCGGCTTCAAGCTGCTGGAGCGCTGGTTGCGCGTCGATGCCTCTCAGGGACGCTGATCTGCCGCCGCTGCTTACGGGCGAGCAACTGCTCGCCCGTTTCAAGGCACTGGACGCGTTTCTGATCGAGCATCAGGCGCTGTGGCGACCGCGTCCTTTTACCCATCGGCAGCTGCCGTGGGAAGCGCAGCATCCCGAGCTGGCCAACTGGCTACGGCAACGTTCGCTGGACGACGCCGAAGCCAGCCACAACCAGCCACAACACCTCGATGCCCCCGCTCCGTTTTCAGCGTTAGCCGCCACGTCCGCCGCACTCAGCGCTGTCGGCGAACTGCCCAGCCATCCGCTCGATCCTGCCGCCCGACGCTTGAACGTCGATGTTCCCGGACGCAAGTGGCAGCAGATCGAGGCCTTTGCCCAGTGCCTGCAATTTGCCGAGGAGCCCAGACACTGGCTCGACTGGTGCTCGGGTAAAGGCCATTTGGGGCGCCGCCTGCTGCACGCCGGACAACAGCTGACCTGCCTGGAATACGACCCGGCGTTGATCGATGCCGGTGAACAGCTCAGCCAGCGACATCAGCTACCGGTTACCCATGTCCAGCAAGACGTCCTGGCAACGGACGCTGCTGCTCGCCTGACCGCCGAACACACCCCGGTCGCGCTGCATGCCTGCGGCGACCTGCACGTGCGTCTGATGCAACTGGCCAGCGGAGCGGGCTGCAAGCAACTGGCAATCGCGCCTTGCTGCTACAACCGCATCCAGAGCAGCGAGTACCAGGCACTTTCAGGCGCGGCCAAGGCATCTGGCCTACAGCTATCGCTCGATGATCTGGCGCTGCCCCTCAGCGAAACCGTCACTGCTGGCGCTCGCGTACGGCGCCAGCGTGATACCTCAATGGCCCGACGGCTGGCCTTCGACCTGCTGCAACGGCAACTGCGCGGGTGCGACGAGTATCTGGCAACACCCTCACTGCCCAGCGCCTGGCTGGACAAGCCGTTCGCCGACTACTGCCGTGATCTCGCCGCACTCAAAGATTTATCCACCGTCGAGCAGGATTGGTCGGCACTGGAAACCGCTGGCTGGCAACGCCTGGCGCAGGTGCGCAACCTGGAGTTGCTACGCGGCCTGTTTCGTCGGCCACTGGAACTCTGGCTGGTGCTTGATCGGGCACTTTTTCTGCAAGAGCAAAACTACCGCGTGCGCCTCGGAGTGTTCTGCGAAACCCCACTGACACCCCGCAACCTGATGCTGCTGGCCGAACGCAAATAGCCCCCCCTTTTACTCCCAAGCCTGTGGATAACTCTGTTGATGAAACTTTCGCGGATCCAATTCCAGAGCCATTTCAGAGCTGAAACAACAACTGTTCAATTTTCGTCCAGCCAATAAAAAACCGAAAAAACAGCCAGTTGCGCACAAATGAGAACCAGATCACAAAATGGCGCATTGTCCAGACTTGCAACCACTCAGTTGTGCATAAACGTTCAAGCCAAAGGGCATAAACGCGCTCGAAAAGCTGAGCTATCGTCTTCAAACGCCAGAATGGTCTGGCGAGAGGACAGCAAGGAGCTCGCACACCATGAGCACAGTGAACAGTGCGCAGGAAGCTGTAGATACCGTCGCCGATCAGGCCATTCTCGCCGCCATGCAGAAAACCTTCGCCGTCGGTGGCGCCATCATCGATAACGCCACCGGCGAGGTCATCGCCGCACTACACAACAACGTACTGATGCCTTTCCCGGGCAGCGGCACCACCTACTTCCTGCCTCACGACCCGACCGCCCACGGCGAGCGGCAGCTGGTCGACTGGTACTACGAAAACGTCGCGGCGCTGAACCTTCCCACGCCCGGCCAACTGACCATCGTCACCACCCTGGACCCTTGCGCCATGTGTGCCGGCGCCCTGCTCACTGCCGGTTTCAACGTCGCCGTCAGCGCGATCGATACCTATGCCGGGGTCAACTACAACAGCGAGTTCAACTTCCCGTCCCTGCCGCCGCAGATTCGTCAGCAGGCGCAAGACACCTGGGGCTATTACGCCGTCGGCGATCCGGTCAATCGTGCCTATCAAGGATCAAAAAGCCCGGTGTTCGCCGGCCAGACCATCAATTCGCGAGCCTATTACCTCACCGGCTCGATCTTCGACGCCAGCGTCAACACAGTGCGCGAAGCGAGCAACAACAGTGGCGTGGAACCTTCAAAGCTGAAGAACCCCGCGACACTCCCGGCCAACAGCCCGGTGCGCAAGGCGCTGTCCAGGCTGAGCCCGTACGCCTTGACCGTTCAATCGACCAACCCGCGAGACCCCGGTGCCGAACTGGCGCCGCCACTGCTCAAGACCGCACAGCAAGCCGAGGTCTTCAACTCCGTGGCCCTGCTCGACCCCTTCGGCAACTTGCTGGTGTGCCTGGGCGGGGTAGAGAACGAGTCACCGATTAGAACCGCGTTCATGGAAACCACCCGCGGCTACGCCGTCATGCGCTGGACCTTGATGAATGACCCGGACCCACTGGTACGCGAACAAGCCGAGCAATACCTGACGCACCCAAAATACGGCACCTTCGTGTTCCTCTACGCTCCCGACCCCACCACCGCGCAAGCGGTGATGACCCTCGGTGCCTACGGTTCGACCATGGAAGGCCCGGTTCCCCAGAGTTACCCGTCGAACCTGCAATACGTACTGCTGCCGGGTAATGTCACGCCTCAGGCGCTGTCGATACTGGCCCAGGACCTTCCACCGTTCTACACCCAAAGCGTGCAAGTGGCTCCGGCCCAGGTCCTGAGCCAGGACTTGATCAATGCGGTCAAGAACGGCGTGTAGCACGCTGAAGTAACCTGCAAAGGCCAGGCCCGTTGTGCGATCAACGGGCCTGCGGCCCCGCACCCGTATTTGGCCGCTTCGCCACCACACGTTCCGCCTCAAGATAGCTAAACTCTGACATCGGGCCTGCAACACAGGCACTGAAGCGATTGGCGCGCGCGCCACCATCCCAACGCAGTTCGGACTATCAGGAAGAGACAGTGACGTTCATTTCTTACGCACAAAATTTCGAAGATATACGGTTGTGGCGCGCGCTGAAGTACATCGAAAACGGTTTCTACATTGACGTCGGGGCCAATGATCCCACCCTGGACTCGGTCACCCGGGCGTTCTACGACCACGGCTGGAACGGCATCAACATCGAGCCGCTCCAGGGCTACTATGACGCCCTTTGCCAGCAACGGCCCTTGGACACAAACCTTCAATGCGTGGCCGGAGAAACCGTACAAGACCTCACCTTCTACGGGATCGCCGGCACCGGGCTTTCGACCCTGGATGCAAACATCGCCAGGCAACACAAAGACGCCGGCATGGACGTGCGCAGCCAAACCGTCCAGTCGCGGACCTTGGCCTCGATCTGCGAAGAACACGTAAACGGCCCGATCCACTTTCTGAAAATCGACGTCGAAGGCCATGAAGAAACCGTCCTGCGCGGCATGGACTTCAACAAATGGCGGCCCTGGATCATCCTCATCGAAACCCCATGGAACCGCGACCAGACCTGGGAAAAAATCGTCACCGACGCCCGCTACCACCCCGTGCAGTTCGACGGCATCAACACCTTCTACCTGGCCGAAGAACACCTGAACCTCAAACCGGCATTCGACATCCCGCCATGCAACCTGGACGACTTCCAGTTTTGCTACGGGCATAAATTCAGCCACCCCGTATCCGGCACCGAAAAAGACCTGATCGCCGAACGGCGCCGGGCCGAAAAAGCCGAGGCAGAACTGCACGCCATGAGAAACAGCCGGTCATGGCGAGCTATTCAAAAACTCAAGAATGTGCTGGTTCGCAGCCGCGCTTGAGCCTCGTGTAAAAATAGCCTGTTTTCAGGGCGGTACAGAGCCAAACCAATCGTTACAATCGTCGCCCTGACACGCCGGTATAGCTCAGTTGGTAGAGCAACTGACTTGTAATCAGTAGGTCCCGGGGTCGACTCCTGGTGCCGCACCATACAAAACGAAGGCTCGCAGAAATGCGGGCCTTTGTTGTTTCTGGGGTTTGATGTGATTGCACTTGTGCCCCAGAGGCCTCGCCCTGATTGAGCTTGCCGTGCAGCTTCCCCTAGTGCCTTTCTGAGAAATCGAAAATAAATCTGCCCCCTTTCCAGAGCCAATGCCTGCTCAGGAAAAACGTGGGGGTGTCCCTAATGCCAGTCAGTTAAGGAATTTCAGGTTCAGCACTGTCCCCCGTAGCAGCTGCCGAAGGCTGCGTCCGGCGGCGAAGCCGTCGCAAATCCTGCTTCCACGATTTGTCTGGAATACCGCAGTGACTGTTTTACGACTGCTGCGCAGCCGGACGCAGCCTTCGGCAGCTGCTACGGTTCGCGTAATGTCTTAACTGACTGGCATTAGGGGGGTGTCCCCATTTTTTTCTTGAAGAAACCCGTTGAAAATCAGACGGAAAGCGCATAGTGCACTCTGCTAAAAACTCCAACCCCCGGGCGATTTGAGCAAGCCATCTTATTTTCATTCGGGCAACACAAATCTTGCTTCAAGTCTATGCAACAACTCAAACGTATTCAAAAAAGGAACATTAAGTACCTGGCAAATATTGGGAATGATGAATTTTCGTTTAGCGTCGAGATTCAGCACTTCATGAGTAACGACTGTAGCCCCTGTAGTCATCGCTTTCGCAATTAACCAAGGGTCAGCACCCGCTAAAAACTCTTCCATAGCACCTATTCTCATCTTAGGCGCTTGACCAGCCACAAGCCCCGCAACCTGGGCGAATGCCAGTTGCGCATCCTGATCGGCGATGGAGTGAAAGAAATCAGAATTATCCTTCGCCCAACCCGCCAGATCGTCATGCCCTTTTGTTAGCTCATCCATTACAGGTGTAATACTGGCTAAAGCTAATGCTTTATTTTTAAGTAATAACCATTGCCAAAATCCGGGACAGATAGCCATCCCGTAGTAACGGTTCTTTGCTTCGATCAGTGTGTTAGCGTCGAGTAAATGATTCATTCCGTAATCTTGCTGGCGAGAGTCCTTAATTTGGCAGGTTGCACACCGAGCAAGTGTCCCGCATCTCGCAGGAGCATCCGGCCACTCATTGCTTCGGTCAGCACTACCTTGCTTAGGCGAGAGCTGTTTTTCGCGGTGGCGTTACGGTAATAGTCACCAGCACCACCTTTTTCATCCTGGAAAGCCTTGAGGATCATTCGATAGTAAGCGCTGTAATGCGCTTGGCTTATATAACCAAGATCCAATGCGCGGCGACCGATAGCTAATTTACTGATGTGAAACCGAGTGGCTAGCGGAGTTAAATTGTCTTCCCAGTTAACATCTGCGTTCCATAGGGCGCGGAATTGGGCTTCGGGAGCCAGAAACTCACCTGCAACTGCATTGCAGAAACGTTCCTCATCTCGGCCATTTGGGGTATTTCCGTCAGACACTCCACTGCGACCGATCCAGATATGAGCCAGCTCGTGAAGTAAGGTGAACAGCCTGGCGGTGGGTGCGTCGGAACTGTTGATAAATACAACGGGGGCATAGGCATTACTGATGGCAAAACCCCGAAACTCGCTCACTTCAAGTTTGCGATGAGTATTCCCTAGAGCAATGCCACTGCGCATAACCAAAATGCCAGCCGCTTCTGCAGCCTCAATCAAGGCACGGCTGTATTTTTCGTAATCCAATCGAGCAATGTCAGGGTTCACGCCGAGGATCCGGCGGATATCGTCCACCACCTCTCTGACTTGAGATCGGCTATTGAAACGACCTACAAATGCCAGCGGCTGATGCTCCTGGCGTTGCAGATACTCCAAGTACCAGTCCTGCTTACGTATGGCATCCCTTACGGTGTCCAACAGTTCCAGGCTGGGGCGTTGAGGAGCAATCCCTCCCACTGTCCGTAGATCAGGTAAAGGCAGTTGTTCGACTGGAGGGTGCTGAAGAAACAAGAAGCCAAAAGGGATGTGAGCGACATTCGCCCACTTTTGAGCCTGAAGGAATGTTGGTTTGGTCTCGCCAGCCTCCCATTCCTCTACTCGATCAGGTTTCACTGGCAGCTTTTTAGCAACCTGCTCAGTAGAGAGACCCGCGCGCTCACGAGACCATGTGAGCAGGCTTGGATTGACGAAGGCGGCTTGGCTCATAGGGTCGCAGGCAAATCAGATGGGGCCAGTAAACGTTCGAGAGCATCCTTGGTAGATGCATCCGTCTGACGCTGGTTCCAGTTATCTGGCATTGCCTTTCTCCTTGGCTATTAAAGGTCTGGTTGCAGCGACTACAGATTAGTAGAGAAGCAGAGCTACCGACGGTAGAAGCGCGATTATGAGGTAAATTCGCAATGACCCGAAGCGCAAATATGTAACCCGCAGACAGATGGCATTGCCCTGTTTCAATGCGCTTCATGACGCAAGTACACCTTTTTTTTCGCCTGCAATCTGAGTTATGGCGGCTGTGCGTGGGACGTCTTCGGAGGTGCCGGTTTCCTTGATTCCCGGTTTACCACCCTGCGCACAGCTGTCACCCATTCGTGTGGTAACGAACGTGGCAGCTCCTCATATCAAGGAGTCTGATAATGCGCAGCATAAATCCGTACAAAACCTGGCTTTACCCTCAACGCAATTCCCAATCGAGTAACACCTCAGCATCCCCTCTCTCCCACCGCCTCTCCGTCATCGGAGGTGGCAAATGACCGAACAAACAGAGCTGAAAACCATCGGCTTAACACCCGCCGTCTACTGCTCAGATCAAGCACTGTTCCATGTCACTCACGGCGTCCCCCTCGGCGATGCGTTAGCCATGGCTTCTGATTTTCTGTTTCTCGCCAAGGCGCTTACCGAAGATGCTGCCTACGCCAAAGACACCGACCGCCACGCCTGGGCCGCGCATTATTTGACGACGATGAGTAAGGCGGTGGTTGATGATGCGGTGAAGGTGCTTACGCGGGATCGTACTTCAGCACCGACACCTAAGCGGGCGGCGGCGAAGTCTGAAGGGTAGTGGCTGGAAAATTGTGGTTCTGATGCCAGTCGGTAAGGAATGAAGCCTGTGGGAGCGAACTGCTTGCGATGGCAGCGGTACATTCAGCATTGATGTTGGCTGACCTGGCGCTTTCGCGAGCAGGCTCGCTCCCACAGGGGTTGTGCGTGCTGACTGGAATTTTGGATTAGCCCCGAGGTTTTCGGGGCTTTTAATTACTAAAAGCAAATGCTGAGAAATCCGTTTCAAAATCTCCACCATCCAAATCCTCCCGGTGAACTCAACCGTCCCCCCCAACGGCAATCCATTGTGCATAAACCTTCAAGCGAAAAGGCATAACACCCCTTCAGGGATGAGGCACTTGGGCTCCACTCTTCTAGACTCAACCGGTAGTCGCAGAAAGAACCAAACACGTCGCTTTGGTGCAGATGAATCAAAGGCAGCGTGGCAAGCTGCCTGTTATGCCCTGAACAGGTGCGGCGAAGATCGCACCGGGCCCAACAAGATGCCCGCTCAGGGTGCCTGGCCAACGGCCTGAAAATGCCACGATACCGTGACGTGGTGTGAGTGCCGCAGCCGACACTTTCGGACAACCGACAACCGCCTGGTTTGCCCGTGACCGTGAGGAATGCTGTATGCCTGATGAGATGTTGCACCTGCCTATGGTCAACAGCCTGCTGGAGCGCCACAAGGGCTCCCCCGGCGCACTGTTGCCGATCCTTCATGAGATTCAGGAGGGCATCGGTTACATCCCCGATGCCGCCGTCCCCGAGATTGCCCATGCCCTCAACCTGAGTCAGGCCGAGGTTCGCGGGGTGATCAGCTTCTACCATGACTTCCGCACCGCGCCCCCGGCGCGGCATATCCTGCGTCTGTGCCGGGCCGAGTCCTGCCAGAGCCGCGGCGCCGAGCAGCTCGCGGCGCAATTGCGTGAACGCCTGCAACTGGACGACCACGGCAGCAGTGCCGACGGCAACATCAGTCTGCGCCCGGTGTATTGCCTCGGCGCCTGCGCCTGTTCGCCCGCCCTGGAGCTGGATGGTCAGGTGCATGCGCGGCTCAGCGCCGAGCGCCTGGATGCCCTGCTCGATGCTTGCCTGGAGGACGCATGATGCCGAGTCTCTATCTGCCCTGTGATTCTCTTGCCCGTGCCGTGGGTGCCGATGAGGTGGCCGTGGCCCTGGCCACTCAGGCCCGGGAACGCAATTTGCCGCTGGACCTGCAACGCACCAGCTCTCGCGGCCTGTACTGGCTGGAACCGCTGCTGGAAGTGGACAGCCCGCAAGGCCGTATCGGCTTCGGCCCGCTGACCGCTGCCGATGTGCCGTCGCTGCTCGATGCGTTGCAAGGCGAGCCGTCCGCTCATCCACTGGCCTTGGGCCTGGTGGAGCAGCTGCCTTATCTGAAGACGCAACAACGCCTGCTGTTCGCCCGCGCTGGCATTACCCGGCCGCTGTCCCTGGAGGATTACCGGGCCCACGGCGGCTTCGAGGGCTTGACCCGGGCCATCGCCCTGGGCGGCGAGCAGACTGCGACCGCCGTGTTCGATTCAGGTCTGCGTGGCCGTGGCGGCGCGGCCTTCCCGGCCGGGATCAAATGGCGCACGGTGCGCGGCACTCAGGCTGCGCAGAAATACATTGTGTGCAACGCCGACGAAGGCGACTCCGGCACTTTCGCCGACCGCATGTTGATGGAAGGCGACCCCTTCCTGCTGATCGAAGGCATGGCCATTGCCGGAATCACCGTCGGGGCCAGCTACGGCTACATCTATGTGCGCTCGGAATATCCACAGGCCGTGGCCACCCTGCGCGAGGCGCTGGAGATCGCCCGGTCCGCCGGTTACCTCGGCGCCAATGTCGGCGGCAGCGGCCAGGCCTTCGACATGGAAGTGCGAGTCGGTGCCGGCGCTTATATCTGCGGTGAGGAAACCGCGCTGCTCGACTCGCTCGAAGGCAAGCGCGGGATCGTCCGCGCCAAGCCGCCCATCCCGGCCTTGCAGGGCCTGTTCGGCCTGCCGACCCTGGTGCACAACGTGCTGACCCTGGCCTCGGTGCCGCTGATTTTGGCCAAGGGCGCGCAGTTCTATCGCGATTACGGCATGGGCCGCTCGCTGGGCACCATGCCCTTCCAACTGGCGGGCAATATTCGTCACGGCGGCCTGGTGGAACGGGCCTTTGGCCTGACCCTGCGGGAACTGGTGGAAGACTACGGCGGCGGTACCGCCAGTGGCCGACCGCTGAAAGCCGCCCAGGTTGGCGGCCCTCTCGGCGCCTGGGTGCCGCCAGGGCAATTCGACACGCCGCTGGATTACGAAGCCTTCGCCGCCATCGGCGCCATGCTCGGTCACGGTGGTGTAGTGGTGGCTGACGACAGCCTCGACATGGCCCGCATGGCGCGTTTCGCCATGCAGTTCTGCGCCGAGGAATCCTGTGGCAAATGCACCCCATGCCGCATCGGCTCGACCCGGGGCGTGGAGGTGATCGACCGCCTGCTGGCCGCGCCTGACCAGAGCGGTCGTGATGAGCAGGTGATCATCCTCAAGGACCTGTGCGACACCCTGCAATACGGTTCGCTGTGCGCGTTGGGCGGCATGGTCTCCTATCCGGTAGCCAGCGCCCTCAAGCACTTCCCCGCCGACTTCGGTCTGCAGCCTTCGGAGGCTGAGCAATGATCACTCTCTTCGACCCGAACACCGATATCGATCTGGGCACCCCTGCTCGCAACAGCGAGGTGCAAGTCACCCTGAACATCGACGGCCGCAGCATCAGTGTGCCCGAAGGGACCTCGGTGATGCGTGCCGCCGCGCTGCTGGGCACCACCATTCCCAAACTGTGCGCCACCGACAGCCTGGAAGCCTTCGGCTCCTGTCGCATGTGCCTGGTGGAGATCGACGGCATGCGCGGCTACCCGGCGTCCTGCACCACGCCGGTCAGCGAAGGCATGAGCGTGCACACCCAGACGCCGAAGCTCGCGACCCTGCGCCGCAACGTCATGGAGCTGTACATCTCCGATCACCCGCTGGACTGCCTGACCTGCTCGGCCAACGGCAACTGCGAGCTGCAAACCGTCGCCGGCCAGGTCGGCCTGCGGGAGGTGCGTTACGGCTATGAAGGCGACAACCATCTGGCCGACCAGAAGGACACCTCCAACCCCTACTTCGACTATGACCCGAGCAAGTGCATCGTCTGCAACCGCTGCGTGCGTGCCTGCGAAGAAACCCAGGGCACCTTTGCCCTGACCATTACCGGGCGCGGTTTCGAATCCCGGGTCGCGGCCGCCGGTGGCGAGGACTTCCTCGACTCGGAATGCGTGTCCTGCGGCGCCTGTGTGCAAGCCTGCCCTACCGCGACCCTGATGGAAAAAAGCGTGGTCGAACTGGGTCAGCCCGAACGCAGCGTGATCACCACCTGTGCCTATTGCGGCGTGGGCTGCTCGTTCCGCGCCGAGATGAAAGGCGACCAGCTGGTGCGCATGGTTCCAGACAAGAACGGCCAGGCCAACCACGGCCACTCCTGCGTCAAAGGGCGCTTTGCCTGGGGCTACGCCACCCACCCGGATCGCATCACCAAGCCGATGATCCGCAAGCACATCAACGACCCTTGGCAGGAAGTCAGCTGGGATGAAGCGGTGACCTACGCCGCCAGCGAATTCCGCCGGCTGCAGCAAAAATACGGCCGCGACTCCATTGGTGGCATCACCTCCAGCCGCTGCACCAACGAAGAAACCTACCTGGTGCAAAAGCTGGTGCGCGCCGCCTTCGGCAACAACAACGTCGACACCTGTGCGCGGGTCTGCCACTCGCCTACCGGCTATGGCCTGAAACAAACCCTGGGCGAGTCCGCCGGCACCCAGAGTTTCGACTCGGTGATGCAGGCCGACGTGATCCTGGTAATGGGCGCCAACCCCAGCGACGCCCACCCGGTGTTTGCCTCCCAGCTCAAACGCCGCCTGCGTGAAGGCGCGCGGCTGATCGTCATCGACCCACGACGTATTGATCTGGTGGACACGGTGCATGCCCGCGCCGAACTGCACCTGGCCCTGCGCCCGGGCACCAACGTCGCCATGCTCAACGCCCTGGCCCACGTCATCGTCACCGAAGGCCTGCTCAACCAGGCCTTTATCGACGCCCGTTGCGAGGACAGCGATTTCGCCCACTGGCGCGAGTTCGTCAGCCGCGCGGAAAACTCGCCAGAAGTCCTTGGCGCCATCTGCGGCGTAGCCGCTGCCGACATCCGTGCCGCCGCCCGTCTGTATGCCACCGGCGGCAATGCGGCGATCTACTACGGTCTGGGCGTCACCGAGCACAGCCAGGGCAGCACCGCGGTCATGGGCATCGCCAACCTGGCCATGGCCACCGGCAACATCGGCCGCGAAGGCGTGGGCGTGAACCCGCTGCGTGGGCAGAACAACGTTCAGGGCTCCTGCGACATGGGCTCCTTTCCCCACGAGCTGCCCGGCTACCGACATATCTCCAACGAGGTGGTACGCACGCAATTCGAACAGGCCTGGAACGTCACCCTGCAACCCGACCCGGGCCTGCGCATCCCCAACATGTTCGAGGCAGCCCTGGGCGGCAGCTTCAAGGGCCTGTATTGCCAGGGCGAAGACATCGCCCAGAGCGACCCCAATACCCAGCACGTCACCGCGGCGCTGTCGGCCATGGAATGCATTGTGGTGCAGGACATTTTCCTCAATGAAACCGCCAAGTTCGCCCATGTGTTCCTGCCGGGCTGCTCGTTCCTGGAAAAAGACGGCACCTTCACCAACGCCGAGCGGCGCATCTCCCGGGTGCGCAAGGTCATGGAGCCACTGGGCGGCAAGGCCGACTGGGAAGGCACAGTGGCCCTGGCCAACGCCTTGGGTTACCCCATGAACTACCAGCACCCGTCAGAAATCATGGATGAAATCGCCAGCCTGACGCCAACCTTCAGCAACGTCAGCTACGACTCACTGGAGCGCCACGGCAGCCTGCAATGGCCGTGCAACGCCGCAGCACCGGACGGCACGCCGACCATGCACATCGAGGAATTCGTGCGCGGCAAGGGGCGCTTCATGCTCACCGGCTACGTGCCCACCGAGGAAAAGGTCAACAGTCGCTATCCCCTTCTGCTGACCACCGGACGCATCCTCAGCCAGTACAACGTCGGCGCCCAGACCCGGCGTACCGAGAACGTCGCCTGGCACGACGAAGACCGCCTGGAAATCCACCCGACCGACGCCGAGAGCCGTGGCATCAACGAAGGTGACTGGGTCGGCATCGGCAGCCGCGCCGGACAGACCGTACTGCGTGCGCGGGTCAGCGAACGGGTAGCCCCGGGCGTGGTGTACACCACCTTCCACTTCCCTGAATCGGGGGCCAACGTCATCACCACCGACAACTCCGACTGGGCCACCAACTGTCCGGAGTACAAGGTCACCGCCGTGGAAGTCAGCCGCGTCTACCACCCTTCCGAGTGGCAAAAACGCTACCAGGCATTCAGCGACGATCAACAACGCCTGCTCGACGAACGCCGCCAGGCACGCACCGCCGGAACAAAAGCCGAGGTACGCCGATGAGCACCGCCAACCTGATCAAAATGGCCAACCAGATCGCCCAGTACTTCGCCGGCGAACCGGACCAGCAACAGGCCGTGCTCGGCGTGCGTAATCACCTGCAGATGTACTGGACGCCCGGCATGCGCAAGGAGTTGCTGGCCTGGCAGACGGAGCATCAGGGGGCAGACTTGCACCCACTGGCGCAGGCGGCGGTCAGTGGGGCGGGCTGGGAGGCTTAGGTTCACACGACCCCCTGGCCTGTGAAGACAGGCCAAGGGGCGTTCCAGAGGCTTTTAAAGTCGACTATTCGAGGGCGCGGAGAACCCACACACACCCAAGCACAAAGCGTCAGCACACCCTACGCAAAAATAGTCAGATTTCAGGGGTTTACAGAACCAAACCAATCGCTATAATCGTCGCCCAACACGCCGGTATAGCTCAGTTGGTAGAGCAACTGACTTGTAATCAGTAGGTCCCGGGTTCGACTCCTGGTGCCGGCACCATATTAAAAAGCCTCGCAGCAATGCGAGGCTTTTTTTTTGCCTTAAAAAAGTCTGGGGATACGAGTCTTTCTGCGCAATATCTGAGCAGCAAATCTCCATGGTTGTCGCCAAGCCCAAAATTACGCCATATTCCACAGCTCACTAGAAAGTCCTTATCCTGGCATTTCTTTGAATGCTCGCACCGCCTACCGGCAGATCAGGAAAAAGGTAAATATTCGTGGTCGAGACTCACCATTCATCTTTACGAAAAACGATGCCTGTTCGAACCCGTGCTTTCTTCTTTCTCTGGTACTGCGCCTAATGAGCAACCTGCCATCAGTCGAGATTCTTTCTCAACTCGCTGAAACCGTTGAGCTTGAATGCAAATTGGCTCAAGGCCGAGACGGCAAAGGCGAACTGCCGAAAGACTTCTGGCCGACCTACTCTGCCTTTGCCAACACTCAAGGCGGCATCGTCATGCTCGGTATCGCCGAGAAAGATGGCGTGTTTTCCGTGGCCGGCATCGAGAATATCGAGAAGGTCCGCAAGGATCTATTCAGTACCCTTAATGACCCAGGCAAAGTAAGCATCAACTTGCTGAACGATAGCCATGTCAACGCCATCGAACTGGATGGAAAGACGGTTTTGCAGATACAAATCCCTGCTGCAACGCGCAAACAAAAGCCGGTTTACCTTGACGGCAATCCCTTGGGGAAAACCTACCGCAGGCTAAATGAGGGCGATGTTCGACTCGATAATGAGTCGGTTCGACGCATGCTCGCCGAACAAGTCGAGGATGAACGCGATGCACGCATTCTTCCTGGTTTTGGCATCGACGATATTGATCTGCAGAGCCTGCAAATCTATCGACAAATACTCAAAGCAGAGAAGCCGGCTCATCCCTATTTAGAGAAAGATGACCTTGGCCTTCTGGAAAGCTTGAGGGGATGGCGGCGTGACCGACAAAGCGGCGATAGCGGGCTGACTCTAGCCGGCCTGCTAATGTTCGGCAATTGGGCTGCCATACAGGAAAGCCTGCCTCATTACTTTGTCGACTATCAGGAACGGCCAGAAGCAAAAACAGAGCTGCGCTGGGTTGATCGCATCGTTCCTGATGGCACATGGTCTGGAAATCTCTTTGATTTT
The DNA here is from genome assembly GCF_059420325.1 of Pseudomonas sp. GW821-FHT04C07. Taxonomy (NCBI): domain Bacteria; kingdom Pseudomonadati; phylum Pseudomonadota; class Gammaproteobacteria; order Pseudomonadales; family Pseudomonadaceae; genus Pseudomonas; species Pseudomonas sp. GW821-FHT04C07. The sequence continues at coordinate 108,452 of NZ_JBWKTM010000012.1, forward strand.
TACCGGCGCGTTTACCGCAAACTCGTCACTGACCTCAAGGTCCCATTCGCCCTTAAAGATGGACAACGTCAGGAAGACACGCCTATTCACGTTGCTCTTCGAGAAGCACTAGTCAATACGCTGGTCCATGCCGATTACACAGGGCGACTTTCAGTACTTGTGGTCAAACGGCCAGACATGTTCGGCTTCCGCAACCCAGGTGGCTTGCGTTTGCCTATAGAGCAAGTCACCCGTGGCGGCGAAAGCGATTGCCGCAATCGGATCCTGCATCAAATGTTTCTCCTCATTGGTCTCGGCGAACGAGCCGGCTCGGGAATTCCGAAGATCTATAGCGGCTGGAAAAGCCAGCATTGGCGACCACCTGCGCTCTACGAAAAGCTTGATCCAGAGCAGACATTGCTTGAGCTACGCATGCTCGACCTGCTTCCCGAGGCGGTCGTGCAAAAGCTGCGAGCACTTTTCGGTTCGGCATTCGATACGTTGGACCACACTGGCAGGTTGGTACTGGCCACTGCTGCTATTGAACGTGTAGTTAGCCATACCCGATTGCTGGAAATATGCGATGCCCACCCCCGCGATTTGACATTGCTATTGGCCAGGATGGTCAAAGACGGGCTACTCGCCTCAGAAGGACGCTCACGCGGCATGGTCTATCACCTGCCTGGCGAGCTTCTTCCCACTCCAGAACAAGTCTTTCAGGAGCCGTCTCCCCTGCTTTCGAGCTCCGAACATTTGCTGCCAACCTCCGAACAGATGGCATTGAGCTCCGCACATTTGAGTCCGACCTCCGAACACTTGGTACTGAGCTCCGAACATTTGCCATGGAATGCAAATGACTCGACGGAGAATACGGAACCGGGTTCTTCAGCAGTCGAGACGATTTCAGAAACCGACGGTTATCGCGACGCACGTGGTTGCCTTATCAGCTCGCATCTACAGGCACCACTGATCGACTCGCTGGAGCAATTGGACCCTCAGTTCCTTTCTCAACTGGAAGAGATGGCGATAGAACCCAGGCAAAAACGCAAGCTACCCGCAGGGCATATGCAACAGATCTTGCTGACATTGTGCAGGGATCAATTCATGACCTTGAGTGCATTAGCGAGCCTGGTAGGGCGCAATCCCGATGCCCTTCGCCAGCAGTACCTGAATGGTATGGCTAAAAGCCGAAAAATTCAGTTGGCATTCCCTTCCAAACCCACCCATGAGAAGCAGGCTTATAGAGCAAGTCCTGTGGACCTGGCTGAACCCTCTACGGACTGACAGACCTTTCCCACCCGGGATAATTCGTAATTCGGGGACAGACCACAATTCCTGGCTTAAATGAATATGCAGACGCTAAATTAATCGTGGTCTGTCCCCGTTTTTTCTGAAGGCCGTCGTCGACATCTACCGCTTCGATGGTTCGTTGCGACGCATATCCATGGATGCCATCGAACGTGTCGAAGTCGCCATACGAGCGACCATCAGCAATCAAATCGGCGTTCTTGTTTCTGTGTTTCCCGGGATTCCGTGAAGAACCTTTCATTTGACGCACAGAGTCCATGCCATCGAGTCAATATTTCTGAGTCGGCACACCAAAGGGAGCGCCCCGATAAGGCCGTGTGGTGATTTAATTTAGATTAATCACTACGACCCCTTTGGTCGGACTTTCCGCAGATACCGGAGGCGGTATGAAAATGTTATTTCTCATTCGCCATGCCAAGTCGAGTTGGGATGACGCTGCGCAGCCCGACAAAGACCGCCCATTGAACGATCGCGGTAGACGCGACGCGCCCAAGATCGGTGAGCGCTTGGCCAAGCGCGATCTGAGGCCCGATCTGATCCTGTCGAGCCCGGCCGTGCGTGCGCTTGAGACGGCGCAGATTATCGCCAGGAAGCTCGATTACCGGCGCAAGGACATCGTCGTGGACGATCGGCTGTATACCGCCGAGGCGAATGACTTGCTCGAGGTCATCCGCACACTGGGCGACCGGCTGAAGTCAGTGATGATCTTTGGTCATAACCCCGCGTTGGTCGAACTCGCGCAGCGGCTCTCCAGCGAGATCACCGACATGCCAACGTGCGCCGTCGCCGAGTTCAGGTTCAAAGCCAAGTCATGGTCAGAAATCGGCGAGATCGAGCCCGCACAAGTGGCGCTCGACTATCCAAAAAAATCCTAGGGAAATTCTGGAAAAGTCCACTTCTCAGAGGTTTTCTCAGAGGTCATTGCTCCCAGATGCTGCTCCCGCCTGGGGCCCTTTGCCGAGAAAGGGGGCGGTTTCCACTTCCAGCATCAGCAACACCATTTCCGTCAACTCGGCGTCGGACTTCTGTCCCGCATAGAGGTCATGGAGTGCTTTGGCGAAGGGAATGCGCAGGTCCTGGTTTTCTTCGCGGGCGGTATCGCTGTATTGCATTAGTTCGCCGATGGCTCGCAGCACAGCCCCTTGCCACCGAGCGGTGGTCCTTGGACCATCGCTGGTGATTGCAATCAACTTATCCTTCGTCAGCTGGCGAAGGGCAGGTTCGCGCAACGGCTTAAGCGGCCTTGGCTTGCGAGTGATCTTTGACATACCGGACGATACTCAGCGTCTCCTGCCGGAACTGCTCGTAGTCGATCTGCTGGGCGTTAATAAAGGTGCTGCCCATCATGGTCAGCGCGCCCATAAAGCTGGCTTCGGAAATTTCCTCGTCGCTCGCGCCAAACAAGCGCGCGGCTTCGGTATGGAACAGGGCGCAATACTTACAACGGGTCGCCCCGGAAACCGCCAGACCTATCAACTCCTTGTACTTATTAGGAATCTTGGTATCCGCCAGCCAGAAGTCCCGGGCCACGCCCCAAAATCCGCTCGCTCCGCCTTCCGGCATCTGTTTAATCCACTCCGGTACCTGACCGAGGGTCTGTTCAATTTCCCGATAAGTATCACGAATGGCCATTTGACACCTCCTTGCTTCTCTGGAGGTATCTGCTCCAGAGATACAACTAGTAGTTTAGTTCGCTGGCAGCCATGCCAGAGTCGGCAGCAGGACGACTCCAGCAATGAATTCTTAAACATCGTAGAAACAACAGGATGGATTTAGATTCTTTTGGCGCAGTGACGTACCACTAAGTACTTGGAGTTATCAAAATTGACGGGGGGCTCAGAGACATACGGGGCGTAGTGATTTAATTTGGATAAAGCCCCACAAATCGAGTGACTGCTTCATGCCCTGAGGAAGTCAGTCAACCTTGATCAAGGTTCTTGAGCAGCGGTGAACCGCGCTTCCTCCAGGAAACCTTGATCTCTCCCCGCTGTTTCTGCCGCTTTGGCCAACACGCGGTTGCAGCTATCCCACCACCACGCTAACCTTGCCCCGTCGTTGCAAATTCAGCGACCGGGTGTGAGAACCCGAGAAAATCAAGGCGCAAAAGCGCCAAAAGACCTATTGCGGCGTTTTTTTTCGCCCGCGATATCGTTTTATGGCGGCTGTGCGTGGGAGACCTTCGGGTCTACCGGTTGCCTTGATTGCCGGTTTCTCACCCCGCGCACGGCTGCCACCCAAACCTGTGAGAAGGTTCGTGGCAGTTCCTCAAGTCAAGGAGCTAGACCCCACCATGCACACCATAAATCCGTCCGAAATCTGCATCCCCCTCATCCGCTATCTCCCATCCCCCGGAGATGCCCAATGACCAACCCACAAGACCTAAAAACCATCGGCCTCACACCCTTCTCCATCCATTCGGATCAGGCCCTGTTCTGCGTCAACGGCGGCGTACCGATTCGAGAAGCCCTGTCCCACGTGTCCGACTTGCTCCATGTCGCGAAGATGCTGGCGGAGGATGCGGCGATGGAGCGAGGTTCGGACCGCTATGCCTGGGCGTCGCATTATTTGCAGGAGATGAGCAAGGCGGTGATCGATGACGTGGTGAAGGTGCTCAGCCTTCCGCTCGCACCCGCGCAAAAGAAAGGCAGTTAGTCGTTCCCACGCAGTGGAATTGGCGCTGAACGGCATGCAGCTTCGCTGTTGACAGCGGATGCAAAGGCTCGCAGAAATGCGAGGCCTTTGTTGTCTCTATTGGCTGGAAAATTTGTGCTCGCCAGATCCTGCGTCCCATAAAAAACCTCGAACAAGTCGCAATGCTGTTCAGTTAAGGAATTTCTGGCTCCGCATATTTCCCGTAGCAGCTGCCGAAGGCTGCGTTCGGCTGCGTAGCGGTCGTAAAATCAGGCTCTGTGGTGTTACAGGTTGACCGTGGTTGCATGATTTGCGACTGCTGCGCAGCCGAACGCAGGCTTCGCCAGCTGCTACGGATCGCGTCGTCGCCTTAACCACGGCATTACGAACAAGTCGAGGTTTTTTTCAGACTGAAATCGATACCATCTATTTGTAAGTGCGTTACAACCCCACCTACCGATAGATGGGGTTTATAGCGAGCTGACAATAATGCTTCCCTGTTCCAATCTCACAGCGCGTGTAAGTCACGCAATGCTTCAGGATGTTGGCTTGCCACGCGCAGCAGCGTCTGCGCAGCTCCAGTAGGTTGTCGACGCCCTTGCTCCCAGTCCTGCAACGTACGCAAGCTGACTCCAAGCAGCTTGGCGAACGCATTTTGAGATACGCCTACTTTGGCCCGCGCTTCGGCAGCAGCGGACAGCTGCACTTCCGTTACGCGAGCGCCTTTACCGGCTTTCATTTGACGCACAGAGCCCAGCAAGTCCTTTTGGAACTGTTCCAGTTCATTGTCCATTGCTGATTTCCTCCTTCAGCTGCTTGAGGAAGGCTGCGGGTAAATTGTCGAACTTCGCCTTGGTATAGGCGATTAGCAACCAGATAGAGCCTTCAGAAAGCGTGTTGTAGTAAATGACACGTGTACCACCTCGCCACGATTGAGGAAATCCCCGCCATCGGCGTCTGAATCATCATGCGGCAGCGTGTTCGATCAGTCGAAATCCGTCGATCCCGACAGATGTTCCCAAGCATCGATTTTCGCTTGAAGACCCGCGATTTTTTCGCGCACCAGCCTCACCGCATCTTTGCCGAGCAACAGATGAACGGGTGGCTTTTCAGCGGCGACCAGGGTCAACAACGCCTGCGCCGCCTTGTGCGGATCGCCGGCCTGCTTGCCACTCTTCTCTTCACGCGCCTTGCGGACCGGATCGAAAACCGGGTCGTAGTCGCTCACGGTGCGAGCCGAACGGATCATTGAGCGACCCGCCCATTCGGTACGAAACGAGCCAGGTGCCATGGCGGTCACCTTGATACCCAAAACTTCCACTTCTTTGGCCAGCGCTTCGCTGACGCCTTCGAGGGCGAATTTACTGCCGCAGTAGTAAGCGATGCCTGGCAAGGTGATGAAGCCGGCCATGGAGGTGATATTGACGATATGCCCGCTGCGCCGCTCACGCATGCCGGGCAGTACTGCTTTGATCATTGCCACCCCGCCAAACACATTGACGTCGAACTGGCGCTGTATGTCAGTCAGCGGCGACTCCTCAAGAATGCCCTCATGACCATAGCCGGCGTTGTTCACCAACACGTCGATCCGCCCCACATCACGCAGGATATCGGCCACCAGCGGCTCGATCGCCGGATAATCGGTGACGTCGAGCACGAACGCCTTGGCGCGATGGGTGTGCAGCGCTTCGAACGCGCTACGCTCGGCCTCGCGCCGCACCGTGCCAACCACCGTATGCCCCGCCGCCAGCGCCGCTTGCGAAAAGGCAAGGCCCAAGCCCGAACTGACGCCGGTGATCAGGAAAACCTTGTGTACCAGAGTGTTCATGGTGCGCGCTCCACTATCGCAGCGCCGTCGATGTTGATCGACGACGCTGCGCACAGGTCTTAGTGACCGGCGCTCTGACCGCCATCGACGTGCAGGATTTCGCCAGTAACGAATCCGGCAGAGTCCAGATACACCACGGCCTGGGCGATATCGCTGATCTCACCCATGTGCCCGACCGGGTGCAAATTCCCCAGCGCTTCATGGGTTTCTTCGCCATGCATCGGAGTTTTGATGATGCCGGGGCTGACCGCGTTCACACGGATGCCACGCTTGGCGTATTCGATGGCCAGGGATTTGGTCGCCGCGTTGAGGCCCCCTTTGGTCAACGACGCCAGTACCGAAGGCACGCCGTCGATGGCGTGATCCGTCAGACTGGTGGTGATGTTGACGACGTGGCCGCTGCCTTGTTTTTCCATCTCGGTGATGGCGAGTTGGGTGATGTAGAAGAAACCATTCAGGTTCACCGACAGCACAGCGGCGTAGTCTTCGTGGGTGTAGCTGGTGAACGGCTTGGCGACGAAGATCCCGGCGTTGTTGACCAGGGTGTCGATACGGCCAAAACGTGCGACCGCTTCACGAATCACGCGCTCGGCGATCGCCGGGTCGCCGATGTCGCCCGCCACGGTGAGGATGTCCGGGTCGGTGGACGGTTTGATCGAACGCGAAGTGGCAACCACCCGGTAATCGAGATCACGGAAGGCCTTGACCATACCTGCGCCGAGACCTTGGGATGCGCCAGTAATAACAATGACTTTTTTCGAATTGCTCATGATGAACCTCTACTAAATACTGGGGTTTGAAAAGTGATCAATCAGGCTTCGGCGGGTGCCTTCGCCATTTGTCTCAACATTTGTTCGTAGTACTCGACCGACTGCGAACCGGACACCAGGTGACGACCGTTGAGGATCATGGCCGGGACCGAATTGATGCCGCGTTCGCGGTAGAACTCTTCAAGTTCACGTACCTCCTTGGCAAACTCTCCGGACACCAACACCTCACGCGCACGGGCCGAATCCAACCCCGCTTCAGCGGCCAGGCGCACCAGCGTCTCCTGATCGCTTGGGTTTTGGCCGTCGGTGAAATAAGCGCGCAGCAAGCCTTTCTTGAGTGCGACCTGCCGCCCTTCCTGCAACGCCCACAACAGCAGACGGTGAGCATCAAAGGTGTTGTAGAAGTGGCTGCGTTTCTCCAGATCGAATTCGAAACCGATGGCTTGACCACGGGCGATCTGCATCGCTTTGCCAGCCGCGACTTCCTCGGCGCTTCGCCCATATTTGCGCATTAAGTGCTTGACCGCGTTCTCGCCGACCGCCGGCATGTCCGGGTTCAATTCGAAGGGCTTGAAAGTCAGTGCGACCGAGACTTCACCGGCCAGGTTGTCGATGGCTTGCTCCAGAGCCGTCACGCCCAAGGCGCACCACGGGCACACCACATCGGAGACGAAATCGATGGTGATGGACTGGGTCATGACTGACCTTCCGCGAGTTGTTTGCGGTACTTGGTAGTGGTCATCCCGGCATAGCCCCAGTTATCGGTGTCGACTTCCTCAATCACGATGTGGGTCAGGTCCGGGCGTTTGTGGAGGACGCGCTCCAGAGTTTCAGTGATTTCAGCGATCACCTGAGCTTTCTGCTCCGATGTGACGCCATCGCGAGTAATGCGTACGCTGACGAAAGGCATGACAACTCTCCTGTGACCTCCCTTCGATATGACGGGTAGGTAGTGGAGGTCAATGTATGAGGTTGTTTGGGAGGGATAAAGACGGGTGCAGGAACATCATTAGTGACGTGATGTAATGAGTTCGACCGGTTCACCCGATCAGGTTTAGCGAGGAAAACACCCTGCCGTTAATAAAGCAGGGTGGGTAGGCTTTGGATCTTGACGCAGGACCGGCTAACGGGTGTCCCCCATTTTCTCATTTCGCGCCGAACAGCATCGTCCAATAGACGCCCTCGTCGCTACTCGAGTTCGCGGCATAGGCCGCGCCAACCTGGGTAAACATCGGGTTCATCAGGTTGGCGCAATGCCCGGGGCTGGCCAGCCAGCCTTCCATAGCCTTGCCCGGCGAACTCTGCCCGGCGGCGATGTTCTCTCCGATCTGCCGGCCACCGTAGCCGGCGGCCTTCGCTCGGTCCCACGGCATATCACCGTTTGGGTCCTGGTGCGCGAAGTAATTGTCGTTGGCCATCGCCCGGCTGTGCCCCTGCGCCGCTGTCCCCAGGGCGGCATTCCAGGTCAGCGGCGGTGCAGCGGCGAAGCGCTGATGACCACACAGGCGCGGTTTCGCCCGTGCCGCGTTGACTTGTGCCAGCAACGTCTTGCCCGCCGCTCGCGGATCGTCCAGATGCCCATCGAGCAAGGGCCGCGCCAGCACCACCTGCCATTCACTCTCGTCGCGATACACGCCAATATCGGCGAACTGGGTATCGAGCAAGGCCCCACAGTAGCTGCTCTGGAGCATGTCAAAGGCCTCCTCGGCATCTTCAGCGCCGACCAGATGGATAGTCCGCACAGACACCGCCTGATAGCCGGAATCCTTCAACGTCTCCCGCGAAACGCCTCCATAGCCGATCGGCAAGGCCAGGCTCGATTTCAGAGCCAGCGGCGTCAAGGCTTGGACCGTGCGCCCCGCGCAGCGCTGCGGCTGGGCGCGGTAGTCGTTGATGTCCTCCACCAGCTGCCTTTCCCCGCCGGCATGGGCGGGACTGGCGAACAGGGGGAGTAAAGGAATAAGGCAGAGCGAGAAAACGCGGGAGGAGCGAACGGTCTGGCGCATGAGGCGGGCAGCTCTGATGGGGTGACGGCGGTAATGGCGATAGTGGGCTGAGGAATGACCGCAGAGCGCTTCGCTGTATTGGCTCGCAAATGGATTCCAAGGCTGGGCTAAGACTGTGGGCCTCAACACAAGTTTCACGAGCAAAGGGGGGGAAATTTATTGTTGGCGCGGATGAGTAACTACATCAGTTTCGGATGGGGTCATTTCGTATACATTTTGAAGCAGAAGAGAGGCTTCAACTCATGTCGCTAGTGGGGCATTAACGTGTCGCTGCTTTTAACTTTTTGCGACACGTCTTGAGAACATGTCGCTGTTGACGACACGATTGCAGGCGTTTTTTATGCCCGCGCACAGCTGCCACCCATTCGCCTGAGGTGTTTCCACACAGTAGCGTCAGCGCCAAACAGCGCACAGCCACCGAATCAAACATTGGCTGAATGGGTGTTCAGCAGAAACAAGGACGTCGCTGGGTTTACGCCCGCCGGGCTTCTCGGTTTAAACCTCGTTGATCTCGAACACAAACGAGATTTTTCGGCTGCTGGCACTCCAGACGTAGCGAATATGCTTGCCTGGCAGCGGGATCGACACCGCGGGTGGGCGCAAGGCGGCGATGCATTCATGGCCGTTTAGCCTTCAGCCCGCGATAGCCTATTGAGTGGGTTCAGTGTGCACAACCATCCAGACCACAGGCCTGAATGCTCGATGAGGATTCGACCGCCGCAGTACCGACCGACTCGCTCAGCCAGGTGGCAAAGGCTTCGGGTTTGCCGAGCCAGGGGCCGATGTCGATCAGCGTGAACGTGCCTTCGTGCTCCAGCACCAATGTCGGGAAACCCTGGCCACCGACCTGCGCCAACAGTGCGCGACTTTCCTTGATATGGTTCTGGGTTGCGCTCGCAGCGGCCTCCTCGAACGCTATATCGAAGGCTTTAGGCTCGAAACCGATAGTCCTGGCGAGCTCCAGCAAAACGTCTTTATCGGCAATGCGTCGACCTTCGACGTAATGCGCCGTCTGCAAACGCCCTAGCAACTCAAGACCACGCCCGGCCAGTTGCTCGGCAGCCAGGACAGCCGCAATCGGCGGCGCCGAATCGAAGACCGCCGAATGATCGCGCAGCAAGCCTTCGAAATACGCCTCGCCAAACGGCTGCCCGGTGTATTCGGCGATGCGCCGGTCATGGGGCATCACGTAATCGCGCAGCTGTGGCGAAACGCTCTGACGATTATTGCCCGTCATCATGCCGCCGCCATGGGCGATGACCGGCAAAACAGCCTGCGCCGCTTGCACCAGGGGTTTGGCGCCATAGCACCAGCCGCACAGAGGGTCGTAGATATAGTGAAGGGTTGCAGCAGACATGATCGGCTCCAGCTGAAGTCGTGAAAATTCGATGTCGGCAGCCTAATCCCTTGCTCGCCAGTGAAAAACGCTGGAATGGCTTTTAGTTTGTTTCGCGAATCGGTCGAATGCCGCGCAGAACCAATGTATTTGGACATATGCATAATCCGCGTAGTAGCTGCCGAAGGCTGCGTTCGGGCCGGGGTCGCGCTCGACCGTAGTCCTCGCAAAACCAGGCACCTCGGTATACCTGAAAAACCGCGGGGTCAGGTTTACGACTGCTGCGCAGCCGAACGCAGCCTTCGGCAGCTGCTACGGGGGGAGCTTACGCCAGACAAAAAAAACGCCGCCTTCCAGGCAGCGCTTTTACCAATCCGTTGTTTTCTTATCCTTCGATCACATCCCACAACGCGTCCAGTTCCGCCTCGCTGAATAAACCAGCGGGGTAGCGCTCGATCATCATCCGGCGCGGATCAGAGTTTCTGATCTGACGCGTTCCATTGGACTTCAACCAGTGCACCAGAACCTGGAGCGATTCGCTATTTATTGCCAAGGGATGGGATGCCCGCTCGCTGACCACGTTCATTTCGGCGTTCATTTCAGCGCTCTCTCCCGGTTTGTGAGCGGCTAACTTATCCAAGGTTTATGACAGAACATCGCAGTTCTTCACGTCCGTGAATGACACTCAAACAGATACAAGAGCTATGCCAATGTGTCCGTTTGTTTGAACGCGGGTACAAAAAAGCCCGCAGTCCTGACGGGCTGCGGGCTTGAGGCGGGTCGTGCGATTGAATTTACCGCTGATATCGTCCCTCAGACGAGGCCAGCTGTTACAACCTCACTCAACTTTTGTGCGGCGCCGGTTGTTGTTGGGTAAGGCAATGGATATTACCGCCACCCAGTAACAGTTCACGGCCGGGCACCATGACCACTTCGTGCTGCGGGAACAGGCTCTGGAGAATCTCCTTGGCCTGGTTATCCAGTGGATCGTCGAAGCTTGGCGCGATAATGCCACCGTTGACGATCAGGAAGTTGACGTAGGAACCCGCCAGGCGCACCGAAGGATTACGCTCTTGAGTGCCGTCCACTGGATCGACACCGGCACACTCTTCCTCGGTCGCATACAGCGGCCCAGGAATAGGCATTTTATGCACTGTAAAGGTGCGACCCTTGGCGTCGCGGTTGCTTTGCAGCACGTTCATCGCCGCGTGGCATCGCGAGTAGTTCGGGTCCTGCGGGTCATCGGTCCAGGCCAACAGCACTTCACCCGGACGCACATAGCAGCAGAAGTTATCCACATGGCCGTCGGTTTCGTCGTTGTACAAACCGTCCGGCAACCAGATGATCTTATCCACAGCCAGTTGCGCGCTAAGTACCGCTTCGATCTCGGCACGGTTCAGGTGCGAGTTGCGATTGCGGTTAAGCAGGCATTCTTCGGTAGTGATCAGCGTGCCTTCGCCGTCGACGTGAATCGAACCGCCTTCAAGCACGAAGCCTTCGGTGCAGTAACGGTGGCAACGCTCGATCTCCAGCACTTTGCCGGCAATCTGCTCGTCACGGTTCCACGGCGAATACAAACCGCCGTCGAAGCCGCCCCAGGAGTTGAATCCCCAGTCGACGCCACGAACTTCGCCGCTGTTGTTAATGACAAAAGTTGGACCGGTATCACGGACCCAGGCGTCGTCGCTGGACATCTCGACCAGGCGAATATTCGGCACATCCAGCAGACGCGCCCGAGCATTCTCGTACTGCCCGGCGGACACCGCTACGGTCACCGGTTCAAAACGGGCGATGGCCTTGGCCACCGCCGTGTGTGCGGCCTGTGCCGGCTTGCCGCCCAGGCGCCAGTTGTCCGGGCGCTCAGGCCAGATCATCCAGGTCTGAGTCTGCGGCGCCCACTCGGCCGGCATGTAAAAGCCGTCGGCGCGAGGCGTGCTTTGCAAAGTGCTCATGGCGATCAGGACTCCAGCGAACCGTCGAGGGTCTTGATCGCGCCGTACAGGTTCGGGCGACGGTCACGGAACGAACCCCAGGCACTGCGGGTGTGTTCCAGCTCGTCGAGGTCGAAGCTGTGGACCAGCACGCCTTCTTCGGTTTCGTTGAGCTCCTGGACTTTCTCGCCGAACTGGTTGGCGATGAACGACGAGCCGTAGAAGGTGATGTCGTAACCGTCCTGTTCTTCATTGCCGATGCGGTTGCTGGCGATCAGCGGCATCAGGTTGGCGCCGGCATGGCCTTGCTGCACACGCTGCCAATGGTCGCGGGACGAGATGGTCTTGTCGTGCGGTTCGCTGCCGATGGCGGTTGGGTAGAACAGAATTTCCGCGCCTTGCAACGCCATGCTACGGGCGCATTCCGGGAACCACTGGTCCCAGCAGATGCCGACACCGATCTTCGCGTAACGGGTATTCCAGACTTTGAAGCCGGTATCGCCCGGGTTGAAGTAGTACTTTTCGTGGTAGCCAGGGCCATCCGGGATGTGGCTTTTACGATAAATCCCGAGGTTGCTGCCGTCGGCATCGATGATCGCGATGCTGTTGAAACGTGCACGGCCAGCCAGTTCGAAGAAGCTGATCGGCAATACAACCTGCAGCTCCTTGGCGACTTTCTGGAAGTGCGCGATGGCGACGTTGGTCTCAACCGGAGTGGCCAACTGCAAGTAGTCCGGATTCGGCTTCTGGCAGAAATACGGGCTCTCGAACAGTTCCTGAATCAGGATGATCTGCGCGCCTTTGGCAGCGGCCTCACGGACCAGCTTCTCAGCGGTCTCGATGTTGGCTTCAAGGTCCCAGGAACAGGCCATCTGGGTGGCGGCGACGGTAACGATACGGCTCATGAATCATCTCCTGGGCAGGTGCATCGGGTCGATATTGGCATCGACCGACGACAGAAATAGGAACAGTGAGGCGTGGATTACCCACACCTTGAGTTATGGCGACTTTATAGCCGATAAAAATCGGCTTTAACAGTATTTATATCTCCACCCATCGAAAATATTTCAAATATTCCCGATAACAATCGAACTTAAACGCAATCCCTGTGGGAGCGAGCTTGCTCGCGATGGCGATCTGATAGTCAACATTGATATCGGATGTACCGGCCTCATCGCGAGCAAGCTCGCTCCCACAGGGGGTATTTGATCGTTCCCACACTCTGCGTGGGAATGATCTTTGTTCAGCGTTTTTATAACCCTTCTTCCAACACCTTCGACAAGGTATCGACAAAGAAATCCACGCTTTGCCGCGTGGTGCACATCGGTGGTTTGATTTTGAGGATGTTCAAGTAGTCGCCGGTCGGCTGCATGAAGATTCCCAGCTCACGCAAGCGATCGCACAGCGCGGTGGTTTCTTCGGTGGCCGGCTCAAGAGTTTCGCGGTTGCGGATCAGCTCCACTCCCAGATAGAAGCCTGAACCATGGACCGCGCCGACCAGAGGATGACGGTCGATCAGCGCTTCAAGACGCTCCTTGAAATGTCCGCCAACAATCTGCGCGTTTTCCCACAGTTTCTCTTCCTCCATCACATCCAGCACCGCCATGCCGATCCGGCAACTGACCGGGCTGCCGCCTGCCGATGAGAAGAAGTAGCCCTCAGCCTCCAGCGCTTCAGCGATTTTCCGACGAGTGATCACCGCGCCCAATGGCTGACCGTTGCCCATACCTTTGGCCATGGTGATGATGTCCGGCACCACGCCCTGCTCTTCGAAGCCCCAGAAGAACTTGCCCATCCGGCCATAGCCGACCTGCACTTCGTCAGCGATACACACACCGCCCTGCGCGCGAACCAGTGCATACACCTGTTGCAGGTAGCCGGGCGGCAACGAAATCCCCCCGGCATTGCCATACACCGGTTCGCAGATGAAACCGGCCAGTTGGCGATTCTGCCCGGCCAGTTTGGCCAGATTATGCTCGACGCCGCGCACGTAGTCCGGCGCACTGTCGAGGCCGCGAAACTCACCACGATAAGTGTTCGGTGCGGTCACCGGATGCACCCAGTCCGGGCGGGTGCTGAGGGCTTTCGGGTTGTCGGCGATCGAGGTGGAAATTGCATCGGTGGCCACCGACCAGCCGTGATAGGCCTCCAGCACGCTGAGCATGTCACGCCCACCGCTGTAGGCCCAGGCCAGACGGATCGCCAGGTCATTGGCCTCGGTGCCGCTGTTGACCAGGAACACCCGGTCCATGGAATCCGGCGCCAGCGCCAGCAAGCGCTCGGAGAACTCGGCGATTGCCGCGTAATGGAAACGCGAGTTGGTGTTGAGCAGCGACCACTGTCGGCTGGCTTCAGCGGCCATGCGCGGATGACCGTGGCCGAGTACCGCGACATTGTTGAGCATGTCCAGGTAGGAGCGGCCCTGCATGTCGATCAGGTGATTGCGCCAGCCACGTTCGATGCGCGGCGGGTCGACGTAATAGTGTTTTTGCGAACGGGCAAAACTGGCGTCGCGGCGGGCCAGCAGGGTTTGCGGGTCGAGTTCGGGTTCAGCATCGCAGGCCAGCCCCAACAGTGCCGACGGAGAAGGGCACAATGCCTGCCAGGCGGGTACCCGTGAAGGTGTGCAGAACAACGGCGGGCTGAGCTCAAGGCCTCGGCACAACTGCACCCGCAATGCACCCTCGACCTCGCCCAGCACTTGGCCTTTGACCAGCGCGGCTCCCGAATGCAGCGAAGGGCTGACGCCCCACAAGCGCACGCTCAACTGCGCACTATCGAGCCGCAACGCACCATCGGCCGCCACGTGCAAAACACCGGCAAACGGCGCCTCCACGGCGGTGCCTCGCGGTACCTGCAATTGCACATGCAGCGGGCAGGTGTCCGGTTCAGTGGCACTGTCCGGGCGAGTCCGGGACAAACGGTATTGCCCATAACGACTGGCCGCCAGGCCGTGAGTCGCGGCGGCTTGAGCCAGCAAACGCTCGTCTATCCCCTCCTGCTCCCAGTTGCCAGCTTCGAAATGCGGGCTGAGCACGCCAAGGTCAATCAAGGCGAATTCGCGTCCCACCAGGCTCGGCAGCAACGGCGCAAAACCTTCGCTGGCAATCAGTGGCAGCGAATGCCCTACCGCCGTGAGGATCGCCGCCTCCATCAGTTCGAACGAAACCGAGGTGGCTACGCGGAAAATTTCCCACTCGTGAGTGAGGTTGTCGCGGCTGTATTGGTTCTGCGGATCGATGCTGACCTGCTGTTCCCCGCTGAGCACCAGTACCGCCGCACGGGCGACGATCAACGGCCAGAGCGCCAGCAACTCTTCATGCTGCAACGGATTGACCGCGTGATACGCCTGGATCGCTGGAAGAATGCAGAATGGATCACCGTCGGCATGGTGCAGCAGAGCAGCGCAAGTCACCGACAGATCGGTAATGCGCCAGGTGCGAATCAAGTCGCCGAAATCGATCACGCCCTGCAGCTGCCAGTGGCGCTGCTGGTCCCGTTGCCAGACCACATTGTCATCGGTGATGTCCATATGGATCGCCTGCACCGGCAGCTTCGCCACCAGCGGTTGCAAACGACGCTCGGCGTGCAGCGCGGCCTCGGCAATCAACGCTCGCTGGTGTTCATGGGTGATCACCGGCAATAGATGGGTGATCAGTGCGTTGGCGTGACGGGCATCCCATTGCAGTGCGCGTTCCAGCCCCGGGTGCTGGAAGCTGGCCAGGGCCAGATCCATCTTTCCACAGAGTTGCCCCAGGCCGGACACCAGCTCATGCCCCAAGTGCTTGAGGTGGGTCAGCGACTGGCCTTCGATGTAATCGAGCAACCTCACGTGCACCGCTTGCCCGGCCACGTCCAGAGAAAGCAGGTCTTCACCGTTGTTTGCCGCAATCACCCGTGGCACATGAAGCTCGGGGTGCGCGCCCAGATGATTGAGAGCCGCGTGCTGGGCCTCAAGCTCAATCCTCGCGTAGTCGCCGCGACAGATTTTCAGGACGAAACGGCCCTGGTCGCTGTCGACCCGAAAGTTTAGATCCTGTTGGCTACCCAGCGAGTGCAGCGTTGCGCTCAGACCGTAATGCACCTGCAGCAGTTGCAGCGCTTGCTGCGCAGTGACCTGCGGACTCGGCAAACTGGCGCGATGAATCAACGTGGCGAGCGACATACAACGACCTCTGGAATTTTTATAAGGCATCTATATCGCCACTGCGACCGCCGATACGCAACCCCCTTTGATGCAGGTCAGTCCTCGGAACCGGATGAGTGTTTGAGTGCGCCAGCCATTCAAAGACCTTTCCTACGCCATACGTCGAATGGCAGGAATGTTCGGCTTTTACCCCTGCCCATAGGCTGACTTCCTTGGACAGGGAAGCCAGTCACTCATGCCAGAACGCTCATACCCACTGACCTACAAAGATCAACTGCGCCGCCGCATCCTGACACCGCAGCCGTCGGCAGAACTGTATCCACCCATTGCCGAGCTCTTCGAGAACACGCCATCTGATCCTGAGCCCGTAACACCACTGGGCTGTGTCTTCGCCAAGTCCTGCAACCTGCCAGACGGCATCATCAACTACGCCAACCCCTCCGGTTTCGTCCCCCTGGATGCGTTGAAGGATTACGGCCACTTCGCATTATTGGGCGCACGTGAGGCCGACAGCTGCGGCGCCGTCCCGCTAAAGAAAATCAGTGGCAGTGCATTACCGGTCGGCCTGGGTGGTCTTGCTCTGGCCGGATTATCGGTCAGCAGTGTCACAGTAGCAGCCGGCGGCACCGTCGCCGCCGGCCTGCTGACCGGCCTGGTCGCCCTGCTCTGGCCCTCCGAACTCGGCGACAGCGCCCTCTACAACGAAGAACAGCTGCGCTCGCTCAAGCAAGCCAACTCACGGGTGCGCCTGCACGTCGAACAACAAGCCGACGGCACGCTCAAGGGCTACGGCTTCTACACCGGCAAAAACGCCGACTGGCAAATGATCGACATCATCCAGTTCCAGCCCCGCGGCAGCCAACAAGTAGCCGTGCTCGGCGACGGCCTGGAACTGATCTGGACCCCAGCCCTCAACCCCGCCGACACCCTAGGCATCCCGGCACTGGAAGCCGCGCCACAAGCACCGAACATCTGGGTCTATCCTCCAACCGAGGCCAGCAACGACATATTGGTCAACCCGATCTACCCACCGGAGTATCAGGATTTCATCCTGGTGTTCCCGGCGGATTCGGGGGTTAGGCCGCTTTATGTGGTGGTGAGTGGACGGAGAAATGGGCTTGTAGACCCTGATCATAAGTACCACTCGAAACCCACATTTCTGCCAGCGTTCCCCAGCGCCAAATGGGCGAAACCCAAAACACCAATTAGAGGCGGAGGTGGTAAACGTGCCCGTTGGAAGGATCCGGACGGAAAAATTTACGAATGGGACTCAGAAAGTAAGGCAGTAGAAAAGTACACTAAACGAGGAAAACATCTCGGCGAGTTCAACCATATAACTGGTGAACAGACGAAAGATGCTGATCCAACAAGATGGGTAGAACCATGAGACATGTAATTATGGGCGTTCCGCAAGATCAGGACTTTCCATTTTTTGAGAAAGAGCTTCCTCTTTCTGCAACTGAACTAATGCCAATTATGGGGTGGGACGATACGGATGAATGCGCCTTCGATTATCACCTAACCGAACAACAGATCAGCGATATAGAAAAAGCCTGTTCATTGGAGTTACCCAAGAATCTAGAGCTTTTTTTAACCAGCTACGCATAAATCCAACTAGACCACGACATAGAACACTACTTATGCGCCGAATTGCACTTTCAGACAAAAAAGTACGCAACATCCCAAGACGCCTCAGGGCGTTGATCCGGTGGGCAGCCAGCTACAAAGGATACTTCCCCGAAGATCTGTCTTTGGAAGATGGTTATCTCAAGGACAAGATCCCTGTTCTGGAAACCTTGGTAGAAGGAAAACAAACAACCTTCGCCATCCAGAAAGAATGCGCCCAACAACTGATCAATGCCGCCCACCACCTACTCCAGGCCAGACCTGACAATACTATCAACTGTCGAGTAGTCGCCTGCGTTATCACTCCCTCCATGTTCTCCAGTGAAATATGCATCTACACCGACATGAGCCGCTATCGCGGCCATGTATTACCGTTCGACTACGAATACTTCTGCCAAACCCGTATCACCGACAAAAGCCTCGCCGCAGACTGGGGTTTAACCCTTCCTGCCGGAATGAATGAAGCAGGGTTCCACTTTGTTCACGAGGATGAGGATGGGCAAAGGTTTGAGTCCGAGCATTGGTACTTTGGCGAGGTCGATGAAGCCGATGATGGCTCCGAAGAGGAACGTTGGAGGCACAAGACCTTTAAAACCTTCCGTGCAGAAAATCCGATGTTTTTCAGCCAGGAACAATAAGCACTGGGTAAGCCCAGCATCAAGGTGGTAGCACTATCGCCATCGCGGGCAAGTCGGATCGCCGCACCGCTCGCTCCTAGAAAAGCGCCACCGTCCCCTGTAGGAGCGTGGCTTGCCCGCGAAAGCGTCCTCCCAAACGACCTCAATCCCGAACCTTCTCCAAAATCTGACCAACGCCCCTCTTGCACCGCCCCTCACCTGCCGACAAGCTATGCCCCATTCGCTCTATAACCCGTCTTACGGAAGAAGGCTCCTGACATGCGCATTCTCATTACCGGCGGCGCCGGTTTTATTGGTTCGGCTTTGGTCCGTCATCTGATCCAGCACACCGAACACGAAGTGCTCAACCTGGACAAGCTGACCTACGCCGGCAATCTGGAGTCGCTGACCAGCATCGCCACTGACACCCGCTATGAGTTCGTACAGGCCGACATCGTCGACCAGGCCGCCGTCAGCGCCGTGCTGGCACGGTTTCAGCCCCATGCCATCATGCATTTGGCGGCCGAATCCCATGTCGATCGCTCCATCGACGGTCCGTCGGATTTTATCCAGACCAACATCGTCGGCACCTACAGCCTGCTGGAGGCTACTCGTGCCTATTGGCAGACATTGGCCGAGCCCGAGAAAGCCGCCTTTCGTTTTCACCATATCTCCACCGACGAGGTCTATGGTGACCTGCATGGCGTCGATGACCTGTTCACCGAAACCACGCCTTACGCGCCCAGCTCTCCCTATTCAGCCAGCAAAGCCGCGTCCGACCACCTGGTTCGCGCCTGGCAGCGCACCTACGGTTTGCCTGTGCTGTTGACCAACTGCTCGAACAATTACGGGCCGTTCCATTTCCCCGAGAAGCTGATCCCGCTGGTTATCCTCAACGCGCTGGCAGGCAAACCACTGCCGGTGTACGGTAACGGTCTGCAAGTGCGCGACTGGTTGTTCGTCGAGGATCACGCCCGGGCGCTGCTCAAAGTGGTAACCGAAGGTGTAGTCGGTGAGACCTACAACATCGGCGGTCATAACGAACAGAAGAACATCGACGTGGTGCGTGGTATCTGCAGCCTGCTGGAAGAGTTGGCGCCACAGCGCCCTGCTGGCGTTGCGAATTTTGCCGACCTGATCACCTTCGTCAAGGACCGTCCGGGCCACGATCTGCGTTACGCCATCGACGCCAGCAAAATCGAGCGCGAACTGGGCTGGGTTCCCGAGGAAACCTTCGAAACCGGTCTGCGCAAAACGGTACAGTGGTATCTGGATAACCTGGAGTGGTGCCAACGGGTCCAGGACGGCAGCTATCAAGGCGAACGCCTGGGTGCCAGCGACTTCAAAGATCTGATCGCCTGATCAAGGCACTGCTCTATCATGCTCACTCTGGGCACGCCGATCACGGCCATTACCTGTTCACTAATGCTGGAGAAAACCAATGAATGTAGTCACCACCGACCTGCCCGGTGTTCTGATCATCGAACCCAAGGTATTTGGTGACGAGCGCGGCTTCTTCTACGAGAGCTTCAATGCCAGGGCTTTCGAGGAGGCGACCGGCCTGAACACACAATTCGTTCAGGACAATCATTCCCGCTCGCAAAAAGGTGTGCTGCGCGGCTTGCACTACCAGCTTGAAAACACCCAGGGAAAACTGGTGCGCGTTATTGCCGGTGAAGTGCTCGACGTAGCGGTGGACATCCGCCGCAGTTCGCCGAATTTTGGTCGCTGGGTTGCTGTGCGTTTGTCAGCTGAAAACAATCGCCAGCTCTGGGTTCCGGAAGGTTTTGCCCACGGTTTCGTGGTGCTGAGCGACTTCGCTGAATTCCTCTACAAGACCACCGACTACTACACCCCATCGGCCGAGCGTTGCATTCGCTGGGACGACCCGACCCTGGCCATTGACTGGCAGCTCAGTGAAACGCCGCAGCTGTCGGCAAAGGATCTGGCTGGCAAGACCCTTCAAGAGGCCGACCTGTTCCCGTGAGCGTTCTCGTTCACGGCTAGGCATAATGCGCCTGTACCCACAGGCGCTCGACTCCCATGACCCCAACCCTCCCCCGCAGACCCCGATGGCGCAGCCTGGCACTGCTCGCACTGTGCCTGGCGCCATTGTTGTGGCCGCTGGAGCACCTGGCCGAGCGTTATTACCGCAGCGAACTGGTGGAGCAAAACCGTCAGACCCTCGACCTGTACGTCGCCAACCTGCTGGGCACGCTGCATCGCTACGAAGTGCTGCCGCAAATCCTCGGTGATCTGCCGGCCCTGCGTGCCGCCCTCGCCGAGCCGCAACAGCGCGTGACTCAAGACAACGCCAACCAGCTGCTCAAAGACATCTGTGCCCAGACCGGCGCCGAAGTCATGTACCTGATGGACACCACCGGCAACACCCTAGCGGCGTCCAACTGGGACAAACACGACAGCTTCGTCGGGCGCAATTTTTCTTTCCGGCCGTATTTCAGCGAAGCCATGGCCGGGCGTTTGGGGCGCTTCTTCGGCCAGGGCACGACGTCTGCCAAACGCGGTTATTTCTTTGCCGGTGCTGTACGCGATGGCGAGCGGATCATCGGCGTGCTGGTGGTCAAGGTTGACCTCGATCTCACCGAAAGCCTGTGGGGCAAAACCCCCGAACAAATGCTGATGACCGACCACAACGGCGTGGTGATTCTCACCTCGCGGCCGGAATGGCGCTTTCGCGCGACCCGTCCGCTGACTGACGAAGAGCGCCAGGCGATCATCACGGTCCAGCCCTACCCGACCCGCGACCCGCAGCCTCTGCACCTCAATCCCGACGCCTGGCTGACCCAGACCCAACAGATCCAGGAAACCGGTTGGAGCGTCAGCATCCTCGCCCCGCGCACCCTGATCGCCCGCCCGGTGCGCACCGTGGTCGCGATCGGCGGCGCGACGCTGTTGGTATTGATGTTGTTGCTCGGTCTGATGATGCAGCGCCGGCGTCATTACCTGGAGCGCATCGCTTTCGAAGCCAAGGCCCGTCGTGAGCTGGAAATGCGCGTCGTCGAACGCACCAGCGACCTCGAAGGCCTCAACCGTCGCCTCAAACAGGAAGTGCTGGAGCGCGAACACGCCCAGCAAGAGCTGGTGCGCGCTCAGGATGACCTGGTACAGGCCGGCAAGCTGTCGGCGCTGGGGACGATGTCGGCGAGCATCAGCCACGAACTCAATCAACCGCTGGCGGCGATTCGCAGCTACGCGGAAAACACCGAAGTTCTGCTCGATCACGAACGCATCGACGACGCTCGCGGCAACCTGAAACTGATCAGCGAACTGACCGGGCGCATGGCCTCGATCATTGCCCACTTGCGAGCCTTCGCCCGTCGCGACCGCCACGCGCCGGAAAGCGTCGCCCTGCAACCGGCGCTGGATGACGCGCTGGCCTTGCTGGCCAAGCGCAGACGCGCCATGGAAGTCGAGCTGATCCGCGACCTGCCGGCCGCCACCCTGTGGGTCGAGGCCGGAGAAACCCGCCTGCGCCAGGTGCTCGGCAACTTGCTGGCCAACGCCCTCGACGCTCTGACCGAAAAGGGCCCGCCACGCAAACTCTGGTTGAGTGCCGAATCCACCGCCGATGGCGTCAACCTGTACATTCGCGATAACGGCCCGGGTTTTTGCATGGAAGCCCTTGGCCGCGCCAGCGAGCCTTTCTACACCACCAAGACCCGCACCCAAGGGCTCGGGCTGGGATTGGCAATCTGCGACACCCTGATGCGCGCCTTTGGCGGTGAACTGTCGTTCGCCAACCACCGCGATGGCGGCGCCCTGCTAACCCTGCGACTGCGCGCCGGTGCGCCAGGAGTCAATCTGCAACCATCCGAGGACCGCAGTGCATGAACATCGACAACCGCATCCAGGTGGTGTTGATCGACGACGATCCACATTTGCGTCAGGCCCTGAGCCAGACCCTCGACCTCGCCGGACTGAAAGTCCTGCCGCTGGCTGAAGCCAAGGGCCTGGCCGGACGTCTTGAACGCGACTGGCCGGGCGTGGTGGTCAGCGACATTCGCATGCCCGGTATGGATGGCCTCGAACTGCTGAGCGAACTGCACGAGCAAGACCCGGAACTGCCAGTACTGTTGATCACCGGTCACGGCGACGTGCCGCTGGCCGTGCAAGCGATGCGTGCCGGGGCGTATGACTTTCTGGAGAAACCTTTCGCCAGCGACGCCCTGCTCGACAGCGTGCGCCGCGCCCTGGCGCTGCGCCGGCTGGTGCTGGATAACCGCAGCCTGCGCCTGGCCCTGAGCGACCGCAATGAACTCAGCACCCGGTTGGTAGGGCAGTCGGCACCGATGCTGCGTTTGCGCGAGCAGATCGGCGCCCTGGCGGCGACCAAAGCCGATGTGTTGATCCTCGGCGAGACCGGTGCCGGCAAGGAAGTAGTCGCCCGCGCGCTGCACGACCTGTCGAGCCGCCGTAACGGGCCGTTTGTCGCGATCAATGCCGGCGCCCTGGCGGAGTCGGTGGTGGAGAGCGAGCTGTTCGGCCACGAACCGGGCGCCTTCACCGGCGCGCAAAAGCGCCGCATCGGCAAGTTCGAATTCGCCAACGGCGGTACGCTGTTCCTCGATGAAATCGAAAGCATGAGTCTGGATGTGCAAGTCAAGTTGTTGCGCATGCTGCAAGAGCGGGTGGTTGAGCGCCTGGGCGGCAATCAGCTGATCCCGCTGGATATCCGCATCATTGCTGCAACCAAGGAAGACTTGCGCCAGGCGGCGGATCAGGGCCGCTTCCGCGCCGACTTGTATTACCGCCTGAACGTCGCGCCGCTGCGCATCCCGCCACTGCGTGAACGCGGCGAAGACGCGCTGATGCTGTTTCAGCACTTCGCCGATGAAGCCAGCACCCGTCACGGTCTGCCGCCTCACGAACTGCAGCCGGGGCAACGGGCATCGCTGTTGCGCCATAACTGGCCAGGCAACGTGCGCGAACTGCAGAACGCCGCTGAACGCTTCGCCCTCGGCCTGGAACTGGCACTGGATAACAGCGCGCCGGACGGCAGCGTTGCGCCGATCAGCGCAAACATCAGCGCAGGCCTGAGCGAGCAAGTGGAAAACTTCGAAAAAACCTTGATTGCTGCCGAGCTGGCACGCTCCCACAGTTCGCTGCGCAGCCTGGCCGAAGCGCTGGGTATTCCACGCAAGACCTTGCACGACAAATTACGCAAACACGGTCTGAGCTTCGCCGATGGCGGCGCCAACAGTGGCACCGACGAACTCGATTGAGCCACGCCGACTAATCTTGAAAAAGCATCCTGAACAAAGAGACCCTGCATGAACCGCGACAGTCGTCACCTGGAATCAGTCCTGCATCGCGACATCCCCCTCACGCGGGATATGGGTCTCAAAGTGCTTGATTGGCAAGCACATCAACTGCGTCTGCACTTGCCGCTGGAAGCCAACGTCAATCACAAAAGCACCATGTTCGGCGGCAGCCTGTACTGTGGCGCGGTACTGGCCGGCTGGGGCTGGCTGCATTTACGCTTGCGTGAAGAGGGCATCGAAGACGGGCATATCGTGATTCAGGAAGGGCACATCAGCTATCCGCTGCCGGTCACGACCGATGCGATGGCAATTGGCGATGCGCCAAGTGCGGCGGTATGGAAGAAGTTTCTGGTGATGTACCAGCGCTACGGACGGGCCCGGCTGACGCTGCATTCACGCATCGTCAATGCCGGCAGCACAGAGGATGCCGTAAGGTTTACCGGGCAGTATGTGTTGCATCGGTAGACTTGGCGCTGATCGTTTGATCGTTCCCACGCTCTGCGTGGGAATGCCGCCCTGGACGCTCTGCGTCCGCCGTGGGTGACGCAGAGCGTCACTGGATGCAATTCCCACGCGGAGCGTGGGAACGATCAACCTGTAGCGCTCTCAAGACCTGGCCAACACCAACAACTTCTCCCGCCATGCGGCTTTGGCCGGCAGTGCCAGGAAAAATGAATTCAGTAGGGATTCGCGCGCCGGATAGCTGAACGGCTCGCCGCTCAAATTCAACACCTCGCCACCCGCGCCTTCCAGCACGCCTTGCGCGGCGGCGGTGTCCCACTGCGACGTCGGCGCCAAGCGTGGATAGCAATCGGCAGCCCCCTCCGCCAACAGGCAAAACTTCAACGAGCTGCCGATATTCGCCAGTTGCAGCTCGCCCAGGCTGTCACTCAGCCCGGCCAGCAAACGCTCCTGTTCAGGGCTCGAATGTCGACGGCTGGCAACCACGGTGAACGCTTCACCTACTGGCGGAACGTCCCGTACATGAATCGGCGTCGGCTCGGCATCTTTGTCTGCACGCCAGGCACCCAGGCCAGCACCGCCGAAATAGCAGCGACCGTTGGTCGGCATCGACACCACGCCAAACACCACGCGCCCTTGTTCGATCAGCGCGATGTTGACGGTAAATTCCTCACTGCCGGAAATGAATTCCTTGGTGCCATCCAGCGGATCCACCAGCCACCAGCGCTGCCAGCCGGCTCGCACGCTCATCGGGATGTCGGCGTCTTCTTCCGAGAGCACCGCAATGCTTGGGTCGAGCGCCGTCAGGCCGGCGAGGATCAGATGATGCGCCGCCATGTCAGCCGCGGTCACCGGCGAGTCATCAAGCTTGGCGGTGACCGCCACGTCGGCGCGCCAGAACGGCAGGATGGCTTCACCGGCTTGACGCGCCAGTTCGATGACGGGGGCCAGTAACGGATGGGGGAAATTCATGGAGTGCACACTCATGGTTGAAACACCCCGCGCTCAGTCAACAGATCGCGGGCCAGGTACAACGCCGCCAAGGCACGGCCTTCAGTGAATTGCGAGTTCTGCGCCAGAGCAGACAATTCCCGCAGGTTGACGCGATCCACGCGCATCGGCTCAGGCTCGTCGCCCTCAAGTCGTTCTTCGTAAAGATCGGTCGCCAGGACCACTTGAATCTTCTGGCTCATGTAACCGGGCGACAATGACAGCTCAGTCAGATGCTCAAGTTGACGTGCGCCAAAACCGGCCTCTTCCTTGAGCTCACGCTCGGCCGCTGCCAACACATCCTCGCCCGGCTCGATCAGGCCCTTGGGTAAAGACAGTTCGTACTCCCCGGTGCCGCCGCAATATTCTTCGATCAATAGCGCATGGTTGTCATCGACCATCGCCACGATCATCACTGCGCCATAACCGGTACCCTTGCTGACCAGTCGCTCATAGGTGCGTTCGACGCCGTTGGAAAAGCGCAACTGCAACTCTTCGACGCAGAACAATCGACTAGTGGCGACGATCTCGCGGGCGAGTACGGTGGGTTTCTGGCGCATGACAAGCTCCTTGGCGTGAACGCGTTACTATACAGGCTGTTTGAAAGCTACTGCGCGCATCGCTCGCTACACTTTCAAATCAGTGCGTACCCGGCGTTGCCGATCATTTGTGTCGGATGTCTTTCTACTGTTCGAGAAGTTTTCCATGCCCTCATTACCCTGGCGCGACATCGATACCGTTCTGCTGGATATGGACGGCACGCTGCTGGACCTGCACTACGACAACCATTTCTGGATGGAGCACCTGCCCCAGCGCTACGCCGAGTTGCATGGTGTGAGCCGGGCCATGGCCGAACTGGAGTTGCAGCCGTTATTCGAGCACAACGCCGGCCAGTTACAGTGGTATTGCCTGGACTTCTGGAGCGCGGAACTGAGACTGCCCGTGCGCGAACTGAAACTGGAAACCGCCCATCTGATTGCCCTGCGTCCCGACGCCGACACCTTTCTGGCTGCGATCAAACAGGCCGGCAAGCGCGTGGTGCTGATCACCAACGCTCACCGCGATTCGCTGTCATTGAAGCTGGAAAAAATCGAACTGGCGCCGTATTTCGAGCGTTTGATCAGCTCCCACGATTACGGCTTCGCCAAGGAAAACCCGCAGTTCTGGGATGCCTTGCAAGCCGATATCGGCTTCGACCCGGCCCGTAGCCTGTTTATCGACGACACTTTGCCGATCCTGCGCAGCGCGCGAAATTTCGGCGTTGGGCATCTGCTGGCGGTCAGCCAGCCGGACAGCCAAAAAGAGCCCAAAGACACCGCCGAATTTGCGGCGGTCGGGGATTATCGGGAGTTGATAGCAGGTCTTTAGACCGAGTCGACTGCATCGCCAGCAAGCCCGCTCCCACAGATAGCGCGGTCCGTAGGAGCGAGGCTTGCCCGCGATGGCCACGGGCAAGGTTGCGCGATCCGGCCAATGACTCAAGTGCACTGCAAGCACGTTAGAATTGCTCCCTTGCCTGCGCCCTGGAGCGAAGATGGACATCAAACAGCTGAAATTCCTCATCGCCCTCGACGAAACCCGTCACTTTGGCCAAGCCGCTGCTCGCTGCCACATCACCCAGCCAACCTTATCCATGCGCCTGCGCAGCCTTGAAGAAGAGCTCGAGCTGCCGCTGGTCAACCGCGGTCAGCGCTTTGAAGGTTTTACCGCTCCGGGCGAGCGTGTGCTGGCCTGGGCCCGCACCGTGCTCGCGGCCTACGACGGCCTGCATGCCGAGGCCGCAGCCTGTCGTGGCAACCTGGTCGGGACTTTGCGTCTGGGCGTGGTACCGCTGTCGAGCTTCGACCCGCTGGCGCTGATGCAACGCTTGCACAAAGAACACCCGAACCTGCGCTTCGAACTCTCGGCGTTGAGCTCCGAAGAAATTCTTGAGCAACTGGCGAGCAATCGCCTCGACCTCGGCGTTTCGTATCTGGAGCGGCTGGACAACGAACGCTTCGACTCGCTGGCCTTTAGCGAAACCCGCATGGGCCTGCTCTACGACCAACGCTTCTTCAGCTTTGGCGAAAAGCCATTGAGCTGGGAGGCGCTGATCGAGTTACCACTGGGCATGCTCACCAGCGGCATGCACTTTCGCCAGTCCATCGACCACAACTTCCACAGCCGTGGCCTCAACCCGCAACCGCTGCTGCAAACCGACGCGGTCCATCAGCTGTTACAAGCGGTACACGGTGGCCTGTGCTGTGCGGTGATGCCACTGGAAGGCGGTCTTGAAGACTTGATCGACGACCTGCGTCTGCAACCGATTGAAAGCGCTCAGACCCTCGCCTGCCTGGGCCTGATCATGCGCCGCGGCGCGCCGCGTTCAGCCTTGGCCGAGGCCGTTTTTGCGTTGTATCAGAAATCACCGACAGACTCTTGATCGACGCCATCTATCGGCAGATCAGTATTAGCGATTAGACGCGACACTTTGACGCGCCTAGTCTTATCAGTAGTCAATACGACCTGATACTGCCGGTAACTCCTCATGAACGCCAAGCACCCCGACTGCGCGGCGCCTGCCGTCGAAACGCCTGCGCCCGCCGCCAGTCAGAGTTATCACTACTGCAACCTTGCGCAAACCGAATCGGCCAGCACCGCGCTCGCTGAAGAAGTTGCGCTGGCGATTGCCTACAACGGCATCAGTCAGGCAGTGATGCTGGTCACCCCGACCGACCTTGAGGACTTCATCGTCGGCTTCAGCCTGGGCAGCGGCATCATTACCGACGCCTGCGATATCTACGACCTGCAACTCAGCGGATCCGGCCCGGCGCAATACGCGCAAGTGAAAATCTCCAGCCGCGCCTTCTGGAACCTCAAACAGCAACGCCGCCAACTGGCCGGCACCAGCGGTTGCGGGCTCTGTGGCGTAGAGGCGGTTGAACAGGCATTACCCGAGCTAAACGTATTGCCCGGTGCGCCCTTGCCACCGGCCGAGTGGCTCGACGGTTTGCGTCAGCGCATCAGTGCCTTCCAGCCCTTGGGTCAGCACAGTGGCGCGGTGCATGCGGCCGTGTTCATGAACAACCGGGGCGAACTGCTACTGGGTCGCGAAGACATCGGTCGGCACAACGCTCTCGACAAGCTGATCGGCGCGCTGATCCGGCAGAACATCCCCACTGCTGGCGGCCTGGCCATTGTCACCAGCCGTTGCAGCCTGGAATTGATCCAGAAAGTCTTGCGCGCAGGCATCCAGACATTAGTCAGCCTGTCGTCGCCCACCGGCCTGGCCCTGCAATGGGCCCGCCGGCACAACCTCAATCTCATCCACCTGCCGCAGAAAAGTGCGCCGCGGGTCTACAGCCCTTCGATGGAAAATCAAGCGTGAGCACTCATCTTCAAACCGACCAAAAACCAACCCCGCGCTACAAACGCTACAAGCCCTACAAAGGCGCAGCCGGCGGTTGGGGCGCACTGATCAGCGTCGCTCAAGCCTGGTTGACCAGCGACAACGCACTGAAAAACATCCGCATGATGCTCAAGACCAACCAGAACGGCGGCTTTGACTGCCCGGGTTGCGCCTGGGGTGACTCGCCGGAAAGTGGCATGGTCAAGTTCTGCGAAAACGGCGCCAAAGCGGTCAATTGGGAAGCCACCAAGCGCCGGGTCGATGGCGCCTTCTTCGCCAGGCACAGCGTCAGCTCGTTGCTGGAACAAAGTGATTACTGGCTCGAATACCAGGGCCGTCTCACCGAACCGATGAGCTACGACGCTGAAACCGATCGCTACACACCCATCAGCTGGGAAGCGGCGTTCGCGCTGATCGGTAAACACTTGCAGAACCTCAGCAGCCCCGATCAGGCCGAGTTCTACACCTCCGGCCGGGCCAGCAACGAAGCGGCGTACCTCTACCAACTGTTCGTGCGCGCCTTCGGCACCAACAACTTCCCCGACTGCTCGAACATGTGCCACGAAGCCAGCGGTGTGGCCATGGCGCAAAGCGTCGGTGTGGGCAAAGGCACGGTGACCTTCGACGACTTCGAACACGCCGATGCGATTTTCGTCCTGGGGCAAAACCCTGGCACCAACCACCCGCGGATGCTCGAACCCCTGCGCGAAGCGGTGAAGCGCGGCGCTCAAGTAGTGTGCGTCAACCCGCTCAAAGAGCGTGGGCTGGAACGCTTCCAACACCCGCAACATCCTATCGAGATGCTCACCAACGGTGACCGTCCGACCAACACCGCCTATTTCCGACCCGCACTGGGCGGTGACATGGCATTGCTGCGAGGCATGGCCAAGTTCCTGCTGCAATGGGAGCGCGAAGCGCAGCTGACGTATGAACCGGCGGTGTTTGACCACGACTTCCTCAACGAACACACCGATGGTGTGCTCGACTACCTGGCCGCCATCGACGACACCTCATGGACGCAGATTGTCGAGCAGTCCGGGCTGCCCCTGAGCGATATCGAACAAGCCGCACGCATGTATGCCAAGGCCAAGAACGTGATCATGTGCTGGGCGATGGGCATCACCCAACATCGCCATTCGGTACCGACCATCCAGGAAATCACCAACCTGATGCTGTTGCGCGGCAACCTCGGCCGGCCGGGTGCCGGCCTGTGTCCAGTGCGTGGCCACAGTAACGTGCAGGGCGACCGCACCATGGGCATCAACGAGCGCCCACCAGCGTTCTTTCTCGATGCACTGGAACGGCGCTTCCAGTTCAAAGTGCCACGCGAAAACGGTCACAACGTGGTGGAAGCGATTCACGCGATGCTCGACGGTCGCTCGAAAGTCTTTATCGGTCTGGGTGGTAACTTCGCCCAAGCTACCCCGGACAGCACACGAACCTTCCAGGCGCTGAGCAACTGCGACCTCACCGTGCAGATCAGCACCAAGCTCAACCGCAGCCATCTGGCCCACGGTAAAGAAGCGTTGATCCTGCCCTGCCTGGGCCGTACCGACATCGACCTGCAAACCGAAGGCCCGCAAGCAGTGACCGTGGAAGACTCGTTCAGCATGGTCCACGCCTCCAACGGCCAGTTGCAGCCGCTGTCGAAACAGATGCGTTCAGAGCCGTCGATCATTGCCGGCATCGCCGTCGCGACATTGGGTGCACATCCGGTGGACTGGAACTGGCTGGTCGCCGACTATCGCCGCATCCGCGACCTGATTGCCGACACCATTCCTGCCTTCAAGGATTTCAACCAGCGTATTGAGAACCCAGGCGGCTTCCACCTGGGCAACACTGCCGGAGCACGTCAGTGGAACACCCCGTCGGGGCGGGCCAACTTCTGCGCGAACATCCTGCCGGTCGATCTGGTGCATGAGCGCACCCGCGCCACTGGCGTGCTGCCGGACCTGATCATGCAATCGATGCGTTCCCACGATCAGTACAACACCACCATTTATGGCCTGGACGACCGTTATCGCGGTGTCAAAGGTCAGCGGGATGTGCTGTTCATCAATGAAGCCGACATCATTCGCCTGGGCTTCAAACCCGGTCAGAAAGCCGACATCGTGTCGATCTGGGACGATGGCCGCGAACGTCGGGTCAAGGGCTTCACCTTGCTGGCGTTCGATATCCCCGCCGGTCAAGCGGCCGCCTATTATCCGGAAGTGAATCCCCTGGTGCCCCTGGAAAGCACCGGCGACGGCAGCCATACGCCAACATCGAAGTTCGTCGCGATTCGGTTGCAAGCGGCGAGTGATAACGGGTTGATCATGGCAAAGTCGGCGTAAGGCAAGATCAAAAGACCGCGTCGCCGCTGATCACGAAACCTTTCAAACGCCCACAAAAAAGGCCGCTTTTGCATAAAAGCGGCCTTTCCGAATTAGCTAAAGACCGGCGAAAAACACTTAAGTTCCGTCTAAAAAACAGTAACTTATAGAATTGTGCACAAGTCGTGTTACTCGTCGGATTTCGATTGTAAGCATCTCAACACAGCCTCACGATCGCGCCGTCATCCCTTAGAGGCTCTCCCATGAAGTACTCCTCGATTCTCTTGTTGTCCCTTGGCCTGGTCAGTGGCATTGCTTTTGCCGGAGGCACCACCGAGGCAGGCGTGGGCGGCGCATTGGGCGGGGTTCTAGGCTCGGTCGTCGGTCAGTCGTTAGGCGGCAACACCGGTTCTACCATTGGTGCAGCCCTGGGCGGCGCGGGTGGTAGTGCGGTCGGAGCCGACAGACGCAGCCGTGGCCAGGCGGCCATTGGCGGCGCACTCGGTGCTGCGGGCGGCAACGTGGTTGGCCGCAGCCTGGGCGGCACCAGTGGCAGCCTGATCGGCTCAGCAGCCGGCGGCGGCGTGGGCGGTGCGCTGGGTAACCATATGGGCAATGAAAGCTATCGTGAGGATCACGACTACCGCGGTCGTGGTGATCGCCGCTACTACCGTGATGACGATGACGATGACCACCGCGGCCGTGGCCATGCCTACGGGCATTACAAGCATCACCGCCACTGGCGCGACCGGGATTGACATGCGATCTGTAGCCGCTGCCCAAGGCAGCGGCTACAGAAGTCTTCACTGTAGCCGACGACCTCACACCAGCAACCGCTCCAACGCCCCGCGTAACCCGGCAGGAATCGCCACCGGCTGATTCGACGCCCGATCCACAAACACATGCACGAACCGCCCTGCCGCGCAGGCGTCTTCTTCCCCCGCCTTGAATACCGCCAACTCGTACTGCACCGAACTGTTACCCAACTTGCCCACCCGCAATCCGATTTCGATACGCTCGGGGAAAGCAATCGAAGCGAAATAATCGCACGCCGAACTCACCACAAAACCCACCACTTCACCGTCATGAATATCCAGCCCACCCACCTCGATCAGGTAGGTGTTCACTGCCGTGTCGAAAAAACTGTAGTAGGTGACGTTGTTCACATGGCCGTAAACGTCGTTGTCGTGCCACCGGGTGATGATCGGCTGGAAGTGACGGTAGTCAGTGCGTTGCGGCATGCGGTTGGTCATTGAGTGGTCTCTCAGAGAATGGGCAAGCAGTGTAATCGCTGTGACCTCCACGATCGGGCGAGACTCAGGGTCATTCGCGGGCTTGCCCGCGAAGCTTTGGCCTAAAGATTCGCCTCAGCCCACGCCCTCACCTCTGCATACGGGTAATCCTCCAACGCCGCAAACCCCGGAATCGCCCGAGCCTTGAGTTTGGTGAACAGCGGCACGCTGATCCCGCACAAAAACCGCGTCAGCCGTTCCGCACCCGGCAGACTCCCGTTGTACTGCTCATGCCTGTGGATAAAATCGCCGCACAGTGCCTGGAAATTTTTATCCACAAGCGCCGGCAACTCGGGAGGCTCTGGCAGACGAGCCACCTGGCCGTGGCACACCGAACAATGCCCGCACCGCTGCGGTGCGTTTTCATCGCCGAAGTACTGCGCCAGTCGATAACCCAGGCAACGCTCGGTCGCGAACAAATCGAGCATCGCGTGGATCCGCGCGATCTCGGTGCGCTCATGCTGTGTGAAGTACGCATGCAATTCGACGCTCAGCGCCTGCGCATCGAAATCTGTCAGCAGCAGGCTGTAGACCTCTGTCATTTGCTTGCTTTCGAGCTCCACCCAACCCTTTTCCTGGAAATAATCCAGCGCCTTCACCACCCGATTTCGTTCGGCTTGATGCTGTAAATACAACGCGTCGAAATTCACCGTGGCCCAGGTCCTGGCGCGGCTCGACGTCTGAATAATCGCCGCCACAAAGTCCCGCCGCTCGCCCTCGAAACGCGCCAACAAGGCTTCGGGCTCGACCAGAAACTTGAAGCGGTACTCCGCAAAGTAGGCATAACGCGGCGCGATCAAACCACGCAGCTCCAGCTGCACCAGCAAGGTCTTGAGCGGCAACTGACGAATGTTGCTCTGATCCGCCAGCGGTCCCAGCAGAAACTCCCACTGACCATCGGGGCTGGCTGCTTGTAGTTCATCCAGCACACAACGAATGCCTTCCAGCTCCGGCGTGTCGCCGTAAACGAAATTCTCCAGCACATTGAGGCTGTCGCGGTTGGCCAGCACCAGGCAGTCGGAGGACTGCCCGTCACGCCCGGCGCGACCGATTTCCTGGCTGTAGTTTTCAATGGATTTCGGCAAGTCGAAATGCGCCACGTTGCGGATGTCGCTCTTGTCGATGCCCATCCCGAAAGCGATGGTGGCGACTATGCAATTGGACTGCCCGCCCATGAACCGGCGCTGAATCGCTTCGCGTTGCTCGTGGGGTAAACCTGCGTGATAAGCCTCGGCCTGAATGCCGTGCTGAGCCAGGTGCTGAGCGATCTGTTCGGCCGTTTTCTGCAACGTGACGTAAACGATGCTCGGCTGCCCGGCGCGCTGGCCCATCCACTCGACCAGACGCCGACGCTTGTCCTGGCCACGCACCGGCTCCACCAGCAGGTTGAGGTTGGGTCGGTAGAAACCGGTGGTCACCACATCCGCCGGGGCGATGGCGAATTTCGCCTGCATGTCGGCGATCACCTTTGGCGTTGCGGTGGCGGTCAGCAGCAAAGCTTGAGGAATGTTGAACTGGCGCTGATAGGCCGGCAGCTTCAAATAGTCCGGACGGAAGTTATGACCCCACTCCGAAATACAGTGCGCCTCGTCCACTACCAACAACGAGATTGGCACCTGCTGCAAAAAGTTGCGAAAACGTTCGTTCTTCAGGCGCTCCACGGAGATCATCAAAATCTTCAACTCGCCGGAGCGGGCCCGCGCCATCACCTCGTTGGCATCATCGCGGCTCTGCGCCGAATCGATACTCGCCGCCGCGATGCCGTGACGCGCCAGGAACGCCAACTGGTCCTGCATCAACGCCAGTAACGGCGAGACCACCAGCGTCAGATTCGGCAGCAGCAAGGCCGACAATTGATAACACAACGACTTGCCGGACCCAGTAGGAAAAATCGCCGCCGCCGACCGCCCGGCCAACACCGCGCTGACCGCCACCTCCTGGCCGGGCCGAAACTGTGGATAACCAAAGACCTGTTCAAGGGTGTTGTGCATAAACTGTCACTCCATTGACCGCGCAGATGCCTGAAGCCTAGCGCGGCAAATCGGCGGGTCGAGAAAAGGTCGGGCGCAAAAAGGATACGGCATGATACAGGGAGAACGGCGCAAGGCCCGTGATGCAATTCCATGGCTGATGGCGTTCAAATGTGAATCGAAGATCACGAAATCCCCTACACAGTCTGGCGCACGCGTTACTGCGGCTCTATTCGACACGCCTGACAAGCGCGTGGGAAATTCGACCTCCAGGGGAATCGCTGAAAAAAACCCGGGTAGTGCGAGGTGGCACGGCAGCGGATGACAAGGTGAAAACGTAGCCAATAAAGGATTCTTTCATGCCTGCCCATCAAGTCGCCGCATACAACCGGCAACTCGCTGCCGACATTCAAGCGTCCATCGACGACCCTGGACCCAGCATTGAAGACGAGGAAGCCAAGCGTTTTATGGCTAAGAAACGAGACGCCCTACGTCGACGGACAGACCGATAGACACGGCCTTACCAATATTCGTCCCCGTCCTACAACCTCGTGCTCCTTGTCGCCTTTCGCCAGCCTGCAACCCACATCTATAGTTGTTTGCGTTGCTGCAAAATCAGCGGCCGGGTTTGGTCACCCGAAAAATTACAGAGAACATTCGCATCCCCTTGTATGCTGCCGGCACTAACATGTCGGCACGCTTTATGGCGGCTGTGTTTGGGACGCTTTCGAGCGTGCCGGGTGTTCTCGCCGGTTGACCAACCTGAACACAGTCCGCCACCCATCGTTTGGTCACGGTTGGTGTGGTTCATTTGATCCATACAGAGAACTAACCATGAACACATTAGATCCGTTTGCAGATCGCTATCGCCCCACCAAAACCAACTTCACCGACACCCCGGTTCTGATCATCGACACAGAGGCCACCCGCAAGACATCCTCGAAGCCGCCCTTCAGCGCATCCGAGCCTCCAGCGACCTGCTCGAAACCCTGCACTGCCAATGCTTCAAGCACGGCGACGTTAAAGACATTCCCCATATCACCCACGCCCTGTACCTGCTGACTCAAGACGGCCGCGACCTGCTCCAAGTCGCCCAGCAACGCATGCTGAACTGGAAAGCACCTACCTGACACACCCCACTCGCAGGCACGCCACGTTCCTGTAGGAGCCTGGCTTGCCAGCGATGAACGCGCCGCGTGTTTTCAAACATAAGTGAAAGAAACAACAGCCCCGGGACCACCGCCATGAGCCAATTAACCTTCAAACAAAAACAAGCGCATTACGAAAAAGTCCGCCGCTCAAACTACTTGGCCAGACTACGCCTCGCCGGATTCGACACGTCACCGGTAGACCTCGACAAACCACTTCCTACACGAGAAGAAGTGCTCGCAAAGTACCGACAAGACGAACCACCAATATCTGCGTCCGCCCTTCCCCCCAAGCCCGACGGCCAATAAAATCCGCCTAAGCCCAACCAGACGCCCCGCAATGCACCTCGCCCCCAACTTCCCCGACGACCACGCCATGCACTTGCTCATGCAGCTGCTGCACGAAGAACTCGGCCTGCCCGAACGCAAAACCATCAGCCTCAGCACCTCGATCAATTTTGACCTCGGCTGTGACGGCGCCGATGCGCGGCACCTGATGGAAACCCTGGAAGAACAGTTCGCCATCGACTTCATCGACTACGACGCCTATCGCTACTTCCAGCCCGAAGGCTTTGATGTGTTCCTCAAGCGGCGGGCCAAGGGACGTGGTGACAAACACCCACTGACCATTGGCATGCTCTACCAGGCGATCAAGGTGCAGCAGTGGAATACACAGGAGTTGGAAGGCATCTAGTCGACACCACAAGTGCCATTATTCTGGCCGTTTAGCGCCTTTTCAGCTGGAGTATTGGTAGTTCTGCCTCCGCTGGTCTGAATCGCACCCGCAAAAAAGCCGCCCCTAAGGGCGGCTTTCTCTTACCTCAAACCACTACCGAATAATTACAACTTCGGCCCAGCAGCCTTGATCGCATCGCTCACTTCAAACTTCTTGAAGTTCTCGATGAACAAACCGGCCAACGCTTTAGCAGCTTCGTCGTAGGCAGCTTTGTCAGCCCAGGTGTTGCGTGGGTTCAACAGGCCGGTTTCAACGCCCGGTACGGCCAGCGGCACGTCGAGGTTGATGGTGTCCAGGTGTTCGGTTTCTGCACCGATCAACGCGCCGCTCTGGATGGCTGCGATGACGCCACGGGTGGTCGGGATGTTGAAGCGTTTGCCGACGCCGTAGCCACCGCCGGTCCAGCCGGTGTTGACCAGGTAGACCTTGGAGCCGAAGCCGCGGATGCGTTTGATCAGCAGTTCAGCGTATTCGCCAGCCGGACGCGGGAAGAACGGGGCGCCGAAGCAGGTGGAGAAGGTCGATTTGATGCCGCTGCCGGAACCCATTTCGGTCGAGCCCACCAAAGCGGTGTAGCCGGACAGGAAGTGGTAGGCCGCTTGTTCTTCGCTGAGGATCGAGACTGGCGGCAGTACGCCGGTCAGGTCGCAAGTCAGGAAGATCACAGCGTTTGGCTCGCCTCCGAGGTTTTTCGGGGCGCGTTTTTCGATCAGTTCGCGCGGGTAAGCGGCGCGGCTGTTCTGGGTCAGGCTGTCATCGGCGTAGTCGGCTTTCTTGGTGACCGGGTCGAGTACGACGTTTTCCAGTACGGCACCGTGCTGGATGGCTTTCCAGATGACCGGCTCGTTCTTCTCGGAGAGGTCGATGCACTTGGCATAGCAACCGCCTTCGATGTTGAACACCACGCCAACGCCCCAGCCGTGTTCGTCGTCGCCGATCAGGTAGCGGCTTTCGTCAGCGGACAGGGTGGTTTTACCGGTGCCGGACAGGCCGAAGAACAACGTTACGTCGCCCTCTTCGCCCATGTTGGCCGCGCAGTGCATCGGCAGAACGTCGACTGCTGGCAGCAGGAAGTTTTGTACCGAGAACAGGGCTTTTTTCATTTCGCCGGCGTAACGCATACCCGCGAGCAGCACTTTCTTGGCTGCAAAGTTGATGATCACGGTGCCGTCGGAGTTGGTGCCGTCACGCTCAGGCACGCAGACGAACTCAGGGGCGTTGATCACCTGCCACTCGTCCTTGTCACCCTGGTTGTACTGCTCAGGGTTGATGAACAGGCAACGGCCGAACAGGTTGTGCCAGGCAGTCTCGGTGGTCATTTTGACCGCGAGGTAATGCGCAGGGTCAGAACCTACGTGGACGTGGGAAACAAAACGCTCGCGCTCGCCCAGGTAGGCTTCAACGCGGTTCCACAGGGCATCGAACTTGTCGGCCGGGAACTTGCGGTTGATCGGGCCCCAGGCGATGGCGCCTTGGGTGGAAGGCTCTTCCACGATGAAACGGTCGACTGGCGAACGGCCGGTGCGGTGACCGGTGCGTACAACCAGAGCGCCGGTATCGGACAGCTCGCCTTCACCGCGGTTCAGGGCTTCTTTAACCAGATCATCAACACTCAGATCGGTGTACACGGCGTTATTGGCTTGCGTCATGAGGTTCCCCGTCGGCCAGTGGCCGAGTGCTCCAAACGTTTTGTAGTAGAAAGTTGTGCACTACTACCGCGAAAAAAGTGGGCCGGATTATGCCAGAAATGCCCAAAAAAAGTAGGGCCCTCCTGTCAGGGCGGCGTAAATCTGGCGTTTGACAGGTAATTTACCTGCGCTGAACCGTTTTAGTGGCGAGTATCTGACGGTGTGTTGACACCCGCTCCAGCGAATAATTGAGCAACATCGGCAGCATCGAACAGGTAGCGCTCGTTGCAGAACTGACAGTCGATCTCGACGCTGCCACCGCTTTCGATAACCAGTTGTTGCGCGTCTTCCTGACCCAGACTCACCAGCGCGTTACCCGATCGATCGCGCGAGCAGCTGCAGCTGAAGCGCAATGTCTGCACGTCGAACATACGTACCGCTTCATCATGGTAGAGGCGATGCAGTACGGTTTCATTGTCCAGGCCAAGCAGTTCGTCAGCGGTCAGGGTGCCGGCCAGGGTAGTGATGTGCTGCCAGCTGGAGGCGCGTTCCTCGTCATCCTTGATGCGATCGGCCGGCAGCTGCTGCAGCAGCAGACCACGGGCGCGACGGCCGTCGGCGTTGAGCCAGAAGCGTGTGCCGACTTGCTGGGACATGACGAAATAATTGGTGAAGCATTCCGACAGGGTCTCGCCGTCGAGGTCGACGATGCCCTGGTAACGCTGACCCTGACGCGGGTCGACGGTGAGCGCCAGCACGCCGTTGGGCATCAGGTCGGCCAGGGTCGCATCAGGAGCGATCTTGTCTGCGTCATAACGCGCCAGGCCACGGATCTCGCGCTCGCTGGAACACTCGATCATCAGCAAGGGCACCGGGCCTTCGGAACGGGCCTGGAGGATCAGCAAGCCATCGAACTTCAAGGTGCCGACCAGCAACGCCGCCGCGGCCATCAGCTCGCCGAGCAGTTGCGCGACTGGCTCGGGATAAGGGTGTTTGGCAAGGACTTCGGCGTAGCTACGCTCCAACGCAACCATCTCGCCGCGGGCGTCGCTTTCATCGAAGATGAAGCGTTGGGTGTAGTCGTTATCCGGTAGATCGGTCATAGGTTTGGGTATCTAAAGTGAAAACAAAAATGGTTACAAGGATCGAAACTTGCGTTTTTGCGCCATTTTGGTGCACGAATGTTCGGCCATGGAACGCATTTTATGAACAATCCGGGATTGTTCCAAGCAAGGTAGAACATCGGCAGGTTGGTTCCGTGTAATTTACTACCTCTGGCGCTGCGGTGTTTTTGGTTCCGGGCTTCGGGCTTTCCGGGCAAGCTTACTCCCCACTACTCCCGCCATGAAACTTGAACAGATCACGCCGCTGTTTTTTGGTCGGTTTGCCATCGGTACTGACGCCCAGGGCACCGGCCTTGCGCATTGCGGCGGCGTTCTCGCGTTTGGCGATGCTGGCTTCGGTTTCGGCGTACAACGTCTGGGCTTGCGGTGCGCCACGGCGCACGATCGATAGCGCCAGGACCGTCACGGTGCGCTCCTCGAAACCAGTGCGGATCTGCAACTCATCACCGACTCTCGGCTCTTTGCCCGGTTTGCAGCGTTCGCCCCGGCAGTGCACTTTGCCACTTTCAATCGCCGCTTTGGCCAGCGCGCGGGTTTTGTAAAAGCGCGCAGCCCACAACCACTTATCCAGACGGACTTTGTCGTCCTCTTCGGTCTTTTGTGCCATGGGATTTCCTCATCCTGAAATATTTCTGAACTGTACTACCGTTTCTGTTGTGCCATGAATTACACCGGCTCAGTTTAGAATGCGCGCCTCTCCAGCGCCTCGTTCGAGGACTGGAAATCCGGGCCGTAGATATCTGTCGCCTTTTACCCATTATTCTGCGTGAATACCGCGAATTCGGCCGCTTGCGGCGCGAGCAGGTTTCTCACCGGTTGAGCACATTTGAAGACTTTTGACCATTTGACCGTTATCGGTCTACGCGAGTGGGTGGCGCTTCCAGATTTGGGAGTGGCAGGCCTGCGCGCGAAGATCGACACCGGAGCCAGCACCTCCAGCCTGCATGCCACCGAGATCGAGCCATTCGAGCGCGACGGGGAAAAGTGGGTGCGCTTCAACGCCCACCTGGGCACCGTGGTGCAGCTGCGCCATCGTCATTGCGAAGCACCGCTGGTAGCGATAAAAACCATTAAAAGCTCCAACGGCCAGGCGCAGGTGCGTTACGTGATCAGCACGACCCTGGCACTGGGCGATCGGGTCTGGCGGGTGGAATTCACCCTGGCCTGCCGCAAAGCCATGCGTTATCGCTTGTTACTCGGTTCCAAAGCCCTGATCGATGGCCAGTTAGTGGTCAATCCGGGGATTAAATACGTTCAAGACAAGCCGGCATTTCCGGCGTCCACTACCTCTGCCACAGGTGTTGCATGAAGATCGCTGTGCTGTCGCGTAACCCGCGTCTGTATTCCACTCGTCGTCTGGTCGAGGCCGGCACCGAGCGTGGCCATGAAATGGTGGTGATCGATACCCTGCGCGCCTATATGAACATTGCCAGTCATAAGCCGCAGATTCACTATCGCGGCAAGCCGCTGGAAGGCTTCGATGCGGTGATCCCGCGGATCGGCGCTTCGGTAACCTTTTATGGCTGCGCGGTATTGCGCCAGTTTGAAATGATGGGTGTATTCCCGCTCAACGAATCGGTGGCCATTGCCCGCTCGCGGGACAAGCTGCGCTCGCTGCAATTGCTCTCGCGTCGCGGTATCGGCTTGCCGGTCACCGGCTTTGCCCACTCGCCGGACGATATCCCCGACCTGATCGAGATGGTCAATGGCGCGCCGTTGGTGATCAAGGTGCTGGAAGGCACTCAGGGCATCGGCGTGGTGATGTGTGAAACGGCCACGGCAGCGGAGTCGGTGATTGAGGCGTTCATGGGCCTCAAGCAGAACATCATGGTACAGGAGTACATCAAGGAGGCCGGCGGTGCGGATATCCGCTGTTTCGTGGTGGGCGACAAGGTGATCGCCGCGATGAAGCGTCAGGCCAAGCCCGGCGAGTTCCGCTCCAACCTGCACCGTGGCGGCAGCGCCAGCCTGATCAAGATCACTCCCGAGGAACGCATGACCGCGCTGCGCGCAGCCAAGGTCATGGGCCTGAGTGTCGCGGGTGTGGATATCCTGCGCTCCAACCACGGGCCGTTGGTGATGGAGGTTAATTCCTCACCGGGGCTGGAAGGGATTGAAACCACCACGAGCAAGGACGTGGCAGGGATCATCATTCAGCATCTGGAGAAGAATGGCGGGCCGAACATGACGCGGACTAAAGGAAAAGGCTAAGGCTGAAGGTAGATCGTTTGATCGTTCCCACGCTCTGCGTGGGAATGCCGCCCTGGACGCTCCGCGTCCGGCTCCGCTGTGACGCGCAGCGGCACGGGATGCGTTCCTTTGCTGCGCGTGGGAACGATCTACTGTCAGGCCCTTACACCGCATCCCTGGGCAACATCAGCCCCAACGGCAAGCGCACTCGCGCTTCCAGCCCGCCGTCCGTACGGTTGCGCAGTTCCACATTGCCGCCGTGCATGGAGGCGATCCGCTTGACGATCGCCAGACCAAGCCCGGTGCCTTTGCCGCCACGGGCGCGGTCACCACGGGTGAAGGGGTTGAAGATAGCCTCCAGCTCTGACTGATCGATCCCTGCCCCACGGTCCATTACGCTCAACACCACATAAGGTGCGTTGGTGTCGCCTGATACATAGGCGGCCACTTCAACCTCAGTGCCAGCGTGATTCAAAGCGTTGCCGATCAGGTTGTTCAGCAGACGCTTCATCGAAACCCGGCGCAACGGGAACGGCTGGATGGGCTCCAGGCGCAGGCGAACCCGCTCATCGTTCTGGTTATAAGGCGCCGCGACTTCACGCACCAGATCACTGAGGTCGACTTCTTCGACCGTCTCATCACGACCGTCGCGAATGAACGCCAGGAACTGATCGAGAATCGCGTCCATGTCTTCAATGTCGCGCACCATGTCGTCACTCAGGTCGCTGTGGTCGCCCATCAGTTCCAGGGATAGCCGCAGACGGGTCAACGGCGTGCGCAGGTCATGAGACACGCCGGCGAGCATCAATTCACGCTCACGTCCGGCCTGTTCGACATCCTCGGCCATCTGGTTGAAGGCGCGATACACCTCGGCCATTTCGCTCGGGGTATCGCTGATTGGCAGACGCACGCTACGCCCCTGACCTAATTGGCGGGCGGCATACACAAGACGCTTGAGGGGTTGGTTGAGCTGACTGACGAAAATCCAGGCCGAGGCTGTGGATAACAAACCGATTGCCAGGAACCAGCCAAGCACGCTCCAGATTTTCTGACCACGCAACGGGTGTGGGTACAGCGGCACTTTCAGCCAGCCATCACCCAGGCTCGGCGCACGCACCCAAAGGGCCGGCGGGGCGTGCATGCGCAAGCGCACTTCGGTGTCTGAGCCCAGTTCGGCCTGCATCTGTCGTTGGTAGATCTCGCTGTACGGCCAGTGCTGCTCGCCTTCAGGTACGCCGCTACCGACCACTTTGATCAACCCGGCCGCCTTGGCAATGGTGTCGCGATTGGATTCGTCTGCAGCCCAATAGGCCCGCAAGGTCAGGGCCACACCGTGGCTGTACTGGCGGTCCACCAGCACGTCCTCGTTCATCAATAGATAAACCAGGGTCAGCGCCTTGGAGAACAGCACGACGATCAGCACCAGCCAGAGGGTGCGAGAGAAGAAACTTTGGGGGAACCACACGGGGGTTTTCATAGACAGCAGACACACTTTGCAGGAGCGAGCGCACTCGCAGAATTGCGGATTGCGAGCCGCCCGGCTCGCAATCATATGACAACGCGCCCGAGAAACCCGCTCCTACAAATCACTGATCACTTGGTTGCGGTACCGTCCGGTACGAACACATAACCCACGCCCCAGACTGTCTGGATATAACGCGGTTTGGACGGGTCGGGCTCAATCATCCGGCGCAGGCGGGAGATTTGCACGTCGATGGAACGCTCCAGGGCATCCCATTCACGGCCACGGGCCAGGTTCATCAGTTTGTCGCGGGTCAGCGGCTGACGAGCGTTCATCACCAGCGCCTTGAGCACAGCGAATTCACCGGTGGTGAGCATGTGCACTTCCTCGCCTCGCTTGAGTTCGCGGGTGGCCAGGGACAGTTCGTAGTCGCCGAAGGTCACGCTTTCGTCTTCGCTGCCCGGTGCGCCGGGCACCGGTGCCGACTGACGACGCAGGACCGCTTTGACGCGGGCCATCAACTCGTCCGGGTTGAACGGTTTGGCCAGGTAATCATCGGCGCCCAGTTCGAGGCCGTTGATGCGGCTCAGCTCATCGCCCTTGGCGGTGAGCATGATGATCGGTATTTGATTCTTCGCCGTGCGCAGGCGCTTGAGGGCGCTCAGGCCGTCTTCACCGGGCATCATCAGGTCGAGCACCACCAGGTTGAAGACCTCACGACCCAGCAGGCGATCCATTTGTTCGGTGTTCGGCACCGCGCGGGCGCGATAGCCCTTGCTGACGAAAAAACGTTCCAGCAGGCTGCTCAGTCCCGGGTCGTCGTCAACGATGAGAATTTTTTCGCCTTCAGCAGTTTGTGCAGTGCTGCTCATTGGATGCTCCTTTGATCTCGGCGCGCATTATGGCGTAGCCGCCGTTATACGCACCGTGTGCATTGTTAGCAGATTTTTCCTCGACCGCCAGCAAACCAGCCATTGTGCCTACATTGCGCGATGCCCCCGAAGGACAGAACGCTGGTTATAATGCGCCGCCTTTTGTGTAGGGCAACGTCTGATCGTTACTGTGAATGGCTGCTATTTATTTTCCATCGCCGCGCAGTAATTTTTCGATTCCACGGGTCAACAGGCTGCCTTTTGATCCAGGTAGCGGCGCCGGCCAGGCCGCTCAACCAGACTCGCCAAGCCTTCTAAACAGCGCCTGCGAGCCTGCTTTCACAATTTGTCAGGTGGTTTTATGGACAGCATCAACAGCCGCATCGCCGAGGAACTCGGTGTACGCCCGCAACAGGTCGAAGCGGCCGTCGCTCTACTGGATGAAGGCTCCACAGTGCCCTTCATCGCCCGTTACCGGAAAGAAGTGACCGGCAGCCTCGATGACACGCAATTGCGACACCTGGAAGAGCGCCTGCGCTACCTGCGAGAACTCGACGAACGGCGCATCAGCATCCTTGCCAGTATCGAAGAGCAAGGCAAGCTGACCCCGGAATTGGCCCGCGACATCAAACTCGCCGACACCAAGACCCGCCTCGAAGATTTGTACCTGCCGTACAAACAAAAGCGCCGCACCAAGGGCCAGATCGCCCTGGAAGCCGGCCTCGGCGAGCTGGCTGAC
The DNA here is from genome assembly GCF_059420325.1 of Pseudomonas sp. GW821-FHT04C07. Classification (NCBI taxonomy): domain Bacteria; kingdom Pseudomonadati; phylum Pseudomonadota; class Gammaproteobacteria; order Pseudomonadales; family Pseudomonadaceae; genus Pseudomonas; species Pseudomonas sp. GW821-FHT04C07. The sequence continues at coordinate 152,226 of NZ_JBWKTM010000012.1, forward strand.
GGTCTGTTCAACGACCCGACCCTGAGCCCGGACACCGAAGCCGCGCGCTTCGTTGATGCTCAAAAGGGCGTTGCCGATGTAAAGGCGGCCCTCGAAGGCGCCAAGTACATCCTCATGGAGCGCTTCGCCGAAGACGCCAGCCTGCTGGACAAGCTGCGCAGCTACCTCAAGCAGGAAGCCACCCTCAGTGCCCGTGTGATCGCCGGCAAGGAAGAGGAAGGCGCCAAGTTCCGCGACTATTTCGAACACGACGAACCACTGAAAAGCATGCCGTCGCACCGCGCGCTGGCGATTTTCCGTGGCCGCAACGAAGGTATTCTCAGCTCTGCACTGAAAGTCGGCGAAGAGCTGCCGGGCAGCATGCATCCGTGCGAAGGGATGATTGGCGAACGCTTTGGCATTCAGAATCAGAACCGTGCGGCGGACAAATGGCTGGGTGAAGTGGTGCGCTGGACCTGGAAGGTCAAGCTCTATACCCACCTGGAAACCGACTTGCTGGGCGAACTGCGCGATGGCGCGGAAACCGAAGCGATCAACGTATTTGCCCACAACCTGCACGACTTGCTGCTGGCCGCACCGGCCGGCCCGCGCGCGACCCTGGGCCTTGACCCGGGCCTGCGCACCGGCTGCAAAGTTGCGGTAGTCGATGCCACCGGCAAGCTGCTGGACTACGCCACCGTTTACCCGCACGTACCCAAAAACCAGTGGGACCAGACCATCGCCGTGCTGGCCGCCTTGTGCGCCAAGCACTCGGTGGACCTGATTGCCATCGGTAACGGCACCGCCAGCCGCGAAACCGACAAGTTGGCCGCTGAGCTGATCAAAAAATACCCAGCCATGAAAATGACCAAGGTCATGGTCTCCGAGGCCGGCGCTTCGGTGTATTCGGCGTCGGAACTGGCATCGAAGGAGTTCCCGGACCTGGACGTGTCGATCCGTGGCGCAGTGTCGATTGCCCGTCGCCTGCAGGATCCATTGGCCGAGCTGGTGAAAATCGATCCGAAATCCATCGGTGTCGGCCAGTACCAGCACGACGTATCGCAGCTCAAACTGGCTCGCGGCCTGGATGCAGTCGTCGAGGACTGCGTGAACGCCGTCGGCGTCGACGTGAACACCGCCTCGGTGGCGCTGCTGGCACGGATTTCCGGCCTCAATGCGACGCTGGCGCAGAATATCGTGACTCACCGTGACGAAAACGGTGCGTTCAAGACCCGCGCCGCGCTGAAGAAAGTCGCGCGTCTGGGTGAGAAAACCTTCGAACAGGCCGCCGGTTTCCTGCGGGTAATGAATGGCGACAACCCGCTGGATTCGTCTGCCGTTCACCCGGAAGCCTATCCGCTGGTACAGCGCATCGCGGCTGAAACCGACCGCGATATTCGCTCGCTGATCGGCGATTCGAGCTTCCTCAAGCGCCTGGATCCAAAGAAGTACACCGACGAAACCTTCGGTCTGCCGACAGTGACCGACATTCTTCAAGAGCTTGAAAAGCCTGGTCGCGACCCGCGCCCCGGGTTCAAGACTGCCGAGTTCCAGGACGGCGTCGAAGACCTCAAGGACCTGGAACTGGGGATGATTCTCGAGGGCGTGGTCACCAACGTGACCAACTTCGGTGCTTTCGTCGATATCGGCGTACATCAGGACGGTTTGGTGCACATTTCCGCCTTGTCGGAGAAATTCATCAAGGATCCGCGCGAAGCGGTGAAGGCCGGTGATGTGGTCAAGGTGAAGGTCATGGAAGTCGACATCCCGCGTAAACGCGTCGGCCTGTCGATGCGCATGAGCGACACTCCGGGCGAGAAGATCGACGGTGCTCGTGGCGCCCGCCCTGGCTCGGCTCCACGCCAGTCGCAAAACACTGCACCGCGTAAAGAAACCCAGACGCCAGCTCCGGGCAACAACGCCATGGCTTCGCTCTTCGCCAACGCCAAGCAGTTGAAGAAACGCTGATGGAAATCCCCGCCGGCCTCACTCAGAGCGCCTTCAGCGAGTTGATCGGCTGCCGCTTGCAGCGTCTGGACGTCGGCATAGCCGAAGTTGCCCTGACGCTGACGCCGCCGCTGCGTAATCGCGGTGGCAAGCTGCACGGCGGGGCGTTGTTCAGTCTGGTGGATATCGCCATGGGGCTGGCCTGTTCCAGCGCCCATGGTTTCGACCAGCAGAGCGTGACCATCGAGTGCAAGATCAACTACATGCGTGCCGTCTCTGACGGTGACGTGGTGTGCGTAGCCAAGGTGATCCACCCTGGCCGGCGCACGCTGGTGGTCGAAGCGGATGTGATGCAAGGCGATAAACTCGTCGCAAAAGCACAAGGCACGTTCGCTGTCCTATAGCTCCCTGCCATCAATTTGAGTTAATTTCGGCGCTGCGAATCCTGTAGGAGCGAGCTTGCTCGCGATAGGGGTTAACGATGACGAGGGCAGCCTGGATGAACACGGCGTCCTCACGTCCTTCGCGAGCAAGCTCGCTCCTACAAAACCAGGCGACTACGCCAGTTTTCACTTCACCCTTGTAGACCGTCTTGCCCACCCCCATATTGGGGCGACTGACGCGTGAAGGAATCCAACTTGAGCGAACTTCTCAACCGCCGCCTGGCTCTGCTTGGCGAGCGCGCTAACCTCTCTCTGCTCGAGCAGTGCCTGCATGGCATCGAGCGCGAATGCCTGCGCGTTACAGGTGTTGGCCGTCTGGCGCAGACGCCGCATCCCGAAGAACTGGGATCTGCACTGACCAACGAGCAAATCACCACCGACTACTCCGAGTCGCTGCTGGAGTTCATCACTCCGGCCCTGCCTGACCCGGCGGAGATGCTGAGTAGCCTCGACAAGATCCACCGATTTGCCTACAGCAAACTCGGCAACGAGTACCTGTGGAGTCCATCGATGCCGTGCCCGTTGCCGGCCGAGGAAGATATCCCGATCGCTTACTACGGCACCTCCAACATCGGTAAGCTCAAATACGTATACCGCAAGGGCCTGGCCCTGCGTTACGGCAAGACCATGCAATGCATTGCCGGGATTCACTACAATTTTTCGCTGCCGGAGAAACTCTGGCCGCTGCTCAAGCAAGCCGAGGGTTATGTCGGCACCGACCGCGACTATCAGTCGGCGGCCTATATCGCGCTTATTCGTAACTTCCGCCGCTACAGCTGGCTGCTGATGTACTTGTTCGGCGCGTCGCCGGCTCTGGACGCAGGCTTCCTGCGCGGTCGCGCCCATCAGCTGGAGCAACTGGATCCCGACACGCTGTACCTGCCGTACGCCACCAGCCTGCGCATGAGCGATCTGGGTTACCAGAGCAACGCTCAGGCAGGACTGACGCCGTGCTACAACGATCTGGACAGCTACACCAACAGCCTGCGCAAGGCGGTCGCGACACCCTATGCACCGTACGTCGAAATCGGCACCCATCAGGACGGTGAGTGGGTTCAGCTCAACACCAACATCCTGCAGATCGAAAACGAGTACTACTCCAACATCCGCCCAAAACGCGTGACCTACACCGGCGAACGGCCGATCCAGGCGCTGGTGGCCCGCGGCATTCAGTACGTCGAAGCGCGTTGCCTGGACATCAACCCGTTCCTGCCGATGGGCATCGATCTGCAAGAGTCGCGTTTCCTCGACGCTTTCCTGCTGTATTGCGCGCTGAATGAAAGCCCGCTGCTTGAAAACATCGAATGCGGCAACTGCACCTCTAACTTCCTCACCGTGGTCAAGGAAGGTCGCCGTCCGGGCCTGCAACTGCGGCGCAAGGGCCAACCGGTGGACTTGAAAGAGTGGGCCAGCGAGTTGCTGGAGAAGATTGCGCCATTGGCCGCGCTGCTCGATCAAAGCCACGGCGGCGATGCCCATAGCAACGCGCTGGAAGCGCAACTGGCCAAGGTCAAGGATCCGTCCCTGACGCCATCCGCTCAGGTGCTGGCGGCCATGAACGAGCATAAAGAGAGCTTTACCCAGTTCTCCCTGCGCCAGAGCCGGGCTCACGCGGAGTACTTCCGTAGTGAACCACTGGCGGCCGACGAGCAGGCGAAGTTTGAAGAACTGGCGCGGTCGTCGCTGGCTCAGCAAACGGAGCTGGAACAGAACGAAGTCGGCGATTTCGATGTGTTTGTCGGGTCGTATCAGGCGAGCATTCTGGCGATCAGTAATTAAGCGGCGCCTGTAAAAATATTGCAGCCTGCGGGGACCGTTCCCTGGATTGATCGTTGGATTGATCGTTCCCACGCTCCCGCGTGGGAACGCATCCCGTGACGCTCTGCGTCACAGCCGAAGCGGACGCGGAGCGTCCCATGAGGCATTCCCACGCAGAGCGTGGGAACGATCAACGCGGGAGCGTGGGAACGATCAAACCGGTCCCCGCAGGCTGCGATCTTTTGATTCTTAGAATTTTCCGCTCATAAGCTAATTCCAAAAAGTTATTTATTTTAACTTTATTAGATCATTTAGTCTCTTTGTCAGCCGACTCTCGGCCGCCTGACAAGGAGCTTGCCAATGAAAACGTACTTTCCCCTTCGCCTCCTGGCGGCCGCGTCCCTGGCCGCAGCGAGCCTCTTTGCCCAGGCGGCTGACGTTACCGTTGCCTACCAAACCACCGTTGACCCGGCGAAAGTCGCCCAGGCCGACGGCACTTACGAAACAGCCACCCACGCCAAGATCGACTGGCGCAAATTCGACAACGGTGCAGACATCATCGCCGCCATCGCCTCGGGCGATGTGCAAATCGGTTACCTCGGATCCAGTCCGCTGACCGCCGCGATCACCCGCAAGGTTCCGGTGGAAACTTTCCTTATTGCCACTCAGATCGGCGCCGCCGAAGCTCTGGTAGCCCGCGACGGCTCCGCAATCAAAACCCCGCAAGACCTGATCGGCAAGAAAGTCGCCGTGCCTTTCGTTTCCACCGGTCACTACAGCCTGCTGGCAGCGTTGAAGCACTGGAACATCGACCCGTCGAAAGTGCAGATTCTCAACCTCGCACCGCCAGCGATCATAGCCGCGTGGAAACGCGGTGACATCGACGCCACTTACGTTTGGGACCCGGCGCTGGGCGTGGCGAAGGAAAACGGCAAGGTGCTGATCACCTCCGGCGAACTGGCCAGGTTCGGTGCGCCGACCTTCGATGCCTGGATCGTGCGCAAAGATTTCGCCGAGAAGCACCCGGAAATCGTTACCGCGTTCGCCAAAGTCACCCTGGACGCCTACGCCGCTTACCGCAAAGACCCACAAGCCTGGCTGGCTGACAAAGGCAACGTCGACAAACTGGTGAAACTCTCCGGCGCCAAGGCCAGCGATATTCCATTGCTGCTGCAAGGCAACGTCTACCCGCTGGCGGCTGATCAAGTGATCACCCTCGGCGCACCGACCACCAAGGCCATCACCGACACCGCGGCGTTCCTCAAGGAACAAGGCAAGGTCGAAGCCGTACTGCCGGACTACGCGCCGTACGTCAGCGCCAGGTTCATTACCAACTGACCAGGAGCACACGGCGATGGCCTTGTTAGAACTGGAGCGCATCAGCGCACAGTACCCCGGCGCGGCCGAACCGGTGCTGGCGGATATTTCCCTGAGCCTTGGGTCGCAGCAACTGCTGGTCGCCCTCGGCCCTTCCGGCAGTGGCAAAACATCGCTGTTGAACCTGATTGCCGGTTTCGTTGAACCGAGTGCCGGGCGCATCACCCTCGACGGCGTGCCGGTCAAAGGCCCGAGTGCCGAGCGCGGCGTGGTGTTTCAGGATGACGCGCTGCTGCCGTGGCAGGACGTGTTGGCCAACGTCGGCTTCGGACTGGAACTGGCGGGCATCTCCAAGCCTCAACGGGAAGTCCGTGCGCGGGAAATGCTCGCTCTGGTGGACCTGGCCGGCTTCGACCATCGCCGCATCTGGCAGCTGTCCGGCGGCCAGAAGCAGCGTGTCGGCCTGGCCCGCGCCCTCGCTGCCAATCCTCGCGTGTTGCTGATGGACGAACCCTTCGGCGCCCTCGACGCCTTCACCCGCGAACAGATGCAGGAACTGCTGCTGCAAGTCTGCAAACGCACCGCCAAACCGGTGTTCCTGATTACCCACGACATTGAAGAAGCGGTGTTTCTCGCCACCGACTTGATTCTGTTGGCACCCAACCCCGGGCAAATCGTCGAGCGTCTGAGCCTGGACTTTGGTCAGCGTTACGCCGCCGGTGAATCGGCCCGGGCAATCAAGTCTGACCCGCGTTTTATCGAAACCCGCGAACATGTGCTGGCCCGGGTGTTCTCCCAACGCAGCGCCGTCCAGCGGCAGGAGCGCGCATGAGCAGCTACCCATTACCGGCTACGGCCACCACTAAACCTGCCGTCGGCCAATCGGTTGTGATTCCTGTTCGTCGCAGTCTGAGTACACGCTGGATCAGCGTGTTGACGATGATCACCCTGCTCGCCATCTGGTGGGCCGTGACGGCCAGCGGACTGATTGAACCGCTGTTCCTGCCGCCACCTTCGTCGGTGCTGCAAAAAGGCTGGTTACTGGCGACCACCGGCTATATGGATTCGACGCTGTGGCAGCATTTGGGCGCCAGCCTCAGCCGTATCGGGCTGGGCCTGGGTTTTGCGGTGCTGACGGCAGTCCCGGTCGGCATTGCCATTGGCCACAACCGTATCGCGCGCGGCATTTTCGACCCGTTGATCGAGTTCTACCGCCCTATTCCACCGCTGGCCTATCTGCCGCTGATCGTCATCTGGTGCGGCATTGGTGAGCTGTCCAAAGTCCTGCTGATTTACCTGGCAATATTCGCCCCGATTGCCATCGCTACCGCTACCGGCGTGCGCACGGTCGACCCGGCCAGACTGCGCGCCGCGCAATCGTTGGGTGCGACGCGGGCACAGCTGATTCGCCATGTGATTGTGCCCAGCGCCTTGCCGGATATTCTCACGGGTGTGCGGATCGGCCTGGGGGTCGGTTGGTCGACCCTGGTTGCCGCCGAATTGATCGCCGCCACCAGTGGCTTGGGTTTTATGGTCCAGTCGGCTGCGCAGTTTCTGGTCACCGATGTGGTGGTGCTGGGGATTCTGGTGATCGCTCTGATTGCCTTCGCCATGGAAATGGGTCTGCGTGCGCTGCAACGCAAGCTAGTGCCGTGGCATGGCCAGACGCATTGACAGGTATTGAAAAACTGACCACGCCGACACTTCGGCGCCGAATTTGAGAAAGATCATGAGCCTGACCATCACCCCGATTAGCTCCGCACTTGGCGCCCAGATCAGCGGCGTCGATATCACTCAGCCACTGAGCGTCGAACAGCGCGATGCCATCGAGCAGGCTCTGTTAAAGCATCAAGTCCTGTTCTTTCGCGAGCAGCCGTTGAACCCGCAGCAACACGCGCATTTCGCCGCCAACTTCGGTGATCTGCATATCCACCCGATTTATCCGAATGTGCCGCAACAGCCTGAAGTGCTGATCCTCGACACCGCGGTGACCGACGTGCGAGACAACGCAATCTGGCACACCGACGTGACTTTCCTGCCGACCCCGGCGCTGGGCGCGGTCCTCAGCGCCAAGCTGTTGCCGGCGTTTGGTGGCGATACCTTATGGGCCAGCGGCATCGCGGCGTATGAGGCGTTGTCGGCACCAATGCAAACCCTGTTGCAAGGTCTGACCGCTACCCACGACTTCACCAAATCCTTCCCGCTGGAACGCTTCGGCACCACCGCCGAAGACCTGGCGCGCTGGGAAGAAGCCCGCCAGAAAAACCCGCCGCTGTCGCACCCGGTAATCCGTACTCACCCGGTCAGCGGGCGCAAGTCGCTGTTCGTCAACGATGGCTTCACCACCCGCATTAACGAGCTGGAGCCGACGGAAAGCCAAGCCATCCTCAAGTTGCTGTTCGCCCACGCCACCCGCCCGGAGTTCACCATCCGCTGGCGCTGGCAGGAAAGCGACGTGGCATTCTGGGACAACCGCGTGACGCAGCATTACGCAGTGGATGACTATCGCCCGCAACGGCGTGTGATGCACCGGGCGACGATATTGGGGGATGTACCGGTTTAAGTGATCAATGATTGTTCCCACGCTCCCGCGTGGGAACACATCCCGTGACGCTCTGCGTCACTGTGGACGCGGAGCATCCACGGCGGCATTCCCACGCAGAGCGTGGGAACGATCAGCATCACTCAGCTGTAGAAGGCTTCTCCCACAAGTTAATCCCGCCTTCCTGCGCAAACCGGTCGATTTCGTCCAGTTCCTCTGCGCTAAAGCTCAGGTTCTTCAACGCCCCGACATTTTCAATGATCTGCTCCGGGCGGCTGGCGCCGATCAGGGCGGAGGTCACGCGCGGGTCGCGCAGGGTCCAGGCCAACGCCATTTGCGCGAGGCTTTGATCACGGCGTTGGGCGATTTCGTTGAGAGCCCGCACCTGGGCAATGTTGGCCTGCGACAAGTGCGAGTCTTGCAGCGAACCGCCGCCCGGACGATTGACCCGCGCATCCTTGGGCACACCGTTGAGGTATTTGTCAGTCAGCAGGCCCTGGGCCAATGGGGTGAAGGCGATTACCCCGGCACCGAGTTCGTCGGTGGTGTCCAGCAGGTCTTTTTCCACCCAGCGGTTGAGCAGGTTGTAGGCCGGTTGATGGATCAACAGCGGGACTTTCCATTCTTTGAGCAAGGCTGTGATTTCCCGGGTCTTAGCCCCGGAATACGACGAGATGCCGATGTACAGCGCCTTGCCCTGTTGCACTGCAGTAGCCAATGCGCCGGCGGTTTCTTCCAGCGGTGTGTCAGGGTCGAAGCGGTGCGAATAAAAGATATCCACATAGTCGACTCCCAACCGCTGCAGGCTCTGATCGAGGCTGGCCAGCACGTATTTACGCGAGCCGCCGCCCTGACCGTACGGGCCCGGCCACATGTCCCAGCCGGCCTTGCTGGAAATAATCAGCTCGTCACGGTAGTGCTTGAAGTCTTCGCGCAGCAAACGACCGAAGTTGATCTCAGCGCTGCCATAGGGCGGTCCGTAGTTGTTGGCCAGGTCGAAATGATTGATGCCCAGGTCGAAGGCGGTGCGCAGCAAGGAGCGCTGGGTGTCGATCGGCGTGCTGTCGCCGAAGTTGTGCCACAGGCCCAGAGACAGCGCCGGCAGCACCAGCCCGCTGCGACCAACGCGGCGGTAAGGAATGGAGTCGTAGCGATCAGCAGCAGCGATATAGGTCATCGGACTCTCTACTTGTTTGGGGTAACAGTGTCTTTGAATTCTGAAGGTCGTTTCGACCATTTAGCGGGCAAGGTATGACCACCGTATTCGGTATGGAAACAGCACACAGCCTGATCGTTCCCCAAAAATGCGCGAGGAACGATCAACTGTTTTTTAAGCCGACAACTCTCGCAATGCCGCAGCCGCCAGAAAACCGGACCGCGAGCTGTAACGATGATCCCGTTTTACGGTTTGATCGATACGTTCAAGTAACCGCTCAGGAAGCGTGGCGTTAAAGCGCACCGACTTCCCAAAGTAAGGTGTCACGTCAAACTCAACCACACCCCATACACCGCCGGCGTAGTCGGGGTTATCAAGGTGATCATCTATCTCGTGCACTTGTGGAAGTGGATCGCCATCGGCGACCAATCCTTCGAAATGCAAGGACAACGCTTCTTTCACGTTTTCGAATGCCTTCGCCACCGTGCTACCTGAGGAGAAGCAACCCGGCACGTCAGGGACAATCACTCCATAGTCTGAGTCGGCATCCTTGTGCAGAACGACTGGGAATTTCATGTTGGTGGACCCTTCCTTTAAATCCGGTTTCGTTGGAGACCGGTTTGTCTTCAATGCGATCCCATGTGGGCTCTCGTACCCGCTTGCCGGCCTCATTTCAGTCCGGCCTGTTTCAGTATGCTGTTGATCGTACCTTTTGGAAGATCGGAGTCCGGGTGCTTGATGGTGACCCTACCCGGCTTGCTCGGATGTCTGTACTGATGATGACTGCCTTTCACCGCCACCAGATACCACCCATCCTCCTCGATCGCGTTAATCATTTCCCGACTTCGCATCACCCTCGCCCTTTTCGACAGCATCTGCGGCGAACTGTATGCAGCAAAGGGCGGAATTAATACACACCATACACACCATGTTAAATATTAGTCCACAAGAGCTTCGCCCGCTTCTGCCCAGACGGACGGTTACTGAGCCTTGGCAAACACCTCGCTCAACCAATCGACAAACACTCGCACTCTGGGCGACATGTGGCGGTTGTGCGGATAGAGCACCGACACCGGCATGGGCGGTGGTGGAGTGTCGAGGAGAATTTCCTGCACCAGTCCTTGGGAAATCTGCGTCGCCATGCGGTAGTGCGGGCATTGGATGAGACCTAGACCTGCGACCGCCGAGGCGGCGTAGATCTCTGCACCGAACACCGACAACGCACCCTCGATGGCGACCTCTTTCAGCTCGCCGTCGACCATGAATTCGAACGGGAACCGTTTGGCGGTGGTGCGCGAGACGTAGTTCACCGCCCGATGCTGCGCCAGCTCGTCGAGGCTCTTCGGTTCGCCGTATTTACGCAGGTAGGCCGGGCTGGCGCAGGTCACCTGGCGCAAGGTCGCGACGCGGCGGCCAATCAGCGACGAATCCCCCAATGTGCCGGCCCGCAACACGCAGTCGACCCCTTCAGCGATCAGGTCGACAAAGCGATCCGCTTCGCTGATGGACAACTCGATCTGCGGGTAGCGCTCCATGAACTGCGGTAACGCCGGGATCACGAAGTACTTGGCCAACGTGCCATGCAAATCGACCCGCAACCGCCCTTTCGGTGCCACGCTCCGAAACGCCAGTTCAGCCTCCTCCAGCTCCGCCAGCAATTGCACGCAACGCACGTAGTACGCCTCGCCATCCAGGGTCGGACGCACCCGACGCGTGCTGCGTTCCAGCAGCCGGGTGCCGAGCCAGGCTTCGAATTGATTGAGGATGTGGGTCAACGTCGCGCGGGGCAGATTCAGGTCATCGGCCGCTAGCGTGAAGCTGCTGCGCTCGTAGATCCGCACAAAAACCTTCATCGCTTTGACTTGATCCACGTGGGACTCCTGGCACTCGATTGTTGGCGATTATTGAACAGTCAAGGCAACTCTGGTGCATTTATCGCCATGGGTAAACAGGTGAATCTTGCTTCACACCCGGCAAGCAACTTCACCACCTCAAGGAAACAACGCCATGACTACTCCAACCTCGAAAGTCGCGATCGTTACCGGCGCCTCCCGCGGCATCGGCGCAGTAATCGCCAGACAACTCGCCTGCGAAGGTTTCGCGGTTGCCATCAACTACGCCAGCAGCGCCAACGAAGCTTCGGCTCTGGTTGTGGAACTGCGCCAGGCCGGCCATCAGGCCATAGCGATCAAGGCTGACGTGTCCAACGCTGCCGACGTGCGCCGGATGTTCGATGAGACCGAAGCGCAACTGGGCAAGGTCGACGTACTGGTGAACAACGCCGGAATCCTCAACGTTCTGCCATTGGCCCAGCACAGCGACGAACTGTTCGAGCAAACCTTCGCCATCAATACCCGCGGCACCTTCAACACCCTGCGCGAAGCCGCGACCCGCCTGAATGCCGGCGGGCGGATCGTCAACTTCTCCAGCAGCACCGTGGCCATGAACCTGCCGGGCTACGCGGTATACATCGCCAGCAAAGCGGCGGTGGAATCCTTCACGCAGGTGTTTGCCAAGGAACTGCGTGGTCGCAACATCACCGTCAATGCGGTCGCTCCCGGCCCGGTCGCTACTGAACTGTTCCTGCACGGCAAAAGCGAAGAACAGATCCAGACCTTCGCCAAGATGCCGCCACTGGAACGCCTCGGTCAGCCGGAAGACATCGCCAACGTCATCTCCTTCCTGATAAGCCCCGCTGCCGCTTGGGTCAACGGGCAAATCCTGCGCACCAACGGCGGTTTGGCTTAAGCCCTCAACACTCAGCACAACCGCCCGGCCGACGTGGCCCGCCGCGACGCCTATGCTCATTATCACGACGTGATGGACAACGCCTCAGCGCGAGTGAATCCGTAAGGGCCCCATCGCGGGCAAGCCTCGCTCCTACGATCAAAGTTGGGTCAGGCCACAATCATGTGATCGATACACCCCCCGTAGGAGCGAGGCTTGCCTGCGATGGCGGCTTAACAGGCGCCAAAGATTTCAAATCAGGAGAATCACCCACATGCACACCACCATCATCATCACCTTCGGCCTGATCCTTCTGGCCCTGATGCTCTTTATCGGCGACAAACTCGGCTTCAACCAGCAGACGCTCAGCTATAGCTTCGTCGGCCTGTGGTTGGCACTCGCGGTGATCAACGGCGCGGTCGGCATGGTCACCGCAAAGCAGCCGCTGACCACGGAACTGGCGGTCGGCAGTGTGGTGTTTGGCGTGCCGGTGATCGCTCTGCTGCTGTTCCTGATGCTGACCAGAGCCTGAGCGCCACCGGCCCTCGATCAACGCACCAAGTGCAGAAACTGCATATGCCGCTCGTACTGATCGAGGATGTCGTTGATGATCTGCTCCTTGGTGTAACCCACCAGATCATAATCCTGACTGCCTTCGCTCAGATGCACTTCGGCCCGGTAATAACGACGGTTGTTGAGCTCTTTGGAACCCATCCCGCCACGGGCAAAAGATGGCGTGAAGTAGCCGCGCATCTGCACCTGGTAGATGAACGCTTGTTGTTCGCCATGACTGATTTCAAGGTTGACGCTGTCGTTGGCCGGGACCGGCCAGGTGACCATATGCAGGCCTTTTTCGACGAATACCGCCGTCACTTCTTCGATCGCCGGGCGCACCGTTGAATCGAGGAAACGGTACACCTCATCCCGTGAAGGGAAATGCACGGCCTGGCTCAGGCGCTGACGCCAACCGCCACGTCGTGAACCGGACACTGGCGCCAACGAGTGCAGTTGCGCGATCTGCTTCTGCGACTCGAGATAAAACGCCTTGTGCAGCCCCCACATCATCAGCAGCAAGATCAACGAGAACGGTAGCGAGGTCAGCACCACTGCTGACTTCAGCGAATCGATGCTGCCGGCAAACAACAAGGCACTGGTGATCAGCGCGGTCATCGCTCCCCAGAACACCCGTAGCCATTTCGGTCCGTCTTCGTCGGGGTTGCCGCCACGGGCGCAGAGCGTCGAAAGCACCACGGTGCCAGAGTCCGCCGAGGTGACAAAGAACATGAAGCTGATGAACACCGTGACCGCGATGACCGTCTTGCCCCACGGGTAAGTTTCCAGCAGAAGGTAAATGGTCATCGATGGATTTTCGATAGCCGACATCCCCAGTGCGCTCATACCGTGATTGAGTACCTGATCGATGGCGCTGTTGCCGAAGATCGACATCCACGCCAGGGTGAAGCCCAGCGGAATCAGCAGCACGCCGAAGACGAATTCGCGGATGGTCCGGCCACGGGAAATCCGCGCGATGAACAGCCCCACGAACGGCGACCATGCGATCCACCAGGCCCAGTAGAACACCGTCCAGCCACCCAGCCAGTCGCCGGGTTTGTCGTAGGCGTAGAGATCGAAACTCTTGGTCGGCAGCGCACCGAGGTAGTCGCCGACATTCTGGATCAGGGTGTTGAGCAGGTGCTGGGTGGGGCCGGCGAACAACACGAACAACAGCAGCGCACAGGCCAGTAGCATGTTGATGTCGGACATCACCCGTACGCCTTTATCGACGCCGCAGACCGCGACGAGAATCGCCGCGCCCATCATCAGCGTGATCAGCCCAACCTGAATCCACTGGGTATGAGCGACGCCAAACAGGAAGTCGAGACCTGAGTTGAGGTGCAACACGCCAAAACCCATGTCCGCGCCGAGACCGAACACCGTCGCGATGATCCCGAAGCCATCCACCGCGTAACCGATCGGGCCGTTTATGCGCTTGCCGATCAGCGGGTAAAGCGCCGAGCGCAGGGCCAGCGGCAGGTTATGCCGATAGGCGAAGTAGGCCAACGCCATGCCGACGAAGGCGAACACGCCCCAGCCGTGCAAGCCCCAGTGCAGAAACAGAATCTGCATGGCCTGGCGCGCGGCGTCCGCGGTACCGGGTTCGCCTTGGGGCGGCTGCAGCATGTGCGTCAGCGGTTCAGAGACGCAGAAGAAAAACAGCGTGATGCTGATCCCGGCGGCGAACAGCATGCCGGCCCAGGACAGGTAACTGAATTCGGGCTCGTCGTGGTCGGCACCGAGCTTGATCTTGCCGTAGCCGGACAAGGCGGTGACCACCACGAAGACCAGATACAGGGTCATCGCCAGCATGTAGTACCAGCCGACCGTATTGGCCGCCCGGTTTTGTGCGGCCAGAAGCCAGGCGCCGGCCTGTTCCGGCATGGCGATTACCACTAGGCCAAACAACAGAATGAAGCCTGCGGCGAAGTAAAACACCGGCGGGTTCATGCGGATCTGGCCTCTGGGAGGGGTAGACGATGCACTCATGAACGGTGCACCTCGAAGGTGTGAAATGTGGCTGAATAAAACGGACTCAGCAAAGGTAAGCCTCCTGTTGTGAGCGGGCAGCGAACCACCGGTTTAACTTGAACGAACGGTCAAGTTAAACATGGATAGGCGTTTCAGGACTAATCGCAAGGCTCAGCGGCAGCTTTCGTACGCTGGCTCAAGGAGGGGTATGAGGTGGTGTGGTGGGGGGAATCTCTGTGGCGAGGGAGCTTGCTCCCGCCGGCCGGTCCGCGCTCGGGCGAAGCAGCGCCGATCGTTCCCACGCTCCAGCGTGGGAATGCAGCCCGTGACGCTCCGCGTCACTGCCGAAGCGGACGCGGAGCGTCCAGTGAGGCATTCCCACGCGGAGCGTGGGAACGATCAATACGATGAGCGCAGAGCATGGGAACGATCACCGTGGATCTCTACTTCTGCGTCCCGTCATCATGCTGCAGATTCGCCTGGGTCAGGTTGCAACCCGCCGGCACGCTGCGGGTCAGCCAGACATTGCCGCCGATGGTCGAGCCTTTGCCGATGGTGATCCGCCCCAGGATGGTCGCGCCGGCGTAAATCACCACGTCGTCCTCGACAATCGGGTGGCGCGGATGGCCCTTCTGCAATTGCCCGTCCTCGTCCGCAGGAAAACGTTTCGCACCGAGGGTCACGGCCTGATAGATGCGCACCCGCTCGCCAATAATGGCCGTCTCGCCGATCACCACACCCGTGCCGTGATCGATAAAGAAACTGGCGCCGATCTGCGCGCCGGGATGGATATCGATGCCCGTTGCCGAGTGGGCGATTTCCGAACTGATCCGCGCCAGCAGCGGCAACCCGGCGCGGTACAGGTGATGCGCCAGGCGATGGTGGATCACCGCGAGAATCCCCGGGTAGCACAACAGCACTTCATCCACGCTGCGTGCCGCCGGGTCACCGTGGAAGGCCGCCAACACGTCGGTATCGAGCAGGCTGCGCAACCCTGGCAAGGCCAGCGCGAAATCCTGGATCAGCCGGATCGCCTTGATCTCGACTTCGCTATCGACCTGCGCGCTTTGCCGAGCGACATAGCGCAGCTCAAGTCGTGCCTGGGCCAGCAAGGCATTGAGGGCCACGTCCAGAGTGTGACCGACGTAAAAATCTTCACTCTCCTCGCGCAGATCCACCGGGCCAAGGCGCATAGGGAACAGCGCACCACACAGCGCTTCAAGAATCTCGGCCATGGCAGCGCGGGATGGCAGTTCGCGCCCGCCCTGCTCGCCGCTGATGCGACCGTTCTGAGTGCGCCACTGATCTCTGGCGCAGCGCAATTGGCCGACGATGGTCTGCAATTGCCAATGGCTGGAACGCTCGCTCACGGTAAAGACTCCTCACTCTGGCAGCCGGACTGTCTGGCCGCGCAAACGACATCCACTTTACGGTATGCGCCCAGACCTGAATTAAGAACGAATTGTGCTGCTCTCAGCATTTTTTGATATAAGCGATTGGCGGTTGCCCGAGTAAAAGGGCCTGCCTATAGTCCAGACATTTCCTACAGCCAGTGCGGACCCATGATCAAACAACAGCTTGCTCGCTTCAATCGTCTGGAACTCCTTGGCAATGCCACCGCGCTCGAAAAACTCGAACGCCTGTCGACCTGGCTGGGTCGCGATATCTATGTCAAACGCGATGACACCACACCGCTGGCGCTGGGCGGCAACAAGCTGCGCAAGCTCGAATACCTGGCGGCCGATGCGCTGGCCGCCGGTGCCGATACGCTGATCACCGCCGGCGCCATCCAGTCCAACCATGTGCGCCAGACCGCCGCGCTGGCCGCCAGGCTGGGTCTTGGTTGCGTCGCGCTGCTGGAAAACCCTATCGGCACCCACGACAGCAACTATCTGGCTAACGGCAATCGCCTGCTGCTGGATTTGTTCGATGCCAAGGTCGAGTTGGTGGACAACCTGGACAACGCCGACGATCAGCTGCACGCCCTCGCCGACCGCTTGCGGTCCAACGGCAAAAAACCGTATCTGGTGCCGATTGGCGGCTCCAACGCCTTGGGGGCTTTGGGTTATGTACGGGCCGGCCTGGAACTGGCCGGACAGATCGAGGACACCGGCCTGAAGTTCGCCGCCGTGGTGCTAGCCTCTGGCAGTGCCGGGACTCATAGCGGCCTGGCGCTAGCGCTGAGCGAAGTACTGCCGGATTTACCTGTGGTGGGCGTCACGGTTTCCCGCAGCGATGAAGCCCAGCGGCCGAAGGTTCAAGGCCTGGCCGAACGCACCGCCGAGCTGCTCGGTGTGAGTTTGCCGGCGAGCTTCAAGGTTGAACTGTGGGACGAATATTTCGCTCCGCGCTATGGCGAGCCAAACGCCGGCACGCTGGCGGCGATCAAGCTGGTGGCGAGCCAGGAAGGTTTATTACTGGATCCGGTGTACACCGGCAAGGCCATGGCTGGATTGCTCGACGGTATCGGCCGCCAGCGTTTTGATGACGGCCCGATCATATTCCTGCACACCGGCGGGGCGCCGGCGTTGTTTGCGTATGCGAACACGCTCGCCTAGGGATTGATCGTTCCTCCTCAAGCTCTGCGTAGGAATGCAGCCTGCGACGCTCTGTGTCACTTGGACGCGCAGCATCCATGGAGGCATTCCCACGCGCGAGCGTGGGAATGATCAATACGAACTTTTTAATCAAAATAAAAGAATAACAACATTAATTTTTATTATTTTCCAATCTAAAAAAACCGCCATATAGTCGCTCTGTAGGCGAATATGCCGAAAGACGCATAGGCTGCTTTCAGGCAGGATGCTGCAGTCGTCCAGATCCTGAAATTTGCCTTCTTTTCCAAATGCATCTTCATAAGAAAACATAGGGGCTTGTCATGAATTTTTCCGCACTACGTCGAAGTCTGCTTATCGGCTCGCTGGGCCTGGCACTGGGTGCCGGTCTGTTGGGGCAAGCGGTTGCCGGTGAGCAACTGCAAAAAATCAAGGATGCCGGCGTGATCAACGTCGGCCTTGAAGGCACCTATCCTCCGTTCAGCTTCGTCGATGAAAACGGCAAGCTGGCCGGCTTCGAAGTAGAGTTCTCCGAGGCGCTGGCCAAAGAGCTGGGCGTGAAGGTCAAACTGCAGCCGACCAAATGGGACGGCATCCTCGCAGCGCTGGAATCCAAGCGTCTGGACGCCGTGATCAACCAGGTGACCATCTCCGAAGAGCGCAAGAAAAAGTACGACTTCTCCACGCCCTACACCATCTCCGGGATTCAGGCCCTGACCCTGAAAAAGAACGAAGGTACTATCAAGACCTCCGCTGACCTGGCCGGCAAGAAGGTCGGTGTGGGCCTTGGCACCAACTACGAGCAATGGCTCAAGGACAACGTTCCACAAGCCATCATCAAAACCTATGATGATGATCCGACCAAGTACCAGGACCTGCGCGTAGGCCGCATCGACGCCATTCTGGTGGACCGTCTGGCAGCCCTTGAGTTGGTCGGCAAGGCCAAGGACACCGCAGTCTCCGGCGAACCCTTCTCCCGTCAGGAAGCCGGTATCGCGTTGCGCAAAGGCGAGCCTGAACTGCTGGCCGCCGTCAACAAAGCCATCGAGAAACTGCGCGCAGACGGCACGTTGAAAAAAATCTCGGAAAAATACTTCAACGCTGACGTCACTCAATAATGGAAGCACTGCACTTCCCGCAGCTCCAGGCGGCGCTGCAGCTTGCGCTGGACTCCGCGCCCTTTCTGATCAAGGGCGCGTATTACACGGTATTTCTCAGTCTGGGCGGGATGTTTTTCGGCCTGTTACTGGGGTTCGGCCTGGCCTTGATGCGCCTTTCGCGCTTCAAGCTGGTGAGCTGGATTGCCCGCGTCTATGTGTCTTTCTTTCGCGGCACACCGCTGCTGGTGCAATTGTTCGTGATCTATTACGGCTTGCCGCAATTGGGTATCGAACTTGACCCGCTGCCGGCCGCGTTGATCGGCTTCTCGCTGAACATGGCCGCCTATGCCTGCGAAATCCTTCGTGCCGCGATCAGCTCGATCGAACGCGGCCAGTGGGAAGCTGCCGCCAGTATCGGCATGACGCGTGCGCAAACCTTGCGTCGGGCGATCCTGCCGCAAGCGGCGCGCACCGCTCTGCCGCCACTGGGCAACAGCTTTATTTCGCTGGTCAAGGACACCGCACTGGCAGCCACCATTCAAGTACCGGAGTTGTTCCGTCAGGCGCAGCTGATCACCGCCCGAACCTTCGAAATTTTCACCATGTATCTTGCCGCCGCACTGATCTACTGGATTCTGGCCAGCCTGCTCGCGCACCTGCAGAACCGTCTGGAAGAGCGGGTCAATCGGCACGACCAGGAGTCTTGAACGCATGATTGTGGTTGAAAAACTGACGAAGCAATTCAAAGGTCAGACGGTCCTCAACGGCATCGACCTACGGGTCGAGGAGGGTGAGGTAGTCGCAATTATCGGGCCCAGCGGGTCGGGCAAAACGACCTTCCTGCGCTGCCTGAACTTTCTCGAAGAACCCAGCAGTGGCCGGATCAAGGTCGGCGATATCGAAATTGATGGCAGCCGTCCGTTGAACCAGCAGCAGAGCCTGGTGCGCAGGTTGCGCCAGCACGTAGGTTTCGTGTTCCAGAACTTCAACCTGTTCCCCCATCGCACGGCGCTGGAAAACGTTATCGAAGGCCCGCTGGTGGTTAAAAAAATGCCCAGGGACAAAGCAATCGCTTTGGGCCGCTCGTTGCTGGCCAAGGTGGGTCTGGCTGGTAAGGAAGACGCTTACCCGCGCCGGCTTTCCGGTGGGCAGCAACAGCGTGTCGCGATTGCCCGGGCGCTGGCTATGGAGCCGGAGGTGATCCTGTTCGATGAGCCCACCTCAGCCCTGGACCCGGAACTGGTTGGCGAAGTACTGGCGACCATCCGTAGCCTGGCCGAAGAGAAACGCACCATGGTGATCGTCACCCACGAAATGAGCTTTGCCCGGGATGTGGCCAACCGTGTGGTGTTTTTCGACAAAGGTGTGATCGTCGAGCAAGGAGAAGCCAAAGCGTTGTTCGCCAATCCGAAAGAAGCACGCACCCGGCAGTTTCTCAGCAAGTTTCTGACCGTCGATATTTAATTATCGGACCCAATAACTCGCCCCAAGGATGGAGCGAATCTCGCTGTAACACGTTTGTTTTTTAGTTTTACCCTCTTCCCTCGCCACTTCATTTTCAGATAGTTAGGTTGCTTCAGCCCCAGGTGCCCAGTCGCGCCGCATAAAGGAAAGCAGCGCTTACTGAACTCTTATTAATCAACAACGCCCCCACCCCAATCATATGGGCCGCTCGGCAGCACCGTTAATAATTGTATGCTGCCCGCAAACACATCTCCGGCTACACACACTCAGCAAAAAACCATAACAATCATGACTGCCGTTTGTCCGGCTTTATCGCCCGGCATTGCGACGCCTTTACACCATAGCCTTCTGGGTAAAAATCATTTGGAATACGCACTAAAATGCCAATTGCATGTAGGGATTTTCTGAATAAGTGCAGATCGATAAGTTTGCTTACCCATCGGCTTGACACAAACTCTTCCGCCCCCTTAGCTAAAAAAACATATCAGGGCCAATTACCTGCTCTGAACTTAAAAATTAATAGGCTTATCACTTTGTTACTTGCGTGGCGTGATACAGGTAAAGGTTTGACACTTAAGCTGTGTTCTTGCCCGAAACGGATTTCGCAGCACGCTTTCAAGGAGCACGACATGACACGTACCTCGGCAAAACCAGAACTTGGCGCTCCGTCTCTGGCGCACAATCTTACACACGGCATAGGCGTCATCGCCGCGGCTCATCTGCTGGTCGATATACAGCCCTACGCGGGCATGGACGAAGGCGACCTCATCGAATTGTTCTGGGACGGCTGCTATGTGGCGTCTCGCCAACTGTCGCAAGCCGACGTCAGCGAACCCCTCAGCCTGAGAGTGCCGGAAAGCTTCATCCGCAGCGGAACGGCGTCGATTCATTATCGGGTCATGCAGATAGGACGCGGTCCCGCGCTATCAGCGGCAACCAGGGTCCAGGTCAAACTCGACTGCCCGGGCGGCCAGCCGTCGCAGGTCTGTGGCGAGGAAAACCAGTGCCTTGAACCGCTGGGCATCCCCAAGCCGATCCGCCGCCAGGGAGTCAACCCCAGCCAGATCAAACGTGGCGTGCCCCTGACCATCGAGCCTTACCTGAACATGGCCGCCGAGGATGAGATCACCCTGCGTTGGGGTGACGTGCGCATGGACCTGCCCAAGGTCAAAGCCGACGAGGTCGGCAAACCGATCAACGTCTGGGTGCCACCGGCAGTCATTCTGGAGGCAGGGGAAGACAATCAACTGGAAATCACCTACTGCATTCTCGACCGGGTAGGTAATAACTCGCGCTGGGCGCCGGCCCGCAAATTGAAAATCGGTTGTACTAACCCATACAGCAAAGTGCCGGTAAGGACAGTGCTTAAAGCCGCCGAAACCAGACGCCGCTGAGCTCACACCCCGGCCCGCTCTGAGGCTGCGGCTTCAGAGGCGGGGCGCTGATGATAGACTTTCTATGTATATTCCTAAAAGTTAGTTTATTAATTTTTTATACGCGATTAGGGTATATAAACCGGACCACCGGACCTTCTTGTTTTTGATTTCGCCGCAGTTTTCGCGGCATTTCCATGAGATGTGAGGTAGGTATGGTCAGGAACACAATCACCCGAGTGCAGATCGCCAGGGCATTGCTTGCAGCCAAGGAGCGGCACTGATGTCTAATTTGGCAGATGCATCCCTCCAGAGTGATCTGGACATCGCCCCGCTGTTGTTGCCCGCACGGATCTTGCGTAACGACGCCGAAGCGCTGAAAGCCGCCCATGAACTCGCTGACATCGCCCGCCTGCAAGCTTCGCGGCGCGACCAGCAGCGCAAGTTACCGTGGTCGGAAATCGAGCAGTTCACCCGCAGCGGCCTGGGCAGTATTTCCATTCCCCGTGAGTTCGGCGGCCCGCAGGTTTCATTCGTCACCCTGGCTGAAGTGTTCGCAATCATTTCCGCGGCCGACCCGGCCTTGGGACAGATCCCGCAAAACCAGTTCGGCATTCTCAATGTGCTATTGGACAGCGCCACCGAGCGGCAAAAAGAACAGCTGTTCCAAAGCGTGCTCCAGGGCTGGCGAATCGGCAATGCAGGGCCTGAGCGCGGCACCAAAAACACCCTTGAACTCAAAGCGCGGATCACCGCCGGAGGTGACGGTTTCGTCATCAGCGGTCAGAAGTTCTACTCCACCGGCGCCTTGTTCGCCCACTGGATTACCGTCAAAGCGCTGAACGATGAAGGCAAGCAAGTCATGGCATTTGTCCGCCGTGGCACGCCGGGCCTGCGCGTCGTCGATGACTGGTCAGGCTTTGGTCAGCGGACCACCGCCAGCGGCACCGTGCTGCTCAATAACGTCCCCGTCGAAGCCGAGCTGGTTGTGGATAACTGGCGGTTGACCGAAGTCCCGAATATTCAGGGCGCCGTGTCGCAATTGATTCAGGCGGCCATCGATGCTGGCATTGCCCGTGGGGCGATCGACGACAGCATTCGTTTTGTCCGTGAACGTGCCCGGCCGTGGATCGATGCCAAGGTCGAGCGCGCCAGTGATGACCTCTACGTGATCGCCGACATCGGCAAACTGAAAATCGAACTGCATGCCGCCGAAGCATTGCTGCGCAAAGCCGGGCAAGTGCTGGATCAGGTCCGCGCCGCGCCGGTCACCGCAGAGTCCGCCGCCCGCGCCTCAATCGCCGTGGCCGAAGCCAAAGTGCTGACCACCGAAATTTCGCTGCTGGCCAGCGAAAAGCTTTTCGAACTGGCCGGCAGCCGCGCGACCCTCGCCGAATTCAACCTGGACCGCCACTGGCGCAACGCACGCGTACACACCCTTCACGACCCGGTGCGCTGGAAATATCACGCCGTCGGCGCCTATCACTTGAACGGAACATTGCCGGCCCGGCACTCCTGGATCTGACGACCAGAACACTATTGAGCAGATCTCTGGAGAAACACATGACTCTTTCTCAACACGTCGCGGTCATAACCAGCGACGAACAAGCCCTGATCGTCGCCAGCGACCTGGCCGAAGACTTCAAACGCGACAGCGTATGGCGTGATCGCGAGCGCCGGCTGCCGCTTGCGGAACTGGAGGTGTTTTCGCGCTCTGGTCTGTGGGGTATCAGCGTGCCGAAAGCCTACGGCGGTGCTGGCGTATCCAATATCACCCTGGCCAAGGTCATTGCCTTGATCGCCCAAGCCGATGCGTCTCTGGGGCAGATTCCGCAGAACCATTTTTATGCCCTCGAAGTGCTGCGGGTAAACGGCAGTCCCGAGCAGCAAAAACGTCTCTACGCCGAAGTACTGGCTGGCCAGCGTTTTGGCAATGCGCTTGCAGAACTGGGCACTAAAACCGCCCATGACCGCGTCACCAGCCTGAACCGCGACGGCGAGGGTTATCGCATTAATGGGCGTAAGTTTTACGCCACCGGCGCCATTTACGCCCAGCGAATTCCGACCTCCGTGGTGGATGAAAACGGCGTCCAGCAACTGGCCTTTGTGCCGCGCGACAGCCAGGGCCTGACCGTGATCGACGACTGGAGCGGCTTCGGCCAACGCACCACCGGCAGCGGCTCGGTGGTGTTCGATAACGTGTATGTCGCGGCCGAGGATGTGATCGCGTTTCAGAGCGCCTTCGAGCGCCCGACTCCAGTCGGCCCGCTGGCACAGATTCTCCACGCGGCCATCGACACCGGCATCGCCCGTGCCGCTTATGAAGACGCGCTGCACTTTGTGCGAACCAAAACCCGGCCGTGGATTGATTCGGGCAATGACAAAGCCACTGAAGACCCACTGACCCTCAAGAGCTTCGGCCACTTAAGCATTCGCCTGCACGCCGCCGAGGCACTGCTGGAGCGCGCCGGCGAAGTACTTGATAAGGCGCAAGCCGAAACCAACGCCCAAACCGTCGCCACAGCATCCATTGCCATCGCCGAAGCCCGCGCCATCAGCACCGAAATTTCCCTGGCAGCCGGCAGCACCTTGTTCGAACTGGCCGGCAGCCAGGCAACCCTGGCCGAGCACGGCCTGGACCGCCACTGGCGCAACGCGCGGGTACACACCCTGCACGACCCCGTACGCTGGAAATACCACGCCATCGGTAATTACTACCTCAACGATGAAAATCCGCCGCTGCGGGGGACCATCTGATGAGCAAGAAGAAGATCCTGCTCAATGCCTTCAACATGAATTGCATCGGGCACATCAACCACGGTCTGTGGACCCATCCGCGGGACAATTCGACCCAATACAAAACCATCGAATACTGGACCGAACTGGCGCAACTACTGGAACGCGGATTGTTCGATGGGTTGTTCATTGCCGATATTGTCGGTGTCTATGACGTGTATCAAAACTCGGCGAACGTGCCGCTCAAAGAGTCGATCCAATTGCCGGTCAACGACCCATTGCTGCTGGTCTCGGCTATGGCCGCAGTGACGAAAAACCTCGGCTTCGGCCTGACCGCCAACCTGACCTGTGAACCGCCGTATCTGTTCGCCCGACGCATGTCGACACTCGATCACTTGAGCCGTGGTCGGGTCGGCTGGAACATCGTCACCGGCTACCTCGACAGCGCCGCCAAGGCCATGGGCCTGAGCGAGCAGGTCGAACATGACCAACGTTACAACCAGGCCGATGAATACCTGCAAGTGCTCTACAAACTCTGGGAAGGCAGTTGGGAAAACGACGCGGTGCTCAATGACCCGCAGCAACGAATCTATGCGCAGCCGGAAAAGGTCCACAAAGTCCGGCACCACGGCGAGTTCTATCAGGTCGAGGGCTACCATCTTTGCGAGCCTTCGCCGCAACGCACGCCGGTGCTGTTCCAGGCCGGTAGCTCGGATCGCGGCTTGCAGTTCGCCGGGCAGCATGCCGAATGCGTGTTTATCAGCGGGCAGAACAAGGCGTCGACCAAGGTGCAAGTGGATAAGGTCCGCGCCAGTGCCGCCCGGGCCGGCCGCAACCCGGAAGACATCAAGGTGTTCATGGGGTTGAACGTGATCGTCGGCGAAACCAGCGAGCTTGCCTGGAACAAGCAGGCCGAATACCTGAGCTACGCCAGTGCCGAGGCCGGTGTCGCGCATTTCGCCAGTTCCACGGGCATCGACTTCGCCGAATACGAGCTGGATGAACCGATCCAGTACGTGAAAAGCAACGCCATCCAGTCCGCCACCAAGACCCTGCAAAACAACGACTGGACCCGACGCAAATTGCTTGAACAACACGCCTTGGGCGGGCGCTACATCACCTTGGTCGGCTCGCCAGAACAGGTCGCCGACGAGCTCGAATCCTGGATCGCCGAAACCGGTCTGGACGGCTTCAACCTGACCCGCATCGTCACCCCGGAAAGCTATGTCGACTTCATCGAACTGGTGATCCCCGAGTTGCAGCGCAGGGGGTCGTACAAGACTGCCTATGACACCGGGAGCCTGCGAGAAAAGCTGTTTCACGGGAAGGCGCATTTGCCTGTGCAACACACCGGTGCCTACTACCGACAAGCCTGATCGTTCCCACGCTGGGCGTGCGAATGCAGCCCGTGACGCTCTGCGTCAAAAGAGCGGACGCAGAGCGTCCAGTGAGGCATTCCCACGCGGAGCGTGGGAACGATCAACCAATTCAAAAACTGATTACTGACTGGAAACCCATCATGAAAAACAAAGTCCTCACTCATCCAGTCAAAGCACTGGCCCTCGCCCTCGGACTCTTCAGCTCGGTGGCTTTTGCCAGCGACGCGCCGCTAAAAGTCGGCACCACCGCCGCGTTCGCCATTCCACTGGAAGCCGCCGTCTTCGAGGCCGGTAAGCAAGGCCTGAAAGTCGAGCTGGTGGAATTCAGCGACTGGATCGCACCCAACGTCAGCCTTGCCTCTGGCGATATTGATGTGAACTATTTCCAGCACATCCCGTTCCTGGAAAACGCCAAAGCCGCCGCGGGCTTTGACCTGGTGCCCTTCGCCCCTGGGATCATCAACAACGTCGGCCTCTACTCGAAGAAATACAAAAGCTTCGACGAGCTGCCACAAGGCGCCAGCGTTGCCATTGCCAACGACCCGATCAACAGCGGGCGCGGCTTGCAACTGCTGGCCAAAGCCGGGCTAATCACCCTCAAACCCGGAGTCGGCTACAAGGCCACCGAAGACGACATCATCGCCAACCCGAAGAAACTGAAAATCCTTCAGGTCGAAGCCGTGCAACTGGTGCGTGCCTATGACGACGCCGATCTGGTGCAGGGATACCCGGCCTATATTCGCCTGGCGAAAACCTTCAATGCCGAGTCTGCCTTGCTGTTTGACGGCCTGGATCACAAGGAATATGTGATCCAGTTCGTGATCCAGCCCAAGAGCAAAACCGATCCGCGGCTGATCAAGTTCGTCGACATTTACCAGCATTCGCCTGCCGTGCGCGCGGCCTTGGACAAAGCGCACGGCAAGCTCTACCAAGCCGGCTGGGAAGGTTAAGCATGAGCACAGCAACCGCCCAACGCAGACAGGATGACCCGCCACCGCGCAGCGCGGAAAAAACGGAGCTGCACCCAGAGCTGAACCGTGCTCACGTGCGCTTTATCGGCCTGGGCAAAACCTACGAAGGCCAACATGGCCCGGTCAACGCTTTGCACGGCATCGATCTGGCCATCCAGCGCGGCGAAGTGTTCGGCATCATTGGCCGCAGCGGTGCCGGCAAGTCGTCGCTGATCCGCACCATCAACCGTCTGGAGCAGCCAAGTTCGGGCCGGGTGCTGATCGATCAGGTGGACATCGGTGAGTTCGATGAAGACCGTCTGGTGGCGCTGAGGCGACGCATCGGCATGATCTTTCAGCACTTCAATCTGATGTCGGCCAAGACTGTTTGGCAGAACATCGAGTTGCCACTCAAGGTCGCAGGCGTAGCCAAGGAACAACGCGAGCAAAAAGTCCGCGAATTGCTGGAACTGGTGGGCCTGCACGACAAGCACAAAGCCTATCCGGCGCAGCTTTCCGGTGGGCAAAAACAGCGCGTAGGGATCGCCCGGGCACTGGTCCATGACCCGGCGATTCTGCTCTGTGACGAAGCCACGTCGGCGCTGGACCCGCAGACCACTCAATCGATCCTCGGCCTGCTGCGCGAGATCAATCACCGGCTCGGCCTGACCATCATTCTGATCACCCATGAAATGGCGGTCATCCGCGATATCTGTGATCGAGTGGTGGTGCTCGAACACGGACGAATTGTCGAGCAAGGGCCGGTCTGGGAAGTCTTTGGCAACCCGCAGCACGAGGTCAGTAAAACCTTGCTCGCGCCGTTGCAACACGGCTTGCCGGATGAACTGAAAAACCGCCTGCAAGCGCAACCGCAGTCATCGCAAGCCGCCGTAGTGCTGCGCCTGCAATTCACCGGTAGCACGGCTGACGAACCGGATCTGGCGGCCTTGTTCAGCGCCCTCGGCGGCCGGGTGCGTCTGCTGCAGGGCGGTGTGGAGCGGATTCAAGGACACGCGTTGGGCGAGCTGCTGTTGGCGGTGACGAACTCGTCTCACGGCGCGGCAGAGTTGCGCCAGCGTGCCAGGCAATGGGCACAACAGGTCGAGGTGCTGGGCTATGTGGTTTGAACGTTTACTTCAAGGCGTCATCGACACGTTCCTGATGGTCGGCGTGTCGTCGCTGATCGCGCTGCTGGCGGGTATTCCGCTGGCAGTGATTCTGGTCACCAGTTCCAAAGGTGAAATCTATGAAGCGCCCATGCTGAATCGGGCGCTGGGTGCCTTCGTCAATCTGTTCCGCTCGATTCCGTTTTTGATTCTGATGGTCGCGCTGATTCCCTTCACCCGACTGATCGTTGGCACCACGTATGGCGTGTGGGCGGCGGTGGTACCGCTGACCATCGCCGCCACGCCGTTCTTCGCGCGCATCGCCGAAGTCAGTTTGCGCGAAGTCGACCACGGCCTGATCGAGGCCGCCCAGGCCATGGGTTGCCGGCGCTGGCACATTGTCTGGCACGTGCTGTTGCCGGAAGCGCTGCCAGGGATCATCGGCGGTTTCACCATCACCCTGGTGACCATGATCAACTCATCGGCCATGGCCGGAGCGATTGGTGCAGGAGGCTTGGGCGATATTGCTTATCGGTATGGATATCAGCGGTTTGATAGCCAGATCATGCTCACTGTAATTGTACTGTTGGTGATTCTGGTGGCGGTGATTCAGCTGGGCGGAGATCGGCTGGCGCGCAGATTGAACAAGCGCTGAACTCACCAACCAGGATCGTTCCCACGCTCCGCGTGGGAATGCCTGAATGGACGCTCGGCGTCCGCTCTTGTGACGCGGAGCGTCACGGGCTGCATTCCCACGCGGAGCGTGGGAACGATCAAACACGGTCCCTGTAGGAGCAGCCGGTCGACGCTCGATTGCTCGCGATCGAGTGCGCAGCACTCGTGGTTTTCAATGGCCTGCAAGGCAAATCCCTTTCATTTGCAGGACGTTTCCTAGAAAATCCTGCGGCCTTGCGCCTATCACATCGGGCGGCTAGCCTTCGCTCCGTCATCGCCAATTCGGTGACCGGACGTGCAAGTCCGAGTGATATAGCGCATCAGCCACTCTTCGTTTGCGGCGATTTTTTTCGCCCGTGGAATCGTTCAATGGTGGCTGTGCGTGGGAGACCTTCGGGTCTGCCGAGTCCTATATCCTCGGTCTTGCACACCTGCGCACAGCTGCCACCCTTTCGCGTGCAAGTGTTGGGTTGCAGCTCCATTAACGATATAGGAGCTACACCATGGACAAAATCACCCCCGACCCACCCGTTCCACCCGTCACCCCTTCAATGGACAACGCCTTCACCCGCGACCTGCTCAAGGACCGTGCCGCGCTGTATCGCGCCCTGGATTACTACCTGCCCGATGCCAACCCATCCGCGTCTGACGAACTGCGGTTTTACAACGTCAGCAAGGATGTGAGTTTCGAAGATTCGATGCTCTACACCGCCGACTTGCTGCGCTGTGCATCGGTCACGGCTTACGAGTGCGGGGATCACCTCAAAGGCACCGAACGCGCCATGGTCTTCGCCGTGTGGCATCTGCTCGAAATCGCTAAAGCCATGGTCGACCAGTCCATCGAGCACCTGGGACCTCGCAGTAACGCCGCATCAATCTGAAATCTTCGGCGACCGTTCAGCCGCTATCGCGAGCAAGCTCGCTCCTACAAGTGATCGGGTACACCTGTAGGAGCAGCCGGTCGAAGCTCGATTGCTCGCGATTGACCGCGCCAGCGGTCGACTGAACCATGAGGTATATTTGGCGAACTCACCCTCGCCTGCGCGGACGTCCATGAAACTCGCCCCGACCGACCTCGATCAGATTACTTCCACCACTCTGGGCCACTACAACGAGGTAGCAGAGAGCTTCCGCGAAGGCACTCGCGACCACGACGTCAGCCAGAACATCGCCGCGCTGTTGCGGCATATTCAGGGCGAAGCACCGTTCACGATTCTCGACTTCGGTTGTGGCCCGGGACGCGATCTGCAAACGTTTAAGCGTATGGGTCACATTGCTATCGGCCTCGACGGCTCGGAACGTTTTGCGCAGATGGCTCGCGAAGACAGCGGTTGCGAGGTCTGGCAGCAAGACTTTCTCAAGCTCGACCTGCCTGTCGAGCGTTTCGACGGGATCTTTGCCAACGCAGCGCTGTTTCATATTCCCGGGCAGGAATTACCTCGGATTCTGAAGCAACTGCACGCGACGTTGAAACCCGGCGGCGTGCTGTTCAGCTCCAACCCACGCGGGGAAAACCAGGAAGGCTGGAATGGCCCGCGTTATGGCGCGTATCACGATCTGGAGTCGTGGTGCAGGTTGTTGAATGACGCAGGATTTGTCGAGCTGGAGCATTACTATCGGCCGGCGGGACTACCGCGCGAGCAACAGCCGTGGCTGGCGAGTGTCTGGCGCAAAGCCTGATTCGACAGGATCGGACGCAGAGCCTTCATGGCGGCATTCCTTTGCTGCGCGTGGGAACGATCAAAATCTCTTCAGGCCACCACCTTCTTCGGCTCCTTGATCTTGTACCAGGCCACATACAGCGCCGGCAGGAACAACAACGTCAGCAGTGTCGCGATGATGATGCCGCCGATCATCGCGTAGGCCATCGGGCCCCAGAACACTTCGCGGGCGATAGGGATCATCCCCATACTGGCGGCTGCGGCGGTGAGCAGAATCGGTCGGCGGCGGTGTTCGGTGGCTTGCACCACGGCGTCCCACGGGGCATAGCCATCACGTTCATACTCCTCGATCTGGGTTACCAGGATCACCGAGTTGCGGATGATGATACCGATCAACGCGAGGATCCCGAGGATCGCCACAAAGCCCATGGGCGTGCCCGTGGGGATCAGCGCCAGGACCACGCCGATCAGCCCCAGCGGCGCGACGCTGGCCACCAGGAACAGCTTCTGCACGCTGTGCAGCTGGATCATCAGGAAGGTCGCCATCAGGAACAGCATCAGCGGCACGACTTTGGCAATCGGCCCCTGGGCCTTGCTGCTTGCCTCTACCGTACCGCCGGTCGCGACCGAATAGCCGACTGGCAACGCGGCGGCGAATTTGTCGATATCAGGTTTCAACTGTTTGACCAGATCCGTCGGCTGAATCTCGTCGCGCACTGCGGCCTTGATGGTGATGGTCGGTTTACGGTCGCGGCGCCAGACCAATGGCTGCTCAAGCTCATAACGCACGCTGGCGAACGCCAGCAGCGGAATCGAGGTGCCGCCCGGGGTGACAATCTGCAGATTTTGCAGGGTTTCCGGCGTACCACGTTCGGCATCTATGGCACGACCGACCACGTTGATCAGGTAGATGTCGTCATGCACCTGAGTCACCTTCGAGCCGCTGACGATGCTGTTCATCAACTTCGCCACATCATCCGACGACAACCCCAGCTGCCGCGCCTTGTCCTGGGCGATGTCGATGCGCAGGACTTTGCCCGGTTCGTTCCAGTCATAAATCATCTCGCCGATGTGCGAGTTGTTGTCGAGCATGGTCGCCAGATCAATGGCGTGTTTGCGCACCTGGTCGATGTCTTTGCCGCTGACCCGATACTGGATCGGCCGGCCCACCGGCGGGCCCATTTCCAGCGCTTGAACAAAACTGCCAATACCGACGAAATCTTCGCGCAGGCGTTTTTTCAGGCGTTGCGTCAGCGCAGCGCGCTCTTTCAGGCCTTTGCTGACGATCACCAATTGCGCGTAGTAGGGGTTCTGCAATTGCTGGTCGAGGGGCAGGTAGAAACGAATCGCGCCCTCGCCGATGTAGGAGCTCCAGCGGACGATGTCCGGGTCGTCTTTTAAGGTCGCTTCGAGGCGGTCTACCGCCAGACGGGTTTCGTTGATCGAGGCGTTTTGCGGCAGGTTCAGGTCGACAAGAATTTCCGGCCGGTCCGAAGACGGGAAGAACTGGTTCTGCACAAAGCGCATGGAGAACACCGCGAGCACGAACAGCAGCACGGTGAGGCTAATCGCCCACCAGCGATTGCGCATGCACCACAGCAGCCCGCCGTTGAAGGCGCGGCCGATGCGCCCTGGTTCTTCAGAGTGGGGTTTGACCTCGGTGCTGAGGATGTGCAGGCCAATAACCGGGGCGAACAATACCGCGACAATCCACGACAACAGCATCGCCACGGCGATGACCGCGAACAGGGTGAAGGTGTATTCCCCGGCGGAGCTGGCGTTCAAACCGATGGGCACGAAGCCGGCCACGGTCACCAGGGTGCCGGTGAGCATCGGGAATGCGGTCGAGGTATAGGCAAAGGTCGCCGCGTCTTCCTTGGACTCGCCTTTTTCCAGACGCGTAACCATCATCTCGACAGTAATCATCGCGTCGTCCACCAGCAGGCCGAGGGCGATGATCAAGGCGCCGAGGGAAATCCGCTGCATGGTGATACCGCTGTATTCCATGAAGACAAAGACCATCGCCAGCACCAGCGGAATAGAGCAGGCCACGACCAGTCCGGCGCGCACGCCGAGGCTGATGAAACTGACGATCAGCACGATCACCACGGCTTCGAACAAGGCGCTGGTAAAGCCACCGATCGCCTCGTCCACCACTTCGGCCTGATCGGAAACCTTGTGTACGCCTATACCCACCGGCAGGTCGGCAGTGAGGTCGTCCATACGTTGATGCAGGGCCTTGCCGAAGGCCTGAATATTGCCGCCCTTTTTCATGGCGATGGCCAGACCGATGGCCGGCTGACCGTTGAAACGGAACATCGGCGTCGCCGGGTCGACGTAGCCGCGGCTGATCTCGGCGACGTCGGCCAACCGATAGAAGCGGTCATTGAGCCGCAGATTGACGTTGGCCAGGTCTTTCTCCGAAGCGAACTGCCCCGAGGTGCGCACCGAAATGCGTTCAGGACCGGCCTCGATCACCCCGGCTGGAGTCACAGCGTTTTGCGCTTGCAGGCTTTGCACCACCTGGCGCTGATCGATACCGAGGGCTGCGAGTTTGCGTGTAGAGAAGTTCAGGTAGAGCACTTCGTCCTGCTCGCCAATCATCTGGACTTTGCCCAGGTTCGGCACTTCACGAATCTCGGCTCGGACCTGTTCCACGTAGTCGCGCAACTGGCGCATCGTCAGACCGTCGGCGGTGAAGGCGTACACCGAGCCGTAGACATCGCCAAACTCATCGTTGAACCCAGGCCCCTGTAACCCCTGCGGGAAATCACCGCGAGTGTCGTTGATCTTCTTGCGCACCTGGTACCAGATTTCCGGGATGTCCTTGCCGCTGGTGGTGTCGCGCAGGAACACAAACACAGTCGACTCGCCGGGTCGGGTGTAGCTCTTCACATAGTCGAGAGAGTCGAGTTCTTCGAGTTTTTTCTCGATGCGGTCAGTGACCTGCTTGAGGGTTTCTTCCTGGGTCGCGCCAGGCCAACGGGTCTGTATCACCATGGTTTTGATGGTGAACGAGGGGTCTTCCTCGCGGCCCAGGTTTATGTACGAGAAGACGCCCATCAGCAACGCGACGAACATCAGGTACCAGATAAAGGACTGATGTTTGAGGGCCCATTCGGATAAGTTGAAACTCCCTTTCATCGCGGGCTTTCCTCATCGATTTTGACTTTCTGCCCCGGCTTGAGGCTGTTCACACCGGCGCTGACCACCCGCTCACCGGCCTTGACGCCAGTTGCCAGGACGACCGTGCTGTCGTCACGGCTGACAAGCGTGACGTCACGGGGCGACACGGTTTGCGTCTGGGGGTCGATGACCCAGATCCGGCTCTTGCCGTCGACTTCCTGCAAGGCACTGAGCGGCAATTCGATACGCGGCTCGATGGCCGAACTGAGGGTCACGCTGATGGCAGTCCCCAAGCGAAACCCCAGCGGTGTCTCGGCCAGGGTCAAACGCGCACGCCGGGTGCGAGTCGCGCTTTGCGCCTGCGGTTCGATCTCGCGCACGGTGGCAGTGGTGTTGATGCCCGGGTCGAGCTGCGCAGCCACTTTGAACACCACGTCGGCGGGCAGTCGTTCGGCCAGGGTCGCGGGCAGGTCGATCACCGCCTCCTTGATGTCCGGCCGCGCCAGGGTCACCACTTGCTGACCGGCGCTGACCACCTGCCCGGCTTCGGCATTCCAGGCGGTGACGATGGCCGCGTGGTCAGCGCGCAGTTCACTGTAATTGAGCTGATCGCGGGCCTGGCTGACTGATGCCTTGGCTTGTTCCAACGATGCGCTGGTGGTTTTCAGGTCGGTCTGGGCGGCGTCCAGTTGCGCCTGGGCGCCGACCCCACGGTTGAACAGTTCCTGCTGTCGCCGGGCGTTAGCCTGAGCGTTGATCCATTGCGCCTCGATCCGTGCCAGATCGCCCTGACTGGCGCGCAACTGGTTCTGTTGATCGGTGGGGTCGAGGGTCGCGAGCAAGGCACCCTTCTGGACTTCGCTACCCACATCAACGTTGCGCCGAGCTATGCGCCCCGGCACGCGGAAGCCGATATTGCTTTCAAAGCGCGCCTGAATGCTCCCGGCGAAACGTCCGAGGTTTTCTTGCGACTCCGCTTGGACCTCAATGGACAGTACCGGGCGCACCGGCTCCGGGGGCGGCTCTTTTTTTGAGCAGGCAGCGAGCAAAACACTGGCTGACATCACCACAAGCAGGCGCTTCATGGCTGGACTCCCGGCGGTTGGGTCGGGCCCTTCCCGGGCCTTGCGACGATCTCCACCAACATCCCGGGGTGCAACAATTGCCCACCGGCCGTCACGACTTTTTCACCACCACCCAGCCCCTCGCTGATGATCACTTTGCCCGTCAGGTAACGTGAGACCGTGACCGTGTGCAACTGCGCCCTGCCGTCGTCAGCCACCACCCACACGGCCGGATCGCTGAGTTTTTTGGTCAAGGCCGACCACGGCAGCTCGACGGCGGATTTGCCCGGAGGCTTGGCCGTGGCGCTGACCACCGAGCCCAACTGCATGCCCGCCGGCAGTTCGTTCAAGGTCACCTTGACCTGCACCGTGCCGGTCTGTGCGGAGACCGCCGGGGTGATTTCACGGACCGTGCCAGTGGCCTTGATCTTCGGGTTGTCGAGCAGGCTGACCACCACCGTTCTGTCCGTCGGCGGCTCGGCCAACAGCGACTCATAGACGTTGAATACTGCATCTCGCTCGCCGTCCCGGGCCAGGCTGAAAATCGGCACCGTGGCTTGCACCACCTGCCCGACTTCGGCCTGACGCGCAGTAATCACCCCCGGCGCATCGGCGAACAGCGAGGTGTAGCCAAGTTGCTCGCGGGCGTTGGCCAACTGCGCCTGAGCGGCGCTCAAGGCGCTCTGACTGCTGCGCAACGCGGCCTGGGCGGCGTCGTATTCGCTGCGACTGGTGTAGCCCTTGGGCAAGAGTTTCTGCTGTCGCACAAACGCCGCGCTGGTCTGCTTGACCCGCGCCTGTTCGGCGACAACCTGCGCCTGGGCCGAATCGACGTTGGTTTGCAGGTCTTTGGGATCGAGTCTGGCCAATACTTGTCTGGCGGATACGCGATCACCGACATCAACCATCCGCTGAATGATCTTGCCGCCGACACGAAACGACAGCTCGGTCTGAACCCGTGCCTGGACATCGCCGGTGAGGGTCACGGACGCCGCAAAATCGGCAGGCTGCACGACTTGCACAAACACCCGTGGGTGCTCGCGCTCGACCGGTTTTTTATCGCCGCACGCGGTCAATAGGGCAAAGAGACCCACGCCAACGACCCATTTCAATCCGGGACCAGCCATGCAGACTCCTTTGCGTGATGCGGGCGGACACGTGACGATACGATTGTGAGCTTAGAACAGGGTTGAACCTGTGTACTTTACCTCTGTACCACATTGGATCGCTGTCACCCTTGACTGATAGGCTATCGGGGAAACTGCCAGGCCACGCAGCCGGAAACCCACGATGCTCAAGACCCGGAGTGCAATTCCATCGTGCTGGAGAAGAATTTTGGTCAGACCGAAATCGTTGGGCAAGGAATGCTGGATGAACCGGCGTGGCATTGGCCGGATTGAAATGGATCGAAGACTAAGGTTTTAGCTGCCGTCGGGCATCGCGAATATGAGCTGCGGCGATTTCCAAGTCTTTTACTGCCGTATTAATCGCATTACGAGCTAGATTTTGTTGGCCTCGGCATAAGTTGAATAGCTCCGTTTTGGAAAGATTTTCCAATGCCATGGGTAAGGGTGGAGGTACTGAGGCCAGCGGTGTTGTCGGTGTGCCTGTAGAAATGGGAGCTGAAGGCGTGTACTGCTCAGGAGTTGCTGAGCCCGTGTTCAGCACCAGGCTTCCAGGCCTTATAGTCGTTGCTCGCGAAGCGGTGAAATCTTTCAAAGCTGGAACTGAATTGGGATCGCGGGCCACCCAGTAGGAACCCAATCTTGCTGACAATGAGGTTACGCCAAGCCCTAAAGAGATCCATGTCAGTGCTTCCAGTGCAGACGAGTCAGGATCAGTCTCCCCGATAATAACTCTCGCGGTTCCTGCCATGGTTCCTAATAATCCTGTGGTTCCGGCAACAACGGATGAAACAGCGCCGAAAGAATATTTCGCAGGTAAACGACCTGTCGCACCGGTAAGCAATGCCTTTGTCGACACGATGAAGGGTAGCGAAGGGAACAGCGCTACTGATGAGCTTCCCAGGCTGGCGACGCTTGTAAGGAGCCCGAGGATGCCGAGGATGGAAAACCGTCCGTTCGGATCACTCCGATTAACCGGATCCCCCAAACAATACGCATACGGATTCAACCCACCCCGACCAAACGGGCTCAACCTGTCCGGGCTGTTGAAACGCATCAACACCGGGTTGAACGCCCGATGCCCGTTGCCCAGCAGATAGTGCCCGGTCACCGGATCGGGGCGCTCGCCGTTGAATCCAAGGAGGCTGCTCAGGCCACTTTCAGCGCGTCGATGGCCGTAAGGCGTATAGACCTTTTGCAGGCGCCGAGCCCCATCGACGGCGTGCAAGACCGAGCGTTGCTGATCGGTAGCCAGCAACTGGCTATTGACCTCATCACCTTGTCGCTGCTGTAGAGCGAGCAATTGAGTGCCTTGCTGGAATACCGTCCGAGACGCCGGGCCCTGAAGCTCAGTGGTCAGATGCTCAATGTTATAAAACCGTTGCACCTCTTCTTGCTCTGACGGCACAAGCCCGGTCAGCCGGTCCAGCGCGTCATAGCCGTAACGGCACAAAAGTATTTCGGGCTTCGCCATGCTCTGATCCTTCGTGTGAAGAAGGCTTAGATTGCACGAGCATCAACCCATCGACTACCTGGCAGAACTGCTAGGTAACCGCTTGATCACGGCGTAACAGCAAGCCCCGGATTGTTCCCACGCTCTGCGTGGGAATGCAGCCCGTGACGCTCCGCGTCACAAGAGCAGACGCAGAGCGTCCGGTGAGGCATTCCCACGCAGGAGCGTGGGAACGATCGATTGGCACTAAAAGAATCGCACCCAATAAAAAACGCCGACGCTGTACCAGCCGTCGACGTTGAAACCTTGAAGGTTTTTTGCGCTAGAACGCGCGCTGAATCAGAACGCCGGCAGCACTGCGCCGCTGTATTTCTTCGCGATGAAGGCTTTCACTTCCGGGCTGGTCAGCGCCTTGGCGAGTTTCTGGATAGCAACGCTGTCCTTGTTGTCTGGACGGGCCACCAGGAAGTTCACATACGGCGAGTCGGCACCTTCGATGACCAGTGCGTCCTTGGCCGGGTTCAGACCAGCTTCCAGCGCGTAGTTGGTGTTGATCATGTCCAGGTCAACCTGATCCAGCACACGCGCCAGCATGGCCGATTCAAGCTCTTTGAACTTGAAGTTGTGCGGGTTCCTGGCGATGTCTTTCGGGGTGGCAAGAGCGTTTTTCGGGTCTTTCAATTCGATCAGACCGGCCTTCTGCAGCAAGATCAACGCACGGCCGCTGTTACTGCCTTCGTTCGGGATGGCGATGGTCGCGCCGTCCTTCAGTTCAGCCAGGGTTTTGACTTTCTTCGAGTAACCGCCGAAAGGTTCGACGTGAACGCCAATCACGGTCACCAGGTTAGTGCCTTTGCCGTCGTTGAAGCTTTTCAGGTACGGCAGGGTCTGGAAGTAGTTGGCGTCCAGACGCTTCTGATCGACCTGCACGTTCGGTTGTACGTAGTCGGTGAAGACTTTGACTTCCAGATCCACGCCTTCTTTGGCAAGGGCCGGCTTGACCAGCTCGAGGATCTCGGCGTGTGGAACCGGGGTTGCGGCAACCACCAGTTTCTCGTTGGCCTGAGCCAAACCTGCGGTCAGGGCAGCCGCCAATGCGGTAAACAACAGAACCTTTTTCATGCAGTGTCCTTATCGGAAATCACAGTCGTCATCGACGACGGCTTCAAGTGAAGTGCCAGTGGAATGCTATTGCTGACGTGGAGCGGACAATACCGATTTTTTTTATTCCCGAACAATATCTTTTATTCACTTTCATATTCCATTTTATTCATACAGACGTCGACCGCTCTACACCGCAACCTACAGGGACCGCACAAGCCGTTCGAGCGCGCTTTTCAGGGTGACCAATTGCGTAGCAGATCCGCCGCTGATAATTCGCCCTACCTGTTGCTCGATCAACGGCAACGGCGCCAGGCTTTCCGGCAGATTGAGATGCTCCGGCAAAATTTCGTCGCCACTGCTGACCAGCAGCGCAAAGTGAATGACGTTCTCCAGCTCACGGGTATTGCCCGGCCAGCTGTGTTGTTCCAGCAGCTGCTGCGCCGCTTCGCTGATCAACGGTACCGGCAGGTCCAGGCGCTGGCTGTAGATGCCAAGGAAATACTCGGCCAGCGACAGGATATCGCCGACCCGCTCACGCAACGCCGGCAGTTCCAGCTGGCCTTCGCTGAGGTAGTGATAAAGCCGCTCGTGGAATTTCCCGGCATTCACCGCCTGAGCCAGGTCGATGCTCGTGGCCGCCACCAGCCGCACATCCACCGGGCTCGGCTGCTGGGAACCAACGCGGGTGACTTCATGATTCTCCAGCGCCGCGAGCAACTTGTTCTGGATCGGCAACGGCAGGTCGCCGATTTCGTCCAGGTACAAGGTGCCGCCATTGGCGGAACCGAACCAGCCGGCCCGACTGCTGGCCGACCCTGTGTAACTGCCGGCGGCATAGCCGAACAACTCGGCATCGGCATACGTCGGGCTGATCGCCCCGCAGTTGACCGAGACGAACAGACCACCTCGGTCGCTGGCACGGTGGATATGTCGCGCCAGCAGTTCTTTACCGGTGCCGGTTTCACCACGGATCAGCACAGAGATCGAACGTGGTGCCAATTGCTCCAGTTCCTGGCGCAGCTGCCGCGAACGCGGGTCGACAAATACCAACGCCTTGGCGCGAATGCTCAGCGGACTTTTTTCCGCGTCGGGAAAGGTCAGCAACGGCTGACCGAAGGTTTCATGCAGGCTCATGGCAGACTCCCGCCCAAATCCGCCGGCAGACGGGGGCGTAAAAAAAATAAAAGATTCAAGCGCGACGCAGGGAATGCTGTTCCATGCGATTTTGCAGACGGTAGAGGTAGGCGAAGCCCTGTTCCCAGCGTTGGTGGCCGGACTTCACATTGATGTGGCCGGCACCCGCCAGAATTCCGGCTTCGGCGCCCCAGTTACGGGCCAGCTCAAGGGCACGGGCGGCACTCACGGCGCTGTCGTTGTCCGAGCTGACGATTTGGCTGGGGAACGGCAACAGGTGCGTCGGGATTGGTGCAAAGTTGCGCAAGGCCGGCACGCAGGCAGGGCGTTCGACATCGGCTGGCGCGACCAGCAAGGCCCCGCGGACCTGACGTAAAAAGCTCACTGGCGCCTGTGCAGCCCAATGAGCAACGGTGATGCAACCCAGGCTGTGGGCGATCAGGATCACCGGCGTACTATCAGCGGCAATCGCCTCGGCCAACGCCGCGACCCAATCTTCGCGACGCGGTGTCAGCCAGTCGGCCTGCTCCACGCGCGCGCTGTTTGGCAAACTGTTCTGCCAATGGCTTTGCCAATGGTCTTCTGGCGATCCTTGCCAGCCCGGCACGATCAGATAGCGAATTGATTCGTTGCGCATCGGGAGCCCTCCGGCTACGTGTCTGTTCGTGGCCGATTATAGGGACCGGAGCTATATCCTCTAAGGAATAAGAAGCTATTTGTTAAGACCTTAAAGGAATATAAACAAATCTAATGTGCAAGCTTGGCTTGCCCGCGAAGACGCCCTCGAGGACAACTCATCAAGCATGGGCGGTTTGTACCTTTTCCCCCACCACTTCTTCTTTACGAGCAAACCGGTTCGCCCGCCCAAACGTGCCGAAATCATTAGAGCGCACGCCCATTTCGACCATCACTTTATGCGCCACCGGCGCAGTCATCTGGCGCAGGTAGAACGGTTCTTTCACTACAAAATGATGGATGCCGTGGGTACTGCCGAAGTTGAAACAAAACGTCTGCAACGGCCACATCCACCACGGGTTGAGGATCTGCGTCTGCTGGATCACATTGCCCGGTTCCACGTCGCCGTAGTAGTGCATGTTCGAGCTGACAAAGTGCAGGCAGAAGGTACGCAACACGTTCGGACCGATGATCACCACCGCCGCGATATCGATCACCCGCAGCACCGACAACGTGTTCACCGACCATTCGACAGGTGCGCCGAGCAGACTGGTGAGGTAGAGCGTCGCCGAGCCGATCATTCCGGCCAGCGCAAAGGCCAGAATACCCGCGCCAAGGGCGTCCTGATGATTAAGAATCGGGTAGCGTTTACGCAATTCTGTGCCGCGGGCCAGCACCACTTCACGAATATGCGCTGATCGTTGCTGTGCATTCAGGTGCGTGGGACTTGCAGAAGTACCATACATGCTTCCATCCTCTGGTTATTGATGTTCGCATCCTGCCCTGCTCACCTGCGCAGGGCTGTAGCCGTGAACGCCAACCTGTTGACCGGAAGCGCCAATCATCATGATTGAACCCACCTCCCTCGCCAGCTGGACCCGCGCTCTGCGCAAGCAACTCGACGCCCTTGGCCTCGACAGCGACGCACTGTGCCGCGAAGCCGGCCTCGACCCACAATTGATGGACGACCCGAACGCCCGTTATCCGCTATCTGCCACCACGCGTCTGTGGGAAGTGGCGGTCAAGGCCAGCGGCGATCCGGCAATTGGCCTTCGGGTCTCACGCTTCGTCAGCCCGACCACGTTTCACGCCCTGGGTTATGCGCTGGTGGCCAGCGGCAGCCTGCGGGAAGTCTTCGAGCGGATCGTGCGTTACCACCAAGTGGTCAGCGATGCGCTGGAGCTGGAATTGAACCAGGTTGGCGAGCGCTATTGTTTTCATTTGAGGGTCCCTGAGGGCAGCCCGAGACCGGCGTTCGAGGCCATCGACGCCTTCGCAGCGATCTATGTCCGTACCTGCCGCAGCCGCCTGGGCCGGGATTACGCACCGTTAGCAGTGTATCTGCGTCGACCGGAACCGGCGGACCCGAAGCATTGGCATGCGGTGTTCCGTGCGCCGATTTTTTTCGCCGCCGACGAGGACCGGTTGGAGTTTGCCGTCAGCGATTTCGACAGTCATCTGGATGACGCCAACCCGGAGCTGGCCGAGCACAACGAAACGATGCTCAAACACACCCTGGTGCAACTGCAACCGCTGACTTGGGAACGCAAGGTCCGCTCGGCCATTGAAGCGCAATTGCCGGAAGGCGAACCTTCTGCCGAACACATCGCCCAGACCTTGCACCTGAGCCTGCGCAGCCTGCAACGGCATCTGGCCGATGAGGGCTGTCGTTTTGATACCTTGCTCAACGAGTGTAGGGAGAACCTGGCGCTGCTGCACCTGCGCGACCCGCAGTGCTCATTGAGCGAGATCAGTTACCTGCTGGGCTTCGCCGACACCAGTAGCTTCAGCCGCGCCTTCAAACGCTGGACCGGGATGACACCGGGGCAGTTTCGGGATGGGTTGCGATAAAGCACCAACGACAATCCCGTAGTAGCTGGCGCAGCCTGCGTTCGACTCGGTCCGCGCTCGGGCGCAGCAGTCGTAAAACCAGACAACGCGGTGCTTCAAACAGATCTGAGCGTCTGAATTACGAGGCCTGCGGCCTCGAACGCAGCCTTCGGCAGCTGCTACGGGTTTGCACTACGCCCACGTCTGAGCAACTTACGCACCCGCGCCACCAGCTCGGCCACCGAAAACGGCTTGAGCAAGTAATCATCATCGTGCAATTCAAGATCCCGCAGCCGATCCTCAATCCCGTCTCTGGTGGTCAGAAACAGCACCGGCGTTGCACCGCGCCGACGAATCTGTTGCAGCAATTGCCAGGCATTGAGCCCGGGCAACATGACGTCCAGGACGATCAGGTCATACTCAGGCTGCTCGTCGATAAAGCGTCGCCCCTGCATCCCGTCAACCGCCACATCCACCGCAAAACTTGCCTCGCTCAGGCCTTGAGCCAGGAGCTTCGCGACCTCAGGCTCGTCGTCCACTAACAGCAAACGCATGGCACACCTCGATTAATCATCTGTACAGGCTAGGCGCCTTGGCGGTCATTGCCCATCACTAACGGTTATTTCGGATGAGCCGACTCAATCATCCCTGCGCCGCAGCACGTAATCTCTCCAGGTCGACAACTTCGATCTCGCCATAACTCAGATTGAGAATACCCTGACCTTGCAGCTCCTTGAGGAGCTGATTGGTGGTCTGCCGGGAGAGCGAGAGCATTAACGCCAACTGCTCCTGGGGCAATTGCAGGACCCGTCGCGAGTGCTCGGTCTCACCGTAACCTTCGGCGATCAGCAGCAAGCGATGAGCCACGCGTACAGCCGCCGGCATCAGGCTCAGCTGTTCGAGGTTGATGAACGTCAGGCGTAGCTTGTGGCTCATCAACAGTGCCAAATGCCGCCAGTATTGCGGGTGTTCTTCCAGCAGCTCGAGCAACGCGGCCTGAGACACATGCAACAGGACGCACAAGCCAACACCATAAGCGTCGTGGGTTCGCGGCTGGCCATCGAACAGGCAGATTTCACCGAACCAGTGCGGCGGTTCGACCAGGCTCAGCAGCGCCTCCTTGCCCTGCTCATTCACTGCGCCAATGCGCACCGCACCTTCAAGCACCGCGTACAAACCACAGGGTGGATCGCCACGCTTGAACAGCCGTTGCCCCGGCGCCAGACGCCGCACCCTGGCGATCGCCAGCAGACTATCCTGGAACAAGGCAGGCAAATGGTTGAACCACTGACCGCTCAACAAACGCGGACGCCAGGCCTGCATATCCATGAGAACTCCAAGATGATTGTCGCCTGGCTGACAGAGCGAAGACTGAGCGCAGGGCATGATCGAACTCCCTACAGGAGGAAACAACAATGAAAAGCCTCGTTGACCATCTCAGTCAATACGCCGCCTACCACCGCGACCCTCGCAATATCACCAGCCACTTTATCGGCATTCCGCTGATTGTGGTCGCCGTTGCGGTGTTGCTGTCACGGCCGCAATGGCCGGTGGCCGGGCTCTGGGTGTCTCCAGCGGTGCTGCTGGCATTGGCCTCGGCGTGGTTTTATGTACGCCTGGAAGTACGCTTTGGGGTAGTAATGACCGCCCTGCTTGGCCTGTCCGTTTGGCTAGGTCATATTCTCGCGCAGGACAGCACATGGGTCTGGCTCGGCAGCGCAATCGGCATGTTTGTGGTCGGCTGGGCGATTCAGTTTGTCGGCCATCACTACGAAGGGCGCAAACCGGCGTTTGTCGATGACGTATCGGGATTGATCGTCGGGCCGCTATTTGTCGTGGCCGAATTGGCGTTCATGCTGGGGTTTCGCCATGACCTCAAAGAACAGATCGAAGCGCGGGCCGGGGTCGTACGAATCAATCCGAAACGCGCTACGGCGTAAGACGCCATCGCGGGCAAGCCTCGCTCCTACAAGTCCGTGGAATGATCGTTCCCACGTTCTCGCGTGGGAATGCCTCACTGGACGCTCTGCGTCCGCTCTTGTGACGCAGGGCGTCACGGGCTGCATTACCACGCAGAGCGTGGAAACGATCTGATGACCTTTTTAGAGGTTGGCGACCTTCTGCCAGACCTTCGGTTTGAAGAACAATGTCTCGCCGCGCGCCAGACCAATCAGGCTGTCGTGGTCTTTCACCACTTCAGCTTCGATCAGCTCGCTTTGACCTTCAACTTTCAAGGTCACCCGGGTAGTCGCCCCCAGCGGGCGGATGTCGCGCACTTCAGCGGCGTGGTGGTCTTGCAGCTCATGGCGCGACAGCGATACTTCGTGGGGGCGGAACAATACGTGGTTGTCCTCGCCAATGTGCAGGCGGTTGGAGTCGCCGAGGAAGTGATAAACAAAATCGCTGGCCGGGTTTTCGTAGACGTCGCCCGGTGAGCCAATCTGCTCGATCACGCCTTTGTTCATCACCACGATGCGGTCGGCGACTTCCATCGCCTCTTCCTGGTCGTGGGTCACGAACACCGAGGTCAGGTTGATGTCTTCGTGCAACCGCGCCAGCCAGCGGCGCAGTTCTTTACGGACCTTGGCATCCAGCGCACCGAAGGGTTCGTCCAGCAGCAGGACTTTCGGCTCCACCGCCAAGGCGCGAGCCAGGGCGATACGTTGACGCTGACCGCCGGAGAGCTGTTCCGGGTAGCGATCGGAGAGCCAGTCCAGTTGAACCATGTTCAGCAGTTCGTGGACTTTGACCGCGATCTGGCTTTCGGTCGGGCGCTGGTTTTTCGGCTTCATGCGCAAACCGAACGCGACGTTGTCGAACACCGTCATGTGACGGAACAAGGCGTAGTGCTGGAACACGAACCCGACGTTGCGATCACGCACATCGTGGCCGGAGACGTCTTCGCCGTGGAAGACGATGTTGCCTTCATCCGGAGTTTCGAGGCCGGCGATGA
The DNA here is from genome assembly GCF_059420325.1 of Pseudomonas sp. GW821-FHT04C07. Taxonomy (NCBI): domain Bacteria; kingdom Pseudomonadati; phylum Pseudomonadota; class Gammaproteobacteria; order Pseudomonadales; family Pseudomonadaceae; genus Pseudomonas; species Pseudomonas sp. GW821-FHT04C07. The sequence continues at coordinate 196,083 of NZ_JBWKTM010000012.1, forward strand.
TCCGCAGCAAGGTGGTCTTGCCGCAGCCGGACGGGCCCAGCAGCGCTACCAGTTCACCGCTCTGGATGTCCAGATTGATGCTGTTCAGGGCCTTGAAGGCGTGGAAGTTCTTGCTGACATTACGGACTTCGATCGACATGATTTATTCCTCCGCCGCACTGGCGCGCAGGCGGTTAATACGGTTCTCGCTCCACTGCTTGAGCAGCAGGATGAAGAGCGCCAGGATCAGCAACAGGCTCGCAACGGCAAACGCGGCGACGTGGTTGTATTCGTTATAGAGAATCTCGACATGCAGCGGCAGGGTGTTGGTTACCCCGCGGATGTGCCCGGAAACCACCGAGACCGCCCCGAACTCACCCATCGCCCGCGCAGTGCAGAGCACCACGCCATAAATCAGCCCCCATTTGATGTTCGGCACCGTTACGTGCCAGAACATCTGCCAGCCGTTGGCGCCCAGCAACCGCGCGGCTTCTTCTTCCTGAGTACCCTGCTCCTGCATCAGCGGGATCAGCTCCCGGGCCACGAACGGTACGGTGACGAAGATGGTCGCCAGGACGATGCCCGACAAGGCGAAGACAATCTGGATGTCGTGGTCCTGTAGCCACGGGCCAAAGATTCCCTGGGCGCCGAACATCAGCACATAGACCAGACCTGCGATCACCGGCGAGACCGAGAACGGCAAATCGATCAGGGTCACCAGCATGCTCTTGCCGCGAAACGAGTATTTACTGACGCACCAGGCGGCACTGACGCCGAACACCAGGTTGAGCGGCACTGAAATCAGCACGGCGATCACCGTCAGTTTCAGGGCCGATAGTGCATCCGGCTCGAAGATCGCGGTGAAGAATGCACCCAGGCCAAGTTTCAAGCCTTGGGACACCACGATAAACAGCGGCAGCAGCAGGAACAGGGCAAAAATCAGCCAGCCGAGGCTGATCAGAATCCGCCGGGAAACAGCACTGCCACGACGGGCAGCGTTGGCCGTGGAAGCGCTGGCAAGCGTTGAACTGGACATATTCCGGGCCTCCTTATGGGGTTTCGATGCGCCGCTGCAACAAGTTGATCAGCAGCAACAGGACGAAGGAAACCACCAGCATCAGCACACCGATGGAGGTGGCGCCGGTGTAGTCGTATTGGTCGAGCTTGACCATGATCAGCAGCGGCAGGATCTCGGTTTTCATCGGCATGTTGCCAGCAATGAAGATCACCGATCCGTATTCGCCGACGCCCCGGGCAAAGGCCAGGGCGAAACCGGTCAGCCATGCAGGCAACAAGGCCGGCACGAGGATGTAGCGAAACACCTGCAACGGCTTGGCACCCAGGCAGGCGGCGGCTTCTTCGACTTCACGGGGAATGTCGGCCAGAACCGGCTGCACCGTACGCACCACAAACGGCAGGGTGACGAAGGTCAGCGCCAGCGTGATGCCGAGCGGTGTGTAGGCAATCTTGAAACCCAGGTCGGCAGCGAACTGGCCCACCAGCCCGGTCGGCGTGTACAGCGCAGTCAGCGCTATACCGGCCACGGCCGTCGGCAGCGCGAACGGCAGATCGATCATCGCGTCGATGATCTTGCGGCCGGGAAAGGTGTAACGCACCAGTACCCAGGCCAGCAACGTGCCGATGATGCCGTTGATGATCGCGGCATACAGCGCGGTACCGAAACTGAGCTTCAACGCCGCCAGCACCCGTGGTGCCGAGATGATTGCCCAGAACTGATCCCAGGTGAGTTGAGCGGCATGCACGAACATCGCCGCCAGGGGGATGAGCACAATCAGGCTGAGGTACACCAAGGTGTACCCCAGCGTCAGCCCGAAGCCGGGTATGACGGGGGAGATACGACGCGACATAAAAGTCCTTGGTTGACTGAACGGACACGCAAAGCCCGCAAACGAATGCGGGCTCGCTCTTACAATTTTTCCTTACTGAGCCGTGTAGATCTGGTCGAACACACCGCCGTCATTGAAGAATTTCGGTTGGGCAGTCTTCCAGCCGCCAAAGTCCTTGTCGATAGTCACCAGATCCAGTTTCGGGAACTGTTTGGCGTACCTGGCGGCCACGTCCTTGTCACGCGGACGATAGAAGTTTTTCGCCGCAATTTCCTGACCGGCCGGGCTGTACAGGTGTTTCAGGTAGGCTTCGGCGATCTGCTCGTTGCCCTTTTTCCCGGCGTTCTTGTCGACGACGGCAACAGGCGGCTCAGCGAGGATCGACAGCGAAGGTACGACGATGTCGAACTTGTCAGCGCCACCCTCTTCTTTCAGCGCCAGGAACGCTTCGTTTTCCCAGGCCAGCAACACATCGCCCTGACCGTTGTTGACGAAGGTGATGGTTGAGCCACGAGCGCCAGTGTCCAGCACCGGAACGTGTTTGAAGAGTTCTTTGACGTATTCCTGAGCCTTGGCTTCGCTACCGCCGGCTTTCAGGCCATAGGCCCAGGCGGCAAGGAAGTTCCAGCGTGCGCCGCCGGAGGTTTTCGGGTTGGGCGTGATCACTTCAACGCCATTTTTGGTCAGATCGCCCCAGTCCTTGATCCCTTTAGGGTTGCCCTTGCGCACCAGGAACACGATGGTCGAGGTGTAAGGCGTGCTGGCATCCGGCAGGCGTTTTTGCCAATCGGCCGGCAGGGTCTTGCCGAGCTTGGCGATTTCGTCGATATCACCAGCCAGGGCCAGGGTTACCACGTCAGCACGCAGACCATCGATCACCGCCCGGCCTTGTTTGCCCGAGCCACCGTGAGATTGCTGGATTTTGACGTTGTCACCGGAGTGATCTTTCTTCCAGAAGCTGACGAACTCAGCGTTGTAATCCTGATACAGCTCACGGGTCGGGTCATACGACACGTTGAGCAACTCATAATCCTTGGCAACCGCGGAACCAGCAAAAACGGCACTGGCCAGAGCGGCCAGGGCGTAACGGCGAATCGACGACATAGTGAAAGCTCCTGAAATTCTTGGGGGTGCTGGCTTTTCTTATGGATTCTGGAATCGGGCCGCGTTCGGATGATCTTTTGACGTTGTTAATCGCTTCAGCCCGGTTTGTTACCAGGGTTCTGCAAACGGAATTTTTCTTTGCGTTCGATCTGTACCACTTGAGCGTTGTGCACGGTGATTTCCACCGCACCGAAGCGCAGATCGCGCAATGCGCTTTGAATCTCGCGCAAAATGGCTGCTTCGTCCTGGCCGTCAACGCTACGTAGAGATGCGCTCATGGTGCTGCTCCTTGAATGAGATGTGCCCGGCAGTGGCGGCACTGCTTACGGCGTGAGAGCAATAGTAGACAGGCGGTTATATTCTTAAAAATACTATTTAAGAATTTTTATATAACCAAAATAAATTAGCCGAAGGGGCGCGGGTTTGCGGGGGGATTGGGGGGGCAAGATTAAAAGTTGATCGTTCCCACGCTCCTGCGTGGGAATGCATCCAGTGACGCTCTGCGTCACATCAACGGCGGACGCAGAGCGTCCCGGGCGGCATTCCCACGCGGAGCATGGGAACGATCAACTGCCTCTTCAGCCAGCGTCATTACCGAATCACCGGCGCCCTCGCCCAGTCCAGTTGCTGCGCCGGCACCGGCCGCCCAAACCAGTAGCCCTGGCCAAGATCACAGGCATGATCGAGCAGAAATCCCGCCTGCTCTATCTGTTCGATGCCTTCGGCGTGCACTTGCATGCCCATGCTTTGCGCAAGGGCGATAATCACCCGAACGATGGCCGCATCGTCGTCATCCCAAGGCAATCCGGCGACAAAGCCCTGATCGATCTTGAGTTTGTGAACCGGCAACCGTTTAAGCCGCAACAGCGATGAATAGCCGGTGCCGAAATCATCGATCGCCAGGCGCAACCCCAATTCGCGCAGCCGGTGCATTTGCTCCAGCGCCACTTCCGGATCGTCCATCACCGCGCTTTCGGTGACTTCCAGCTCCAGAAATGCCGGATCCAGGCCCGTGTCGTGCAACACCTGGGCAACCTGCTGATACAGCTCGCGACGGGCAAACAGGCGACTGGAGACATTTACCGCGACGAACGACAACGCCACTCCTGCCTTCAACCATTGGCACATTTGCTGACAGGCTTGCTGCATAACCCAGGCGTCGATCTCAGCAATCAATCCGGTGCGTTCGGCAATCGGAATGAACTCACCCGGCGCCACCAGCCCACGCTCCGGGTGCTCCCAGCGCACCAGGGCCTCGACGCCAATCAATCGACTGGACTGCAAGTCATGCACCGGCTGGTAGTAAACCCGCAGTTCCTGCTGCTCGAGTGCGCGGCGCAACTGGCCGGCGATCTCCACCCGGTGCTGGGCATGGGCGGTGAGTTCTTCGGTGTACAAGGCATAGCCTTCACGCCCGCAACTTTTGGCCTTGAACAGCGCCGAATCCGCATTACGCAGCAATTGTCCGGCACTCAACGCATCGCTGGGGAACAGGCTGATGCCGATGCTGGCGCTGATGAAGAGTTGGTGCCCGCTGAATCCGAACGGTTCTTTCAGACCGTCAATGATCCGCTGGGCCAACGCTGCTGCCTGCATCAATTGCGGGCAACTTTCGGCCAGCACGGCAAACTCGTCGCCGCCCAGCCGCGCCAGGGTAATCCCGGGGCCGAACATGCCTTGCAGGCGCTCGGCCACGGCCTTGAGCAATTGATCGCCGACGTTGTGGCCGAGACTATCGTTGATGATCTTGAAGTGATCCAGATCGATCAACAACAAGGCGCAACCGCGCTTGTGGATCTGCGCCGAGGCCAGTGCCTGTTCGGCCCGGTCGGTAAACAGCAAACGGTTGGGCAGGTCGGTCAGCGGATCGTGATGTGCCAGGTGGGCCAGCTCATGCTCGGAGTCCTTGGTCGCGCTGATGTCAGAGAACACCGCGACGTAATGGCTGAGCCCACCGTGATCATCGCGAATGGCCCGGATGGTCTGCCATTGCGGGTAAATATCACCGTTTTTTCGCCGGTTCCAGATCTCGCCGCTCCATTCGCCGGTGCTTTTCAGTGACTTGAACATCGCCTCATAGAACGTCGGCGGATGATGGCCGGACTTGAACATGCTCGGCTGGTGGCCAAGCACTTCTTCAGTTTGATAGCCGGTAATTTCCATGAACGCACGGTTCACATGGACGATCAGCCCCTGACGGTCACTGACCAGCACCCCCTCGCGAGTGCAATCGAACACCGCCGCTGCCTGACGCAAACGCTCGCGGTCCTCACTGCGGTGGCGCAACGTTGCGTCGATACCGAGAAAACGCAGCAATCGTGCACGGGCAATGAAGATCAGTCCGGCACTGAACACTGCCCATACATAGCCGTTGATCAGTTGCCCACGGGCCAGATCGGTCGACTCATCGAAGAAGTTGTTCAATAAATAACCACTGAACTGCAGCCAGAGAACAGACAGCAGTAGATAGAGCAGCGCCGCACGCAGAGCGGCGCGATAAGAAGCTGACATAAGGCAGTCAATATCCCTACAAAAGGCTAGGGATTATAGCGGAAGAAACATTCCCCCACTCTTATCTGAAAGGGTGACTGGTTTTATCTGTACGCTGAGGGATAATGCGCTCGCTGTTTTTTATTTTATCGAGGGCCATACAGCCTATGTGGTACAACGGTTTTCTCGACTTGTCGCCTTGGCAACTGGTGGCAGTCACCCTGTTGATGACCCACGTGACCATTGTCGGCGTCACGGTCTATCTGCACCGCTATTCAGCCCATCGCTCTCTGGAGCTCAATGCTGGCCTGAAACACTTCTTCCGCTTCTGGCTGTGGCTGACCACGGCGCAGAACACCCGCGAGTGGACTGCGATCCACCGCAAGCACCACGCCAAATGCGAAACCGTCGATGACCCGCACAGCCCGGTGATCAAAGGTCTCTCCACCGTTTTGCGCAAGGGCGCCGAGCTGTATCGCGCTGAAGCCGAAAACCCCGAGACGCTGCGCATCTATGGCAAGAACTGCCCGGACGACTGGATCGAACGCAACCTCTACACCCGCTACCCGCTGCTGGGCGTGGCGATCATGGGCGTCATCGACCTGCTGCTGTTCGGCACCATCGGCATCACCGTCTGGGCGATCCAGATGATGTGGATTCCGGTCTGGGCCGCCGGCGTCATCAACGGTCTGGGCCACGCCGTCGGCTACCGTAACTTCGAATGTCGCGACGCGGCGACCAATCTGGTGCCCTGGGGCATCCTGGTCGGTGGCGAAGAACTGCACAACAACCATCACACCTACCCTAACTCCGCCAAACTGTCAGTGAAGAAATGGGAGTTCGACCTCGGCTGGGCCTGGATCCAGGTCTTCAGTTTCCTGCGTCTGGCCAAGGTTCAGCGGGTCGCGCCGATCGCCCACCGGGTCGAAGGTAAAGGCCATCTGGACATGGACACTGCCATGGCGATCCTCAACAATCGCTTCCAGATCATGGCCCAGTACCGCAAATTGGTCATCGCACCGCTGGTCAAACAAGAACTGGAAAAGGTCGATCACTCGGTCCGTCACCAGTTCCACCGGGCAAAACGTCTGCTCTCGCGAGAAACCAGCCTGCTGGATGACAAGCACCACCTGCGCATTCAGACCATGCTCGAACACAGCCAGGCGCTGAAGGTAATTTACGAGAAACGCCTTGCCTTGCAACAGATCTGGGTCAAGACCAGTTCCAATGGTCATGACATGCTGGCTGCGATCAAGGAGTGGGTTCACGAAGCCGAAGCCAGCGGGATTCAATCGCTGCGCGACTTCGCCCACCAGTTGAAAACCTACTCGTTGCGCCCCGCCTCCGCCTGACACCGTTGATCGGTGCGCCCCGTTTGCGGGCGCACCCTGCGGAACCTGGCTGCCCCCCCTATATCAAGGAATAATTCGCCACCCAAAGTGGCCGTGCGGTCTTGCGCCCCGGCGATGTATGAGGCCAAGCGTCAGAGCAGGAACCGGGTTGTTTCGCGGTGAGCTTCGCCCGGCTCGTCCTACAGGTTCTGCGTCGCTGCCGCAGACTGCGATCTTTTAGCCTTTGCGTAGCCGCACAAGTTCCGGCAGCCCAATCTTGAGCAAGCGTGCAGTCTTGCTTTTGGCGATATTCTCAAGACCCTCTGAAGGCCTCAGGCGGGCCAGTTGTGCCGAGATATTCATTACCAGCGCTTCGCGCGAATACACCCCGCCACCGAGCTGGTAGACCGCCGCGATCAGCTCGCGCAGCTCCAGCGGTAAACGCCAGCGCGTGCGCAGTGCCGATCCGTAGGCGGCGCCGAACGCTTCGAGCGCGTCGCCGATCTGTTCTTGATCATCCAGCTCGCCGCCAGCCTGCTTCCATTCTTGCAAGCACCGCAGCAACGCCAGATCACCCAGGCGATGCAGCATGCCGGCGCAATAGCAGCGCTCCTGATCCAGGTCCAGCAAGCGCGCGAGCGTACGACCGTATTGCGCCGTGTGCAGCGACAGCTCCCAATAACGCTCAGCGTAATCGACCAGCGCGGGGTCACTGAGGCGGGCACTGCGCTTTAGCGCCAGGCCGAGAATCAGGTTCATGCTTTGTCCAGTGCCCAGCCTGTGCAGCGCCTGGGACAGGGTCTGCACAGAGTCGCCATGATGCTGCGCAGCACTATTGGCAGCGGCGATCAGCACCGCAGTAATTTGCGGATCAGTGCGGACTTCCTCTTCCAGCCGTTTCAGGTCCAGCCCGTCCGGGTTGAGACTGCGTTTGATCGCCAACTGCACGTCGGCCAGCAATGGCGCGCCATCAGACACTTCACGTCGGTGCTCAAGAAAAACCGACAAGCTCATGCCAGGCGCCAACGCCGCAGGCTCACACGAGACTGACTGACCTGCGCTCAGCAGCAGATCCTGCAGACGCTGGCTCAGGCTTTCCATGTTCAAGGGCTTGGTCAAATAAGCCGTAGGCGCCAACGGCAAGACCTCACGCACGCTGGCGCTGTCATTGCGGCTGCTCATGAGGATAAACGGCAGCACTGGGTTACGCCGACGCTGACGCACGCTACGCAGCAAGCCAAGGCCATCGACGCCCGACAACTCCCAATCGGCGATCACCAGGTCATAAGGGGTTTCGCTCAAAAGCTCCAGCGCCTCTTGCCCGTCAGCACACACATCCAGCCTGGCGTCGCAGCGCACGTTCAACAACACCTGTTTGAGCAGGTCACGAGACCAAGGGTCCGCCTCGGCAATCAACACTCGTGGTACAGCAGGTAAATCAACCGCAGTCATCTGCACGCTCCAAAGGCAATGCTCGCACCTTAGCCAAGGCGGGCACTTCGATACAGCGCAAAAACCGGGGTGCGCCGACAAACCCATAAAAAAACCCGCCGAAGCGGGTTTTTTGTCGATCAGATCACAGACTGCAATCAGAGCTCAGAGAAGCACTCTTCAATGATTGCCAGACCTTTGTCCAGTTGCTCGTCCGGCGAAGTCAGAGGCACCAGTACGCGCAACACGTTGCCGTAAGTACCGCACGACAGCAGGATCAGCCCCTTGTCACGTGCCTTGGCCACAACCTGAGCCACAGCAGCGGCGTTCGGCTTGTGGCTGTCGCCGTTTTCGAACAGCTCGACCGCGATCATCGCGCCCAGTGCACGCACTTCGCCGATGACCGGGTATTTGGCCTGAATGGCCTTCAGGCCAGTCACCAGACGCTCGCCGACCGCTTTGCAACGATCCAGCAGGTGCTCTTCTTCGAACACTTCCATCACGGCCAAAGCCGCAGCGCAAGCAATCGGGCTACCCGCGTAGGTGCCGCCCAAGCCGCCTGGAGCGATGGCATCCATGTACTCAGCCTTGCCGCAAACACCGGCCAACGGGAAGCCGCCAGCGATGGATTTGGCGAAGGTGGTCAGGTCGGCAGCGACGCCCATCTGTTCCATGGCGAAGAAAGTGCCGGTACGGCCTGCGCCGGTTTGCACTTCGTCAGCGATCAACAGAATGCCGTGCTGGTCGCACAGGGCACGCAGACGGGCCATGAACGCCTTCGGCGCGACGTAGAAACCGCCTTCGCCCTGGACTGGCTCGATGATGATCGCAGCGATGTCACGAGGCTCGGCGTCGTTCTTGAAGATGCGCTCGATGCTGGCGATCGAATCGTCGATGCTCACGCCATGCAGTTCGTTCGGGTACAGCGCGCGGAAGATGCCGCCTGGCATCAGACCCATGCCGGCCGAGTAAGGCACGACTTTACCGGTCAGGCCCAGGGTCATCATGGTGCGACCGTGGTAAGCGCCGGTGAAGGCAATCACGCCAGCACGGCCAGTGGCGGCACGAGCGATTTTCACAGCGTTTTCGACAGCTTCGGAACCGGTGGTGACCAGCAGGGTTTTCTTGGCGAAGTCACCCGGAACCTTGGCGTTAATCTTTTCGCACAGTTCCACGTACGGCTCGTAGGCCAGAACCTGAAAGCAGGTGTGAGTCAGCTTGTTCAGCTGCGCGGTCACGGCTGCGATAACTTTCGGGTGCAGGTGACCGGTATTGAGTACCGCGATGCCGCCCGCGAAGTCGATGAACTCACGACCTTCAACGTCGGTCACGGTGGCGTTCTTCGCCGACTCGGCGAAGATCGGGTGAATCTGGCCAACACCGCGTGGTACAGCGGCTTCACGGCGTTTCATCAGGGAAGCGTTCGTCTTGCTCATAATGTCCTCATTCGCCGCTCATCGGTCGGCGTGGTCCAAGGAATACGTGACGGGGAGGCAACTACGGCAGCATGCGATGATCGACTGCCACAGCGTTCCCGGCCACAGAGAAAAATCGTTTGAAACCAGAAAGGGACAGCGCTCTCGTGCCCCTCTCCGCTCAACGCTTTGCCGGGGTTAGATGCCCAGGCAGAGGTATTTGATTTCCAGGTAATCTTCGATGCCGTACTTGGAGCCTTCACGGCCCAGGCCCGAGGCCTTGATGCCGCCGAACGGCGCGACTTCGTTGGAGATCAACCCGGTGTTGACGCCGACCATGCCGTATTCCAGGGCTTCAGCCACACGGAACACACGACCCAGGTCACGAGCATAGAAATACGAGGCCAGACCGAACTCGGTGTCGTTGGACATCGCGATCACTTCGGCTTCGTCTTTGAAGCGGAACAGTGGCGCCAATGGACCGAAGGTTTCTTCCTTCGCCACAGCGGCACTTTTCGGCACGTTAGTCAGGATGGTCGGTTCAAAGAAGTTACCTTCCATGACCTTGCCACCGGCCAGCAGGGTCGCGCCTTTGCTGAGGGCGTCAGCAATGTGCTCCTGAACCTTGGCCACGGCTTTTTCGTCGATCAGGGGACCGGTGGTGGTGCCGTCTTCCAGACCGTTACCGATTTTCAGCTTGGCCACAGCCACTTTCAGCTTTTCGGCGAACGCGTCGTAGACCGAATCCTGAATGTACAGACGGTTAGCGCAGACGCAGGTCTGACCATTGTTGCGGTACTTGGAAATGATCGCGCCTTCGACTGCCTTATCCAGATCGGCATCGTCGAACACGATGAACGGCGCGTTGCCGCCCAGTTCCAGGGAAACTTTCTTGATGTCCTTGGCGCATTCAGCCATCAGCTGACGACCGATTTCGGTCGAGCCGGTGAAGGACAGTTTGCGTACGATCGGGTTGCTGGTCAGCTCGCCGCCGATATCGCCAGCGCTGCCGGTGACCACGCTCAGCACGCCTTTCGGGATACCGGCACGGTGTGCCAGCTCAACCAGCGCCAGAGCGGAGAACGGGGTTTGCGAAGCAGGTTTGATCACCATGGTGCAACCGGCGGCCAGAGCCGGGCCGGCTTTACGGGTGATCATCGCGGCCGGGAAGTTCCACGGGGTGATCGCGGCGGTGACACCAATCGGCTGCTTGATCACGATCAGGCGCTTGTCCGGCTGGTGGCCAGGAATCACGTCACCGTAAATGCGCTTGGCTTCTTCGGCGAACCACTCGATGAACGACGCGGCGTAAACGATTTCGCCTTTGGCTTCGGCCAATGGCTTGCCTTGCTCGAGGGTCATCAGGCGACCGAGGTCGTCCTGGTTTTCAATCAACAGTTCGAACCAGCGACGCAGCTTGTTCGCACGCTCTTTGGCGGTCAGTGCACGCCAGGCCGGCAGCGCTTTGTCAGCAGCTTCGATGGCACGACGGGTTTCGGCAGCACCCATTTTCGGCACCGTACCCAGAATTTCGCCCGTTGCCGGGTTGTTAACCATGATCGTCTGACCATTGTCCGCATCGACCCAAGCGCCATCGATATAGGCTTGCTGGCGGAACAACTGGGTGTCTTTGAGCTGCATGTGGGCTTTTCCTTAACAGCACCGCGCGGAGCGGAGCGAATTATTGATTGTAGAAAGGCGCCTCAAGGGCTGCCGTCAGGAAATTCATTCACCGGGCCGAAGCACATAAATAGCGCACATAATGAAACTCGCGCGGTTCAGCACCCAGACAAGAGCGTTTGAAATCTCAAACGAATCCTAGGATCAAAGGGGGTAAAGGACAATAGGTTGTTCGAAAAAAAGAACGAAAACGCCGCTTTTGCTGAAATTTTCTGATCAACGTAGCAAACGGCCGTATAGCGGCCCAGAAAAATCAGGCGATTCAGCGGCATGGACGCCCGCGATGCATATGAGTATCATGGCGCCCGCACTGCACCAGTAGCTCAGCTGGATAGAGTACTGCCCTCCGAAGGCAGGGGTCGTGGGTTCGAATCCCGCCTGGTGCACCATCTTCTTTCCCTTGCATGACAAGGGAGTAGCGCTCCTGACAGAAACCTGTCTTGGTCCTGAAAGTCGTTTTTGCCAGAATTTTTCCACACGTGAACGTGGCGGGAATGGTCGAAATGGCAACAATCAGGAATCGCGGCGAGTATCAATGGGAAGCGCAAGTCCGCCGTATGGGCTATCCAGTCCGACGCCAAACCTTCGAAACCAAAACCGACACCCAAGCCTGCGCGCGCATGATCGAAAGCGAAATCGACCGCTATGCGTCGTGGTGAGATTTTTGAACTGCACTGGAAAAATGTGAGCCTGGATCGCAGATCCGGAGCGCAAAGCCCTGAGGAATATTTCCCTCCAGTCTTTGAATAGTGCCAGCCGTGTAGAAGCCCCACCAAACTGTGTTTGGTGGGGCTTCATTTTACAGGGCCATATCAGCTGCGGGATTACTCTCGTGCTGAGGTTTCGCCTGAACTGGAGCCGGGTTTTGTGGAGCACCCGCCTGATCGATCACGGGTGGGGGATTAAGTTGGAGGACTTGACTGGTATACGCCCACTCTTGATGAACGCGATCGGCGCTATCGTTGAGCTTGGTACCGTAACTCGGAATGATCTGATGCAGCTTCTCCTGCCAGGCAGGGGTGGCGACCTTGTCCTTGAACACGCTCTCAAGCACGTTCAGCATGATCGGAACCGCGGTAGACGCGCCTGGCGATGCACCCAGCAAACCTGCAATGCTGCCGTCCTGGGAGCTGACAACCTGGGTTCCCAGTTTCAGTACGCCGCCCTTTTCCTCATCGCGCTTGATGATCTGGACACGCTGGCCTGCTTGCCACAGACGCCAGTCTTCCTTCTTGGCGTTGGGGAAGTATTCCTTCAGGGCATTGAAGCGGTCATCATCCGACAGCATGAGCTGGCCGGCCAGGTATTCAACCAATGGATATTGCTCGATGCCGACCTTGGTCATAGGCCAGATGTTGTGTGCGGTCGTGCTCGTCAGCAGATCGAAGTAGGAGCCTTCTTTCAGGAACTTCGTGGAGAAGGTCGCGAAAGGGCCAAACAGGATCACGCGCTTGCCATCCAGCACGCGGGTATCCAGGTGCGGGACCGACATGGGCGGTGCGCCAACGGAAGCCTTGCCATAAGCCTTGGCCATATGCTGTTCAGCGATCGCCGGGTTATCGGTCACCAGGAAGGAGCCGCCTACCGGGAAGCCTGCATATTCCTTGGCTTCAGGAATGCCCGACTTCTGCAGCAGATGCAGTGCACCGCCGCCCGCGCCAATAAACACGAACTTGGCGTCAGTTTGGGTTTCAGAGCCGTCTTTCAGGTTCTTGTAGGAAACACGCCAGGAACCGTCTTTATTGCGCGTGATGTCTTGCACTTCACTCGAAAGCTTCAGGTTGAAGTTAGGCTTGGTTTGCAGATACCCGACGAACTGGCGTGTGATCTCGCCGAAATTGACATCCGTACCGATTGGGGTCCAGGTAGCCGCGACCTTTTGCTTCGGGTCACGTCCTTCCATCATCAGCGGAACCCATTTCTTGATTTGTTCCGGGTCTTCGGAATACTGCATGCCCCCGAACAGAGGACTGGTCTGGAGAGCGTCGTAGCGCTTCTTCAAGAACTGGATATTGTCATCGCCCCACAAGAAGCTCATGTGCGGCGTGGAGTTGATGAAGGAATGGGGATTCTTCAGGACGTTGTTATTGACTTGCCATGCCCAGAATTGACGCGTGATCTGGAAGAACTCATTGATTTCAATGGCCTTGGAGATATCGACCTTGCCATTCTTGTCTTCTGGCGTGTAGTTCAACTCAGCCAGGGCAGAATGGCCGGTACCGGCATTGTTCCAGCCGTTCGAGCTTTCCTGGGCGACGCCATCGAGGCGTTCAACCATTTCCATCGACCAGCCGGGTTCGAGTTCATTGAGCCCAACCCCCAGGGTCGAACTCATGATGCCGCCGCCAATGAGTAGCACATCCACTTTTTTTGCCTCGGCCGCGTGAGCGGGCACGAGCGTCATCGACATCGCAAGGCCCAGCAGAGCCGTGTTCATTTTTTTCAACATACGGTGATCCCTAAGATAGAACGCCATCCGCCCGCAATCCTTAATCATGAGGTGTCCTGGCTCACGGCATGCAATGCCATATGCCATAGACTCCCGCACGCAGAAGGAATAGAGGGTGGATACAAGGCCGACAGGACACTATCGACCTCACTTTCATGTCCCTCCTGCGCTGACTTCTTGTTGATTATTGGCTCAGCTACTTAGGTGACATTGATTCTGTTGGTACGTCATTGGACGCAGGAAAGATAGATCCAACCCGCTCACTAAAACCGCGCCCGTCGGCCTCTACGGGAAGCCTTCGAGGTTTGGCCACCGCGCATGGACATGTACGATGGGGTCTTTCGTGCCAGTTCGTGTTACCTGATTGCGGCCTGTGGCCGCACCGGCATAGTACCATGAGCTATATAGCATTAGCCGCATGATCGCCAAGCAGCCCCGTCCTGAACAAGGTTTACACCTTCTGACTGATCTTCAGCAGAGGCGGGGCTTTTTCGCAGGCAGGTCACTCGTATTTTCGGTCCTGTCGACCTGCTCAGGCTCAACAGTCTCCTCATCCTGCGCTTGCACCGGATGCACTACCTTACGGCTTGCAGCAATGGCTCTGCGTATGTCCTCGCCCATTGTCGGGCAGTTTTTCAGTTTGGAGATGCCGTCAAATCGTTGCGTCATGGCTCACCTCCAACGCGCCGAAAAATGATCCCTCAGCGCCGATAACGCCGCACCACGCTGCTGTTGCTCAGCACATGGTCTTTGATCTTCTCCATCAACTGGGCGCGGGTCAGGCCGGCGGGCAAGGCGTCCGGGGCCAGGTCCAGGGCGTAGAGCTGGATGATGTAGTGGTGAGCGCTGTCGCCGACGGGTGGGCAGGGGCCGACGTAAGTGGTGGTGTTTTTGCTGTTGGTTCCGCCAACCCCCTCGAGGGCAGATTTTGCGCCGACACCAGGCGCAATACGGTGAGTGGTGGCCTTGATCCCGTAATGTACCCAGTGATCGACACCCTGGCCTTTCTGGCCGTCCGGGTCGTACATGACGAAGGCATAGCTGAGGGTGCCTTCAGGGCCTGCATTCCAGCTCAGGGCCGGGGAAGCGTTTTGTCCACCGCAGCCTCTGGCGTCACTGGCGGCTGAGTGGGTGAACAGGCGGTTGTCCGATACACCGGGAATGCTGAGGGTGAAGCGTTCCTGGGCTTGCGCGGGCAGTTGCAGGCAGAGGGCAGCTACAACGGCCGCAAACCAAGGGTTGAGAGCAAATCGGGTCATACCAAAGCACCTTACGCTGATGGGGCCGTCGTCGGCCTGACGACTATATCTGGACTGTTGGTAAGGTGGCAGTGGAGATGATGTTCTCTGAGTGCACAAAGCAGCCGCTGCCAGTGAATGAGGGCTGGCGGCCGGCGCCATATGACCCAGCCATGCTTTCCTACGACGCCGTCTTCCATGGCGACTACGGGGAAAAGACAAATCTGCACATTTCTTCAGATTCGCCCTGCAAAGCAAAACGCCCAGTCGATCCGCTGATGCGGTGACCGGGCGTTCGACTTGAACCTGCGTGCTTAAGACAGTTGCTGCTGACTCGACAGACGACTTATTGAACGACGACAGAGCCGCTGAACTTGCTCATCACGAAACCGACAAACTGCTCGACGGTCATTTTCTGGCCGTTGAAATCCACCTGATTGTTGGCGTAGTGCAGCTTGGAGACGATGTTGTTACCGTCCAGTTTTGCCAGTTCAGTCCCGACCGCCATGCTGCTGACCATTTCACTGGTCGTGGCCCCTTGGTCAGCAATCGTCTTGGCATCGGTCTGACCGTCCATCTGCGCTTGCACACTGGCCACGTCGGCGATCATCGGCTTGGACAGCAGCAGATTGAAATCCAATAGCGAAACAAGCTGCTTGCCCACTTCCATTGGCGGCAGCTCCATCGATTGCGGTTTGCTCAGGTCGACGACCAGGCTCACGCGGCCTTCACCGTTGGCGGTATTGAGCGAGAGGTTTTCCAGGGCAATCCGCGGTTTGGCGGCCAGCAGTTTATCCAGATCAGCCTGGACCTGAGCCTGCTCGGCATCGGTCAGTTTCAGCTCTGGCGCCGGCTCACCCGCGGCAGCCGCTGCGGCGGCGGCAACCTCGTAGGGTCGCAGCTTGTTCTGGTAAACCTGCATCAGCGACATCGCAGAAGGAATATCGACGTTCTTCATGCTCCAGGCCATGTTGGCCGTGCCAACAGCCTTGCCGTTGTAGGCGATTTCGCCAATTTTGTAGTCGGCGCGCCCCGCCAGGCTCGTGCCGGACTCGTCAGAGGAGCTTTTTGCTTCGGAGTTTTTAAGGGTCAGCACCGATTGCTTCTCGCCAAAGGTCGTCTTGGCGCTGGTCAACTCAAGGGTGTTCTGGCCCAGATAAAAGCCGTAGCTGCTCTTGGTAAGATTACTGGCCAGCGTCAGGCCGTTGAGCTCGACCTGAACCGGAGTCTGATCCTCAGCGACCGTCGACAGGTTGAGGCTGTCCATGTAGCCATTGGCTTTGACCTTCTGCGCCTGGGCACTGGCAGAAATATCGACATTCATACCGGAGAATTTCAGGTTGGATTTGTCGTCCAGCACCAGCTCCAGCGGCAACAGTTCGAACGTGCCGTGGGTAGAACGGTCGTAACCCATGTTGAGCACGCCCTTGAGCGGGGAAGCATCCTTGGTGGCGGCGAACCATTTTTCGGTGAACGGGGTCTTCTCCAGCTCGTAGCGACTGGTCGCCATGACCGGGTACAGCTTCAGCGACATCAGACGCGAGAACGGCAGCGGGCCGTGTTCGATATGGTCGACGAACAGCAATTCAACGCCTTCAGGGGCCGCACCGAACATTTCGCCCTGACCTTTGAGGCGATAGTGCGCGGTACTGCTGAACAACTGGCGATCCAGCGATACCAATTCCAGGGTCGCGGTACCGTTGGAGCCGACCATTGCGGTTTGCAGCTCTTTGTTGGCATCGGAAATCGAGGCTTGCAGCGCCCCTTCCAGTTTGGTGCCGGTGTACCAGCCGCCGCCGGCGCTGATTGCACCTATCGCGACAACGATTCCTAACAGTACGCCTGCTGATTTGTTCATGTTTGGCCCGATCAATGTCCGTTGTTGAAAGTGTGGTGGTCTTCCCTGAACCCTTGACGGGTTGCGGCTCGACTCCGCTAAAAGTGATAGGAGATTAGCATTTGCCGTACGGGCCAACCGAACCTTTGAAGGTAATACCAACCATTCGACGATCGGTCCCACGCTGCGACGTGAGCCTTCGAGCTCAAAGGCCGAAGCCTCCCACGCACAGCCGCCACAAAGCAGCCAGCACAGAAAAACGCCCTGCGGCCTTCTGGGTTTATGAAGTATCCGGGCTGCCACACCCGATCACTGAATTGGCAGCGACCCGCGAAGGTTAGCCGCGCGCAAAATCAACGCAACCTCAAAACACTGTCGGAAAAATCCCTCCCCGTCACTTCCCCTGTAGTCACTGCCGAAGGCTCGGGCCTGGTTCAGACGATAAGAACTGACGCTCCTGGTCCCTCTCGCCCGGATTTATGCCAAATCTCGTTTTAGAACGCGTTTTTTCTGTCAGCTCCAGGTGCAGCGAATTCAGCGCACTTCCCACAGACTATCAATCCGCAACTGGCATCCGGCCTTACCGTTTGGGGCGCATTTTTAGCTTGAAGCCTGCCATTGGGCTTCCGGCCCAAGGATGGGTCGACTGAAAAAGGGATGCCGAATGAAAAATGAAGTCGATGGATACCATTGCGCCGTGTGCCGTGATCAGGCGTTGGCAACACAACGGGCGGAACGAACCAAGGACAGAGCCTTCTGCGCCGAGACGGCGCAACAGCAGAACGCAGCCATGCTGGCCCGGCAACAGGCCCATGAAGACGAATGCAATCGTCTATGGGAAGAGAAACAGGCCGAAGAACAACGCCGGCAAGTCACCGTCACCTTGCGCATCGGCGTGTTTTTCGATGGCACGGGCAACAACCCATTCAACGTGGAGCTCGGCCAGCGTTGTGGCGCTCATCATCCGATCGCCCCGCAGGATCTGGATGGGAGTTGCAAGCCGTACATGCAGGATCCGAGCGGGAGTTATGGGAATGAGGTGACGAATGTGAAGGGTCTTTATGACCTTTACCTAGATTCCCGAAGTACCCGCGATATCAAAACGCAAAAACTGGCGTTCAAGAAAGTTTATGTTGAGGGAATCGGTACCACGGCCGGTGAGCCAGACAGCTTGCTGGGCTCGGCTTTGGGTCGGGGTGAGACGGGTATCGAGGCCCGGGTGTTCCAAGCCTTTCGTGAGGTCAAACAAAGGCTTTTCGACTTCCACGATGAAAACCCCGAGCTCCAGATCCACTCCCTTATCTTCGACATATTCGGCTTCAGCCGTGGTGCCGCCGCCGCGCGGCACTTTGCCTACCTGACGATGGCGAGAATCGGCAGCCCCCTGCACGAAACCCTGGCCTTGCCCAAAAAGTTCTTCGCCAACGGTTTCAGCAAAATCTATGGCGAAAGCGTGCATACCGGGTTTATCGGGCTGTTCGACACCGTGGCCTCGGTGGGCGGCTGGAGCAACCTGGGTTATGTGCGCAGCCCCGCCGCGCCGGGGGTCAAGCTGCATTTGCACCCGAAGTTCTTTCGCCATGTACTGCATCTGGTGGCGCGAGACGAATACCGTGCCAACTTCGCCCTGAACCGCCTGGGCCCGGATCACACGGAAATCAGCCTGCCCGGCGCCCATTCGGACCTCGGCGGCGGCTACCGGGACGAGGCCGAAGAACGGGTAATGCTCATCCCGCTGCAGGCACTGGACGTGCCTGCGCATACCGATGTGAAAACCACCTCGATCTACCGCGACGCCCAACAAGCGCAAGCCCACTGGCACGCCAAAGGCTGGTCCCTGGACATGTTGAGGCTTGTCACCCCCGAACCCGAACTACTACCGGCCGACTCACAGGACCGTATGGCCCCGAAACACAAAAGGGTTTTTGTCGGCTTACGGCTTCAGCGTAAGGTCAGCGCCGGGTTGGCAAAGGTGTATTTGCGGGTGATGTACGAGGAGGCGAAAAAGCACGGTGTACAGTTTCTGGAGATCGGTGCCGAGCCTGACAAAAACGTGCCCAACGAGTTGCAAGCGTTGTGTGATCAATTCGTTTCAGGCGACTACAGCACGACGCCCGCCGAAGAGAAGCTGCTCAGGCACCGTTACATCCATAGGTCTGCCCACTGGACGCCGGGCCTGCTCGCCGGACCGCGCACCAGCAAGCTCGAGCTGATCTATGTCAACGCTCCGACGGCGGACGCCGTGCGGGTGCAACACCCTCATGTACCGGAATGGATGCTGTAGCCATGAAACACCCTTTTTTGCTTCTAGCGCTGTTAGCTCTGAGCGGTTGCCAGACACCGGACCCGCTCTCGGCAAAAAATGACCCCAAGGCTCGCTGGTGGAACATAGGTTTTACCGAGCCGGCCCATATGACTGTGTGGGTTGAAATTGCATCCGTACAGGATATTCAAGGTCGGCTGTTTCGTGATGTCGCTTCACGCACGGCAGCAGGTAGCGACTACGAAGATGGTACGGAGAATGCCAGAGGTTGGACAGGGGTTGGCAGCTCAGGTATGCCGGTCATCGGCGCCGATCTGCCAAAACGCATCTATGTACGCTGGCAATCAATTGTCGAGCAAAAAGTCTACGAGGGCTGGATCGATATCTCGGAAGAAACCCGGCAGATCATGCGCAACTCCACGGCACAGCGTTGTCACAAATACCCGGAGTACACCTCTAGATTCAGCGCATCTTTAAACCTGGGCCTAGCCCCCGGCGGAATCATTCAGGTCTGGGTCTGGGACGACTGCTTCCACGCCAACAAAACCGATCGCGCCGTGGTCGGCATCGAACCGCTTGGGCCCTATATGGGAAAAAACGAAGGTCGCTACGCCTGGAAGATCAAGGATTCCTCCAAACGCTATATCGAACGCTTCGGCATCCCCTACGGGAGCTGGTGAGGCTCTGTTGAAAACGCAAAAAGATCGCAACCTACGCCAGCTCCGGGTTTTGCGTACGCCCGCGCCTACAGGGGTGTACTCGTTTGCCATAGGAGCTATCGAAGGTTGCGATCTTCGGGGCCCTCATTCCCTCAGGAATACTGAACTTCAATTTCATCCAGTTGATGATCAAAGCTCTTGAGCCGCGCCGTCCAGGTGTACACCAGCACTTCAAAGTCCCGATTGATCACCGCCCCGCTGGGTGACTCCGAACGCGGGTCGCAGAAATCCAGTTGATAGCGTTCCCGGGCCATGGCGGTGGCGACGTCGGAGAGTTCGCGGGCATTGTTCAGCCAGTGCCGACCGTCAGCGATTTGCTTGTCCAGGACCAGGCATTGGTGTTTCAGGGCCTCGAGGCTTTTTTCCAGAGGTGTGCCGGTGAGTTCACCCATGACCTCCTGGAAGGTGCGCCCCGGTTGCCAGTAACTGCCCCAGAAGTAACGGTCAAACACCGTTTCGACCCGGCGCAACGCAACCTTGGTATCCCAGATAAGCACCAGGGTTTTGCCTTGTTCGAGCTGTTTTTTCTTGACCCGCTGGCCCTGAAACATGGCCCAGGCGACCATCACGATGGACAGTACGGCGATCAACGCGATGACACTGTCGAGAAAAAGCAGCGCCTTGTCGATCTGATGGGCCAGCATGATGCCGTAGAAATAGGTAGCAGAAAGCAGCACCACCGCAGCGATGGCGCACCAGAAGCCGGGAGCATAAGGGCTTTTCATCATTCAAATCCCCATGACCATCGCAAGCCTTGATCGGTGAATTCGCGCAATCGAGGTGTGCGAACCCAACTGTTCAAAGCATAGCAACGGCCTCAGGGTTTCGCGTGCTCAGAACCTTGCGTTCGTCCGCTTTCCCAACCACCGCCCAGCGCCAGGAACAAATCGATCTGGCTGATGGCAACCTGAGTGTTGGCCGAGGCCAGCTGGGCGCGGACATCGGTGTAAGTCCGGGTCGCTTGCAGGTCAGCCAGAAACGACGCACGGCCGGCCTGGAAGAAGCGGTGAGTCTGATCCGCCGCCAGTTGTGCCGATTGCTCGGCATCGGCCAGAGCATCGCGGCGCTGCAGGACGGCGGAATACTGCGCCAGACCGGTCTGGGTTTCGCGGATGGCGTTGAGCACCACGCCGTCAAAATGCGCCAGGGCGCCCTGGGTCGACGCTTCGGCCTCACGGATCCGTGCACGAGAGCCATTGGACGGCACGGTCCAGCTCAGCAACGGGCCGAAGCCCCAGCGGTTGGTCGCCGGTTTGCCCAGATTTTCCAGAATACCAACCGTGCCGATGGACGCACCGATGCTGATATTCGGGTACAGCTCGCCGGTGGCGATGCCGATCCCGGCCGTCGCAGCCGCCAGGCGACGTTCAGCCTGGCGCACGTCCGGCCGACGCTTGAGCAGTGTCGCGCCGTCACCGACTGGTAACAATTGTGCAATGTGCGGCAGCTCCGCGCAGCTGTTGGTACCGGCAGGCAATTGCTCCACCGGTTTGGCCAGCAGCATCGACAACCGGAACAGCCCGGCCTGACGTGCCGCCTCGTACCGAGGGAGTTCGGCGCGCAGGGATTTGAATTGGGTTTGCGAACGGGTGACCTGGGTTTCGTCACCACGCCCGGCGTCACGCAAACGCTGAGTGAGCGTGGTGCTTTGAGCTTGCAGGTCCAGCGAATGTTCGGCGATTTCCCGTTCTTCGTTGGCGGCGCATATCTGGGTGTAAGCCCGTACAACGTCCGCGACCAACGTGATCCGCGCGGTGTCCGCTGCCGCTTGGGTGGCATCGGCGTTGGCCTTGGCCGCTTCGATCCCGCGCTGCAAGGTGCCGAACAAGTCGAATTGATACGAGGTGCTGATCCCGATATCGCCGACGTTGGTCACCGGCACTTTATCGGCCAGCAAAAACGCCTCGCCGGACTCCTGCAAGCGCTGCGCGCCCATCTTCACCCCACCGCTCCAGCCACCGGCCGACTGAGCTTCGTCGACCTGAGCGCGAGCCCGGGACAGGTTGGCCGCCGCCACCCGCAAGTCAGTATTCGACGCCATGGCCTGACGCACCAGTTCATCCAGACGCGGATCTTGATACAGCCGCCACCAATCGCTCGGTACCGGTGCAGAGACCACATTACTGTCCGCCCCCGCCAGATCGCCTTGCAGGTCTTCGCGGCGCACTGCCGCATTGTCCGGCAGATGATAATCCGGCCCGACGACCTGACAGGCCGAAAGCAGTAAGCCGAGCCCGGCCACTGCCAAGCGCACCGCCGATTTCATGGCCTGGCTCCCGACTCGGGCGTGTCACCGATAATCGAAACCGTAGCGGTACGCCCGGCGATCATGCGGAAATCCTCCGGCACTTCATCGAAAGCAATACGCACCGGGATCCGCTGCGCCAACCGCACCCAGCTGAAGGCCGGGTTAACGTTGGGCAGCAGGTTAGAGCCGCTGCTGCGGTCGCGGTCCTCGATACCGGCGACGATGCTTTCGACATGCCCGCGCAGCCGCGCCCGGTCGCCGATCACCCGAATATCGACGCTCTGGCCTACATGAATGCCGTCGAGTTTAGTCTCTTCGAAATAACCGTCGATGTGGAAGGAATTGCTGTCCACCACCGACAACACCGGCCGCCCGGCCGTGACGAATTCCTGGGCTCGTGGCGCGCGGTCATTGATGTAGCCGTCCACCGGACTGCGGATCACCGATCGGTCGAGGTTCAGCTGCGCGCTGTCCACCGTCACTTGTGCCTCGGCCAGCGCCGATTGCGCACGGGCGACCCGAGACTGGCTTTCTTCCAATTGCTCACGAGGCACCAGGTTGCCGAGGCCACCGTTGCGTTTGGCCTCGCGCTGGGCCTGAGCCAGGGTTTCCTGGCGGTCGGCGACGGCAGCCTTGGCCTGGCGCAGGGCCAGTTTGAAACGGTCCTGGTCGATGCTGAATAACACCTGACCACGCGTCACCAGTTGGTTATCGCGCACTTGCACTTGCTGGATCAGGCCCGAGACGTCCGGCGCAATCTGCACGATGTCGGCCCGGATATGCCCGTCCCGCGTCCATGGTGCAAACATGTAATACATCACCATGCGCCAGACCACGACACAGGCAAAGGTCACCACTAACAGAGTCAGAACCACGCGACCGAGGGTCAATAAAGGTTTTTTCATGTCATCAGGTATCGACTGAGTGAGTCCACGGCGCCGAGCAACAAAGCGTAGAGACCAACGTTGAACAATGCCCGGTGCCAGACCAGACGATAAAAGTGCAAGCGCGTCAGCAACCCGTGCACCAGCAGGTACAACACATACGTAATGCCCATCAGCACCAGCAACGTGGGCAGGAACACCCCGCTGATATCCAGATCACCGATCATAAAGGCGCTCCATCGATGCCATGGGGAAGCGGTTCTTCGAGGTCGCCAGCGCCAACGAATTCCACGCCCGGCAACAGCGCCAGCCGCAAACCGCTCAGTGCGTGCAACAAATGCAGACGGGTTTCGCCATCGCCTGGCAAGCCTTGGCTGCTCAGAGAACGGCGTGTTCGATCAAGCGTCATCAACAGCGGACTCGGCGCCGGCAAACGTTCACCGGCCTTCAGGCACGCCTTGAAGTACTCGCCGACCTCGGCCACCACCAGGCGCAGCAATGCTTGCGGCGCACCCGATACCCGTGGCATGTAGGCCAGCAAGTCCAGCAGATTCAACGCCACCCGCACTTCGCGCAGGGCGACGCCGGTGTCCTGACCGGTCATCGCCAGACGCGGCAAGTGCTGCATCAGCCGGTCGAGCACCAGCACGCCCATGTGTCGATGCTCGGCCAGGGTCGCCGGTTCAGTCAGGCTGACAATTTCGCGCCAGTTGAAGCGGGTCAGGCGTTTGGCCGCCAGCTCCGAGCCAAATGGCCGGGCGATCAGGGTCCAGACGAACGCGAACAGCAACCCGATGGGGCCTGCCAGATTGGAATTGGCGAAGCTCAGGAAATCCGCGTCGTAAGCGCCCTGGATGCTGATAAACGATGAGGTGTTGACGATGGTCAGCAGCATGCCGAGGTAAAAACGCGGCTGCACCGTGAGCGTGCCAACACAGATAAACGGCACGGCGAACGCCAGCACCAGCATCGGGAAGTCATGCAGATTGGGCAGGATCAAAAACAGGTAAAGGCTGGCGAACAACACAGACATCGCGGTCCAGAAAAAGAACCGGTAAATCTGTGGCGCCGGGTCGTCCATCGAGGCGAAAAAGCTACAGGCCACCGCCGCCAGAATCACCGCGCTGCCACCGTCGGTCCAGCCCAGCAACATCCACAACACCGAAGCGACGATGATTGCGGTAATGGTCGACGCCACCGAATACAGCATCAACCCATGATCGAGAAACGGCGTCAACCGTCCCAGGCGCCAATGGCGATAGACCGCGCGCCAGATATCCTGGCTTTCGCTGTGAATCGCCTGTTGCAGGCTGCGGCAGTCTTGCCACAAATCGATCCACTCGCCGAGGCGATACAACGCGTTGGAAAACAACAACTGGCGGCGGTCGTCCAGCGCATCCAGGCTCGGTTGCAAGGCTTGGAGCTGACTGCGCAACGTTTGCCAGCGCTCGACAGACGCGTCATTGACGGTGTTTTCAAGCCATTCATTCGTTGCAAGCAAAAGCGCCGCGAACTTATCCACAAGCTCTGGCGTACGCCGCTCAAGGGCATACAAGGCATCGTCCAGCGCATCCACCACCGGCAACAGGTGAATCATCCGCCCGCGCAACTCTTTGGTATTGCGCACCGTTTGCGGCCGCGCGCCCTCGTGGGGCAATTGGCCGATCATCGGTTCGAGGCTGTTGAAGGTTGCGACCATCGAGGAACGCAGGGCGCTGACTTCCTCGGGTTGCACCGCACGGCTCAGAAAACGCTGGCTGTAGGTCGCCGCATCGGCAAACCACTTGCCCGTCGAATCGACGAATACCGGCGCCAGGCGCCGTGGCCAAAACATGCTGCCGATCACCGCAGCGCAGACGATGCCGAGGAAAATTTCCTCGGTTCGCGCTTCTGCGACGTCCCACACCGCCAGGGGGTTATCCACAACCGGCAGGGCGATCAATGGCAAGGTGTAACCGGCGAGCATCAGCGCGTAGCTGTTGGCCGTGCGCAGGTGCAAGGAAAGGAACAGCAGAATGCCGGTCCAGAGCGCAATCACCACCGCCAGTAACAGCGGCGCCTGCACAAACATCGGCACAAAAAACAACGCCGCCGCCGCACCAAGAAAAGTACCGACGGCGCGGTACAGCGCCTTGGAACTGGTGGGGCCGACGAAAGGGCTGGAAACGATATAAACCGTGGCCATCGCCCAATACGGGCGCGGCATCTGCATCAACAAGGCGATGTACAGCGCGATCATCGACGCGGCGAAGGTGCGCACGCCATAAAACCAGTCCCGCGCAGGTGGCATGCCGGCAAAAAATCCGTTCAAGACGTCGTCACCGGTAAATGAGTGGCCGATTCAAACGCGCGGATCACCCGCAACGCAGCCTCTAGATCCGCGGGATCGATACCTTCGAGCACCTCACGGCGCAAGCGCGCCAGCTGCGCCTCGACCGCCTGCACCAGTTCGCGACCGCTCTGGGTCAGGCTCAAGCATTTGGCGCGACGATCATGGGCATCTTCAGTGCGGCAAACGTAGCCGGCCTTGCACAGCTGATCGAGCAAACGCACCAGAGACGGACTCTCCATCCCCACCGCTTGGGCCACCGTTACCTGACGCACGCCCTCACCCAGGCGCCCGATCATCAACAACGGGACGGCACAGGCTTCGGAGACGCCATAGTTGACCAGCGTGGTCTGACAGATCCGCCGCCAATGCCGCGAAGCGACCACCATGCCAATGCTGATGTTCATCTGGAGAGCGTCGAGATTTTTTGACAAAAGGAAACTCGCATACTGTTAGTTTGCTAACTATCAATATGGCCCGAAGAATAAATTCAGTCAAGTTTTGAAACAAATTGGTAAAGCAGACCGACCGATCGTTCCCACGCTCTGCGTGGGAATGCCTCATTGGACGCTCTGCGTCCACTTCGGCAGTGACGCGGAGCGTCACGGGCTGCATTCCCACGCGGGAGCGTGGGAACGATCAGAGGTAACGTCAGGTCGCCTTCAACGCTTGGGCGGTCAGGCGATGCTGCACTTCTTCCATTATGTCCAGGCCATCACGCAACGACACAAACGCCGCGTTGACCAAGCGATAAAGATCCTGATCGTCGATATCGCGGATGGTGACTGAGGTGAGGGTTTCCAGCAGATCGGTGCCAATGCGCACACGGCTACAGGCTGTTTCGTGCAGAAGATGAGTCGCCGCGAGGGTGTTGAAGGCTAGAACGGAGGCGGCGGTGGGGTTGGATGTCAGGGGACGATATGGAGTCATTGGGTATATCTCGTAGATAGTTTTTTGGGAGCCTCCATTCATCGTCGCCAAACGAAAAAGGGTGGCAGCTGTGCGCAGGTTGGCGAACCGGTCATCTACGAAACCCGGCAGACTCGAAGGTCTCCCGCGCACAGCCGCCATAGTGTAGTGGTCAACTAATTCCAGACACCTCGATAGGTGGTTTCGACGCCATCGCCCGTTCGTAAACGGTCGGTGGC
>NZ_JBWKTM010000013.1:0-193620 GCF_059420325.1 Pseudomonas sp. GW821-FHT04C07
TGACTCGTCACAGCGCCTTGGCTCTGGGCCGCCGGCATCCGAATTTGAGCTAACGAACTAGCCACACAGGCCACTAGGGTCTGTTGTATTCGGGGTCTGGATTGCGCGATCCGGGCCCGTCTGAAAATAACTCCGTGCCCTCAAACCCCATCCCCCCTAAAATACGCTCCAATTCCCGATCTGCACCGCCCGAGGCGCTTTTTACATGTCAGTCACCGCAACTCCCGCCAGCCTCGTGCCGGATCATCACGCGCAGTTCTTGAATCTGCTGGACACAAGCCTCGCGCAGAATTCCTTTATCAAACTGGTACTGGCCAAGTACGTCGGTGCCGAGGTGGATCTGCAACGGTTGATCATCAAGCAACTGACCGTGAAGGAACAGCCGTGCCTGTCCTTCGTCTACCGCTACAAGACTCGCGACATCACCAGGAATTTCTCGTTGGCCGACGGTGTGGCGGCGATTGCCGACCTGTTGCCGGAGTCGTTCAAGAACGCACACTTGCTGTCGCTGACCGACGAGGTGCAGCTCGAATACAGTAAAAAGGGCAAAAGTTCGCTGTTCAGGGGCAAAACTCAACAGCAGCGTGAAGTGCCGTCTGCGGAGCACAATCGCGAGAAGAACCGTTTCCTGGAGTTGAGCCGACCATTCCTGGCTGACCTGGGCGTGACCAACAAGCAGCATGAGCTGATCCCGGCGATGTCGCGCAAGTGGAAGCAGATCAACAAGTTCATCGAGGTGTTCAGCCATGCCCTGACGTCCTCACCGCTGGCGCTGGATCAGCCGGTGCGGGTCGCGGACTTCGGTTCGGGCAAGGGCTATCTGACCTTCGCCATCCATGACTACCTGCGCAACACCTTGCAGGCCGAAGGGCTGGTGACCGGCGTCGAGTTGCGCGAGGACATGGTGACCTTGTGCAACAACGCCGCGGCGCGCCTGGAGCATCCCGGTCTGACCTTCCAGCACGGTGATGTGCGCACGTTTGCCCCAACCGCGATCGACGTGATGATCGCGTTGCACGCCTGCGACATCGCCACCGATTACGCCATCCACATGGGCATCCGCTCCGGTGCGGCGATCATCATGTGCTCGCCGTGCTGCCATAAGCAGATCCGCTTGCAAATCCAGAGCCCGGCGTTGCTCAAGCCGATGCTGCAATACGGGTTGCACATGGGTCAGCAGGCCGAGATGGTCACCGACAGTCTGCGGGCGTTGTTCCTCGAAGCCTGTGGTTACGAGACCAAGGTCTTCGAGTTCATCTCGCTGGAACACACCAACAAGAACAAGATGATTCTGGCGGTCAAGCGTGCCGAGCCGGTCGACCCGGCTCAGCTGCTGGTGAGGATTCAGGAGCTCAAAGCCTTCTACAACATCAGCGAACACTGCCTGGAAACGCTGTTGCAGGCCGACGGGCTTCTTATTTAAAGGACTTGAGCGTAATCCCTGACGGCAATGTGCCTGGCTGAGCCGGGCGCACGCTGGTCTTGCGTCCGAGCATCACGGTGACGATCACACCCACGGCGAACAGCCAGGTAATCGGTTCGATGTGCTCGCCGAAGAACAGCGCCGAAAAGGCGATGGTGAAGAAGATCTGCAGCAGCTGGATCTGACTGACCCGCGCAATGCCGCCCATGGCCAGCCCGGCGTACCAGGCGAAAAAGCCGATGAACTGCGAGAACATCGACACATAACCGAACGCCCACCAGGTCTTGCTGGAAATTTCTCCCTGATGTTGCAACGCAAGGTAGGTCACCGGCCCGATCAGCAGCGGCGTCGACAGCACCAAGGCCCAGCAGATCACCTGCCAGCCCCCCATCTCCTTGGCCAACCGGCCACCTTCGGCATAGCCCAACCCACCGACAGCAATCGCTGCGAGCATCAGCAAATCACCCGCCTGAATACTGCCGGCACCGCTGATCAAGGCGTAACTCAAAACCAGCAAGCTACCCAGCGCCGCACAGGCCCAGAAGGCTTTTGACGGCCGCTCATGGGACAACCACGCGGCATACAGCGCCACGCAGAGCGGCTGTAAACCATTGACTAGCGCGCCATGGGACGCCGGCAACGTTTGCATCGCCCAGGCCGACAGCACCGGGAACCCCAGAATCACTCCGGCGATCACCAGGCTCAGGCCTTTGATCTGTTTCCAGGTTGGCCATTTTTCCCGACGCCAGAGCAACAACAGCGCCGCCGGAATCGCTGCAAACAACGCACGACCGAGGCCGTTGAGCAGTGGGTGGATTTCCTGCACAACGATCCGTGTGAACGGCAGGGTCAGGCTGAAGATGATGACGCCGAGCAGGCCCAGGGCCATGCCGGTGTTTTCGCGCGAAGACATAACGGGAACCAGAATCGAGAGTGGCGGAAGAGGCTTTCATCTAGCCATAAACCCCGGGTTTACGCTCTTACAGCTGGGCGCAGAGTTATCCGTACAGTTCAGCATTGCTACCTGGAAAACCACGGCCCCTCGCCACAAAAAGCCTCTTGCTTGTGCGTAGTAGCTGGTTATTACCTGCTGAGCTGATTAAGGACTACTTTGAATACTCTTGTTGCCCATGTGTTTCTGCGAGAGGAGTCATTTCCATGGCCGCTAAAAAAATTCTGATGCTGGTCGGCGACTACGTCGAAGACTACGAAGTGATGGTGCCGTTTCAGGCGCTGCTGATGGTCGGCCACACCGTGCATGCGGTGTGTCCTGATAAAACCGCCGGGCAAACCGTACGTACGGCAATCCACGATTTCGAAGGCGATCAGACCTACAGCGAAAAGCCGGGGCATCTGTTTGCGCTGAACTTCGACTTTGCCAAGGTCGATGCAGCGGATTACGACGCGCTGCTGGTGCCCGGTGGCCGTGCCCCGGAATACCTGCGCTTGAACGAGAAGGTCCTGCAGTTGGTGCAAGCCTTCGATAAGGCCGGCAAACCAATTGCAGCAGTCTGCCATGGCGCGCAATTGCTGGCGGCGGCGGGCATTCTTGAAGGCCGCGAGTGCAGCGCTTACCCGGCCTGTGCCCCGGAAGTGCGCCTGGCCGGCGGTACGTTTATCGATATTCCGGTGACGGAAGGTCATGTTCAGGGCAATCTGGTGACGGCCCCGGCCTGGCCGGCGCATCCGGGCTGGCTGGCGGGTTTCCTCGGCTTGCTGGGCACCAGGATCACCTTGTAGGAGACAGATCGTATGTGCGAGCTCTACGTCAAAGCCGATCCGATTCTCTACGAATCACGCTCCCGCTCGCTGCGCATTTGCGGGGTGGTGACCACCTTGCGCCTGGAAAACCTGTTCTGGGACATCCTCGGCGAAATCGCCGAGGTCGATGGCATGAGCACCAATCAACTGATCGCCAAACTGTATGAAGAGGTGATGGACTACCGCGGTGAAGTGGTGAATTTCGCCTCGTTCCTGCGGGTCAGTTGCACGCGGTATCTGGCTCAGCGGCGCACGGTGACACCCGTGTTGAGCATGGTACGCACGGCGGTGAAGTAGAGCCGGTTTTTGGATAGCCCCTGGCCTCATTGCGATGCGCATGTATCAGGCGACCAAACGCTTGATCAGAATAACCTTCCAGGAAGTCCGCGGCGATATTGGCGAAACACTGGGCGCGGTCTTTACTCTGATGCGCAGCAATCCTTATCAGTCGACAGGAGTAGCGTCATGTCTGGATGGTACGAGTTGAGCAAAAGCAGTAATGGTCAGTTCCGCTTTGTCCTTAAAGCGGCCAACGCCGAAATCATTCTTACCAGTGAGCTGTACACCACCCATAGTGCAGCCGAGAGTGGCATCGCCTCGGTTCAGGCTAATAGCCCGCTTGCGGAACGCTACGAGAAAAAAGCCACCAAGGATGGTCATCCGTATTTCAATCTCACGGCCGCCAACCACCAGATCATCGGTAGCGGTGAGGCCTACTCCTCCGATGCAGCGCGCGATAAAGGCATTGCCAGCGTCAAGGCCAACGGGCCGAGCACAGTGGTGAAGGACAAAACCCTGCCAGTGCTTTGACCTGATCGCCTGATTGTTCCCACGCGGGCGTGGGAACAATCGACGTTTTTAGCGTTCGACCGGCACCGACAGCTGTGGACTGCCCAGCCCATGGCTCTTGGAATCAAAAAACCGCAGCGTCACATCCATGCCCTCGAACAACGTTGTGTAATGGCGCTTCTGATGCTGGATGAACGCCTTACTGCGCGGGTAGATCGAGACGGCGATGGTCTTGAGTTTCGCCTGGCGCAAGGCGTGGACGATATGGCTGTCCTGTTCGCCGAGGCTGTGGCCGAAGATGCACAGGGCGCCCTCATGGGTCAGCAACTGTTCGTAGCAGAAGGACAGGTAGTCCGAACTGCGGATGGCCTTGAGCTTGTCCTGGGTGGTGCCTTCGCTGATGAACAGTGGCACATCATCCAGGGTTTTGATGGTGTTGTTGATGGCGAAACTGCCCAGCAGGGTGCCTGCAGTCGAGGTCAACTTGCGTGCGGTGCCGTCCGAATTTCTCACCAGATGCAGGCCGCCATGCAAGTAGAGAATGCGCGCCGAATCAGTCCGGGAATTGCTCAAATCGAAGCTTGAGTCAGCGCCTTGAAACAGGTCCGTGATGACCGGTGAATCATGCATGATCGCCCAATAGTTGAGCAGGTCGTAATTGGTGGTGAATACCGTTGGGTAGCTGCCCAGCTCTTGATTGATCTTCGCCAGGCTCGAGGCCTGCATCAGGCGCCAGGGAATGTGCACCGCATGCACGGTGTTGATCAGTGCTTCCTTGATCGCGTAATAGCGATTGCGCGGCGACGCCGAGCTGATGGCCAGTGCCTTGTTGACCCGACTGGTGGTCTTCAACGCGCTCAGTACCTGCTCGAAAATGCGCGTGCCCATGGCCTCGAAGACACTCAGCTCGGACTGGCTCAGGGGCTTTTCTTCGACGGTTCGGGCGTTCTCGAACAGCGAGTCATAGCCGAAGTCGTCCCACACCGCGCGGCTTGCGCCGTTACCTACCAGCAGGCCGGTGAACGAGGTGGTTGCGCGCAACGCGTTCCAGTCTTCAAGTTCGGCATCAAATTCCTGGAAATCCATCATCGCGTTCGTCGTCTCAAGGCTGAAGGTGTACAGGGCACAGACTTTATCACGACCGGGTGTTGAGCCAGATCAACATACCGTTCGACAGATCCGTCGACCCTGTAGGCGCCCATTGAATCGGTATTAGCGGTTCAGCAGTAAACGCGGTGCGTCATACGACGTTTTGTTCGTTGAGTTGCGGGCGGGGAATGAGCAGCACGCAGAACATCGCGCCCAGGGCCAGCAGCGTGCACAACAGCGCCAATGGCCAGGCCTGTTGGCTCACCAGCCGGCCGGCGATTGCACTGAGTGCAGCAGGTGATCAGTAACGTGGTTCTGCTCTTCATTGAATTCCTTGTCTATTCAGTAGCGGAGATCCCGGCCGTGATTCTGTAGCAAACCACCTGCAGTTCACAGAGTGCTTTGAACATTGTCAGTCCCTTGGGGATCAAAAAGAGCGATATGCTGCGGTCTCCGACTGAGCCGATATCGCCGAGTCTTCGATGCTGCAAAAAAGCCTGATACGTCGTGTGGATCTGGTCACACTGCAATTGTTCGTTGCCGTCCACGAAGAGGGCACGTTGACCCGCGCCGCCGCTCGTGAGGCGATTGCGGTGTCGGCGGCGAGCAAGCGGTTGATGGAACTGGAGGAGGCGCTGGGTATCAGTTTGTTCGTGCGCCAGGCCAAGGGCATGACCCTGACGGCGGCCGGTGAAACCCTGCTGCACCATGCGCGGCAGATGCTGTTCAACCTTGAGAAAATGGGCCTCGAACTCGGTGAGCACAGCCATGGCGTGCGCGGTTATGTGCGGATGCTGGCCAATCTCTCGGCGATCATCGAGTTCTTGCCCGAAGACCTGCGGGATTTTTCCGAACGTCATCCGCAAGTCAAAACCGATCTCGAAGAACGCCCCAGTAACCGGGTGATTCAAGGTGTGCTGGATGGCGTGGCGGACCTCGGCATCTGTTCCAGTGACAGCGATATCAAAGGCCTGCACAGCGCGCCTTACCGGCGTGACAAACTGGTGGTGCTGATGCGCCCGGATCATCCGCTGGCCATTGAGCACGAATTGGCATTTGCCGACACGCTGGACAGCGATTATGTCGGTCTGCACGCCGCCAGTTCGATCAACATGCGCACTCATGCGGCAGCGCGCAAGGCGGGCAAAGTGCTGCGCCTGCGGATTCATGTGCCCGGGTTTGATGCCATGTGCCGTATGGTCCAGGCCAATATGGGTATCGGCATTTTGCCGCTGCGCGCCTATGAACTGTTTGGTCGGGCACTGGGCTTGCACGCGGTACCGCTCAGTGACGAGTGGTCCGAACGCATGCTGATTCTGGTGGTGCGCGATGAAGCGGCGCTGTCGCCGGTGAGCCAGTTATTGTTTGAGTGTTTGCGCGGGGAGCAAGGCTGAGTTGATCGTTCCCACGCAGAGCGTGGGAACGATCTTTCTGACCTCTTCCAATCAACCCTTCGCGTTTCGCGAACGCTCGTTGCCAACTGAAGGTTGGATTCCAGTGGCATCGCTCCTCTAGCCTTGGCACACATTCCAAGAATAAGAGGTACCCCCATGACTGCCCCTCTGAGTGGCATCAAGGTAATCGAGATCGGCACACTGATTGCCGCACCGTTCGCCGCACGCGTGCTGGCCGAGTTCGGTGCCGAGGTGATCAAGATCGAATCCATCGGCCAGGGCGACCCGCTTCGCAAGTGGCGAAAGCTGCACGAAGGCACGTCCCTGTGGTGGTACCTGCAATCGCGGAACAAAAAATCCCTGGCCCTGAATCTGAAATCCCCCGAAGGCATTGAACTGGTCAAGCAACTCGCCAGCAGCGCCGACGTATTGATCGAAAACCTGCGCCCCGGTGCCCTGGAAAAACTCGGGCTGGGCTGGGACGTGCTGCATGCCCTCAATCCGAACCTGACGCTGGTACGCATTTCCGGTTATGGCCAGACCGGCCCGTATCGCGACCGCCCCGGTTTTGGCGCCATCGGCGAGGCCATGGGCGGCATTCGCTACACCACCGGCACCCCGGGTTCGCCGCCGGCGCGGGTCGGTGTCAGTCTCGGTGATTCGCTGGCGTCGCTGCATGCCGTAATCGGTGCTTTGATGTCGTTGTTGCGGGTCAAGACCGGGCAGGGCGAAGGGCAGGTGGTCGATGTGTCCCTGGCCGAAAGCGTGTTCAATCTGATGGAAAGCCTGGTGCCGGAATACGACATGCTCGGCCACGTCCGCGAGCGTAGCGGCGGTGCCTTGCCGGGTATTGCACCATCGAACACCTACTTGACCGCCGACGGCGCTTACGTAGTGATTGCCGGCAATAGCGACCCGATCTACAAGCGCTTGATGGAAGTTATCGGCCGTATCGACCTGGCCGAAGCACCGGAGTTTGCCCATAACGATGGGCGCGCCGCCAAGAGTGGATTGCTCGATGCTGCGATCACACACTGGACCAGCAGCCTGCCGATCGAGCAAGTGCTGGCCATATTGCAGGAGGCCGAAGTTCCCGCCGGACGCATCTACTCGGTGGCCGACATCGTTGCCGACCCGCACTACCAGGCGCGGGACATGCTGCTCAGTGCACAACTGCCCGGCGGCGCCACGGTGAAGATGCCCGGTATCGTACCCAAGTTGTCCGAGACGCCGGGCAGTGTGAACTGGTCGGGGCCGAGTCTGGGCCAGCATACCGACGGGATTCTGGCTGAGCTGGGCCTTTCGGGTCTGGACATAGAACGACTGAAAGCCGAAGGGGTGGTGCAATGATTCGCGACGTCTGCGAGACCTTGATCGTTCAGGAGGTCTCCCCCCGAGACGGCTTGCAGATCGAGCCAACCTGGGTCGAAACCGCTGACAAAATAGCGCTGATCAATCAGCTGTCACTGGCTGGTTTCAGTCGGATCGAAGCCGGTTCATTCGTTTCGCCCAAAGCCATTCCAGCCCTGCGCGACGGTGAGCAAGTATTCCAGGGCATTACCCGGCAGCCGGGTGTGATCTACGTCGCGCTGATCCCCAACCTCAAAGGCGCGCAACGGGCGCTGGAGTCTGCGGCCGATGAGCTGAACCTGGTGATGTCCGCCAGCCAGACTCACAACCTGGCGAACATGCGCATGAGTTGCGAGCGCTCGTTGGCAGCGTTCGGCGAGGTGGTCGAGTTCGTCAGCGGTTCATCGGTGAGGCTCAACGCGAGTATTGCCACCACCTTCGGTTGCCCGTTCGAAGGCAAGGTCGATGAAGACCGTGTGCTGCAGATCGTCGACGCGTATCTGGAACTGGGCATGCAAGGCATCACCCTGGCCGACACTACCGGCATGGCCAATCCGCGACAGGTCGAGCGGTTGGTGCAGCGGGTATTGCAGCGCCTGCCGGCGGCCGATCTGACCCTGCATTTCCACAACACCCGCGGTCTTGGCTTGTGCAACGTGCTGGCCGCTTATGAGGCCGGCGCTCGCCGTTTTGATGCGGCGCTGGGCGGGCTCGGCGGTTGTCCATTTGCGCCGGGTGCATCGGGGAATATTTGCACCGAAGACCTGGTCAACCTGTGCGATGAAATGGGTATCCGTACCGGTATCGATCTACCGCACCTGTTACAGATGTCCCGACGCTTGCCGGCGCTGCTTGGCCATGAATTGCCGGGCCAGGTGGCCAAAGCCGGACGCAACTGTGACCTGCATCCGGCGCCGGATTACCTGGCAACGCTTTAGCACCTGAACCAGACAACAAAAACAATCGGACACCCACGGGAAGTCCGCCTGGAGAAACACGATGAGCCTTAATGTCCTGGAGGCGGGCGCGAGCCCGGCCGCTACACACGATGCCGAAAAAAACCTGGTCAGCAAAGTCGCCTGGCGACTGATGCCGTTGATCATGGTCTGCTACCTGTTTGCGTTTTTCGACCGCATCAACATCAGCTTCGCCAAGTTCCAGTTGCAGGCTGATTTGAGCCTGAGCGACACCGCCTATGGCTTGGGTGCCGGGCTGTTTGTGGTCGGTTACGTGATCTTCGAAGTGCCGAGCAACATGATGCTCTACAAGGTCGGTGCCCGCCGCTGGATTGCGCGGATCATGATGTCCTGGGGGCTGGCCACTGCGGCCATGGTCTTCGTCAGCAGCGAATGGCAGTTCTATGCCTTGCGCTTCGTCATCGGTGCGATGGAAGCCGGTTTCGCACCTGGCGTGCTGTATTACCTGACGCTGTGGTTCCCGCAACACTACCGCGGGCGCATCACCTCGATGCTGTTTCTGGCCTCGGCTTTTGCCGGGTTGGTGGGGGCGCCGTTCTCCGGCCTGGTACTGGAGCATCTGGACGGCGTCATGCACATGCGTGGCTGGCACTGGTTGTTCCTGCTGGGTGGTTTGCCGTGCATCGGCCTTGGTTGCATGGTGCTGACCCTGCTCAAGGATCGCATCGAAGACGCTCACTGGCTGACCCCGGCAGAGAAAACCCTGCTCTCGAGCCGCGTTGCCCAACATGAGCCGCACAAGGGCGGCAGTTCATTGCTGGCGGCGTTGCGTATTCCGGGCTTTCTGACCTTGGGCCTGATCTACTTCCTGATCCAGATCGCGTCCTATGGCCTGAACTTCTGGGCGCCGCAATTGATCCGCAGCGCCGGCACCCAGAGCCCGGTGATAATCGGTTTGCTGACGGCCATCCCTTATGTGTGTGGCGCCATCAGCATGGTAGTGATCGGGCGCTTGTCCGATGCCACCGGCGAGCGGCGCAAGTTCGTCAGCGGGTTGGTAGCGCTCGGCGCGGTGGGGTTCTTCTGTGCGGGAATCTTTGCCGACCACACCACGTTCCTGATTGTCGCTCTGAGCTTGTTGGGCGCGGGCATCATCGCCTCGATCCCGACCTTCTGGACCCTGCCGCCGAAACTGCTGGCCGGTGCAGGCGCCGGTGCGGCGGGCGGGATCGCGGTGATCAACACCCTCGGACAGTTCGGCGGTATCGTCAGCCCGGTCATGGTCGGGCGGATCAAGGACCTGACCGGCAGCACCACACCCGCGCTGTACGTCATCGGTGTTGCCGCGCTCATCGCTGCTGCACTGCTGTTGTGGGGATTGCCGCAGAAACTGCGCACGCTGGACAAGCTTCAGGGGGATTGAAGGCCCTGAAAGATCGCAGCCTGTCGGCAGCGCCTTGTATCTCGACTGTCGCTCCGCCAGGAGCGATAGTTTTTGACTGCTCATCGAGGGCGGGACCTGGTAGCCGTGCAGCTCCTTAGGCCTGGAGCCGGCCGCACTGGAGTGTCGCCCCGCAATTCATCAGCGGCACCGACCTGATTCTCACCGTCGCTTCCCGCGGCCTGCGCAACATCGATCAGCAACAGCTGCTGGTGATGCCACCGCTCTTCAAGATCCCCTCATTCACCTTCGTCCGCGCCTGGCATAATCGCCGCGGCGCTGATCAGGCATTGAACTGGTTGAATGGGCAGATTGGGAAAGTGGTAGGGCGGGGATGAAATTTTTTGCGGATTTATGAGCGCTTGCCGGACGGTATCCCGCAGTCCATCTTGCTGCGATAAACTTCGGCCCCGTCGCCCGCCGATTGGGGGGATTGCCCTTGATGAGAAACCCTTGATGACATCCTCGTTGCTCTTGGCCGTACTTGCTTGCGGTTTCATCTACGGCATCACCCCGGGGCCATTCGCGCCCGTCGCAGTGGCGCCGAAACGCCTCAAGGGCCCGCGCGGCAACCGTTCCGGCACGGCATCATGTTTGGTCTGACCAACCCCAAAGCCTATCCGGTGGCTGTGGCGACACGCCGAGTTGTTGAACTGGTCGATGCTGCCCTGGCTAATCTTCTTGAGTTTCGTTGGCGGGATCGCTGCATACGCTATTCTCATCGCAGTTGTCGGCGCGCGGCAGGTGCGTACGGTGTACCAACAGCATGAGCTGGCGATCACCCGGATTTGCGGGGTGATGTTCATCGGCTTTGCCGTCAATGCCTTGCTGCATGCAGTGCCAGGATTGTTGGCGAACAAGGCTTGAGGCTGATCGCAGGGCTGCGGCAGCAAAAAGAGTTCATCGGCGACAGCCGTTGATCGGATCGAGGGATTGGTACTCTGTGCTTTAAATTTCAGGACAGTATCGATTACTGATGGCCACCCAGAACTCCGCGCCGCTGGCGAGCTACATTGACCTGTTGTTGGACGCCGTATGTGCGGTCGATGCCCAAGGTCGCTTCGTGTTCGTCAGCGCCGCCTGTGAGCGTATTTTTGGCTATACGCCTGACGAACTGATCGGCCAGCCGATGATCGACATGGTCCATCCCGCCGACCGTGCCCGGACCTTGCAAGCTGCCCGGGAAATCATGAGCGGCCAGCCCAAGCCCAACTTCGAGAACCGCTATTTGCGCAAGGACGGGCAAATAGCGCACATCATGTGGTCGGCGCGCTGGTCCGAAGTCGATCAACTGCGTATTGCCGTGGCCCATGACATCACCGAGCGTAAACAGGCTGAATCCAAACAGGCGGCGCTTTATGCGATCTCTGAGGCTGCTCATGCTGCCGAGGATTTGCTGGCACTGTTCGAGCGTATCCACCGGATCATCGGCGAATGGCTGCCAGCACTGAACTTCTCCGTGGCGCTGTACGACGAACAGTGCGGGCAAATCAGTTTTCCCTACCATATCGACGACCACGAAAAGTGCCCGGAGCAGACAGGAACGGCGACCGGCAGTCTGTGCGCCGAGGTGATTCGCAGCGGTCAGCCGATCCTGTTGACTCCCGACGATTATGGCCGGCTGCCCGAGTTTCGCGACCTCAGCAGGGGACAGGATTCCCCTTGCTGGCTCGGGGTGCCGCTCAGCTCACAGAAGGGCACCATCGGCGCGCTGATCGTAAAAAGCACACCCGGTGGCGAGCGCTACACCGAGCAAGACAAAGAGCTGCTGCAATACGTGTGCGCACAAGTGGCGGCGGCCATCGAGCGCAAGCAACTGCATGCCCGGCTGCAGTACTTGGCGCAGTACGACCAGTTGACCCAGCTACCCAACCGGGAATTGCTCCGCGAACGGGTGAAAGCGGCGCTGGCGCGGGCCAGAAAAGAGACTGGACGAATGGCGCTGCTGTATGTCGATCTGGACCACTTCAAACAGGTCAACGACACCTACGGCCACGCTGTCGGCGACCTGCTGCTGCAAGCCGTTGCCAATCGGCTCAAAGGCTGTGTGCGTGAAACCGACTCCGTGGCGCGCATTGGCGGTGATGAGTTCGTAGTCCTGCTCGACAGCGTTCAGGAACCGGAAGATGCCGGCACCGTGTCCGATAAAATCCGTTACGTCCTTAACCAGCCGTTACGCCTGGACGGCCACAGCCTGAGCATCCTGCCGAGCATCGGCATCGCGCTGTATCCCGAACACGGCAGTGAAGAAACGCAGCTGTTCAAACATGCCGATGAGGCGATGTATGCGGTCAAGCGAGCGCAGCGAGTACTCGCCTAGCACCCAGGACTGGAATTCTATAACGCGAAAGCCCGATCACTGATCGGGCTTTTGCATTTTTCCCCGGCG
Source organism: Pseudomonas sp. GW821-FHT04C07 (assembly GCF_059420325.1). Lineage (NCBI taxonomy): Bacteria > Pseudomonadati > Pseudomonadota > Gammaproteobacteria > Pseudomonadales > Pseudomonadaceae > Pseudomonas > Pseudomonas sp. GW821-FHT04C07. Next base: position 12,554 of record NZ_JBWKTM010000013.1, read on the forward strand.
CCGTTCGTCGGTAAAGACACAACTTTTCTAAACCTTTGTGGCCATAAAAATTCAGATCCTATGCGGGCATCGCTCGCCGCAATCATTCACCAAGAGGAAGAGAATCATGCCTACCTCAAGAAACCCGAACTCGGGGACCACCGCCAACGATCGCACCAAGGCCTCCGAAGCCGGCCGTAAAGGTGGGAAAACCACCACCATGAGCGTCGATAAAGACCCTGGAAAAGCCAAAGCCGGTCGTAGAGGCGGGCAGCAAAGCCATTGAAGCGGCCGCATCCAGTCAACGATTGAGAGGCGGGGGCGCAAGCTCCCGCTTGAGTTTTCATTTTAACGAGGGAGCGGCACATGAGCCGGATGACTACCCGATTACGCACCGCCAGTTTCGCCGTGCTGCTGGGGCTTGGCGCCAGTAGTGTCTTTGCACAATCGCCTGTCGAGTTTGTCAACGACGTCTCGGTCAAAGGCATCGCCGACATTGAAGTCAGCCGCTTGGCCCACCAGAAAACCACCTCCCAAGTGATCAAGGACTACACGATTCAGGTCATCGACGACCGCACCACCGCCAACCAGCATCTGGCCAAAATCGCCAGGAAGCTCGAGTTGCCCGTCGCAGACAGAGAAGAGGTAGCGAGCAAGGCCAAGACTCTGATGCCCGACATACAGGACGGCGCCACCTTCGACGCGGCCTATGCCGCCAGCCAGGTGAAAACCACTGAAGCGGCCATCGAGCAGCTTCAACTGGTAGCTCAGACTTCTGAGGTGCCAGAGCTAAAAGCCTTCGCCGAAGAAACCCTGCCCAAACTGGAAAATCACCTGAAAATGGCCAAGGCGCTGTAATCCAGCCTTCAGCCCGCCCGAACGGACGGCTGATTGAAGCGCCGTTGTGCGTTCTGTTGTCGATGCCAAGCGAGCCAATCGAGACAGTTGCTCCTACAGGTTTTGCGTATACCTGGGCGGTCTAGGAGTTGCCTCAGGTTCGGGCCGCGTTCGGACGATCGTTTTGAGCATCAAGTGCTTAAATGACCGGCATTGGCCTCTGAGCCGGTTTTTTTATTTGAGAGCTTTCAACTGACCACCTTCACCTCAACCATCCAGCTGAAATAACCCACCGCTTCGCAACTTGGGTTCACCACCATAAAACTCAACTCGCACTTCTCCACACCGCAGGCCAGTTGCTTGCATTGCCAGTAATGGTCATCAGCCTCTTGGCTGACCGGCTGAATCGGGTCTGCAGGGTTGGGCGCGGGCAAGGTCAGGCCACTGTGGACGATTAGCTGCGGGGGCGAAAGGACACCTGCGTCGCCCACCGCTATGTCGTAAAACACCACGCTGTGTTCAGCCCGCAGACTTACGGTGCGGCCGCGAATGCGGAAGGTGTTGCCGTTGGTCGCAGTCAGAGTAATAAGGCTGTCATTTTTGACGATTTTTTCTACTTGAGCGCTACCCGCGGAAAAGATGAATCCGTCGTCAATCAGCGTTGGAGTATCCGGCTCAAGGCTGGGTTGCGGATAACGTGACAGCAAGGTTTCAGTGTCGACGATGAGCAACACATTGTTGGCGAGTTCGGTTTTTTCTGAAGTAGAGACGAGGTTGTCTGTGGACATCACGGATTCCTTTCATGATGTAGACGGGTTGTGACAGCCGCCCCCGGCTCAAGCACGACATCCAGTTCCAGTGGGGGCGGTAACGAAATCGGAAAGCCCCTTGTCGCCAAGGGGCCGGCCACGTCAGTTACGGATGGTAATGAACGGATCCCATGAGCAGCAGCCAACGATCCTGCAGTCGCGATCCACGATCAGGAAATTGAAGTGGTACGTCACGCTGCCGGTGGACAGGGTTTCCGAAGACCAGTAATGGTTATCGACTTTCTGGCAGCTGGGCACGGATGGATTGCTGGTATTGGGAACTGCAACACAGGCGGTAGCCTTGCGCGGCGTGGGCGTCGAGATCAGCTCATTGCCCACGTTGCCGATGAACTTGTAGAAAATCACCGCGGTTTCAAAGCTCTGCGACAGGCTGGTTTCGCGCCAACGAATCAGGTCACCGACCTGGGCTTTCAAATTGAGCTCGCCGCCAGCCTGACCACTGACCACATTGTTCTGGTTGGTCACCATGTACACATGGTTGACGTCGATCATTGTAGGGGCGTCGGGGTTTTTACTGATGTTCGGGTAGTTTTTCAGAATGGTTTCAGTATCGATGGAGACCAACACATCCGTGACTCTAGACATCGTAAAGCTCCTTTTCATAGTGGTTGCCTGGCATCTGCCAGACACGACAACAGTGACTCTCCTACGGCTGTTGTAACTTCACACTACTAGCGGAACCCACCTGTCACAGGGTACGAGCTGGCTTGGCTCCTTGCCTTGAACGTAACGGTCCGGGTTCCTTCCAGCAGGCCGCGATTGGATGATAGATCCGAAAGTCGAGCTGTCAAAACAGACGGCTATAAGGTCGACGAACGGTAGTTGTTGTGAACGATTGGCGATAAAAAACCGGCGATCCAGGCCGGTTTTGTTTTGTTGAAATATGCACGAGCGCCTCAACCTTGCGTCCACCCACGAACAACACAGGAACTGGTGACGCGGGCGATTGAGCAGTACTTACCGCTGCACCCCCGCCAACATCATCATCGGCCGCTACCGCTCTTGCAAAAGTTCGGGCCGCACCTTCTTTCCGAGACGTTCAACCCTGCTGCAACACCTTCAGCGCTGCCGAGGCCAGAAACCCCGAGCGGCTTTTCTCTTCCGGGTGATGGAGCACGTATTCGTCGATACGGGTCAGCAGATAGCCGGGCAGGGTGATGTTGAGTTTTTGGGCTTTGCCAAGGTACTTGGTCACATCGATATCAACCACAGCCCAAGTGCAACCCGCGTATTGCGGATTGGCGGCATGAACGGTGACTTTGTTGGCGGGAGGGATCGGGGCGCCGTCCTCTGCCAGAATTTCGAAGTGGCCTTCGATGGCTTCCCGAGCCATGGCCATGGCATCGTCCAGATCATCACCGGCCGAAAAGCAGCCAGGAATATCCGGCACTTCTACACCCCAGGCGTGTTCTTCATCGCCCATTGAAATCGCAATTGGGTAAAGCATGTTCGTTGTTCTCCACGGACGGTGTGTACCGGTTCATCAGAGCAGAGCCTGCTTCAAAATGCTGGTGGCCGTCTTTTTCAGTAAATCTTTTTCTGGATGAGGGATCGTTACCAGGCCGGGCTTCGTCGGATGCTTGAAGTGGTGATGACTACCTCTGACCCTTACCAGATACCAACCGTCAGCGACGATTTGGCTTATCGAAAACAGGCTATTCACAACACCTCCCTGTGGTGTGTGTAGGTGGTTACTATACCTACTGAGATTTTCTTATCAACACTATAACCACCGAAAAAACTGATGGGTGCCGATAAGCGTTAAGGGCTGAAGTGTAGAAAGGTGAGGCGCGAGAGTGCGGATTGCCTGAGCTTGATGTGTTTCTGAATCTTTTCGGGGGCTTGGCAGTGATTGCCCGAATGTCAGCCACGGCATACCTTGGCGAGCACAGGAGCAAAGCACGCTTGTCGTTGTATCGTGCTTTAACCTGAAGAGTGGTCCACCCATCAAGACAAAGAACCGAACCGACAGGAGCGCGCAATGAGCTGGTCTGCCAGGCAATATGTTGTCTTTGAAGATGAACGCACGCGTCCGGTACGTGATCTGCTGGCCGCCGTACCCACGACACAAGCCCGTTCCGTCATTGATATCGGGTGCGGCCCCGGTAATTCGACAGAACTGCTGGCGGCGCGCTTTCCGAACGCTGCGGTCCGAGGGCTGGACAGTTCGCTCGACATGATCGAAGCCGCCCGCAAGCGTTTACCGGATGTTCAGTTCGACACGGTGGCCATCGAAGGGTGGGATGAGCCCGGCCCATTTGATGTGATTCTGGCCAACGCTGTCCTTCAATGGGTGCCTGACCATACGACCCTGCTGCCGTCTCTTGTAGCGCGGCTCGCTCCGGGCGGCAGTCTGGCCATTCAGATGCCAGATAATCTCAATGAACCCGCCCACCGGCTGATGCGCGAAACGGCTGCCCAAGGCCCGTGGGCCGACAAACTCGCCGGGGCGGCTGGCCAACGAACGGCGATGGCTGATGCAAACGGCTACTACGATTTGTTGAGTTCAAGCTGTGCCCGGGTGGATGTGTGGCGCACCACCTACCATCACCCCCTTGCAGGCGGCGCCGCTGCGGTGGTGGAGTGGTTCAAGGGCAGTGGCTTGCGACCCTTTCTTGATCCGCTCGACGAGGCGGAGCGGGAGGAGTACCTGCGGCGCTATACCGCGGCGATCGAACAGGCGTACCCCGTGTTGGCCGATGGCGGGGTGCTGTTGCCATTTCCACGATTGTTTATTGTGGCAACGCGGTAAAAACACCCCCACGGAGAAAAACCGATGCCGAGAAGCACGTAGTAGCTTCTAAAGCAGCTGATCAACCAAAACCGCGTTGGAATAGATCAAGCTGCCATCGCTCGCTCGATGCCCGACCAAATGGAACTGACCGCGTTCGTGGTGCAAATAGACACGCATTTGGCAATCGGACAAGGGGCCGTATCCCTCCGGCATGATCAAGTCCAGCGAGTTCATATCGACATCGACCATGGCTTCAGGCTCATGGGTCTTCTGCAGGTGTTCTTCGGCCTGCTCCAGACGCACGTGGAGAGGGCCATCGACGTAAAAATGGATGTCCCCCACCGGGGTGGACTTTTGGTCGCCGCTGATTTTGCACCAGCCTTCGATCGTCAAGGTACTCATGACGAAACCTCCGTTGTGGACTGCTGGACTCTGTAGCTCTTGCCTCTTCTCAATGCCATCACTTAGCCGATCACTACGCATGGGCAGGGTTCGTCTTTTGGGCCGCTTCTGGCCGATCTCTGCCGTCCGTAATCAGAAATTGAGTATAGCTGGCAACCGGGTCTCGCTTGGGTAGTGAGGCTCGATCAGGGCGATCAAGCCTTTGCACGGCACTACCCGATCCATCTCGATCAGGAACCGTTCTCTGCGGGTCTGCTTATGCTTACCGGCATACTCGGCGTCGGCGAAGGTTATTTGCTTCATCGGAAAAGCTCGTGTGACGGGATAGGCGTATTTCATCAAGTTTGGAAAGTCTTTTTCAGTGTTTCCCTAATCATTTTGACTGATCGGAAACAAGTCGCTACGCCAAAATTAGTCTCGGGAGACGTGATGCCGAGTATCTGCAGTTATAGGTAGCGAATAGGTTTTAAACGATTAACTTAATGTTGGAACTGGAATATCTGGGCGTCGGGTTTTTCAGAAAAAGCGCTTGTTCCGTTCATGCACTATACTTCTTGCTGACTTTGCCGCCAGGATGGGTGGTGCTTGTCTATCCTGCTTGGGCGTCAGATTGATATTAATTTGACGATGCTGTTGAGTGGCGATGCTTTTGCATAACCAGCGAGTAACAGGAATAGGATGAAGAGAAAATGGCAATAGCAATTATCTTGATTCTAATCGTTGTTGCATCAGTGCTGTTCAACATACTAGCGCCTTGGCAGGCGACACCAGCAGCTTCCAACTGGGGGTCAATAGACACCACCCAGTTCATCACCCTGGTCATGAGCGGAATATTTTTCATCGCCATCACGGTATTTATGGCGGTAGCCTTGATGCGTTATCGTCACAAGGAGGGTGCCAAGGCGGCCTACCAGCCAGGAAATAAAAAGGTGGAGTTATGGTTAATTATCGTTACCTCGGTAGGTATTGCCGTGATGTTGGCGCCAGGGCTGGTTGTTTACAGTGATTTCGTCCGGGTGCCGAAAAAAGCTTATGAACTTGAAGTGGTCGCCCAGCAGTGGCAGTGGGCCTTTCGTTTTCCCGGCCAGGACGGGAAGCTGGGCAGATCGGATATCAAGTTTGTTGATTCCACCAACCCCTTCGGCCTTGATCCCATGGATCCTGCCGGGCAGGACGATGTGCTTATAAGAAGCAATGAAGTTCACCTTCCGCTCAATAAGCCGGTAAAAGTTTTACTGCGTTCTAAAGATGTGCTGCACGATTTCGATGTACCGCAAATGCGCAGCAAGATGGATATGGTGCCAGGGATGGTGTCGTACTTTTGGTTTACGCCGACTAAAACCGGGAAGTTTGAAATCCTTTGCGCTGAATATTGTGGCGTAGGGCACTACAACATGCGCGGCCATATGATCGTCGATGAACAGGACGCCTTCGATCAATGGCTGAGCAGCCAACCGACTTTTGCGCAGACATTAGCGACAGCTGCCAAGCCCAGTCGGGAAAGCGTGCTGGAAAAAGGCCGCCTGTTGGTCGAAAAGCACGGCTGCAGTGCCTGCCATAGCCAGGATGGCAGTGCCAGTCTCGGCCCGGGATGGAAGGGGCTGTACGGCCGCACTGAGCAGCTTGCCGATGGCACCAGTGTGCTGGTCGATGAGGCCTACCTGAAAGCGGCGATCCTCGATCCGAAGGCCCGACGGGTACAGGGCTACCCGCCAGTCATGGTGGCCTATACTCTCAGTGAAGATGAACTGGGTGCTCTCGTCGCCCTGATCAAATCACTGGGTACTGCGCGCCAGGGCGATGAACTTTCTGCCAGCGAAGCGTCGGGCCCAGGTGACGACCTGGCGGCGCAGGGACAGCGGCTGGCGGAGTCGCTCGGCTGTCTGGCCTGCCACAGCGTCGATGGCAGTAAGGGCGTCGGCCCCAGCTGGCAGGGCCTGTATGGCAAGACAGAAACCCTTGACGACGATACGAGGATAAAGGTCGATGAGGACTATATAAAAGAATCGGTTCTTAAGCCTAACGCCAAAATCGTCAAGGGCTACGCACCCATCATGCCTACCTTTACGCCGAGTGATAAGGAGTTGAGCGCACTGATCGCTTTTATCAAATCCAAAGCGAATGCCGACGCTGATGCGAGCAAGGCGCAGCCAGGAAAGTCGCCGTAAGCAGCCAGCAATACACCGAAACTTCAGCAGGAGGATGACGTGATGGCCTATGCGGAGCAAGCCGAAACAGAAGCACTGCACGAACCCAAAAGTTTCCTGACCAAATATATCTGGAGTCAGGACCACAAGGTCATCGCCATTCAGTATTCCTTGACGGCTATATTCGTGGGTCTCATCGCCGTGGTGTTGTCCGATTTGATGCGCTTGCAGATAGGCTTCCCCGGTAGTTTGGGGTTCATGGACGCCAGTACTTACTATCAGGCGATGACCATGCACGGCATGATCATGGTCATTTACTTGCTGACGGCCTTGTTTCTGGGTGGCTTCGGCAACTATCTGATCCCGCTGATGGTGGGGGCCCGCGACATGGTCTTCCCCTATGTCAACATGCTGAGTTACTGGACCTACCTGCTGGCGGTACTGGTGTTGCTCGCCAGTTTTTTTGTCCCTGGCGGGCCCACTGGTGCGGGCTGGACGCTCTATCCGCCACAGTCCATTACCAAGGGGACACCGGGGACCGAGTGGGGCATCGTACTGATGCTCGTCTCACTGGCGATTTTTATTGTCGCAACCACCATGGGCGGGTTGAACTACGTAACCACGGTGTTGCAGGCGCGCACGCACGGCATGACATTGTTTCGCATGCCGCTCTCCGTATGGGGAATCTTCATGGCCTCGATTATGGCCTTGCTAGCCTTCCCGGCGTTGTTTGTGAGTGCGGTCATGACGCTGTTTGACAAACTGTTGGGCACCAGCTTCTTTATACCGGCGATCATCTCGCTGGGGCAGCAGCTCAATCACCAAGGTGGCAGCCCAATATTATTCCAGCATCTATTCTGGTTCTTCGGCCACCCGGAAGTCTACATCGTTGCTCTCCCCGCGTTTGGTCTGGTCTCTGACTTGATCAGCACGCATGCGCGTAAGAGTATCTTCGGCTACCGAATGATGGTGTGGGCCATTATCGCGATTGGCGTGCTCAGCTTTGTGGTCTGGGCGCACCATATGTATGTCAGTGGAATGAACCCCTACTTTGGCTTTTTCTTTGCCACCACCACCTTGATCATCGCGGTGCCGACCGCACTGAAAGTCTACAATTGGATTCTGACCCTGTGGCGGGGCGACATCCATCTGACCGTGCCGATGCTGTTTGCCCTGGCCTTTATCGTCACCTTCCTGGTCGGCGGTCTGACCGGGTTGTTTCTCGGCAATGTGATCGTGGACATTCCGCTCTCGGACACCTATTTCGTCGTAGCCCACTTTCATATGGTCATGGGTGTCGCACCGGTACTGGTGGTGTTCGGCGGCATTTATCATTGGTTCCCGAAAGTAACCGGGCGCATGACCAACGACACCCTGGGCAAGCTGCATTTCTGGATTACCTTTCTGGGCACCTACGCGATCTTCTTCCCCATGCACTACCTGGGTTTCCAGGGCATGCCACGCCGCTACTATGCCTATGACAACTACGCGTTCATCCCGCAGTCTGCGCAAGATTTGAATGCCTTCATTACGGTGGTCGCATTGACCGTCGGCGTTTCCCAACTGCTGTTCCTGTTCAACCTGGCCTGGAGTGTATTTAGAGGCAAGCCTGCCGGCAGTAATCCCTGGGGCGCAGCCAGTCTGGAATGGCAAACGCCGAACACCCCGCCGATACACGGTAACTGGGGAGCGAAGCTGCCGGTCGTGCATCGCTGGGCCTATGACTACAGTGTGCCGGGGATAGAGCAGGATTTCGTTCCGCAAACAGTCTCCGCCGAGGAGCTGGAGCAGATGCGGCAACTCAGTGCCGGAACCAGGATAGCGGACGTTAAAACATGAACAGACTGCTATTGAAAAACGCCGACAGCGCTGATCCCGGCGGCAGTTGGAGTCGCGATCCTGAGGATATTCAGGCCGTCGAGGGTGCCGATAGAATCCAAAACGCAAGAATAGGCCTGCGCTTGTTTCTGGCCGTGGTGAGCTCGTTATTCTTTCTCTTCCTGGTCGCCTTTATCGAGCGCTCACAGGTGGCCGACTGGCAACCCTTGACGGAGCCCTTGGCGCCGTTAGCCAATCTATGGCAGCTATGGCTGAATTCGGCTTTTCTGGTATTCAGTTGCATCGCACTGCAGTGGTCGCGTATGGCCGCCCGACAGGCTCGACTGGACGCAACGGTCATTGGCTTTGCATTGGGGGGCGTATTTGCAGTTGCCTTTCTGACGGGACAACTCTGGGTCTGGCAGCAGTTTGTCGCCTGGGGCTATTTTGTCGCCAGCAATCCGGCCAACAGTTTCTTCTACCTGTTGACCGGCCTGCATGGGTTCCACCTGCTGGGCGGGCTGATAGCCTGGAGTAGAACCGTCGCTAAATTCCTGCATCACGTACCGTTGCCGCAACTCGGCGCCAGCGTAGAACTCTGTGCCATCTATTGGCATTACTTACTGGGTCTTTGGTTCGTGCTATTCGCTCTGCTGACCAGCACGCCGGCAACCTATGAAGCCATCGCCAGATTCTGCGGCCTGAGGTGAAAAGCCATGGCATCGCACCCACCAGCCCCAGTCGAGTCCAGTTCATCCAATCCACCAGGCACGCCGCCTGCACCGGGATGGCAGGGCATCGCCAGCGACTGGTCCTCGGATAGAGAGGCTTTCAGGCAGGTCCCCTGGGGCAAGGCGATGATGTGGATATTCCTGCTCAGCGATACTTTTGTATTCACCTGTTTTTTAACCGGCTACATGTCGGTACGCATGACCATCACCAGCGCCTGGCCGAACCCTAGTGAAGTGTTCGCATTGACGATCGGCGGTAGAGAAATCCCGCTTATTCTGATCGCCATCATGACCTTTGTGCTGATCAGTAGCAGCGGCACCATGGCCATGGCAGTTAATTTCGCCTATCGCCGTGATCGCGCGAAAACCACTGCCCTGATGCTGGCGACCGCAGCCTTGGGTGCGACCTTCGTCAGCATGCAGGCATTTGAATGGAGCAAGCTCATCGCAGAAGGGGTTCGTCCCTGGGGGAACCCCATGGGGGCGGCGCAATTTGGTGCCAGCTTTTTCATGATTACCGGTTTCCACGGACTGCATGTGTCAGTCGGCGTCATCTACCTCAGCATTGTGGCGCTGAAAGTATTGCGGGGAGATTATGAGCGCTCCGGAAACTATCAGATCGTCGAGATAGCCGGGCTTTACTGGCACTTCGTGGACTTGGTGTGGGTGTTTATTTTTGCTTTCTTCTATTTATGGTAGGTCTAAGAGACTGTTCATGATCGTGACAATCATGAACAGGTTCTGAAGAGGAGCACTGATGATGGCGCATGCTCAGGGTCAGCAACATCCAATTAGTTTGTACCTTAAAATCTGGGGGCTGTTATTCGTCCTCAGCACGCTGTCGTACCTTGTCGACTATTTTCACTTCCAGGGCTACCTTAGGTGGTCCCTGATTATCACTCTCATGTTGTTGAAGGCAGGTTTAATTGTCTCCGTCTTCATGCATATGGCCTGGGAACGGTTGGCCATGGTCTACGCCATATTGGTGCCACCTTTATGTTTACTGGTGCTCGTCGGACTGATGGCCACCGAGGCGGACTATGTTTTCCTCAGTCGGGTAATTTTCTTCGGCCAATAAGTAACTTCCGGATGGCCTTAAGAAGCCTCCTGGGGCTAATCCGCAATAAATGGCTTTATGCGTTATATCGTTATATCGTTCGCTTGAACTGATGCCATCTGTGCAGCCAGGCTACTGTCCAGTGGGGGGCTGCCGCTCCCGTGCCGGCGATCTTCAGCCTTGGATAATGTTCGATTACCCGGTTCAATACCGATTCCTGATCCGGCTCAACATCCACGAAGAAGATATGTTTGCCCTCTTCTACCACCTGTTTAAAACTGCGGAAGTGAGTATTTGGCACCTGGATACCAAAAAAACCACCTTCCCAGATACAGAAGCCCAATACAACAATGGCAAGGAAGATAAAAGGCACCCAGCCTGCGGGGGATTTGGTCCAACCCAGCCAATAGGCACCGCCAAGGACCAGCGCCGCGAGTGGCACACCGACCACCGCACCAATCTCGCCAGAGTGAACAGCATCTTGTTTCATTAACGAGTTAACCTCGTGGAGGTGATGTTGTTCAACATCAGAAGCTTTTTCACTGAGCACATGAATTTGTTCGGTATTGATGCCGTTGGCTTCCAATTCATTTTCAACGGTTTCTAGATCGTCGAAATTGTCACTGATATAATAGTATCGATTCACTCCACACCTCCCATCTCGCTTTTGCCGTAGACCTCCTCTGTCCTGCAGCCGTTAACTGAAATTTGCAGTCGGTATCTGTACCCGTGGGGAACGTTGCACACTTCATGCAATTCGAACGAAGTATAGCATTCCATGGCATACATGCTGGTAAGTGTCAAAATCTAAAAACAGCATTAGGGCCTGGCGCACCCCGACGAATTCTGCCTCGCAGCGCCACCAGAAAGTTCGCCCAACAAGGCCGGAAACAGGTCCTGAAATCGGCCAGACGCTGGTTTAGAACTGTTGGAAGACCGGGGTGACCTCAGCGAGCTGTATGACAGCCTTCAGGCGCGTGGATGCGCGCCCAAGGGCTGTTTGCCGAGCTGCTGGCGCAGCGCTTCAAGCTGGCGCTCATGGGGCTCGTATTTTCGGCGCGTCGACGTTCGTTGGCGGGGCGATCGAGCAGGCGTACCCCGTGTTGGCTGATGGCGGGGTGCAGTTGCCATTTCCACGGTTGTTTATTGTGGCGATGCAGTAAAAACGGTCGAAGCGCTCGTCCTTCCAGACGCTTTCGACACGGGCTGTACGTGGGTCTTGAAAGCAGCACTTAAACCGCACCCACAAAAAAACCGGCTAACTGAGCCGGTTTTTTGTTGTCTCTACATCCCTCGTCAAAGCTGCCTGACGTTGGATTCAATCAAGTGGAGCGGGTGAAGGGAATCGAACCCTCGTTATCAGCTTGGGAAGCTGGAGTAATGCCATTATACGACACCCGCTCAGAGCGGCTGACTTTGTACCAGATGTGGGCGGGGATTTGAAGTTTTTCTTTGGGGGGATCTGCGTTTATGTGTTTTTTTTTCGGGACGCAGTGGGCAACATTCAATCGTCGACGGCGGCGGGGGCAGCGCTGACGATCGGGGCACAGATGAAGTGAGAGACCGTTTTGCGGTCTTTCGCGGGCAGGCCTCGCTCCTACAAGAATGTGGAGTTCTTAGGGGAGCGAGGTTGCCTGCGTTGACGCAGTTTCACATTGCCAATGCATGATGGTCCCGAACGTAGTGGTAACGCGGTCGGCTTTCGTGTCGGGCCGGTTTCAAAAAGTCGATCAGGGCTTGGCGACTGTCTCGGCAGGCGGCTTTATGCTCTATGTCGAGAAAGTGTCCGGCGGCCTGGATGGTGCTGAAGGTGCTGTGTTGCACATGGTTGGCGAACAGTTTGGCGTCGTCGGGGGAGGTGTATTCGTCCCATTCGCCGTTCATGAACAGCATCGGTACGTTGATTTTTTTGGCCGCGTTGAGATAGCACAGGCGATCGCTGTTGAGCACTTCGCTGATGTGGAAGTGCATCTGCCCGTATTCGTGTTCGGCGAGGCTGCTGACGTGCCGGTAGTTGAAACGCTTGAACAACGACGGCAGGTGTTTGCCGATGGTGCTGTTCACCAGGTTGCCGACACGGTCGCGGTCCAGGCTGCCGAGGTAGTCGACACCACGTTCGAGGTAGTCAAGCATCGGTTCGTTGACCACTGGGGAGAACGAACTGATCACGGCCCTTTCAATGCGCCGTGGACGATGGGCCAAGGCGACCAACGCCGCGGCGCCGCCCCAGGAAAACGACAACACGTGTTCGGCGGCGAAGTGGTCGATCAGCTCCAGGAGGATCAGCCCTTCGACTTCCTTGGTGAGCATTTTCTCGTGCACGTTGTGGGCTTTGGACTTGCCCGCGTAGGGCTGGTCGTAGAGCACGACGTTGAATTGCGGATGAAGGTTCTTCACGGTCTGGGCAAAGGACGCAGTGGTGGCCATTGAGCCGTTGACCAGAATGATGGTCTTTTCTGCGGCATCTGCGCGATAGAACTCCGTGTAGACCCGAAACTGACCCTGTATATCCAGCACAGCGATTTCTGGCCTCATGTCATAAGACTCCTGGCAAGCGGGTATGCGCGCAATGAGATTGCACGAGCTTTGTGACAGGTAGGCATACGCCTGGAATTTTTTGCCCATGTCGATCCGGTGAAATCTGGTCGACGGGTATTGTTATAGGCGGGCAATCTGCCGGGGGGAATGCGGAGCCTGAAGGCTCACTGCCGGCAAAAGGTTTCTTAGAATGCGTTGGTGACTCATCGGTCACATTTCGGCCGACGGTTTGATTCAAGCAGGGAGATCCCCATCCCGCAAGTGCCGTTTGTAAATTGATCGACAACTTTCTGCTGAATGGTCGTGACTTGGCGGCGGGTTTTAGATTTGTTGGATTTCTTCAGCGGTCAGCGGGCGATACTCGCCGGGTGCGAGAGCGTCGTCGAGTACCAGTGGCCCCATGCATTCGCGATGCAGGCGCAGGACTTTATTGTTGAAGTGGCCGAACATCCGTTTCACCTGGTGGTAACGGCCTTCGACGATGCTCAGCCGCGCGCTCTTTGGCCCGAGCACGACCAGTTCGGCCGGTTGGGTGGTGAGATCTTCGAAGGCGAAGTACAGGCCCCGGGCGAAGGTCTGCGCATACTCGGGGCCGATGTCTTGTTCGGTCTCGACGTAATAGATCTTCCCCAGTTTGGTCTGCGGCTGGGTCAGGCGTCGCGACCAGCTGCCGTCGTTGGTGATCAGCATCAGGCCGGTGGTGTTGAAGTCCAGTCGCCCGGCAATGTGCAGCTCGTGTTTGTCCGGCTCATCGATGAGGTCGAGCACGGTCGGGTGCTCAGGGTCGCTGGTGGCGCTGACGCAGCCCGGCGGTTTGTGCAGCATGAAGTAGCGCGGCGGTTTACCGGCTTGCAGTACTTCGTCGTCGCACTCCACGCGGCTGAACTCGCGCACATCAAAGTGAGGGTCGCTGATTATTTGCCCGTCGACCTTGATCCTGCGCCCGACCAGTAGCAAGCGCACTTGTTTGCGGTTGAAACGGGGCAGGTTGCTGAGGAAACGGTCAACGCGCATGGCTATCGGCTGATCAGAAAAGGGCCGCGCATCTTACGTGATCTTCCCGGTGGCCGCCTGCAGCTGCGCCTCGACCTGCGCGCAGCGCGGGCACAGGCAGGATAGGTCGCGCAGTTCGACGGGCAGGGCCCGGAGCACTGCCGGATCGATGCTGACGCCATAGCACCAGCAGGCTTGGGCGGCGGTGCGCGGATCGGCCAGGGTGCAGTCGTTGCCAGCACCGCAGGCCGGGCAGAGATTGGGTTTATTCATAGCTTGAGAGAGGTTTTTCCACACAGGTTCGATTACGGCCAGTCTGTTTCGCACGGTACATCGCATGGTCGGCACGCGACAACAGGTTGTGCAGCGTGTCGTCGGGTTGGAGGGTGGAGAGACCGATGCTGACGGTGATCCGCAGCGCTTGGCCTTCATAGGCATAGCGTTGTTGCTTGATCTGTTGACGGATTTTCTCGGCGATCATCTGACCGTTGCCGCTGTCGGTATCTTTGAGCAGCACGATGAATTCTTCACCGCCCCAACGGCAGACGATGTCTGACTGGCGCAGGCAGCTCACCAGATCACGGGCGAAACCGCTCAGCACCTGGTCACCGGCGAGGTGGCCGTAAGTGTCGTTCAAACGCTTGAAGTGGTCCAGGTCCAGCAGCAAGGCTGTCAGCGGTTTCGGTTCACGCTGGGCTTCATGCATGGCCTGGACAGCCAGCAGATCGAAGCCGCGACGGTTCGGCAGGCTGGTGAGGCTGTCGAGGGTAGCCTGGGCTTGGATCTTGCGCTGGTAGCGGTTCAGCAGGCGGTTGAGCAAGGCCAGGATAATCAGCGTGATGATCAGGCAGATCAGCAGGTTGAGGTACAGCGACTGGCGGATTTCACCGAGGGCACTGTCTTCGCGTTTATCGACGAACAGGTACCAGTTCAGCTCCGGGATGAAGCGCACGTTGAGGAAATGTCCCTGGCCCTGGGCCGAATACTCATAACTGCCGCTGTGGGGTTTGGGCAGTTTGGTCAGCAGGTCTTTCATGCTGTCGAGTTCGCTGAGGGTCTGCCCGACCCGCGCACCTTGGGGCCCACCCTCGGCACCGGTGAGCACCAGACGGCCATAGGTGTCGACGAAGTACACGCTGCGCTGGTAACGCTGCTGGTATTTGTCGATCAGCTTGACCACCGCGTCTACAGTCAGACCGACGCCGGCGGCGCCGATGAACTGGTCTTTGTAATCGTAGACTTTGTAGTTGATGAAGAAGGTCAGGCTGTCGTGGTTGGCCAAGTCAGGATCGACATTGATCTCATACGGCTCGGCCATGTCGCGCACGCGGAAGTACCAGGCATCACGGGGCTCTTGGGTGCTGATTTTTTTCAGCACACCTTTGGCGTGGTAGTAGGTCAGGCTGCTGTCGGAGACGAAGAACGCGGTGTAGGCGTCGTAGTGAGTCATGACTTCGTTGAGGTAGCGGGTCATTTGCGCAGGCTCGCGTTCGCCAGCCACTACCCAGTCACGCATGAAGGTGTCGCGGGCCATCATCGAGGAAATCAGGATCGGCCGGACCAGGTCTTTCTGGATTTCCGAGTAGACCGTATCGGATGTCAGCGGTAGCTCGGTATTGACGATATTGTCGCGAATCGACGCCCGTGAGGCGTAGTAGCTGAGCAATGAGGTGGCGAGGAAACCACAGCCCAGTAGCGCGATGAGTGTGAGTACCAACGAGCGTTGCGAAAACAGCGCAGAGCGAAGCGGCATGGCAGTTCCGTTGGCAGAGACCGGGTGGGGCATTCTAATGGCGCTGTGCGGAAATAACTGCTTAATATGTAGGGTTTTTTGAAACCCCTGTAGCAGCAGGCTGCGCCAGCTGCTACAGGGTGGGGGGGCTCATGATCGGGTCAATTGCGGCTTTGCAGGTACGCCCGCCAACCCCCTGAGTGGCTAATATCCGTAGCACCTTCCAACCCGTACGGTTCACAAATAAACCCGCTCTCCCAACGTCCATCCGCAAGCTGTACTTTGCCCAACCCGAGCGGCGCGGGAATCCCGGTCAGAAACGAACCCAGTTCACTGCTCGGCAATTCCCAGACTTCTACCGCAATCGCCACGCCGCCTTCCGCAACGCGGACCATTGCGGGGCGAAACGGTGGGCCGCCGGCCAGTGCGTGGAGTTGGTAATGCGGCGCGCTTTGAGTGGTTTCAACCAGACGGCCACCCCGTTGCTTGAGTTGCCAGTTCAGCGCCAGCCCATCCAGATGTGCGCCGCAAACCACCAGCCGGGCGCGGTCATTACGGGCAGGATGGGGAGGGGCCGGGGATGTCGAGCCTTGCTGACGTTGCAGCGCATCAGCCACGCTCAGCAAGTACTGGTCGGTAAATGCCCGACCGAACAGCGTCACGCCCCACGGCAGGCCGTTGTTCATGAAACCGCTGGGTACGGCGACGGCGGCGTAGTCCAGCAGGTTCATGAAGTTGGTGTAGTAACCGAGTTCTGAGTTGCGCAGTACCGGTTCTGCTGCAAGCTGCGCCAGGGTCACCGGGCGGCCGATGGTTGGCGTGAGCACGCAGTCGAGGTCTTCCAGTGCCTTGTCGCACAGGGTTTTCAAAGCCTGCAGGCGATACTGGGCGCGGAAGGTTTGCACGCCGTCGACTGCCGGTGCCTTGGCCAGCACGGCGCGAATCACCGGCAGTACGGCTTCCGGATTTTGTTCCAGCAACTCGCCGGCCACGCTGTAACGCTCGGCCACCCAGGGCCCTTCATAAAGCAAACGGGCGGCCTCCAGGAACGGTGACAAGTCGAGCTGCACCGCTTCACCGCCAAGTTGTTTGAGTCGATCAATGGCGTTATCGAACAGTACGGGACCTTCCTCGCAGCCGAAGAATTGCAAATCTTCAACTCGCGGCACGCCGAAGCGCAACGGTCGCGGAGTGCCAAAGGCTGAGCCATCGTTCCACAGTGGGTTGCAGCGGCTGTACTCGTCACGCGGATCGAGCCGCGCGGTCAGGGCCAGCAACCGGCTGGCTTCACGAGCCGTCGCGGTAAAGGTCGTCACGCAGTCCAGAGTGCGGCAGGCCGGGACTACACCTGCAGTGGAGATCAAGCCTTTGGTGGCTTTCAACCCAAGCAGGTTGTTCAAAGCAGCGGGTACTCGACCGGAACCCGCCGTGTCGGTACCCAATGCAAAACTCGCCACACCCAGCGCCACCGCCAATGAAGAACCGGCGCTGGAACCTCCCGACGGGTATTCCGGCAACACGCTGTTGGGGCAAGCGCCGTAGGGCGAGCGGCTGCCGTTGAGGCCTGTGGCGAATTGGTCGAGGTTGGTCTTGCCCAACGGGATCGCGCCGAGCGCCAGCAACTGCTCGACGATGGTTGCCGAGCGCTGCGCAACATAGGCGAACGCCGGGCAGGCGGCGGTGGTGGGAATGCCCGCCAGGTCGATGTTGTCCTTGATCGCGAACGGCACGCCGTACAGCGGCAAACTGTCGATGTCGCGGCCGTCCAGCATGGCGAGGTACGGTTCCAGTTCAGCGACGCTGAGCAGGTGGATAAACAGGTGATAGTCCGGGTTCAGCGCCGCGGCTTTTTCCCGCAGGCTCAGCAGCAGCTGCCGAGGCGTGGTGCTACCGGCGCGATAGGCCGCACGCAGAGCATCGAGTTGCAGATTGATGGTCATGGCTTGAGTCCTTCCTTCTTTAAATGAGATCAGTCGAGTTCCAGCACCACGACCCGCTGCCCGGCGCGCACCGCGCAACCGGGTTGCACGCGAATTTCCCGGACCACACCGGCCATGGGCGCGAGCACCGGGATTTCCATCTTCATCGACTCCAGAATCACCAGCACATCACCGGCGGCGACCCGGCTGCCGGTTGCTACCTGAACCTGCCAGAGGTTGCCGGCAATGTGGCTGTCGACGCTCTGCTGGCCTGTTTCCAGTGGCGCATCTTCGGCCTGTTCGGGTACCCGCTCCTCGCTGTCGAAATGCGCCTGGCCGCTGGCGATCCAGCGTTCGCGCTCGGCGTTGAAGGCGCTCTGTTGCTGTTGGCGGAACGCAGCGATGCTCTCGGCTTCTTTGGCCAGAAAGGCTTGGTAGTCGGCAAGCCTGAGCTGGCTATGTTCAATGCTCAGCTCAAAGCGCCCCAGCGGGAAATCACGACGAATCTGCAGCAGCTCATCGGCGCTCACCGGGTAAAACCGGATCTGGTCGAAGAAGCGCAACAGCCACGGTTTACCGTCGAATGCCGCGACCTCGCGGTAGCGGTTCCACATTTGTAACGTGCGACCGACGAACTGATAACCACCTGGGCCTTCCATGCCGTACACGCACAGGTAGGCGCCACCGATGCCCACCGAGTTTTCGGCGGTCCAGGTCCGTGCCGGGTTGTACTTGGTGGTGACCAGCCGGTGCCGTGGATCGAGCGGGGTGGCGACCGGCGCACCGAGGTAGACGTCGCCCAGACCCATCACCAGATAGCTGGCATCGAACACCGTGCGCTGGACTTCGTCGAGATTGGGCAGGTCGTTGATGCGGCGGATGAACTCCAGGTTGCTTGGGCACCAGGGCGCATCCTTGCGCACGGTGGTCAGGTATTTCTCGATGGCCAGCTGGCAGGCCGGGTCATTCCAGGACAACGGCAGGTGGACGATGCGCGACGGTACTTGCAGGTCTTCGGCGGCGCACACCGCATCCCATTCGCCGGCAACGATGCCGAGCAGATCGGCCAGCGACAGTTGCTCGGGTTGGTAATGCACTTGCAGCGAGCGGATGCCCGGGGACAGGTCGATCACCCCGTGCAGTGCTTTGCTTTGCAGCGCTTGCATCAGCGCATGACCACGGAAGCGCAGCACCAGATCCAGCTCGGGGGCGCCGATTTCCAATAGCAGATGGGTGTCGCCGGACAGCCGTGCGATCAAGCGAGTGTCGTCCTGACCGAGGTCCAGAACGATGGGCGAAACCAATTCCTCTGGGCGCGGGCTTGCTCGCGATGGGGCCAGACCAGACACCGCGTCAACTTCATCGCGAGCAAGCTCGCTCCCATATAGATAGGGTTTACAAGCCAAGGCTCGTGCTGTGTCGATACCGACGGGAAAGAACTGCACCTTGTCCCCGGCCTTCAACTGCCCCAACTGCCACAGATCCGCCTCGATCACCGTCACCGGGCAAACGAACCCACCCAGGCTTGGGCCGTCGGGACCGAGGATCACCGGCATGTCACCGGTGAAATCCACCGCGCCGATCGCGTACGGGTTGTCATGGATATTCGAGGGGTGCAGCCCGGCTTCGCCGCCATCGGCGCGAACCCATTCGGGCTTGGGTCCGATCAGCCGTACGCCGGTGCGGCTGGAGTTGAAGTGGACCTCCCATTGGGTGGCAAAGAAGGTCTCGATATAGCCTTCAGTGAAATATTCCGGCGCGCCATGGGGGCCGTAGATCACCCGGATTTGTCGCACTGGCGGCAACTCGAGCACCTGTTCAACCGCAAGGCTTTCCCCCGCGCCATGGTCACTTAACGGGCAAAGATGCAGCACATCCCCGGCCCGCAAGGCACGACCGCCGTGGCCGCCGAACTGGCCGAGTGTGAATGTGCTTTTGCTGCCCAGATAGTCCGGCACTTGCAGGCCACCGCGCAGGCACAGGTAGCTGCGAGCACCGACTCCGGTGATGCTACCCAGACCCAGGGTCGCACCGGCCGGGATCAGAAGGGTGGTGTTCATCGGTGCCGGTTGGCCGTTCAGCGTCAGCGCAATGACAGCGCCAGTGACCGCTACTACGGCGTCGCAGTTGAAGCGCAGCAACGGTCCGCTCATGGTGATTTCCAGCGCGGCGACACCTTCTTCGTTACCCAGCAAGCGATTGCCCAGGCGCAGAGCGCGGCTGTCCATCGGACCCGACGGCGGCACGCCAACCGCCCAGTAACCGAGGCGACCGGGGTAGTCCTGCACGCTGGTCTGGGTGCCGGCGCTGAGCACTTCGAAGGTATTGGCCTGGTAGAGAAGACCTTCGAGGCAACGGGTCCAGGGCTGGCCGCTGGCGAACGGTACATCGAGCAATATCTGCCGCAGGTAATCGCGGTTGGTTTCCACGCCGTACAGCAGGCTGTCGCCCAAGGCTTGATGCAGATCGGCGCGCGCCTCTTCGCGGCTGGGCGCCCAGCTGATGAGTTTGGCGATCATCGGATCGAAGTAGGGCGGGATCTCGCAACCGGCCTCGACCCAGGTGTCGATGCGGAGCTGTTTGCCATCGGCCACCGGGAAATTCACGGCGCTCAGCAGGCCAGGACTGGGCTGGAAATCCCGGCCCGGATCTTCGGCATACAACCGTGCCTGAATCGCATGACCTTCGGCTTTCAAGGTGCGGCTCAGCTCGCTCAACGGCGGCAGATCACCGGCTGCCAGTTGCACCATCCAGCGCACCAGATCCACGCCCCACACTTGTTCAGTGACGCCGTGCTCGACCTGCAAACGGGTGTTCACTTCCAGAAAATAGAAGCGCTGGGCGTCGCTGTCGAAGACGAATTCCACGGTACCGGCGCTGCGGTAATTCACCGCTTTTGCGAGTTTGATCGCCGCCAGGCACAGCTCCTCGGCCATGCCGTCGGGCAGGTTCGGCGCCGGGGTTTCTTCAAGGACTTTCTGGTTGCGCCGCTGCACCGAGCAATCGCGCACGCCGAGGGCGATGACTTCGCCCTGGCCGTCACCGAACACCTGAACTTCAAGGTGCCGGGCACGCTGGATGTACTTCTCGATGAACACGGCAGCGTCGCTGAAATTGTTCTGTCCCAGGCGCTTCACTGCATCGAAGGATTCGCTTAGCTGCGCCGCGCTGCGGCAAACGCGCATTCCAATGCCGCCACCGCCGGCGGTGCTTTTGAGCATCACCGGGTAACCGACCTGCTCACCTGCGATCAGCGCGGCGTCGAGGCTGTCCAGCAACCCGGTGCCTTCGAGCATCGGCACGCCGTGTTGTTTGGCCAGGGCACGGGCGGTGTGCTTGAGGCCGAACACCCGCAGTTGTTCTGGCGTTGGCCCGACGAAGGCGATATTGGCCGCTTCACAGGCCTCGGCGAACGCGGCGTTTTCCGAGAGAAAACCATAGCCGGGATGAATCGCCGTGGCGCCGCTGGTTTTGGCGATGGCGAGGATTTTTTCCACCGCCAGATAGGTAGCCGACGCAGCACCTTCGCCCAGGCTGTGAGCTTCGTCGGCATGCAGGACATGCAGGCTGGCGGCGTCGGCTTCGGAATACACGGTGACGCCCTTGACCTGCAATTCACGCAGGGTTCGCAAGATGCGACAGGCAATGGCGCCACGGTTGGCTATCAACAGTTTTTTGAACATGACAAAACCCCTGGAGGCTGAAGGCAGCTCAGCCCCGACCTGGGATGCGGGCCGTCCCGCAGTTTTCGATGTGCGCCGGGGTCGTCCCAGGCGGCAGAATCAATTTGGTTTAGCCAGGTGATCACCTGTGTTTACCTGATGCACTGCCCCGACCGGCTCTGGCACAGGGCGAACAACCAACGGCGCAGGCGCACGCATTTCAGTTCCATACCAGTAGCTCCGCTGGTGTGGGGTTGTAGGCGTTGCACGGGTTGTTCAGTTGCGGGCAGTTGGATATCAGCACGATCACGTCCATTTCGGCCCGCAGGTCGACGTATTTTCCGGGGGCGGAAATACCGTCCTCAAAGGTCAGGCCACCGTCGGCAGTGACCGGAACGTTCATGAAGAAGTTGATGTTCGGCCCGATGTCGCCTTTGCCCAGGCGCCCGTCATGAGCGCAGGCCCGCAGGTAGTTGTCGCGGCAGCTGTGCATGTAGCGTTTCTCTAACGCGTATCGCACGCTGTTGCTCTCTTGGGCGCAGGCGCCGCCAAGGGTATCGTGGCGTCCGCAGGTGTCTTCGACGATGGTCAGCATCGGCTGGCCCAGGTTGGAAAAGAGCACGCTGCCGGTGCTCAGGTAGACGCTGTTTTGTCGGCGCAAGGTGCGCTGCACGTCATAGCGTTCCCTGGGGTTTTTCAGGCTGTAGAACAAAGTGTCGACGGCTTGATTGCCTTCCAGATCGAGGATGCGCAAGGTCTGTCCGGCCTTGACCTCCATCAGCCACGGCTCGCCGGACGGAATGGTGGCACGGTACACCGCGGTTTCAGGATGCCTGGTGGCAGGGGCGATTGCTAAAGACATGGCGCGATCCTCAGGCGAACAGACGGTCGGTGTTAATGAAGCCGCGCTCGTTCTCGGGACGCGAGGTGCGGCAATGCTTGGCGACGCTGGCGTCGGCGGTCATCCAGCTCAGCTTGAGCGGCTTGGGGGCGTATTCCGGGTTGGGATCCATGGGGTGTTGCAGAGCAGTGAGCACCACCAAGGTGTCCATCGGCGCGTAAAGCTCGATGTAGTCACCGGCCTTGGAGTTACCTTCGATGAAGTGCAAACGTCCGTCGGCATCGACGCTGACTTTGCTGAACAGGTTGAGGGTCATCAGCAGGTCGGACAGGCCCAGCCCCCATTTGCCCAGTTCCACCAACAGGTTGTCGGTACCGTTGCGGTAGAAACCGTTGCGCAGTTCCTGAAAGCGGCCCTGGCCGTATTTTTCCGCCACCTCGTGCGCGCAGAGCACGCCGCCGATGCTATCGCTCCAGCCGCAGGTGTCGGCGGTGATCGCCGCCAGAACGCGGCCCATGTCCGAGTACAGGCAATGGCCGACGGTGAGCCTGGCGGTGTGTTGGCATTTGAGGCTGTCCGGCAGGTTCAGCCGTTCGGTTTTCTCGTTGGCGTTGAGCAGGGTCAGACTGACATTGGCGCCACCGCGAATATCGGTCAGGCGCAGCAGTTGGCCGCGTTTGAGGACAAAGGAACGATGACCGCCACCGGGGAGCATTTCTTCGGCGAAGGGGGGGAACAGTTGAGTCGAATCAGTCATGTGAAAAAACCTCTAAGCGATGCGAAGCGTGCCCGCCAGTGCTGCCGGCAGGGCGTCGACGGCTTTGCTGTTGGCGCGGCGGTCGCTGTTCAAAGGGATGTCGTAGGTGATGCGTGCGCCATAGGCACCGGGGGCGTGCGGGTCGAGGCGAACCTTGTCGAACACCAGCAAGCGGGTGCCGAGGCTGAAGCCTTCGGACAGGTCATGGGTGACCATGAATACCGTCAGTTGCGTCTCGCGCCACAGGTCCAGCAACAGGCTGTGCATGTCTTTGCGAATGCCCGGATCGAGGGCGCCGAAGGGTTCGTCGAGCAGCAATACGCGAGGTTTCATGATCAGCGCCTGGGCGATGGCCAGCCGTTGCTGCATACCGCCGGAGAGCTGCGCCGGGTACTTGTCCAGGGCATGACCGAGGCCGACTTTTTTCAGCAATGCGCCTGCTTGCTCCCGCGCCTCGCGCTTGGCATGGCCAAACAAGCGCCCGATCAGTGGCGAGCGTGGCAGTTCCAGGCCAAGGACGACGTTGTCCAGCACCGACAAATGCGCGAACACCGAGTAACGCTGAAACACCACGCCACGGCTGGCATCCGGTTCGCTGGCCAGCATCTTGCCGTCCAACAGGATTTCTCCGCGACTGGCTGTTTCCTGCCCCAGCAGCAATCGCAGAAAGGTCGATTTGCCGCATCCCGAAGCACCTACCAGGGTGCAGAACTCACCCTCGTTGACGCTGAGGTTGAGCCTTTCGAGCACCACCTGATCAGCGTATTGCTGCCAGACATTGTTCACCGTGATGAAGCTCATGTCCGCGCTCCTTCGTAGCTCATATCCGTGCTCCTTCGTACCAGGGGAAAGCCCGCTGGGTCAGGCGTTTGAGTCCCCAATCCATCAGCCAGGCGAGCAGGGTGATCCACACCACGTACGGCAGGATCACATCCATCGCCAGGTAGCGGCGCACCAGAAAAATCCGGTAGCCCAAGCCGTCGGTGGAGGCGATCGCTTCAGCGGCGATCAAAAACAGCCACGCCGAACCGAGCATCAGTCGAAGCGAGATCAGCAAGCGTGGCAGCAGTTGCGGCAGGACTACCCGCAGAATCACGGTCCAGGTCGAAGCACCGAGCGTCTGGGCCTTGATCAGTAGCTCGACGGGGATTTCCCGGGCGCGCTGTTCCAGATCGCGGGCCAGGCACGGGGTGATGCCGATCACGATCAGCATCACTTTCGATAACTCGCCCAGACCAAAAACGATGAACAGAATCGGCAGGATCGCCAGCGGCGGCACCATCGACAACACCGTCAACAAGGGCGACAACGGCGCGCCGAACAACGGCAGCGTGCCGGCGGCGATGCCCAGGCACAGGCCCGCCAGAGCGCTGATGCCCAGGCCAATGGCCAGCCGCTGGAGGCTGGCACCGGTGTCCTGCCACAGCAGGTAGTCGCCGCTGCGCGGGTCGGCGGTGAAGGCCAGGCGTTTCACCGCGTCGGCCATTTGCCCGGCGCTGGGTAGCAGCTTGTCGTTGGGGTTGTCCGTCAGCCGCTCGGCCGAGCCCGTGAAATAGGCGAACAGCACCAAGGCGAACGGCAGGATGACCAGCAACAGGCGACTCGGGTTATCCGGGTGGCGATTGATCAGGCGCATGGCCATGTTCTCCGGTTACTGACAACGTGGCTCACAGCTTGGAGTCGGCGGCCAGTTGCACGTAGCTCGGGTCGAAGTGCAGCTTGAGGTTGGCCTTGTCACCGCTGGTCACGCCGTTGGCGAAGGACATGCCGACAGCGCTGGTGTCCTTGGCGCCTTCACCGAGAAGCCCGTGCTGGAAGGAGAACTCGGCGACCTTGCGCATGGTGTTCGGCAGTTGCGCGCTGGTAGCGAAATCGAGTGCTTCTTTAGGGGTGGAAAACAACTTGGTGGTGTCCAGTTGCGACTGGAAGCCCGGCAGGTCGGTGCCCGACGCTTTGGCCATGTGTTCCAGCGCTGCAGTGCTGGCGGCGGATTTGGCGTTCATCAGGGCGACCACTTCAAACCAGGCGCCGGTCAGTGCCTTGCCCAGTGCCGGGTTGTCCTTCAGGGTCTGGGTGTTGACGACCATCATGTCCATGATTTCGCCGGGTACCTTGCTCGAGTCGAACACCTGGGTGACGCCAGGCTTGGCTTTGATGTCCGACAGCATCGGGTTCCAGGTAGTGACGGCGTGTACTTGATCGGTATTGAAGGCGGCGGAGATGTCGGCGTCGGAAGTGTTGACTACCTTCAGGTCTTTCTCGGTGAGATCGACCGAGTCCAGCGCGCGCGCCAACAGGTAGTGAGAGACCGACAGCTCCACCAGATTGACGCTCATTCCTTTAAGGTCGGCGACAGTCTTGCCTTCTCCTTTGACTACGATGCCGTCATTACCATTGGAAAAGTCGCTGACGATCAGCGCGGTGCTTTCCACGCCACCAGCGGCGGGAATGGTCAAGGCGTCCATGTTGGTCATGCTGCAGCCATCGAACTGGCCGGCGGTGTACTGGTTGATCGATTCGACATAGTCATTGAGCTGCACCACATCGATTTTGATGCCGTACTTTTTCGCCCACTTGTCGACGATGCCTTGGGTGCCTGCGTATTCCCAGGGCATCCAGCCGGCGTAGATGGTCCAGCAGACGCTGAAGTGGTCTTTCTGTGCGGCCTGGGACGAGAAGCTCACGAGGGCCGCGAAAGCGGCGGCGAGCAGGGCGGGTAAACGAAGTTGGGACATGAGTGGTTCTCCAGTTGATCAAGGGCGCACAGGAGCACGCGGCACCGCGAACGGTGGCTTGTCTCCCGGGCTTTTATCCCGCCGTGTAACCTCAACTGGAGGTCGCCGACTCTCGGACCAGTCACTCGCCCAAGCGAGCCGGAACCCTAGTCAGCCATTGCAAATTGTGGTGCCGCGAACCTGTGATGACTCCTGCACGCAGTTGACTAAGCGAGAGGCGTGCCAAGTGTTGTCGAGCGTTGATCCAGAGGGCCTGGCTCAAAGATCGGAGGATGGGCGCAGGTAATCCTGCTGTGTTGTGGTGCTTGTTCGCACCGGGATAGGGCAATCATGGCCGTGCACCACCTATATAAATGTATTGCTGAATCGCACCGGATTCCTTTTTTGCTGTCAGATGTTTCGTCAGTCAGCTGATTGTTGACTGCCGCCGACCAGCGACGCTGGTGTGTGCACTTCCGCGGTCCAGGAGGCCGCCATGTATCGACGACTTATTCTGATTGCTTTACTGGGTTTGTCTCTTTCTGCATGTGTGCCCTACTACGATGGGGAATCGAGCTACTACCGTTCCGAGGTCTATACCGCGCCTGCCCCGGCTTATTACAACGGCGGCGGGTCCTACTACTATCAGGACCGCAGCCGTTACTATGCACCGTCGCCGCGTTACTACCCGGCGCCACGGTATTACCAAGAGGCTCCACGCGTGGTGTACCGGTCTTTTCCAAACCGCGGTTGGGATTTCCATGATCGCCATGATGAGCGTCGTGAGAGTCGTCATGAGGAACGTCATGAGGAACGTCATGACGACAACCGTCACGGCGACCGTGATCACGGAGACCGCGGCCACAGAGGTGACTGGAACCGCGACTGGAACCGCTAAGCACGACTGTTACCGAGCGGCGCATCAAGCGCCGCTTTTTTTGTCCGGGATTTCAGTAGTCGGACAAGTCCGCGAGCGGATGTCGACCCTCCCAAACCTTGTGAAAATGCGCTTCGACCACCGCGTCAGGAATTGCATTGATATCGGGCCAATGCCAATGGGGCTTTTGGTCCTTGTCGATCAACCGTGCGCGCACCCCTTCACTGAATTCCGGATGACGACAGCAGTTCAGACTCAAGGTGTATTCCATCTCGAACACCTGGGCCAGTGACAGGTGGCGGGCACGGATAATCTGCTCCCAGACCAGATGCGCGGTCAGCGGGCAGCCCTCGCTCATGGTTTTCGCCGCGCGACTGAGCAGAACGTCGTTGTGATCGCGCAGCAGGCTGATTGCACGCCAGGCACAGCGCACCTCGCTGACATCCAGACATTCATCGATCTGTTCACGCCGCGGCAGCCACTGTGCTGGCGGTAATTGCCCGATGGCTTCCTGCTGCAAGGCCTTGAGCAGGCTGTTGAGCTGCATCGGCGTCTGTTCCTGCCAGTTCAGTTGCAACAGCCCTTCGATCAACTCCTCTTGCTGTTCATCCAACAGAAAGCGGTCGGCCAGGTCCAGATCGATCGCATCGCGGCCATTCATATGGGCACCGGTCAATCCCAGGAACAACCCGAGTTTGCCTGGCAGGCGCGAAAGGAACCAACTGGCGCCAACATCCGGGTACAAGCCGATGCTGATTTCCGGCATGGCCAGCCGGCTGCTGGGGGTGACGATGCGAATACTCGCGCCTTGCAATAGCCCCAAGCCACCTCCAAGCACATAGCCGTGACCCCAGCAGATCAGTGGTTTGGGGTAGGTGTGCAGGCGGTAGTCGAGGCGGTATTCTGCCGAAAAGAAGTGCGCAGCCAAGGGCGGAACTTCACCCGGATGAGCACGACAGGCCTCAACCAGGTTAAGGACCTCACCACCCGCGCAAAAAGCTTTGGTGCCGTTGCCGCGCAACAGCACACAAACGATCTGCGGGTCTTTGGCCCAGACGTCCAGGCGTTCGCTCAAGACGTGGATCATCGGCAGGGAGAGGGCGTTCAGGGACTTTTCGGCATCCAGGCTGGCGATGCCAATGCGCGCGCCGTCGGTGCCCGTGAGTTCTTCGAAGTGCAGATTCATTTTGACCTCGATGACTGAATTGAGCGTTCAGTATGATCGCTATACGGGAAAGTGCCGGTTCTGCGTCAGATCAATTGA
The DNA here is from genome assembly GCF_059420325.1 of Pseudomonas sp. GW821-FHT04C07. Classification (NCBI taxonomy): domain Bacteria; kingdom Pseudomonadati; phylum Pseudomonadota; class Gammaproteobacteria; order Pseudomonadales; family Pseudomonadaceae; genus Pseudomonas; species Pseudomonas sp. GW821-FHT04C07. Next base: position 40,386 of record NZ_JBWKTM010000013.1, read on the forward strand.
CAAGGGGCACGGGCTTTCTTAGGGTGCGCCGATAGTTTTTTCTGGACCAAGCGATGAATTCTGACGACCGTATCAAACTCGAACCGAGCTGGAAGGAGGCACTGCGTGCGGAGTTCGACCAGCCGTATATGGCCGAGCTGCGCGAATTCCTGCGTCAGGAATACGCCAGCGGCAAGGAAATCTATCCGCCAGGGTCAATGATTTTCAATGCGCTGAACCTGACCCCTCTGGACAAGGTCAAGGTGGTGATCCTCGGTCAGGATCCGTATCACGGCCCGGGACAGGCTCACGGCTTATGCTTCTCGGTGCAACCGGGTGTGCCGGCACCGCCGTCGCTGGTAAACATCTATAAAGAGCTCAAGCGTGACCTGAACATCGACATTCCCGCTCACGGTTGCCTGCAAAGCTGGGCCGAGCAGGGCGTGCTGATGCTCAACACCACCATGACCGTCGAGCGCGCCAACGCCAACTCCCATGCGGGCAAGGGCTGGCAGTTCTTTACTGACCGGGTTATCGAGATCGTCAGCGAACACCAGCCGCATCTGGTGTTCCTGCTGTGGGGCGCGCATGCCCAGAGCAAGCAGAAACTGATCGACGCGACCAAACACCTGGTGCTGACTTCAGTGCATCCGTCTCCGCTATCCGCTTATCGCGGGTTCTTTGGTTGCGGGCACTTCAGCCGGGCCAACAAGTTTCTTGAGCAGAATGGCCAGACGCCGATCGAGTGGCGATTGCCGCCGGTCTAGTAACCATGATCGTTCCCACGCTCTGCGTGGGAACGCCTCTATGGACGCTCTGCGTCCGCTCTTGAATGTGACGCGCAGCGTCGCGGGCTGCATTCCCACGCGGGAGCGTGGGAACGATCAGAGTCAGACTCGCCCGCGAAAACGGACTAGCAGTCGACGAGATCTCTGACCGTCCGTCGCGGCAGCATTAAGTGTGGATCGTTCCCACGCTCTGCGTGGGAATGCCTCGTTGGACGCTCTGCGTCCGCTTCGGCAGTGACGCGGAGCGTCACGGGCTGCATTCCCACGCGGGAGCGTGGGAACGATCAGAGTCAGACTCGCCCGCGAAGACGGACTAGCAGTCGACGAGATCTCTGACCGTCCGTCGCGGCAGCATTAAGTGTGGATCGTTCCCACGCTCACGCGTGGGAATGCCTCAATGGACGCTCTGCGTCCGCTTTGGCAGTGACGCGCAGCGTCACGGGCTGCATTCCCACGCGGGAGCGTGGGAACGATCAAATGTCAGGCCTTGTGCGGCAACTTATCCCAATACCGAAACAACGGTTCAGCCAGAAACAACACAAACAGCAACCGCATCACCTGCATCGCCGTCACCAGAGGCACCGACAGTTGCAGGGTTTCGGCAGTCAGGCTCATTTCAGCGATGCCGCCGGGCATCATGCCCAAGGTAAGCGAACGCAGATCCAGATTCGTCACCGCGCTAAGGCCCAGGGCCGCGAGTGCGGCGATCAACATGGTCAAGCCCGTTGCGATCAACGTCCGGCCCATGAACGACGGTGCCCGGCGGAAGAATTGCCGGTTGAAGTGACAGCCCAAACCGCTGCCGATCAACCACTGGCCGATCTGGCTGCCACCCTTGGGCAAACCGATGTGCACATCCCAGGCGATGCTCACCGCCGCACTCACCAGCAACGGTCCGAACAACCAGGGGTTAGGTTGGCGCAAACGCTGCCAGAGCCAGGCGAGCAGGGCGCCCGCCGGAAACAGCACCGCCAGCCAGCGCCAATCGACTGCCGTCGGATGAAGCACCGGCGCACCTTCTCCCAACAAATACTTGAACGCTGCCGGTACACATAGCACCACCACCAGCACCCGCAAACTCTGCCCGGCCGCAACGCGACTGAGCACCGCGCCATTACGCGCGCCGAGATTGACCATCTCACCGGAACCGCCGGGCATGCTGGAGAAAAACGCGGTGGCGCGATCTTCGCCGGTACGCCGCAGCAACCAGACCCCGACCACACTGGACAGGCTGGTGACCAAGGCACCGAAGAAGATCAAACCGAAGTGGCTCATGACCTGCTCGATCACCACCGGGGTGAAGTGCAGGCCGATGCCGATGCCAACGATCCACTGGCCGCATTTACGCCCACCCGGGATTTCCGCCAGTTGCCAGGGTGTCAGGCAGCGCACCAGGATGATCGCCAGTAATGAGCCGACCATCCAGGGCAGCGGCCAACCGATCTGGCTGGCGAGGTAACCGCCAAGCAAACCGGCCAGCGGTGTTCCCCACCAGTTTTTGAAGGAGGTCTCAGGCATCGGCCAGGGCACGACGCTGCACGGAACGTTTGCGCCAGATCCGCAGGATCGGCATCAGCAGCATGATTGCAGTCAGAACCCAGACGCCGAAGGTGATCGGGCTCGACCAGAGGATTTCCAGTGCGCCGTTGGAAATCGACAACGCACGACGCAGGTTCTGCTCCATCAGGCCGCCGAGGATAAAACCCAGCAGTACCGGCGACAGCGGGAAGTCGAGCTTGCGCAGGATGTAGCCGAAGATGCCGATGCCGATCATCAGGAACAGATCGAAGGTCGTGGCGTGTACTGCATAGACGCCGATCCCGGTGATGATGGCGATCACCGGCACCAGCGCCCAGTTCGGCACGGCGAGGATGCGGGTGAAGATGCGGATCATCGGGATGTTGAGGATCACCAGCATGACGTTGGCGACGAACAACGAGGCGATCAGGCCCCAGACAATGTCCGGCTGCTGTTGGAACAGCAGCGGGCCGGGGGTGATGTTGTACAGCGATAGCGCGCCGATCATCACCGCAGTGGTGCCTGAGCCTGGTACACCCAGAGTCAGCATCGGCACCAGCGCGCCGCAGGCAGCACCCCCGATCGCGGTTTCAGGCGCCGCAAGGCCACGCTTGTCGCCCTGGCCGAACTTACCGCTCGTACCGGCAATGCGTTTCTCGGTCATGTAGGCCACGGCACTGGCCAGGGTTGCACCGGCACCCGGTAACACACCCATGATGAAACCCAGCACACCGCAACGGATATTCACCGTGAATACCGACGCCGCTTCCTTGAAGTTGAACATCATCCGGCCAGTAGCCTTCACCGCTTCCTGGCCGCGATGGGTTTTTTCCAGCAGCAAGAGGATTTCACTGATGGAGAAAAGGCCCAGCACCAGCACGACGAACTGAATGCCGTCGGTGAGGTGGATGTTGTCACCGGTGAAGCGGTACACGCCGCTGTTGGCATCGATACCGACACTCGACAGGAACAAACCGATCAGCGCCGCGATGAAGGTCTTGAGTGGTCGATCACCGGCCATGCCGCCGAGGCAGACTATGGCGAAAACCATCAGCACAAAGTATTCCGCCGGGCCGAAGGCAATTGCCCACTTCGCCAGTAGCGGCGCAAACAACACCATGCCGCAGGTGGCAATAAAGGCACCGATGAACGAGCTCCACGCCGACAAGGAAAGCGCCACGCCCGCCAAGCCCTGACGGGCCATCGGGTAGCCGTCGAGCGTGGTCATCACGGTGGAAGCTTCGCCCGGGATGTTCAGCAGGATCGAGCTGATGCGGCCGCCATATTCGCAGCCCAGATAAACCGCTGCCAACAGGATCAAAGCCGATTCCGGCGGTAGACCGAGAGCGAAGGCAATCGGGATCAACAGCGCCACGCCGTTGATCGGACCCAGGCCCGGCAGCAGACCGACCACGGTACCGATCAGGGTGCCGCTCAACGCGGTCACCAGGTTGTAGGGTGTCAACGCAACGCCGAAGCCCTGGCCAAGATAATTCAGAGTATCCATATCAATTCTCCAGAACGTCGAGCAGGCCCAAAGGCAATGGCACGTCCATCACCCGGTCGAACAGCAGGTACAGACCGATACTCATCAGGCTGATGATCACCATGCTGGGTAACCAGCGTCCGCCATAGAGACGGGCCATTGGAATGCCGACCAGGATGCTGGAAACAACGAATCCGAGCGGTTCGAAGGTCCCGGCGAATACCAGCAACAGCACTACGCAGATGCCGATCTTGGTCAGGGTTTCGCGGTCAAGTTGCGGTTCGTCGTCGCTGTGCACGATCGGCGTCGGGCGAAAAAACAGGTAAAGCAGAGCCAGCCCCATCAGGCCGAGCATCAGCAGCGGAAAGGCTCGAGGCCCGACAGGTTCGTAGGAAAAGGCGGCCTGATACGGCCACGCCATCAGTGCCAGGCCAATACAGACCAATAGCAGTGCGGACGCGAAAATGCGTTGTAAGAGCATGAGGAACTCCTGGGTCACGCCCCTGATGCGCAAGGGCGCAACCGCTAGACAGAGGCGATCACTGGATCAAACCGAACTCTTTGGCAAGCACCTTGTAGTCGGCGACTTGCTTCTTCACGTAGGCGTCCAGCTCCGGACCGGTCATGGCGAACGGGAACAGCTCACGCTGATCTCGCAGCTTGGCGAAGTCTTCCGAGGCCAGGAGTTTGTCGAAGGCGTTTTTCCACCAGGCATAGTCTTCGTCGCTGACTTTTGGCCCGAGATAGAAACCACGTACCACCGGCCAGACGATGTCATAGCCCTGTTCCTTGGCGGTCGGAATGTTTTTCATTTCCGGCTCGTCCAGGCGGTTCTCGGCGAAAACCGCCAGCAGGCGCATGTCACCGCTCAGGATGTGCGGCATGGAGTCGGAGATGTCGGTGCTGCCGACCTGGATGTGGCCGCCAAGCAGGGCGGTGGCGATTTCACCGCCGCCTTCGAGGGCGACATAACGCAGGTCACGCGGGTTGATCCCGGCGGCCTTGGCGATCAGTGCTGTCTGCATCCAGTCCTGGCTGCCGACGGTGCCGCCGGAACCGATCACCACTTTGCTCGGATCTTTCTTCAGCGCCTGGACCAGATCGTCGAGGTTCTTGTAGGGCGAGTCACTTTTCACTGCGATAGCACCGTAGCTGGTGCCAACCGCTGCCAGCCAACGCACGGCGGTTTCATCGAAACGTCCGAACTTGCCTTGGGCCAGGTTCAGCAACGAACCGCTGGACCAGGCGACCAGCGTACCGGCGTCGGCCGGACGCTGAGCGACCACCGCGTTGTAAGCCACTGCGCCAACACCGCCAGGCATGTAGGTCACACGCATTGGTTTGCTCAGCAGTTTTTCGTTGACCAGCGCGCTTTGCGCCAGTTTGCAGGTCAGGTCGAAACCACCGCCCGGCGAGGCCGGTGCGATACATTCCGGGCGTTTTGGCTCTGTAGCCGCGAGCAATTGGCCGGCAAAGAGCATGCAACTGGCGGCCAGGGCGAAGCGACGCAGTGATAAGTTCATGTGGATCTCCCTATTGTTGTTATTGGATGAGGCGATTACCAAAGATCAACGCTGTAGCTCACCAGCAAACGCACTTCATCGGCATCGCGGGCAGAGTAGTTGGAACGGTAAGTGGCGTTGCGCAGGCGCACGGCAACGTTTTTCAAGGTGCCGCTTTGCACGACGTATCTGATCTCGCTGTTGCGTTCCCACTCTTTACCAGTCTCGCCGTTTTTCAACTTGATGTTGTCACCGCTGATGTAACGGCTCATGAAACTCAGGCCGGGAATGCCCAGCCTGGCGAAGTCAAAGTCGTAGCGGGCCTGCCATGAGCGTTCTTCGGCGCCGGCAAAGTCGTTGATCTGGACGAAGTTGACCAGGTACGGATCACTGCCATCGACATAGGGAAAGGCACTATCGCCGGACATGTGCTGATAGCCGGCACTGAGTTTATGCCCGTTCAAGGCATAGCTGACCAGACCGTTGAGGGATTTATTGTCGATCTTGCCGCCACGGGCTGCGCCCTGGTCATCACTGATGGCCAGACGCAGGTCGGTGGCGAAAGTGCCGGGGCCGAACGGTTGCGACGCGACCACGCCGACGAAGTGCTGCTTGTACACGTCATCAAGTTGGGCGTAGTGGTAGCTGCCGGTGATTTTGTCGGTGAACTTGTAATCTACACCGCCGAAGTCGAAATGCTTGCCAGTGGCACCCGACACAAAGCGGCTGTTCTTGTTGTTGAGGGCGATGTCCTCGAAGTTGGTGTCATCGCGATCCTTGGCCTTGTCCAGACGTCCGCCGGTGAAGGTCAGGTTCTTGATTTCCCTGGAGGTCAGCAGGCCGCCCTCGAAGGTCTGCGGCAGGATGCGCCCGTCGTTGGGCTTGAGGATCGGCAGTTCCGGGATCAGGCTGCCGATCTTGAGTTCGGTGGCGGAGATCTTCACCTTGCCGGTCAGGCCGAGTTTGGAGTACTCGTTTGCGGCACGCCCATCATCATGGATTGGCAACAGGCCGGTGCCGGTGCGGTCGGGGCTGGAGTCGAGTTTGACCCCGAGCATGCCCAGTGCGTCGACACCGAAACCTACGGTGCCTTCGGTGTAACCCGATTGCAGGTTGAGCATGAAGCCCTGAGCCCATTCGTCACGCTTGGATTGCTGGGCGCTGGTGCCATCGCGAAAGTCGCGGTTGAAATACATATTGCGGGTTTCGAACGTGGCGCTACTGTCTTCGAAGAAGGCTGCCTGGCTTAACGGAGAAAAGCCGGCGAGGGCGGCGGCACTGGCAAGGGCGGTCTGGCCAAAGCGGGAAAAACGAGCAGGCGGACGAGCCTGAGGCTGCATGGACAGCATTGTGAAGTACTCCGTTATTGTTCTTATTGGCGAAAACGCTTCGTGGCGTTTTTCTAACTGATCTTCAATAGTCACGGCAGTCGAAACTGTCCGCGGCTGGACTCTAACGGGCCTACCTTTCGCTAACCTTTCAGCAGACTTTCACTGTTTTCAGGCTTCACAGCGGCGGGTGCGGCTGTAAACTCCGCGCCAAAGAATGGTGTCGACTGTTCCTGAATGAGGTAGTGATCCATGCGTGTTCTTCTTGTCGAAGACCATCTTCAGTTAGCCGAAAGTGTCGCCCAGGCGCTGAAAAGCACCGGTCTGACCGTCGATGTGCTGCACGATGGAGTGGCCGCCGACCTGGCCTTGAGCAGCGAGGAATACGCGGTGGCGGTTCTCGACGTGGGCCTGCCGCGCATGGACGGTTTCGAGGTGCTGGCGCGATTGCGCGCTCGTGGGAAAAACCTGCCGGTGCTGATGTTGACCGCCCGCAGCGACGTCAAGGATCGGGTTCATGGACTCAACCTCGGCGCCGACGATTACCTGGCAAAACCCTTTGAACTCACGGAGCTTGAAGCGCGGGTCAAGGCACTGCTGCGTCGCAGTGTGCTGGGTGGCGAGCGTCAGCAGCGTTGCGGCGTGCTGGTGTATGACCTGGATACGCGGCGCTTCACCCTGGGCGATGAATTGCTCACCCTGACTTCCCGCGAACAGGCGGTGCTCGAGGCGCTGATCGCCAGGCCCGGTCGGGTGATGAGCAAGGAGCAGCTTGCTTCGCAGGTGTTTGGTCTGGACGAAGAAGCCAGCCCTGACGCCATCGAAATCTACGTCCACCGCTTGCGCAAGAAGCTCGATGGACAGCCAGTGGCAATCGTGACCTTCAGGGGGCTTGGCTACTTGTTGGAAAGCCGCGATGCATAAGCCCGGCAGTCTGCGTTGGCGGTTACTGTGGAACCTCGCGCTGTTGCTGGTGGTGTTGATGGTGGCCAGCGGCTTGAGCGCTTACTGGAACGGTCGGGAAGCTGCCGACACCGCTTATGACCGGACCTTGCTGGCCTCGGCTCGGACTATCGCCGCCGGCCTGTCCCAGCGCGATGGAGGTCTGAGTGCCGATGTGCCTTACGTCGCCCTCGATACCTTCGCTTATGACAGCGCCGGGCGGATTTACTACCAGGTCAATGACACTCATCAGAAGCTGATTTCCGGCTACGAAAACTTGCCAGGTCCACCGCCAGGTACGCCGCGTACCGACGATTATCCGGCGCTGGCGCGCTTCTACAATGCCACCTATCAAGGGCAGAACGTGCGAGTGGTGAGCCTGCTCAAGCCCGTCAGTGATCCGAACATGAACGGCATGGCGGAAATTCGTGTGGCGGAAACCGATGAGGCGCGAGTCAGAATGGCTCGCAGTCTGATGGCCGATACCTTGTTGCGGCTGGGCCTGCTGGCGATGGGCGCGCTGCTGCTGGTGTGGTTTGCGGTCAGTGCGGCTTTGCGCCCGTTGGAGCGTTTGCGCACGGCGGTGGAAGAGCGTCAGTCGGATGATCTGCGGTCCTTGCCACTGGTGCAGGTGCAGCGGGAACTGTGGCCGTTGGTGCGGGCACTCAATCACTTTACCGAGCGTTTGCGTGGGCAGTTCGAGCGTCAGGCGCAGTTCATTGCCGATGCGGCCCATGAGTTGCGCACACCGCTGGCGGCACTAAAGGCACGCCTTGAATTGGGTCTGCGCGCCAAGGAGCCGGAAATCTGGCGAAACACTTTAGAGAGCGCCGCCCAAGGCACTGATCGTTTGACTCATCTGGCCAATCAATTGCTTTCCCTGGCTCGCGTTGAAAACGGTGCGCGAGCGATTGCCGAGGGTGGCGCACAATTGCTGGATCTCAGTCAGTTGGCCCGCGAACTGGGTATGGCCATGGCGCCACTGGCTCATGCGCGCGGCGTGGCGTTGGCCCTGGAAGCCGACGAGCCGGTGTGGCTGCGCGGCGAGCCAACACTGTTGAATGAGCTATTGAGCAATCTGGTGGACAACGCTCTGGCCCACACGCCATCAGGTGGCAACGTGATCCTGCGGGTCACCGCTCCAGCCGTGCTGGAAGTCGAGGACGACGGACCGGGGATCCCGCTTGAGGAGCGTGATCGGGTGTTCGAGCGCTTCTATCGGCGTAATCAGCAGGTCGCGGGCTCCGGCTTGGGGTTGGCGATTGTTGGCGAAATCTGCCGCGCTCACCTGGCGCAGATCAGCCTGCACGACGGCGCGCAGGCCGGCTTGAAGGTGCGGGTGAGTTTTATCGCGGGGTAAGGCTGAATGCTTGTGCTGTCAGTCCTTGCCCGCGATGCAATAGCCGCCTTGATACAAAAATCCGGTTTAATAAAACATTGAACGCGACTCTTCCAGATCGCTGCACATCGTTTTGTTCTCGGGATCGATGCCCAGCCTTTTGAGGGCCGGGACGCTGAGGGGATCGATTCTGGCGAGCGGGTGATCGGTGTCTTTGTGGCAATACAGCGTGGCAATCTGCACTAGATCGACATAATCAACCCGCTCCGAACGGCGCTTGAAGTCGAGGTATTGCCCCGGCAGCTTTACCAGCATTTCGGGAAACTCCCAGACCCTGAGCAGCTTGTCGCCGAGCAACGGGTGAATGCGCTCGATCACATGGTTGAGGCTGACCGGGTCCGACAACAACTCATAGTGATCTTCGGCGTAGGTCAGAATCGGCAGTACGCCGATCTGATGCACCAGCCCGCCGAGGGCCGCCTGATCCGGCTTCAATTGAGTATGGCTGCGGCACAGGGCATAACTGACTCCGGCCACTTCCAGGCTCTTGCGCCAGACATCGTGCATTTTCTGCGCCACCACTTCGGAGCGGGCATGGAAAATCTGTTCCATGACCAGGCCGATGGCGAGGTTACTGCTGTAGTTGACGCCCAGCCGGGTGATCGCCGTATGCAGGTCGGTCACTTCCTGGGTTGCACGCAGCAAAGGGCTGTTGACCACTTTGATCAGGCGCGCAGACAGCGCCGTATCGCGGCCAATCACTTTGCTCAGGGTGCTGACACTGATTTCCGGGTCTTCAGCGGCCTTGCGAATCCTGAGGGCCACTTCCGGTAACGTTGGCAGAACCAGGTCATCGTTATCGATGGCCTCAACCAAATCCTGTTGGACCTTTTCCGCCAGCTCGCTCATTTCTGTTCTCTAGGGTATTGCAAAAAAGGTGCTGCAATTAACGCTGGATTTCGCGATCACGGTCCAGTTGGTAAGGCAGATCGAGCAGTTGCAGGGCGGGGCCTTCAAGGGCACCAAGATGGATGATGCCACCTTCTGCTGCTTCGGCTTGCAGCACCGCCAGCAGTTCAACGTTTTGTCCGGCACCGGCGGCGATGACCACTTCGCCGATGGAACTGCCATGGCTTGGGGAAAACAGCGGCGTGCCGGGCTCAGGCAGCTCGGCCGCGTCCAGTTGCAGTCGATACAGACGACGCTTGAGCTTGCCCAGGTACTGCATGCGCGCGACGATTTCCTGGCCGGTGTAGCAGCCTTTCTTGAAACTCACGCCGCCAACGGCTTGCAGGTTGAGCATTTGCGGAATGAACAACTCACGGGTGCTCGGCATGACCTGGCCGATGCCGGCGCGAACTTGCCCCAGCAACCACTGATTCAGATCGCCTTCGACCAGTTGCCCGGACAATTGACCACGCAGGGTTTGGGCTTGATCCGCAGCAGCCCAGAGTTCGGCTCTGTCGGGGGACACGCGAATCGCGATCAAACCATTACCACGCGCCACTGCGTCGGTTTCTTGTGGCAGATCAAGACCCAGGGCCGACAGAGCGGCGTCCGCCTGGCCGAGACCGAAGCGAACCCAGGATGCGCTGTCGTCGGTTAGTTTGGATTTGGAGAATACGGCGTACTTTTTCAAGTCCGTCAGTTGCGGTTCCAGGAGCTCGGTTGCCATCGCCAGCAGGCAGCCGTCGCCTTCAAGCAGGATGCGAAAGCTCGATTGCATACGGCCCTTCTGGGTGCAGCGTGCGCCGAGACTGGCCTGGGTTTCGCTCAGGTAATTGAGGTTGCAGGTCAGTTGCCCCTGAAGGAATTTGCTGGCGTCCGGGCCACGAACGGCAAGAACGCCTTCGTGAGACAAGATGCAGAAAAATGCGGAATCAGCCATGGGTCATCACAGGGTAAAAAGTCTGGGGGACATCATAAGGGGGCTCCCTTGAAATGGGTAGTTTACAAAGGATAGGTAGTGCCCGACCAAAGCCGACTGTTCGTCGCAGCCGCCCCCTGTATACTTGCGCTCTATTTGAGGAGCGCTCCATGGTCGAAGATGTTGAACTCAATCGCCTCTACTGGCATAGCCGCCGCGGCATGCTTGAGCTGGACGTGTTGCTGGTGCCATTCGTGAAAGAGGTCTACCCGCATTTGAATGCTGAAGACCGCGAATGCTATCGCAAGTTGCTTGAGTGTGAAGATCAGGACATGTTCGGCTGGTTCATGGAACGTACCGAATCGCAAGATCCTGAGTTGCAGCGCATGGTCCGGATGATTCTGGACCGTGTCCAGCCCAAGTAATCATTTCGAATGCCGCTGGCATGCCTCACGGCAATTGCTGGCGGCGTATCTTCTGGCTCAGCTGCTCACGCTGGGTTCGCTATCTCTTCTCGCTATACCGATCTGGGCGAGTCTGCCCGGCGTTGTACTGTGCCTGGCCCATGGCCTGTGGGCGCTACCGCGGCAAATTTTATTGACTCATCGCGCCTCGTTTACCGGTTTGCGCCGTAATGCCGATGGCTGGCAACTCTGGAATGCCGCCCATGGCTGGCAGGCCGCACAGTTGCGGCCCGACAGCCTGGCATTGCCAGTGATCGTCGTGCTGCGTTTTCGTTTGCGCGGTGAGCGGCGCGTGCGGGCGATCTGTGTGCCGCATGACTCGCAGGCGGCGGATGTGCACCGGCGCCTGCGGGTTCGGCTCAAGTTCAGTCGGCGTAGGTGGGCGGCACCAGAATAGTGTCGAGGGCAACCGGCAGCATATTCGGGTAGTCGAGGGTGTAATGCAGGCCGCGGCTTTCCTTGCGCTCCATGGCTGAGCGGATCATCAATTCGGCAACCTGAGCCAGGTTGCGCAATTCGATCAGATCCCGGCTGACCTTGTAGTTACTGTAGAACTCGTCAATCTCGTCCAGCAGCAAACGCACACGATGCTGCGCTCGTTGCAGGCGTTTGTTGGTGCGCACGATACCGACGTAGTCCCACATGAAGCGCCGCAACTCATCCCAGTTGTGCGCAATGATCACGTCTTCATCGGAATCGGTGACCTGGCTGGCATCCCAGGCGGGCAGGGCCAGAGGCGCCTGGATTTTCGGCAACTGCTCAAGTATGTCCGCGGCCGCCGAGCGGGCGTAGACAAAACACTCCAGCAGCGAGTTGCTGGCCATGCGGTTGGCCCCGTGCAGGCCGGTGAAGCTGGTTTCGCCGATGGCGTACAGGCCCGGCACATCGGTGCGGCCTTGTTGATCGACCATCACTCCGCCGCAGGTGTAGTGCGCCGCCGGGACAACCGGGATCGGCTGCTTGGTGATGTCGATGGAAAATTCCAGGCAGCGCTCATAGACGGTCGGGAAGTGGGTCTTGATGAATGCTTGCGGCTTGTGACTGATATCCAGGTATACGCAATCGATGCCCAGACGCTTCATCTCATGGTCGATGGCGCGGGCGACGATGTCGCGCGGCGCCAGTTCGGCTCGAGGGTCGAAGCGCTGCATGAAGCGTTCGCCGTTCGGCAGCTTCAGGTGCGCACCTTCGCCGCGCAGGGCTTCGGTAATCAGAAAGCTCTTGGCTTGTGGGTGATAGAGGCAGGTGGGGTGGAACTGATTGAATTCCAGATTTGCCACCCGGCAACCCGAGCGCCAGGCCATTGCGATGCCATCACCGCAGGCGCCGTCAGGGTTGCTGGTATAGAGATAGACTTTTGCTGCGCCACCGGAGGCGAGAATGGTGAAGCGCGCGCCAAAGGTGTCGACTTCGCCGGTGCCGCGGTTGAGCACGTAGGCACCAAGGCAACGGTCGCCGCCAAGGCCCAGGCGCTTTTCAGTGATCAGATCGACTGCGACTCGTTGTTCCAGCAGTTCGATATTTGGCCGTTGTTTTGCCTGGTCCAGCAAGGTTTTGAAAATTGCCGCGCCAGTGGCATCCGCGGCGTGGATGATCCGTCGATGACTGTGGCCGCCTTCGCGGGTCAGGTGGAACTCGAAACCACCGTCTTCGGTGCCGGACTGTTCATCGCGGGTGAAGGGCACGCCCTGATCGATCAGCCATTGAATCGCCTCTCGGCTATGCTCGACAGTAAAGCGTACGGCGTCTTCATGGCACAGGCCGCCGCCAGCATTGAGCGTGTCATCGACATGGGACTCAACGGTGTCGGTGTCATCCAGCACGGCAGCAACGCCGCCCTGGGCCCAGAATGTCGAGCCATTGGCGAGGTCGCCTTTGCTCAGTACGGCAATGCGCAGATGACCGGGCAAGGTCAGCGCAAGGCTCAAGCCGGCAGCGCCGCTACCTATTACCAGTACATCGTGTTGAAACTGTTGGCTCATTTCAGGATTCCGCTCAAAGCGACCCGGGTCGGGGTTGGCGCAAGACACCTGGATCGGCGAGTCTAGGCAGCCATACAGCCCACTAGTATATAGAGGGGGGGATCGGCACAATAGTCGGGCCTTCGTGGCATTGTGAAACTACTGTGACTGAAAAGACTGTCATCAGACTGACGGTGTGTCGGTTGATTTTCCGGTAAATCGACGAATAGACGACCATATCGAGGACGAAGCGGTGTTTTTCTCGTCACGGTTGCACAATGTTCGTTATGCGCAGCTATAAAAATGTGGAACTTTTGCCGGGTGGGCAGGCTCAATAGTAGGTTGCCCGAAGGAGGGGGAGAGTGTCGGAGCTATGCCGGATTTGTGTACCGGTCTTTGCAGGTGGTTTCGACGACAGGATTATTCGCGCGGCCGGCATTGCCCGAGCTGCGCTTTTCGTGCGTGCCAAATCAGAGCACGCAGGAAACTTGCTTGGAGGGGGAGAACTTTTGCGAAAAACCCGAGTCTATGTTTGCAGGCTAGATCGTTTGGTAATGCAAGCCTCCTCCGAGTTTAACGAGGAGTGTTCATGCTAACCCAGGAAGAGGATCAGCAGCTTGTAGAGCGCGTTCAACGCGGCGACAAGCGAGCTTTCGATCTGCTAGTGCTGAAATACCAGCACAAAATTCTCGGGTTGATCGTGCGTTTCGTGCACGACACCCATGAAGCCCAGGATGTCGCACAAGAAGCTTTTATCAAGGCTTATCGTGCACTTGGCAATTTTCGTGGCGACAGTGCGTTTTATACGTGGCTGTACCGTATCGCCATCAACACGGCGAAGAACTATCTGGTTTCACGCGGCCGTCGGCCGCCGGATAGCGATGTCAGTTCTGAAGATGCGGAGTTCTACGACGGCGATCATGGCCTCAAGGATCTCGAGTCGCCGGAGCGTGCATTACTGCGCGATGAGATCGAAGGCACCGTCCATCGAACCATTCAGCAACTGCCAGAAGATTTACGTACGGCGTTAACTTTACGTGAATTCGATGGTCTGAGTTACGAGGACATTGCGAGCGTCATGCAGTGTCCGGTGGGTACCGTGCGTTCCCGGATTTTCCGTGCTCGGGAAGCCATCGATAAAGCCCTGCAGCCGTTGTTGCAGGAATAACCGAGACAGCGGCGATAGCCAAGAGAGGAACCGCCATGAGTCGTGAAGCCCTGCAGGAATCGCTGTCCGCAGTGATGGATAACGAAGCGGACGAACTGGAATTACGTCGGGTATTGAATGCATTTGACGATGTTGAAACCCGCGACACCTGGGCTCGTTACCAAATCGCTCGGGCAGCGATGCACAAGGACTTGTTGCTCCCTCGTCTGGACATCGCTGCAGCAGTTTCTGCGGCTCTGGCAGATGAAACCGTACCGGTAAAAGCGACTCGTGGTCCATGGCGCAGCCTGGGTCGTCTGGCTGTTGCCGCTTCGGTGACGGTTGCCGTGCTGGCGGGTGTACGCCTGTATAACCACGATGAGATTGCGGGAGTCGAATTGGCTCAGCAATCGACTCAACCAGGTCTGGCTGTTCCGCAAATTAAGGGACCAGCGGTGTTGGCAGGCTATAGTGAGAGCTCGGAAGCCGCTGGTCCTATGACCAATGGTGTGCTGCAAGGTCAGCCAGGCTGGCATGATCAGCGTCTGCCAGGCTACTTGCGTCAACATGCTCAACAAGCTGCACTGAAAGGCACTGAAAGCGCTCTGCCTTATGCCCGTGCGGCAAGCCTGGAAAACCGCTAAGGAGGATCATGCGCGCCATACCTCTACTTACGCTTCTGCTTGGTGGCTGGTTCATTGTTCCAGCCCATGCCGATGAAGCCCAGGACTGGTTGACCCGTCTGGGGCAGGCCGAGCAACAGCAAAGCTTTCACGGTACTTTCGTTTACGAGCGTAACGGTAGTTTTTCTTCCCATCACATCTGGCACCGCGTCCAGGATGGCAAGGTCCTCGAGCGTTTGATTCAGCTCGACGGCTCAGCTCAGGAGGTCGTGCGCATTGATGGGCATACTCAATGCGTCAGTGGCACACTGATAGCAGGGCTTGGAGATGCTCCCAACTCTACCGCTCGTGCACTTGATCCACAAAAGCTCAAGAATTGGTATGACCTTGCCGTTATTGGCAGGTCGCGCGTGGCCGGTCGACCGGCAGTCATAGTTTCGCTGACTCCTCGTGATCAGCATCGGTATGGTTTCGAACTCCATCTGGACCGTGAAACAGGCTTGCCGTTGAAGTCATTGCTGTTGAATGACAAAGGGCAATTGCTTGAGCGGTTCCAGTTTACCCAGCTCAATACTGGTGATGTGCCCAAGGACGGCGAGCTGCAAGCCAGTGCCGAGTGCAAGCCTGTGGTTCTCGACAGCGACAAGGCTTCGGCAGTGAAGACTGCGCAGGCTTGGCATTCAGACTGGTTGCCACCAGGATTCGAATTGACCAGCAGCGCTGCCCGCAAGGATCCGGACACGAAGATACTGGTCAATAGTCTGATGTATGACGATGGCCTGGCACGATTCTCGGTGTTCCTTGAGCCACTCAACGGTGCGGTAGTCACCGATACCCGAACTCAGCTAGGCCCGACCGTTGCGGTTTCGCGACGACTGACCACGCCGGAGGGTGAGGTGATGGTGACGGTGGTTGGCGAGATACCGATCGGCACCGCTGAGCGGATTGCGCTTTCCATGCGCACCGATGCCACTGCGTCCAAGCAGTGAGCGGCTGAAGTAATGCTCATCAAAGCGTTTGGTTGTGCAAGAGTTCAGCAATGTCTACTCCACAATTGAGATGTCGAAATATTTGGTGAGTATTTCAACTTGCAAAGAATCCAGAATTTTTCTATAGGTCAGAGTCCTCGGCTCTGGCCTTGTTTGTTGTTCCCGGAACAAAAGTACCGGCGTATATTTTCCCGGTGTTTCTTGCTCCATATCGCTTAACCATGCTCGTTGTAACGGGAGCCGTATGTCGATACCACGTTTGAAGTCTTATCTATCCATTGTCGCCACTGTGTTGTTGCTGGGTCAGACGGTCGCCGCCCAGGCGGCTGAGCTTCCTGACTTCACGCAGCTGGTCGAACAAGCTTCGCCCGCGGTGGTGAATATCAGCACCACCCAAAAACTCCCTGATCGCAAGGTCTCCGATTCGGCTCAAATGCCTGATCTGGAAGGCTTGCCACCGATGTTGCGCGAGTTCTTCGAGCACGGCATGCCGCAGCCGCGTTCGCCACGTGGTGATCGTCAGCGCGAAGCCCGATCGCTGGGTTCGGGTTTCATTATCTCGCCTGACGGCTACATCCTGACCAACAACCATGTGATCGCCGATGCGGATGAAATCGTCGTGCGGCTGGCTGATCGCAGTGAGTTGAAAGCCAAGTTGATCGGCACTGATCCGCGTTCCGATGTGGCGCTGCTGAAGATCGAAGGCAAGGATCTACCGGTTCTGAAGCTGGGCAAATCCCAGGACTTGAAAGCCGGGCAATGGGTTGTCGCTATCGGCTCGCCGTTTGGTTTTGATCACACTGTGACCCAAGGCATCGTCAGCGCCATCGGTCGTAGTCTGCCGAACGAAAACTATGTGCCGTTCATCCAGACTGACGTGCCGATCAATCCGGGTAACTCCGGCGGTCCGCTGTTCAACCTTGCCGGTGAAGTGGTCGGGATCAACTCGCAGATATTCACCCGTTCCGGCGGCTTCATGGGCGTGTCGTTCGCTATCCCGATCGATGTTGCGATGGACGTTTCCAATCAGCTGAAGAGCGGCGGCAAAGTCAGCCGTGGCTGGCTGGGGGTGGTGATCCAGGAAGTGAACAAAGACCTGGCAGAGTCCTTCGGTCTGGAGAAGCCCGCCGGTGCGCTGGTGGCACAGATCCAGGATGGCGGCCCGGCGGCCAAGGGTGGCCTGCAAGTGGGCGACGTGATCCTGAGCATGAATGATCAGCCGATTGTCATGTCTGCGGATCTGCCGCATCTGGTGGGCGCACTCAAGGCTGGCTCCAAGGCTAAGCTTGAAGTCGTCCGTGAGGGCAAGCGCAAAAACGTCGAGCTGACCGTTGGCGCTATTCCTGAAGAAGGTAAAGAGTTGGACGCCCTGCCTAAATCCGGTGTCGAGCGCAGCAGCAACCGTTTGGGTGTTGCCGTGGTTGAGCTGACCGATGAGCAGAAGAAGACCTACGACCTCAAGGGTGGTGTAGTCATCAAGGAAGTTCAGGATGGTCCTGCCGCCTTGATCGGCTTGCAGCCGGGCGACGTGATTACTCACTTGAATAACCAGGCAATTGGTTCGGCCAAGGAATTTACCGAGATCGCCAAGGCGCTGCCGAAGAATCGTTCGGTGTCGATGCGGGTTCTACGTCAAGGTCGTGCCAGCTTCATTACCTTCAAACTGGCTGAATAACCGGGTAACCGGTTATTCGCGGCATTAAAAAGCCCGTCTCGAAAGAGACGGGTTTTTTTTGTGGGCGGGATAAAGGTCAGCGCATCATGTCTTTGATCATTTGCTCCTGGTCCATCAGCTCCCTTTGTCGGGCATCGATTCTTGAGGACAGGGGGAAGTTGGTGCCAGCGCGGCGTTTGGCAAAGTCGAGTTGCTGAATCGCCTGCCGGTAATCGCCGACCAGCGCGAAGTATTCGGCACGGGCTTGATGCAGGCCAATGATGTTGCCAGATAGCCCGCGGGTTTCCGCCACCATGTACCAGACATCCGGATCGTCCGGACGGGTCTTGAGCAGAGCCTCGAGCGCTTTTTCGGCGTCAGCGGGGTGGTTCTGCTTGAGCAGCAATTCAACACGCACTTGGTTCAGCGGATAGTTGCCCGGATACTGCTTGAGCATCCGATCGACTCGTGATTGTGCATCTGGCAGGCGGTTGTTGGTGATGTCCAGGTCAATCTGCGCCAGGTTATAGGTGATGTCGTTCGGTGATTTGGCCAGCAGTTGTTTGAGGTTCTCTCGTGCCTCATTGAACTGACTGCCTTTGATCTGGGCGATCGCCAGGCCGTAGCGGGCCACCTCATTGTTCGGGTTTTCATCGAGTTGAGCACGGAAGCGTTTGGCGCCCAGCCCCGGGGTTCCTTCGTAGTTCAACTGGACCCGTGCGCGAATCAATTGATAGCGCAGGCTGTCTTCGGTGCCGCCTGGTTTGGATTGTTCAGCACGGTTGCGGGTATCGGCGATCCGCGATTCGGTGACCGGGTGAGTCAGCAGGAATTCCGGCGGTTTGGCATCGAAGCGGTACTGGCGCATGAGCCTTTCGAACATGGTTGGCATGGAGCGCGGGTCGTAACCGGCTTTTTCCAGGTTGAGAATGCCAATGCGGTCGGCTTCCTGTTCGTTCTGGCGCGAGAAGCGTCGCTGTTCCTGAACCGCCGCAGCCTGGGTACCGGCGATAGTCGCAATCCCGGCATCACCGGCACCGGCGGCCGCGATCACGATCCCGGCCAGCAAGGCTGCCATCATTGGCACTTGCAGGCGTTGCTGGGCTTCTACGCCGCGAGCAAAGTGGCGTTGCGACAAGTGAGCCAATTCGTGAGCCAGCACCGACGCATATTCGCCTTCGGTCTGGGCATTGAGAAATAGCCCGCCGTTGACCCCTACGATCCCGCCCGGCGCCGCAAAGGCGTTGAGTTGCGGGCTATTGATCAGAATGAACTCCAGACGCCGGTCATTGACCTGGCTGGTTTCCACCAGTTTATAGACGCTGGACTCGACGTAGTCCTTGAGTTGCGGGTCGTTGAGCTGCGACACCTGGCTGCGCAACAGCGCCAGCCAGGCACGGCCCAATTGGTGCTCCTGTTGCGGTGAGACGATGGCAGAGCTGGCGTCACCGAGTGACGGCAGGTCGTCGGCGAAGCCTGGTGAGGCGAGCAGGCAGGCGAGCGTCAGCAGGGTAGGGCGCAAAAAGGTCATGCACAAAGCCTTAGTCGACAAAGAGCCTACTGTAGCCGGACACTTGGCTTGGGACCAGATATTCTAGGCGGCTTGAATGCCTGTCAGGAGCAAAGTAATGACCGACGCTTTAACGCACGACGCCGAACTTGATGCCAGCGGCTTGAACTGCCCGTTGCCATTGCTCAAGGCCAAGCTGGAACTCAATCGCCTGGCCAGCGGTGCGGTGCTCAAGGTGATTGCTACTGACGCAGGTTCCCAGCGCGATTTCCGCACCTTTGCCCGTTTGGCAGGTCATACGCTGCTTCGAGAAGAAGATGACGACGGCGTCTATCGCTATTGGCTGCGTAAAGCCTGAAACCTGCAGCGCTCATTTATAAGGATCATTGATGTTCAAAGTGTTACGCGACTGGATTCAGCGCTACTTTTCCGATGAGGAGGCCGTGGTCCTGGCCGTTCTCTTGTTTCTGGCTTTTACTGCAGTACTGACCTTGGGTGGCATGCTGGCGCCGGTGTTGGCGGGTATGGTGCTGGCCTACCTGATGCAAGGGCTGGTCAGCACGCTTGAACGCCTGAGTTTGCCCGGCGGGGCAGCGGTGGGTACGGTGTTCGCCTTGTTCATGGGCGTGCTGCTGGTGTTCATCGTGGTGGTCGTGCCGTTGCTCTGGCATCAGTTGATCACCTTGTTCAACGAGTTACCGGGCATGCTCGCCAAGTGGCAATCACTGCTATTGCTGCTGCCGGAGCGTTATCCGCATCTGGTGTCCGACGAGCAGGTGTTGCAGGCCATCGAAGTGGCACGCGGTGAGATTGGCAAGTTCGGTCAATGGGCGCTGACGTTCTCGCTGTCCAGTCTGCCGTTGCTGGTCAACATCATGATCTACCTGGTTCTGGTGCCGATCCTGGTGTTTTTCTTCCTCAAGGACCGGGAAATGATCGGGCAATGGGTTCGTGGCTATCTGCCCCGCGAGCGAGCGTTGATCACCCGGGTTGCGCAGGAAATGAATCGTCAGATCGCCAATTACATTCGCGGCAAGGTTATCGAAATCTTTATTTGCGGCGGCATTACTTACATTGCCTTTGTGACGCTGGGTCTGAACTATGCGGCATTGCTCGCGCTGTTGGTCGGGATTTCGGTCGTGGTGCCCTACGTCGGCGCGGTAGTAGTGACCGTGCCGGTGATGCTGATTGCGCTGTTCCAGTGGGGCTGGAGCGATCAGTTCATTTATCTGATGGCGGTGTACGGGATTATTCAGACGCTGGACGGCAACGTGCTGGTGCCGCTGCTGTTTTCGGGGGCGGTCAACCTGCATCCGGTGGCGATCATCTGTGCGGTGCTGTTGTTTGGCGGGTTGTGGGGCTTCTGGGGGATTTTCTTCGCAATTCCGCTGGCTACCCTGTTCAAGGCGGTGCTGGATGCCTGGCCGAGCAAGGAGCCGGTTGTAGCGCCCTTGCTCTAGGATTTGCCCGCGATGGCGTCCTGGCGGACAGCCCATCGCTTAAACAGGATCAGATCTTGTTGAGGGTCTGGGCTGCAGCCAGCACGGCATCCACATGGCCGGGTACTTTCACGCCGCGCCACTCCTGACGCAGGACGCCATCCTTGTCGATCAGGAAAGTGCTGCGGTCTACGCCCATGTACTCTTTGCCGTAGAGCTTTTTCAGTTTGATCACGTCGAACAGCTGGCAGAGGGCCTCGTCCTTGTCGCAGATCAGTTCGAACGTAAACTCCTGCTTGCACTTGAAGTTCTCGTGGGACTTCAAGCTGTCGCGGGACACGCCGAACACTTCGGTGTTGGCAGCCTTGAACTCGGGGTACTGATCACGAAAACCCTGACCTTCAGTGGTGCAGCCGGGTGTGCTGTCCTTCGGGTAGAAGTAGATCACCACTTGTTTGCCTTTGAGTCCTGCGAGGCTGACGGTTTGCCCGCTGGTGGCAGGCGCTTCGAAGTCAGCAACGGGTTGGTCGATAGCAACGGCCATGAAAGTTTCCTTACATTGGGTTCTGAGGGCGCCACGGTTCGATCAGCGCATCGAGGTTCAGCGCGTCGGCAAAATCCAGGAACTGGTCGCGTAGCCAGCTGATCTGCACGCCGGCCGGCAAGGTCACGGTGAACGTTGCGTTAAGCATGGTGCCGCCGGTTTGCGGGGCCTGGTAGGTGTCGCAGGTCAGGTTTTCCAGCTCGACGTGATGGTCGATGAAGAACTGGCACAGCTCGTTGACGATATCCGAGCGATAGGCCGAACTGACATACGCCACATAAGGCAATGCCTCGGGACGATTTTCCAGCGCAGCGCTACGCACTACGTTAACGGTGAAAGCGTGCTTCTTGGCAAGAGAGGGCAAGCCGGCTTCCAGGCGCGCCAGGGCGTCCCAGCTGCCTGAAATCTGCAGGACCAACGCGCTGCATTCGCCATGGCGAGTCAGGCGGGAGGTCACCACGGCGCAGCGATTTTCATGGCTGGCGCGGCACAGGACGTTAGTCAGCTCCATGGGGTTGGCGCCGAGGGCACTGATGACAAGGAATTGTTCGCGGACTGTGGGGGTGGACATGCAGCATTCCTAATACGATGAGCGGTCGATACTTTACGGGCTCGAGTACTGGGGGCGAGCGTCCGGATACGAATTCAGAAACCCTGAATCCAGAGGTTGCGACGAGCTCCAGTGAGACGAGAGCGAGGGGTGGCAACGGGGAATCGAGGGCTTCGGATGCCGAAAAGGGAGGCTGGAACCCGGCGTACAAGCTTATCAGTACCGATCAAAGTCTGAAGGGTAGCGAAAACCATCGCTCAGGGGAATGGCGCGAGCGTAGTACTTCGCTTGTACAAGCATCTTGGCGCCAGTACCATTACCGTTCTCTTTTTCCGGCAGGAGCGGTTGCATGATTGCGGGCAGTATGGTGGCACTGGTCACACCCATGGATGCACAGGGTCGTCTCGATTGGGACAGTCTGAGCAAACTGGTGGACTTCCACCTGCAAGAGGGCACCAACGCCATCGTGGCGGTCGGCACTACAGGTGAGTCGGCCACCCTTGATGTGAACGAACACATCGAAGTGATTCGTCGCGTGGTAGCTCAAGTTGCAGGGCGTATCCCGGTAATCGCCGGCACAGGCGCCAATTCGACGCGCGAAGCGATCGAACTGACTACCAATGCGAAGAACGCTGGCGCCGACGCGTGCCTGCTGGTAACGCCTTACTACAACAAACCGACGCAAGAAGGTTTGTATCAGCACTTCCGCACCATCGCCGAAGCGGTCGATATCCCGCAGATTCTCTATAACGTGCCGGGCCGTACTGCGTGCGACATGCTGGCCGAGACGGTGATCCGCCTGTCTACCGTGCCAAATATCATCGGCATCAAAGAAGCCACCGGTGATCTGCAACGCGCCAAGGACATCCTGGCCGGCGTGAGCAGCGACTTCCTGGTGTACTCCGGTGACGACGCGACCGCGGTCGAGCTGATGCTGCTCGGCGGCAAAGGCAACATCTCGGTAACCGCCAACGTTGCCCCGCGTGCCATGAGCGATCTGTGCGCCGCTGCGATGCGTGGCGATGCCGTGACTGCCCGTGCGATCCACGAAAAGCTGATGCCACTCAATAAAACCCTGTTTATCGAATCCAACCCTATTCCCGTGAAATGGGCCCTGCACGAGATGGGCCTGATGCCGGACGGTATCCGTCTGCCGCTCACCTGGCTCAGTGCTGCCTGTCACGAACCGCTGCGACAGGCCATGCGCCAGTCCGGCGTATTGGTTTAATTGAGGAAGTACTACGCATGAAGCGATTGGCCGGACTTTCCGCACTTGCCTTGATTATTTCCAGCACCAGTGGCTGTGGCTGGCTTTGGGGCTCGGAAGGCTACTTCCGTGACCGCGGTAGCGATTATCTGGAGTCGAAACAAACTGCGCCAATGCAATTGCCGCCGAATGTCAGCACTTCCAAGCGTTTCGACCCGCTGTTGCCGATCCCGCGTAACGTGGCCGACGACACCACCAAGGGCGAATACGTAGTACCGCGTCCACAGCCGTTGTCGGCTGTGGCCGAGGCCAGCGACTACAGCTTGCAGAAAAGCGCTGACTCGCGCTGGGTCATGGCCCAGCGTCCACCCGCTGAAGTCTGGCCAGTGGCCGTGCAGTTCTTCCAGGATAACGGTTTCCGTCTCGATGAACAGCGTCCGAAAACCGGCGAGTTCACCACCGCCTGGCAGCATTCCGACGAGCTTTCCGCCTCGATGGCCAAACGCCTGAGCAGTGCCGGAGTGGCATCCGGCAGCGAAACCCGTGTGCGGGTTCGTATCGAGCCGGGCGTGCAGCGCAACACCAGTGAGGTCTATGTGGTCAGTGCCGAGCGTCCAGCCGGCAGCACGACCAATGCGGATTTCACCAGCCGTTCGGTCAATACCGGTCTGGACGCCGCACTGGTCGACGAAATGCTTGCCAGCATGAGCCGCAGCTCCGAGAAGGGTGGTTCGGTATCGTTGTTGGCCGCGCGTGATTTCGATACGCCTAACCGCGTCAGCCTCACCGAAGACGGTAGTGGTAACGTGGTGCTCAACCTCGGCGAAGACCTCGATCGCGCCTGGTCGAGTGTCGGTCGTGCGCTGGAACATGGCGAATGGCGTGTTGAAGACATCAACCGCAGCCTGGGCCTGTACTACATCAACCTCGCTGAAAAAGCCGAGAAGAAAAACGACGAACCAGGTTTCTTCGGCAAGCTGTTTGGCAGCAAACCCGCCAAAGAAGAAGTCGAAGCCCGCGCCGAGCGTTATCAGGTTCGCCTGAGCAAGGTTGGCGACACCGTACAAGTCACCGTCGAGAAAAACATCAATACCGTTGCGCCGGCTGAAGTGGCGCGCAAAGTGTTGAGCGTGATTCAGGACAACCTGGGCTGATCAGATGCGTTTCGCCGTTCTCGGCAGTGGTAGCCAAGGAAATGGCACGCTGATAGCCAGTGATGAGACGTACGTTCTGGTGGATTGTGGTTTCTCCTTGCGCGAAACCGAGCGGCGCCTGCTGCGCCTGGGTGTCAACCCAACGCAGCTGAGCGCCATACTGGTAACCCACGAACATGCCGACCACGTGCATGGCGTGGGTTTACTGTCTCGGCGCTACAATCTACCGGTCTACCTCAGTCGCGGTACGTTGCGCGGGATGCGCAAACCTGTTGAGCCGACGGGCTTCGTGGCGGGTGGCGAGCAATTTCAGGTTGGTGCCTTGAGTATCAGCGTGATCTCCGTATCCCACGATGCGCAGGAGCCGACGCAATTCGTCTTCAGTGATGGTCACCGGCGTTTCGGTCTGTTGACCGATCTGGGCTCGTACTGCGCCACTGTGCTCGACGGCTATCGCGATCTGGATGCGTTGATGATCGAGGCTAACCATTGCCGCGATATGCTCGCTCGAGGCCACTACCCGTACTTTCTCAAGCAGCGGGTGGGCGGAGAAATGGGACATTTGAACAACCATCAGGCCGCACGCCTGGTGGACGAGTTGGGATGGCAAGATTTGCAGCATTTGGTGCTGGCCCATCTCAGCAGCAAGAACAACCTGCCGCAGCTGGCCCGGCAATGTTTTGTCGACACCCTCGGGTGCGACCCGGACTGGCTGCAGTTGGCCGATCAAGATTCAGGGCTCGACTGGCGGCATATCGCCTAGTGTCCCAAACGGGGCGCCTAGCCCACCTACTTAGCAAGCGGAGCCCATCATGGAAAAACGTGAAGAACTCTACCGCGGCAAAGCCAAATCGGTTTACAAGACCGATGACGCTGACCGTTTGATCCTGCTGTTTCGCAACGACACTTCGGCGTTCGACGGCAAGCGCATCGAGCAGCTCGACCGCAAAGGCATGGTGAACAACAAGTTCAACGCCTTCATCATGCAGAAACTCGAAGAAGCCGGCGTGCCGACCCAATTCGACAAACTGTTGGGCGACAACGAATGCCTGGTGAAGAAGCTCGACATGATCCCGGTCGAGTGCGTCGTGCGTAACTACGCAGCCGGCAGCCTGGTCAAGCGCCTGGGCGTCGAAGAAGGCCTCAAGCTTGAGCCTTACACCTTCGAACTGTTCCTCAAGGACGACGCCAAGGGCGACCCGTTCATCAACGAATCCCACGTCGTGGCGTTCGGTTGGGGCAAGGCCGAGCAACTGGTTCGCATGAAAGAGCTGTCGCTCAAGGTCAACGAAGTCCTGAGCAAGCTGTTTGACGATGCTGGCCTGCTGCTGGTCGACTTCAAACTCGAATTCGGCGTGTTCCACGGCGAAATCGTCCTCGGTGACGAATTCAGCCCGGACGGTTGCCGTCTGTGGGACAAAGCCACCGGCAAGAAAATGGACAAAGACCGCTTCCGTCAAGGCCTCGGTGACGTCATCGAAGCCTACGAAGAAGTTGCCAAGCGTCTCGGCGTACCGCTTTAATCGACGCAAGCATCTGATAGCACGGAAAAATTTTGCTTGGGGGCTTCGCTTCCAGTAACTGTGCTGTTATGATGCGCGCCGTTGGAGAGATGCCAGAGTGGCCGAATGGGACGGATTCGAAATCCGTTGTACCTTCACCGGTACCTAGGGTTCGAATCCCTATCTCTCCGCCATTATTTGAAAAGCCCCGTAGATCAAGGTCTACGGGGCTTTTTCGTTTCTGGATTGTACTACTGTGTTGTACTACTTTGACCGCTCCAAAAAGCGTTATGGGGCATTCAGCTATGCGTTGTGGCATGTGCTGCGGATCGGAGCATTTTTGTTGCCTTCACAATGTCTCACCGTCATCAGCTACGCCGAGACATGACTTCAAAGTCGGTGGTGTCACTTTTTTCGCCAAAGATCGCTTATGCCGGGTGGCCTGCGAAGATGGCGTAAGGGTTTCCGCTTGAGGGGGCAGGGCTAGGAAGGGGACGTTTGTCCGAGTCAGGCGGAGAAACCGTCACCGATTTCGAGTACCATTCCATACCTAGGGAAAAGGAGGACAAGTCGAGATTTGAAGCTTGCCTAACGGATGAATTCGATAGTTTGGAAGGTCGTTGATGCCAGTTAATGCGGATAAAATTTATAGTTGGAAGCACGATGTGGCGCGTTCGGTGGATATGTATAATTCGTGGTTTATGAGTTATGCTCCTGCTGCTTTCCGTAAGACTAGAATTAAAACTACTCGTGACGTAGAGCACGCGCTAGAGATCACCAATTATCTGACAGATATTTCTCCCGCAACTCTAGCGGCTAATCCAGGGATTATCTCGACTCTCAGAATGTCTACTTGTCCTCCAATAGCTGTGGATAGATTGATTGGGTTGGCGGGTGCGAATCCTTCAATGGTCAAATCTATGGAATTGCTCGGGAGAGTTCCGCCAAGAATGGATAGTGTTACCTTGCTATCAGAGTTGAGTAAGGTCGCGTCGGTTATTCAGCGTATGGCCGATCCTGATATATTCGTTTGGCTTTCCGGGACTGGTGATCTAGAACAATCTAATATACACAGGGCTGCAACCATCGTTGCTGATAGGTTGTGTGGGGCGGTAGCTAACCCCATAATAAGAAACGCACAAGAGCAGCGCCAGCTAGCAGCTATCGAGTTCTGGCTTAATGCTAGAGGGTATAGGAAAGTTGGTGGAACTTCCCTCACTTGTGAGAATATGCTGCCGGGAACTTACAGTTTTCGTATGAATATTCCGGTTAGGCTAGAGACTGGTATTAATACTATTAATATTCCTGTCGATGTTGTTGTTAAGCCTTTGGGCTCTGAAGTTGGCCAGCTACCGATATTCTTTGAGGCAAAATCTGCTGGTGACTTTGCGAATACGAATAAGCGTAGGAAGGAAGAAGCAGTCAAGGTTACACAGTTGCGTCGTACATTTACTGTTGATGTTTCGTTTAACTTGTTTTTGTGTGGCTATTTTGATTGTGGCTATTTGGGCTATGAGGCCGCTGAAGGAATTGATTGGGTTTGGGAGCATCGTATAGATGATCTCGCTTTGTTCGGGCTCTAAAAATGAATAGTAAATTTAATTTCGAGCAGCAAAGGTTGGTAATTCAGGCGCAGCTTGATGCTGAAAAGACATCATTGCAACGGAATAAAATGGGTCAATTCGCTACGCCCACCGAGCTGGCAACAGATATTCTGCGTTACGCTAAATCGTTGCATGGTGAAAACGGTGTTGTAGACTTTCTCGATCCGGCGATAGGCACTGGGTCGTTCTACTCTGCGTTAAGACGTGTGTTTGATGAGTCTGAAATTAATTCTGCTTCTGGTTTTGAAATTGATCCGCACTATGCATTGCCAGCCATTGAGCTGTGGGCGGGTGAGCGACTTGAAGTAACACTTGCGGATTTTACAACTCAGGAGCCGGTAAAAAAGACAAATTTATTAATCTGCAATCCACCATATGTGCGTCATCACCATATGGATGCTGCCGAAAAGAAGCGACTCAAAGACCTATGCTCTAGTGTTTCAAATATGAAGCTAAGCGGGTTGGCTGGTCTCTATTGTTACTTCATGGGAGTCGCTCATGCGTGGTTGAGTGACTCGGGCATCGCTGGCTGGTTGATTCCAAGCGAGTTCATGGATGTTAACTATGGTAAGAAAGTCAAAGAGTACCTGCTCAATGAGGTTACTTTACTTCATGTGCATCGCTTTGATCCAGAGGATGTTCAGTTTTCAGATGCCTTGGTTTCTTCCGCAGTAGTGTGGTTTAAGAATTCAAAGCCGGAGCGTAAGTATGATGTTGAGTTTTCATTCGGAGGCACTTTGAATGAGCCTCGTCTAACACGCTTTGTATCGACTGATGATTTGAGGATGGAGCCTAAATGGTCTAGGTTTCCGGTGAGTGATGTGCGGGAAGCTACGTCTGGGGCAGTGATAGCAGACTACTTTAAAATCCGACGTGGATTGGCTACGGGTAGTAATGATTTTTTTATCCTCTCTGAAGATGATGTCAAGAATGAGTTCTTAAGCTTTGATTACCTTAGCCCGATTCTTCCAAGTTCGCGATATATAGATCAGGATGTAATTGAGTCCGATGAGGCAGGTATCCCATGCTTGAGTAAGAAGTTGTTTTTGCTTGATGTTCGGGAGAGTGAGGTTGAAATCTCTAGGAAATGGCCCGAGCTTTCTCGATACTTAGAGAAAGGAGTTCAGGATGGAGTTTCGCAGGGCTATCTGTGTAAAAATAGACCAGTGTGGTACTGGCAGGAGCAGAGACTTCCTCCGCCGATAGTGTGTACGTACATGGGGCGAAGTAGTGAAGTTGGGGCGAATCCTTTTCGATTTATATTAAATAAATCCAAAGCGACAATAACCAACAGTTTTCTTGCTATGTATCCGGTTGGAGACTTGGCTAAAGCAATTTTGCTTGATGAGGGAATACTGCATACTGCATGGGAAGAGTTAGTGAAACTATCTCCAGGCAGCCTTCTTGGCGAGGGCAGAGTATATGGCGGAGGGCTTCATAAACTTGAGCCAAAAGAGCTTGCAAATGTGCAGGTGAACGAGTTAAAGAAGGCGATTGATCTAGTTCTCTCTCGTTTGGCAAACTAGCGTTCATAGATTATTGGCCCTCCTAGCTGGGGGGGCTTTCTGTGTGGTTACTGCCCGCCCGCCAATTTTTTCAGCTACATCTTGTATGAATTTTGATTTTCAACCTGCAATATAAACTGGGGCGTTCCACTGATATTCTGGTATGAAAACCAGTGCTGCTTAATCACCAAAACCGGTGTCAAATAGAAAGCTCCAAACGGAACCATAAATAAGTTGGGGGGGCATGAAACCCCATATAATCCGAGCAGGATGACATAGCTAAGGCCGGAGTCAGGCAGCCTTCGTTTCTCGCTTGATTCTGTACACCGTGGCAACGCCACACTCAGCCAGTTTGGCAATTTCATCAGCTGACATTGTTGGATGCTTCTGCATCAGCGACTGTACCTCTGCCCACTTGGCTTTGTTCTTACCCTTACCAGATGGCTTCCATTCAGGATCAGCAGCGCGTTTGTTTTCCAGACCTTGCCTGATGCGTTCCACACGCTTCTCTTGATCCAGTCGTGCCATGGTTGCCATTAGGTCAATCAGCATGTTGTTGATCACGTCCATGATTTGTCCAGTGATTCCCTGAGCTTCTACCAGCATGTGACTGGTGGGTAGATCGGCAACAACCAGCCTCAGCCCCTTAGCCTTGATTGTGGCCTTGAGAGTGTCCCAATCAGCTTGTGAGAGGCGACTGAGGCGGTCTACGGACTCAACCAATAGCACGTCTCCACTCTCAGAAGTATCAAGCAAGGCGAGCAACTGGGGGCGGTTGAGCTTGGTTCCGCTGATGTTCTCGGCGTACACGCCAACGATGCTCAATCCCTTCTCGACAGCGAACAACTCCAGGGCGATTTTTGCACGATTGGCATCTTGGTCTTTGGTCGATGCTCGCAGATAGAGGTGAGCGTTCATTGCTGACTATCCTTTGATCTTAAATTCGATAGATAAATGATAGTTTAATCGTATGGCTATCTGCAATAGATATCTGATAGCGATTTGCGAGCGGCTATCGAGCTACCGGATGGGTCTACTTCTTTGATAGAGGCTACTGCCTCAGTTTTAGGATTCCAGCGGTGATGGAGGATGCATTCGTGTCGAGGGTGCCCAGCGCCGCGATGGCATTGTCATGAGTCTCGGGTGAGCCAGTTGACCTTGCCCACAGGGCCACTTCCTCGATTGCGGCGGCAAGTGCGTGCTGGTTGTGTAACAACAGGGTCAGCACGTCGGCTGTGGTGATGTTGGCATCCAGGTTGTCTGACATGGAAGTCGTCCTTGGTTGGTGCGGGAATTCGAGCCAGTCCTGGCTGATTACAGGAACACATTCCTACGCGATTTTGATTTCAGGGCTTTAACAGTAATCCGCTATCAAAAGAAGCCCCATCATCACCGACGGGGCTGCTGGTAGCTACTACAAAACCTGATGCTCCTTCGGCCCATCCAGATGCGAGTACCAGTAACGCACTGTACAGATACCAGCAGATTCCATTGCAGAATTTAGAATGTGGCGAATCCGATTAGCTCCGTTGACACCATCCATTTTCGAAGGGATGGACACGTACCAAGTACCCTGAATGAAGCGACATTTATAGCGGCAAAGTGTGCGGCCGAACCGAATGGCCTGAAAGCCGGTTGTTGCAGGACTCAGGGTAATACCGAAGCGAATGTGATTGTTCATCTTTTACCTATTAATAAATTGGGCAGAACGGATGTCCTGTCTAATGTATTTAGTGAGGTCGATTTTCAAATCACCGCTTTTCGAGAAAAAAATTCAAAATTTCCTTAAAGCACCAACCAACAGTGTTCCAGTCGCGGCTACAACCCTTCCAGCAGCTCCGACAGCGACATACCCAACCCATCAGCAAGCACCTTGGCCGCATCTAGGCTGGGGTTGGCAGTGCCTGTCTCGATTCGTGACATGTAGGTGCGCATGAAGCCACATTTATCGGCAAATGCTTCCTGGCTAAAGCCTTGAGCTTTCCGTAGCTCCCGGATTCGTTGGCCGAAGCCTTTTCTGAGGTTTTGATTAATCTGCATCCTTGCATGATGGAAGTCCGTGCTCTGATCGTGAACACACTAAATGGTGACACACCAATCGTTACATTTTAATCCTGCGATGGCATTATGGTGGTCTGAGACCTATGGATTCACACCACATTAAAGGAAATCGCTTGATGAACACCGTTTCTCGCTTGCTGTGCTTGCTCCCCCTTCTCGCATCTGCTGCCATGGCAGAGACCTACCCTCAGCGAACGCTGATCGCCGGTTCAATGCTTTGCTACAAGCTCGGTGATTGGCGCGACATGATTGAAGCTTCGCAAGACAAGGATGAGGATGGTGCTGAACACCTGATTTCAACTGGAAAGTGCAGGACGATATCTTCTCCAACTAAAGTTAGTTTTATTGAGTCGAATAGCGACGGTAAATCTGCATTAATTCTGCTACCCAGCGGTAAAACAGCAATGACAGCAAACGGTTGGCTTCGTTGATAATTACCCGAGGAGGACGCATGAACAAGGTGTTCCCTAAGCTTTCGATATACCTCGTATGCCTATCTTCGTCAGTTTACGCGGGTGAAGACTTGAGTTCTAAATACTGGTCACTTGGTTGGTCGCATAAGGCAACAGTGATCAGCAAGGAAAGCGAGCACGCTTATATTCGAGTTATCCCCGCAGATGAAGGCATGCGTTTGGCGTACATTATCAGTGGTGAGGGTGCTTGCCCTGAAGGCGAGTCGAACTTCAAGGCTCAGGGAGAGGTTAACGGTAAAAGTCTTAGCTTTGCTGGTATGTGTTCGGATGAGTACTACAAAGAGCTGGTGCCAGAAACAGAGGCGGAGCAGGTGATTTTGAAACGTGAGCTTCTGACCAAAAAATCAGTTGTAGTAAAAGTCGGTAAGCTCCCGAAGCGGACCTTCACGACAGCTAGATTTCGCACTGTAGCGGAGTCCGCTGGGCTTAGTGCCGGAGAGTAACGGGGCAGACCAAGCCTGATGTAGCTCTTTGTAGCGCAACAGTCCCGATGGTGATCCCTGCACCATTGGTCAATATCCAGGAAAACCAGTTCTGAGAAGAGAGAGCACCGCTTGCTAAGCAAAATCCCTTAAGTTATTGGGTGTGGAACTTGCTGGTGTTTTCTCTGAAGCTGTTTGCACCAGATTAGGCCATTGTTTTAATATGGTTATTGGTGGATTTGCCGACTCTGATCAGCTCAGGGTTTCAGGTTGAGCGGAGTTCAAGGTAGTGCCCCTATCGAGCTTTGCTCAATCATTATTACGCACCCGAGCGGATATTCTGAGTTGTACTCCTGTTGATTGATATATTTAGAGTGGGTGTTTGCTTTACTGCTAGATGATGAATATTAGACGTACGGCTTGTGACTTAATCTTGAAACGTGTTGCAGCGTTGCTCACCAATACGAGCTTCGATGACACCCATCAAAGTATCACCGTCAACTGTACCGTGAGCTTGGAGCAGATCGGCCAATGCTTTGACTGTATCCCAGTGTTCACGCAACATCTTACCTGCACGCTTGATAGCACGTTGTTCTGTAGCGTAGTGAGTGTCAGCAGGCAGCAAATCAAGGAGAATTTGTGCGGCCTTAACATCACCAGCACCACCATTCATCATCACATAAAACTGGCTCTGACGTGTGTGCAATGCTTCAGCAACAGGACCTGCCATCAGTCCCATAAGATCGTGATCAAGGTGGGTCAGGTAATTCGGAACGCTACTGCGGATAAAGTCAGGAAACTCACGCGCCGTAAAAAGAGAAATCAAGGGAGACGTTTCGACCAATCCAACCGCATCCTTAATTTCATCACCCTTACGACTAATAATAGGGAGCTCGGTTGAATTCGGCTTCATTCTTACATGAGCCTGATAAATTTCTTTTCCACTCCACCAGTCAGCCAGTACATGACCTGCTTCATGGATAGCCGTGGTACGTGTCGAATACTTAACGGATTTTCGTATTGCTACTGTATTGGTCATAGGTAATACCTCCTTGTAAGGGATGAATTTTTCGTGTGTGTGTTGCGGGGAGACATAAGACGAGAGAGGTAGTTATTACTCGCTCGCAGCTAATGTTATCATTGAAGCTGTATAACTCCAATACTAAATAGGATTACTACCGGGCGTATGCCCAAGCTGACCACACTCAAGTGTTACAGCCAAATCAAACCAATACATTACAAACCAGTATCAGTAGAACTGCCGTTCTTGGAAGGGTAGCCATTTTATTAGGGTTGAAGACGATAGGCTGGCCTATCAGGGTTACTCTATTTTAAGTTTTGTTGATCATTATTAATTTATTTATTAACAGCATATCAAGATGGATAACATCCAGATGGGATACCGCCGGGCGAACGCCCAATGTTTCTGCACCTCAAATGCGATACCACTGGAAATGGTATCCTGATAAACAAATACATAATGACAAATACCAGATGAGCTCAAGCGCTCTTGATTGTCCAGTGCAAGAAGACACCGTAGGTTGTCAGGATTACTCTATTTGATTTTGTTTTTTTTATTATTTATTGATTTTATTTAAACATTTCAAATAATAACTCTTTGAAGTACCTCCAAAGGATATCCCCGTCAATGTACATTGTCAGTAGCACCCTACTTTAATTTTTTGTTGATTTAATCTTATTAATTGGAGTGCTAATCCAGAATCGGGACGATACGACTATTGTCTTCGAAGCGGGTTATCCCACTCAGACGTCACCGTCTGGCATTTACTCGTGAACAAGTGAACCTTGTATAGTCTTTATGGACAAAAGGTTCACATGCACAGACGGTCGTATTCATGATCGACTTCTTGAGCCTGTACTTCAAACTGTGATCGTTGAGGAAGACGCTCCTCCATTTTACTCACTGCATCTGACATTTGCCGCCCTTGAACGATTGGTCCAGCCGGATGGCTACCTGTGACCATAGACAGAATCGCATCGCGTACGTGCCAAGATGAAGCGTTGGGGTACAGTGCGCAAATTTCTCCATGCAGTTCATCAAGGCGGTCAGTCAAAAGGCTTGCAGCTTCAATGATTGCTGTTTGGCTCGATCTGGCCGCTTCAGGCTCCATCCAGTCAGGGCGGACAAATGCATCCTTGGGAAGGCATCGCTTGGTTTTCCGTTCGATGGCCTCAGGGATCATGTCTCCAAAGGGAATACCATACGCAGCTTTGATCTTGGTGCGGAATTCAAGGCGGGATATGCCTTCAGGACGAAGCGCCAGCGGAGTCAGCTCTTCTACCAAAAAGAAATGAGTGTTGTAGACGGTAACGGAGTTCAGATTTCGCTTGCACCAGTTAAGGGTAATACCGTCATCGCTCAAGGCAAAGACGATCTCCGCATAAGTGTAACCTTCAGTGCGCATCTGTATTGCTTTGGTGCGAGTTGTAGGCGTGATTTTGCTTCTTGTCATTTCGTTCTCCTTCGTCAGTTCATTTCGATAGGCGTGTGCCTCGTTAGTTGTGGTTGCCGCAGGCGTCGGCCTGCGGTGGTGCTTGGGTTGGGCGTAACTCAGTCCCGGATGTGACGGGAGCATGTTCGAAGTCGTTTGATCACGCGGGCATCAAGTTTCGATTCGTAGATATCTGCCAGCTGATTGCAGTACGCCCGGTGGGCCGACTGGTACGCTCTGAAGGCTTCCGTGATGTCTTCGAATATCCCCAGTACATCAGGCTTGCCGAACATCGAAAGCACAGACACAAAACCGACTCCGCCTGACGCAACTGACACTCCAATGGGCAATCTGCCGCGACGACTCCTTGTGTCCCTGAAAATCTGATTAATCAGCTTCGGAACGACCGAGCAGTGCTCAGGTGAGTACGCTGTGTTCATCGGGTCCAAGATGTCTTTGTCCAGTTCTGCGTCAGACTCGAAAGCATATGGCTGCATGGAGTACCACGCGGCGAACTCTTGATAGTCCCACCACTTTCTACAGACGCTGCAATATTCATAAGCGGTAGCTTTTTTGGGGCCGTAAGCTCGCCGCATCATGTTGTGCCAAGTTTTGTGGGGCGTCCCTTTTCCTGTTTTGAAGTAGGGCATTCCCATGGCCTTGCGACGGCGACCAGAGTTGTAGCCGAAGCCGTAGGTCAGCGACTCATCCAATGGGGGAGCGAATAGCGGTATCTCCTCCCCAAGGCTGTAGTCGAGGCGTACCCCGGCCACGCAAGGGGCTACGCGGATAGTTCTGGTGATGTCATAGATGCTGTGTTGTTGCATGTTGTTACCTCCGTTCAGTTGAAAAAATGGGCAATAAAAAACCGACACATTGGTCGGCATCGGCTCGTCATTCTTCTCACTACGGAGGAGCAGGAACTCAGCTATTCGATGTCGTCGACCTCATGTTGGTGTTCGCTTGCTTTGCAATAGTCATGGCAGTTCTCATGGTTTGCTGTGATCGTCAAATGGTGATCAACCAAAACTCAGGCGTTAAAAAACCTCCTGTGGTTTCGTGCATTTTCAGCACTGGCCACGTAGAGGTTTCTCGGCGATCTGTTCTGCCCACTGAGGCAGGAGTCGAATTCTACACGATTCCTTTAAAAAAGCAACCCCCGCGTATTGACATTTCCGATTTCCAAGTTTTGAAAACTATTTTTCAGCGAGAGAGAAAAGCATTTGCTTGGTCAGACAGCCATGTAAGCCCGTAAACACTGGACTGAATGACCGTTGTTACTCAGGACATGACGAATTCAGTGCAGGTTATGCTTGGGTTTATCGATGGTTTCTAACGAGTTTTCGGGGCCGCCAACCTTTCAGTTAATTGAGGCTGGCGGCTCGTTCATGCGAAGAGGCTAGGCGGGGCTGTTGTCGCTGGCTGGGTGGGATGTGAGCAGTCGTGGTACTTACTTCAGCATGCGTTCTGGTAGCATTCTGGAATGATCAAGCAGGCGGATAAACCGGATGAGTTTTAAGCGAAAGAGAGTTCTGTGGGCGGTATTGCTGCCTCTTGCTTTGGCCGTTGTCGTTCCGATTATCAAAATGGTCACGGAGGAGCATAAACAGACCATCCTACCAATGGTTTCCGCCGTCTGGACTTGGCTGATTGGCGTCTATGAAAGCCTCATGCAAATGGTCCAGACTCCGCTCTGGCTACTCATCGTAGTAGCGACATTGGCAGTGGTATTGGTTGCTTTCTTGTCCCGTCTCGCTTGGAGGCTCGCTGCCGATTTGAAAGAGGCGAATCTCAAATTGAATCCAACGCTTCCTCCGCTTGATGAAAGTGCACTCAAGGTTTTGAAAGTCATTGCGGAGCATGAAGGCGATGATCAGTGCCTGTACGTGAGTGAGGTACAACAAACCACTGAGCTATCGCCGCTTCTATACAAAGGTGCTTTGGATGATCTGAATCGCTGGGAGCTGATTTCTATCGTTGAATCAAAATGGGGGGACCATATGTCGTTGTCCGCCCCCGGTAGGGCATACGTCAGACACGAGCAATCACCGCTATCATCGCTGGCAGTCTGAGAAAATTCCTCACTCCAATTCTGCCGACTGAGTTGTTTGGGCTGTGAGGGAAGGGAGCTTGGAAATGGCTTCCAATTTTTGAATCGAAGACGCGCCTTGTGAGTAAACGTCGAAGGTCACGATTCCAGTTTCATGACCTACCAGTTCAGCAATCAGTGGCCCTTGCACGCCAGCCCTGTGAAGTTGAGTGATAACCGTCTTGCGGATCGAATGGAACACGTGTTGGGCGCCGTAGCCGTGCGCTTCTTTGAGTCTGCCAAACGCCTTTGAGAGCGCGTCAGAACGTATGCCGTACTTGTTCTTGCTGTCAGACGGGATCAGATAGCCATCCTTGGAGTCGTTCTTCAGGCGCTCGACAATTCGGGTGAGGGCAGGGTGTACAGGCACGACCCGGATACCCGCTGCGGTCTTTGAATCAACAATATCGAAGCTTTCAATGCCGTCCGGCTTAATCAGGTGCTCGACCCTTAATTGGCAAAGCTCTTCGATGCGAGCGCCTGTATAAGTACCCAAGAGGATCAAGTCAGCCAGCGTCGTGTGGTCAGCGGCTAACGCGGCAGCGTGAAGCTCCGCAATCTCTTTCGGCTGGAAGTCCTTTCTCTGACGGTCTGCACGTTCCTTGCCACGGGTTTGCGGTAGCTCATGGTTCTCAAACGGGTTGGCCTTGTCCTTGAAGTCTTCACGCCAGCGAGTGTCGTGTTTCATCGCCCATTTCCAGAAGACGTTACCTGCCAAGAGGTATTGGGTGAGGGTCTTGCTTGCCAGCTTGAGCGAGTCGAGCCACGCTGACACGGTATCGAAGTCGAGCGGCTTACCTTCTTTAGCCAGGTATGCCGACAGCTTCTCCAGCTTCGATTCCTGTTGATCCATCGTCTTGTCAGCGACATTCCGCGTTTCACGATACTGGCGGAACGTAGCGATACGCTGCTTTGTGATTGGCGACCGAACTTTACGAATTCCATCACCATCACCAGCCGCAATCATCCTGATCTCGTCCTTCTCATCTGCGGTGGGCGTGTAGTGAGTTTCAAACCGCTGAGCCACTGCGGTTTTGAAAGCGGCTCCCAGTTCGTCATCAAGCTTGAACAGACCCATGGGGGTTTGGCGTGCTTTCTGAATCATTCCCTTGAGAGCGTCCACCATGGCAGGGTTGTCCTCCATGAACTGCGCCATTTCAGTTGGTTCTGGCAAGACATAAGGAGCAGCGCCAGCTTCACCTATGCGGGTCATTTTGGAATGCTTTGTTATGCTGTCCACAGTTTCTAGCATCCCAGCCAGCGACTCTTGCCAGTCAGGGGGCAATGGCTTGCCAGCCCGAGCCGTCACTATACGAGCTTTCCAGTTGGCGAGGATTGGAAGGCGTGCATCCATTGCTTCCTTGCGGAGTCCGGTCTTCAACGACTGTATCAGCACCTTACAGCCAAAGGCTTTCTGCACATCCACAGGCACCGCCAGTCGCACATACCACGTGGACTCGCCTTTCTTCTGAATCAGATTGTCTGTCATTGGAGCGTCGTGTGGAGGAGAGTGGTACATCGGATTGTACTACTAAATTGTACTACTATGCACGCTGAAACCCCCGTAATGCTGGCCTTGTTGGTCGAAAACTTTCTTTATGGTGAGTCCCTATCTCTCCGCCATACACAGAAAAAGCCCCGTAGCTGAATAAGCTACGGGGCTTTTTCGTTTTCCGGTGTTTGCTCATGCTCGCATCATCGACTGTTTGAAGCATGCCCAAGCGGCTCATTGCTCCTGAACAGTTTCGGCATCGGCCAGCGGGTTTAGATTTCCTTCACCGGGATATCGCTCTGGGTGCTTGTGATCAGCCCGATTGCGTGCAAGCAATCAGCCTTGTTGATGTAGGATTCGCCGCTGGCGATTATCTCGTGATTTCCCGCCCTCAACCGCCAGCGCCATTGTCCTGTTCCGGTGCTTGGGGTGCCTTGGGATTGCCTGTAAATCTCAAAATACATACTGCTCGCTCCATGCGATTGATCTAATTGCGAAAGCCTGTGTGACTCATCGAAGCAAGCGTAGCGGAGGTGATTTTTTTGGCTATCAGGTTTTTGTTTCTAATAGTTTTAAATTATTTCAAGAAGCGTAACTGACGTTGACGTACCGGCATGTTGAATGGCCAAAGCCGCCGCAGTTTCGCCCTTGCATCACCTCCCGCGCTCCTGCTTAATACGACTCGGCTCATGGCGCTGAGTATCAGTCGGCGGCTGCAGATTGTAGAAAAATTACTATAAAAAAGAGCAATCAATTGACTCATCAGCACGGAATGCAACTGGCTGAGCATTTGGAACTATCGCTCGTCATCCCCGTTTTCAATGAAGCGGCCACCATCGATTTGTTCATCGCTCGGATTACTGACGTCTTCAAGGATGAGGCGTTGGTCGGTCTGGAGATGGTGTTCATCAATGACGGCAGTACCGATACCACGCTGGATCTGCTTCTGGAGCGCCAGAAGACTGACCCGCGTATTCGAGTGATCGATTTGAGCCGCAATTTCGGCAAGGAAGCCGCATTGACGGCAGGCCTTCAGACTGCGACCGGCCAGGTCGTGGTGCCTATCGACGTCGATCTGCAGGATCCACCGGAAGTCATCCTTCAGATGATCGCCCGTTGGCGTGAGGGCTATGGAGTGGTGCTGGGTTATCGTGTGAGTCGCAACAACGACTCCTGGGCCAAGCAAACTTCGGCCAGTTGGTTTTGCCGCCTGCACAACAAAATCTCTGATCAACCTCTGCCGAAAAATGTCGGTGACTTTCGGCTCATGGACCGTTGTGTGGTTGACGCATTGCAGAGCCTGCCCGAGTCTCGGCGCTTTATGAAAGGTTTGTTTGCCTGGGTTGGGTTTCGGCCCCCCCATGTCGATTACGAGCGCCCGGAGCGGGTGGCGGGTGAAAGCAAATTCAGCGGGTGGCGCTTGTGGAATTTTGCCCTGGAAGGCATCAGCAGTTTCAGCACCGACCCGCTCAAGGTCTGGACCTGTCTGGGGCCGTTCGTGTCCGTGGTTTCTTTTTCGTTCGCCATTTTCATTGTGTTGCGGACCTTGTTTACCGGGATCGATGTACCGGGCTACGCCTCGCTGATGGTTGCCGTCACCTTTCTGGGTGGCCTGCAATTGATCGGTATCGGGGGGCTGGGCGAGTACCTGGGCAGAACCTGCATCGAATCAAAACGCCGCCCGGTTTTCCTGGTGCGTCGCGTCTACAACGCCAAGGACTGAGCATGGATCTCAAGGAAACCGACATCCTCGGTTCTAGCATCGAGCAGCATTGGTATTACTGTTCAAAAGCGGCGGCGATGATCCGCCTGCTTCAGGGCGCAGAGAGCCGCAAGATCCTTGATGTGGGCGCCGGTTCGGGGTTCTTTTCCCATCATCTGCTGAGCCATACACTCGCCAGTGAGGCCTGGTGCGTGGACATTAGCTATGAGGCGGACTCGGACGCCACAATCGCCGGGAAACCGGTGCACTACCGTCGTTCGATCGACTCGGTCGATGCCGACCTGGTACTGCTGATGGACGTGCTGGAGCATGTCGATGACGACGTCGGATTGCTCAAGGCCTACGTCGATAAAGTTCCGTCCGGCAGCCGTTTTCTGATGACGGTTCCGGCATATCAGTTTCTCTGGAGCGGGCACGATGACTTTCTCGAGCACAAACGGCGTTACACCCTGCCGCAACTGGAAACGGTGGCCAGGGACGCTGGTTTGACGGTCAGGCACGGAGCTTACTACTTCGGCCTGGTCTTCCCCATTGCGGCAACCCTGCGGCTACTGCCAAAAAGTGCACAACCGTCGCCACCGCGCTCGCAACTCAAGCGGCATCATCCGCTGGTCAATACGCTGTTGAAGACGTTGTGTAGTGTCGAGCTTCCCTTCATGGGCGCGAACCGTCTGGCCGGTCTGACGGTGTTCTGTCTGGCGCAGAAGCCGTGACGTCGCGCTGCTGCTTGAGTGACAAGCAATGAGCCGTGAGACAGGCACTGACAAGTCAGCCTTGATCAAACGTGCCCGGCGTTTTGCCGTGACCGGATTGTTCGTCACGGCCCTTCATGCACTCATTGCCGTACTGTTCATCAACTATGTGTTACCCCTGCCGCCCTTGGCCAACGGCGCGGCGTTCGCTGTAGCGACCGTGGCTTCTTATGTGATCAATACCACCTGGAGTTTTTCCAGCCGATTGCACGGCCGGACGCTGGTGCGCTTCATGATGGTCTCGGGCGCAGGTTTTTTACTTGCGATGTTGGTGGCCTGGGCCGCCCAAATGGCCGGGCTTCATTATCTGCTGGGAATTGCTGCAGTAGCGCTGACCATCCCCGCTTTCACCTTTGTACTGCATAACTTTTGGACTTATCGATGAAGCTTTCTGGAAAGCATCTGGCGATCACCCTGTTGCCTGTTCTTATGGGGGGCTAGCACTCTTCGCGGTCTCCAACAAAGTCGGTATCGGCCCCTTCGAGCTCGACTATCCTCTGCCCGCGTTTGTCGTGGCTGCCGCGAATGTTTTCCGGGCGTCGGGGCGAATGTTCTGGCCGGTTTTCTACGTGACTATCTTCGCCGTCATCTATGTTGTTGTTGTTGTTGTTGTTCGGGGCCACAGTCCGCGTACAACCCTCTGTCTGTTGGTCGTCGTACTGGTGATACAGGTGACGGATACCCGGGCAGGCTGGGCAGGCACAGGTAATTTCCTGATGGTGCCGCCAGCATCGGCAAAGACCGCGCTCGTTGATCCGTTCTGGCAGAGCGCTGCTTCTCACTACCAGAAGGTTCGCTGGGTCCGTCCGCAGAATTACTCGCCCAATTGGCTTGCGCTGGCGGATTACGCTAGCTCCCATCGCCTTGCCACCGGGAAGTATGACGTGGATTCACTGTATGTTCTGGATGAGCGGGCGCTGCTTCAGGCGGCCATCAGCATTGATGCCAACACCGATCTTCTGGCCCAAATCGATGGTTTGAATATTCTTGCGCCGGGCTGGAAGCAATGCGCAGACTGCCTCCAGATGAGCGCAACAAATCCGCTCAAGCTTATACCCTTGCTGAAACAGGGCGAGGATGGACGCAAGCTGGCGATAGGGCTGCAGGCGTTGACCGTGCGTTGAGGCGCTGCGCCTCAAGTGCGTCGGGATCCGGTGACGGTCTGGGTGATCTTCTGCGCAGGCAGGTAGACGCCAACCCCCAGGCCTTTCTACACTGCCCGCAGTCTTGGAGACTGGGGATAGCAGATGAATCGTAACGAACTGCGCAAGGCGGACATCAACCTGATGGTCGTGTTCGAAACGCTGATGCTTGAGCGCAATGTGACGCGGGTGGCGGAGAAGCTGTTTCTCGGGCAACCCACCATCAGTTCGGCGCTCAATCGCTTGCGCACGATGTTCAACGATCCACTGTTCATCCGGGTTGGCCATCGCATGGAGCCGACGGCAAGGGCCGAGGAGATCATTCAGCATCTCTCGCCGGCGCTGGATTCGTTGTCGGTCGCTCTGAGCCTGACCCACGATTTTGATCCCGCCAGCAGCACCATGACCTTCCGCATTGGCCTGTCCGATGATGTCGAATTCGGTTTGCTGCCGCCGTTGTTGCGCGCGTTGCGCCAAGAGGCGCCGCAGGTGGTGTTCGTCGTCCAGCACGTCGATTACTGGCGTATCCCGGACTTGCTGGCGTCCGGCGACATCACCGTCGGCATCAGCCAGACCCGCGGCCTGCCGGCTAATGCCAAGCGCAAATTGCTCAGGCATATTCAACCCAGCGTGTTGCGCGCGGACGCTTCTGAAACCCCGCTGACCCTGGATGAATACTGCTCACGGCCGCATGTGCTGGTTTCTCACACGGCCAATGTCAGCGGTTTCGCAGATGAATGGTTGGCTGAAATTGGTCGTAAACGCCAGGTGGTGCTCTCGGTACCGCAATACAGCTCCTTGCCGGCATTGCTCGCCGGGACCGACATGATCGCCAGCCTGCCGGATTACACGGCCGCGGCCATGGCTGCTTCAGGTCAGTTGTTCTGCGAACCGTTCCCGTTCAAGACGCCGACACTGGACCTGTCCATGGTCTGGCTCAGTCATGTCGATACCGACCCGGCCGAGCGCTGGCTGCGTTCGCGGCTGGAAGCGTTTATGAGCGAACGCGGTTTGTCCGAAATACAGGACATCAAGTCGCTCTGAAGCCAACGCGATGCGCAGAGGCCTGCTTGATACCTCGAGGCTGGGTTGTTTTGCTGTGTAGCGTTACCCCTCAGGATTTGACCGGAGATCCACCCCATGAGCAGTTCCCGTTCTCTGTTGCGTGGGCGCGGCAGCCACGACAGTGGTAAGGCCGGCACGGTCGGCGGTGCTGATTACGGTTGCTGCGTGGGATAGCCTTGCGCTGCGCGACTCAGTGGCTGCCCCTGAGCATTAACTAGTGCTCAGGTGGAGCAGGACTGGTCTGTGTTATATGTACGACCTTTCCTTTACCCGATCAGGATTATCGCCATGCCTCACCTGCATATGGAATACACCCCCAACCTGCCAGCGCTCGATGCCGACAAGGCATTGTCGCGACTCAACCATGCGTTGGTGGCTTCCGGGCAGTTTACGGCGGAGTTCGATATCAAGAGCCGAGCGGTGCAGGTGGGAGCATTTCGGGTCGGTACCGGACTGGGCGAACGTGCTTTTGTGCATGTGAAGCTGGCGCTGTTGAGCGGACGTTCGACCGAGATCAAGAAGCAGTTGTCGCAAAGCCTGTTGGCCGTGCTACAGGACCTGTGTGAATGGCCGGCCGATGTAGAGGTGCAGTTGTGCGTGGAGATTCTGGATATCGATCGTGAGTCCTACACCAAGGCGGCTATCGGCCACTGACAGGCGAGCTTCCGGGCTCAGAGCAAGCCTTGTTCCACGCAGACTTTGAGCACTTGCTCACGGAGCCAGGTATTGGCGCTGTCCTGATCGCTGGCTTCACTCCACCGCATGTCGAGGGTGAACCCCGGCAAGCCATTCGGTGCTTCGCAATGGCTGAAGACTGCGTCATTGGCCAGAAGCGTTTGAATGCGCCGTGGCAGCGTCAGGATGAAGTCGGTGCCGGTGATCATCTTGAGTGCTGCGCTGTAGCTGTTGGACCGCGCGACAATCTGCCGTTTATGCGCCTGGTGGGCCAGCCAGCCATCCACCATGTTGGTATCGGAGGTCCACGGCGTGGGGAACACGTGACGACGCTCGACAAAAGATTGCAGGCTGAAGCGCGGTTCCAGCGGGGTCGCGCGTTTATCGAAGACGCACACCAGGTCATCTTCCACCAGCATCCGGGATTTGAAGTCGTTGTGGCTGCGGTGAAAGTTGGGGCCGAAGCAAATCACCAGGTCGAGACTGCCGTCGCGCAGTTCATCGGCGGGAATATCGGTTTCGAGCTTTTGCACATTGACGATTACCGGCAGGTCGGCGAAATCGAAGTTTTTCAATAGTCGCGGCAGTATCAGCAGTTCGAAGTATTCCGGCGCGCAAATGTTGAACGTCACGGCTTTTTGGGTTGGATCGAAGGCCTGAACACCGGAATGGCACAGATTGATGCTTTCAAGAATTTTCAGCACGTGCCCGTACA
Organism: Pseudomonas sp. GW821-FHT04C07; assembly: GCF_059420325.1. Taxonomy (NCBI): domain Bacteria; kingdom Pseudomonadati; phylum Pseudomonadota; class Gammaproteobacteria; order Pseudomonadales; family Pseudomonadaceae; genus Pseudomonas; species Pseudomonas sp. GW821-FHT04C07. The sequence continues at coordinate 84,050 of NZ_JBWKTM010000013.1, forward strand.
TGGTGGTGGCTTTGCAGGTCGGACGCATACCCGTTCGGGTATTGATGAACAACTCGTCCTCGAAGCTGGTACGCAGCTTTTTCAGACAATAGCTGACCGTGGACTGGCTGACATAGAGGGTTTCGGACACGCCGGTGACACTGCTTTGTTCATAAACAGCGATAAAGACCATAAGGTCCTGCATGTCGAGCTTTCTAAGCAAGTTGCTGTTCAGCATCAGATCCGTCTCATGAGCCCCTTGCGCCGATTGAGCGCAACACGTAAGTAAAAGGGTAACGGAACGATAGTCCCAAGAGAATGCCTCGTGGGAAATTTCGTGGTCAGCAGTGGGTCACAAAATGCAGGTAAGGCGACCTGCGCACTCCATCGCCCGCTCTTACGCCGTTGCAGGTTCCGAGCGTCGGCTGGAGATGACCAGCGCGAGCATTCCGATCCCCACCAGCAGTGCGCCAAACAGTTCTATCAGCAGCGGTTGTTGTCTGAGCCAGAACCAATGGAACAAGGTGATGAACAGCGTGCTCAGGTAAACGTAGGAAATCACCGTGGACGGGGCAATGACACCGATTGCCCGATGCAACAGCCAGAAAGTAGCGAGTGTGGCGAACAGCGCCAGGTAAACCAGCCAGAAGAAATCACTGATCGCCAATAGCGAACCCGTGCGCCAGCCGCCGCTGAGCAGGGAGAAGACAAACAGAAACAGTGAGCCGAACAGCATATTCCAGAAGGTCATGGCCACCGGGCCTCGACCTTTGAGGCTGTGGTCTTTGAGTCGCTGGCTCAGGGGCGAGTAAAAGGCCATCGCCAGACACCCGACGCCATACACCAGGACTGCGTAGAGCGAAGGCAGCTGTCCGGGACCTGCGCCTTTGAGAATCAGCAGCACTGCGCCGGCCGCTGCGATCAGCATGGGCAGCAAGCGATTTCTAACGCTGTTGTTGGGCATCAGAAAGGCTTCGAAAAGCAGCGTCATCAATGGCACGAGGGTGAACATCGTCCCGGTATTGACCGCAGAGGTGTAGCGCAGGGCTTCGAACAGCGAACCGAAATACACTGCCAGCAATAATCCAAGGGCTGCGTGGCTGAGCAAGCCGCGCGCAGTCATAGGGGTGGTGCCTTTCAACAGCAGCATCGGCAAAAACATCAATGCCGAAAACAGCAGTCGCAGACCGGTCAGGAGGATTGGATCGATGGCCTGACTGACTTGTGCAGCGGCGAAAAACGAGGCAGCGATCAACAGCGCCCAGATCAGCATTCCTGCGTTGGCGGTGGCGAAACTAACGCTTTTCATCTTCGATTGTTTTCCATCATCAGGCGTTGAGTGATAAGCGTGTGATTAGGCAGGGTATGCGGCAGCGCAGCAAATCAAAAACTTGCTGCGGTTATTGAAAAATCAGGTAAGGGGGTAGTGGCGAACATCCTGAGGGCCAGGAAGGTTCATAGAACCTTCCTGGCGGTCTATCAGAATGGCTTGGTCGGCAAGTACTTGCCATCCAGGGTGATCACTGCACGGGAACCGCCGTCCGGGTCTTCGACTTTCTTGATGTCCAGTTTGAAGTTGATGGCGCTGATGATGCCGTCGCCAAATTGCTCGTGCACCAGGGCTTTAAGGGTCGAACCGTAGACTTGCAGCATTTCATAGAAGCGGTAAACGGTCGGGTCGGTCGGGATGCCACCCTGAATGCTGCCGCGCAATGGCACGCTTTGCAGCAGACGGCTGGCGTCCTGGTCCAGGCCGAGTTTGTCGCAAACCACATCGGCTGCTTCAGCCGGCAGCGGGTGTTGACCGAGCAGGGCGGCGGTCACGAAAGCCAGGCTCAGGCCCGTGCCGTCGGTCAGGTCCTGCCAGGACAGATTCTTGCGTGCCTTGGCGTCGATGATGATGTCGGCCAGGGCCAGGCGTGGAGCTTGAGCGAATTGGGATTGCAGCATGATGATTTCCTCTTTAGTGATGCAAGAGCTGTGGGTTAGGCGGCGCGTTGCAACTTGCTGGACAGCGCGCAGGTTTTCGGGTGTTCGGCGAGGGAAACGAAGCGTTGGGACGCGCCGTCCAGGGCGGCGATGCAACCGCTTTCAATGTCATAGACCCAGCCGTGCAGGTTCAGTCGACCTTGCTCCAGGGCCAGAGCGACCGAGGGGTGAGTCTTGAGGTTGGCCAGTTGGGCAATGACGTTTTCCCGCACCAGCGAATCCAGGCGGTCTTCAATTGAGGCGTGAGTACGAGAGGCATTGATCACCTTGGCCGACTCGGCGTGACGCAGCCAATTGGCGACGGCCGGTAAGTGGTCAAGGCATTTGCAGGTGGCGATGGCGGTCATTGCACCGCAGTCGGAGTGGCCACAGATCACGATGTCGCTGACGCCGAGTACGGCGACTGCGTATTCAACCGTGGCCGAGACACCGCCCGGCTCGGGGCCGTAGGAAGGGACGATGTTGCCGGCGTTGCGGATCACGAACATGCCGCCAGGTTCTTGTTGAGTCAGCAGTTCCGGGACCACCCGGCTGTCCGAGCAGGTGATGAACAAGGTGCCGGGGCTTTGTGTGGTGGCGAGTTGTTTGAACAGTTCGCTACGCTGCGCAAAGGCCTCACGCTGGAACTTGAGGAAGCCGTCGATGATGTCTTGCATGGTGGTTCTCCTTGCGTTGCTGATGGGGCAAGGATGAAAGTTTTCAGTTATAGCGTCCAAGACTGGCTTATTATTGTTTCTATAAGTCAGGCCTATAGTTGAGCGCCCATGCTGCTACGCCATATTCGTTACCTGCTTGCGGTCGCCGAGCATCGCAACTTCACTCGAGCCGCTGAAGCTCTGCATGTGTCCCAGCCGACGCTGTCGCAGCAGATCAAGCAACTGGAGGACTCCCTCGGTGCACCGCTATTCGACCGTTCGGGGCGTTGTGTGCGCCTGACAGACGCTGGTGAGGCTTATGTGCGTTATGCGCGGCAGGCCTTGCAGGATCTACAGGCGGCCAAGCGGGCGATGCATGACGTGCAGGATCTGAGCCGGGGGGCGTTGCGTCTGGCGATGACCCCGACCTTCACCGCGTACCTGATCGGCCCGTTGCTGACCCGCTTCAACAACCTCTACCCGGCGATCAACCTGAGCGTTGAGGAAATGACTCAGGACCGTATAGAGGCGGCGCTGGCCGAAGACCGCCTGGATATCGGCATTGGATTCAGCGGTGAGCATTTGGCCGATATCGAATCTCAGTCGCTGTTCGCCGAAACCTTGAGCCTGGTGGTCAGTGATGCGCATCCGGGGTTCGCCGGGCAACAGTCGCTGAGTGCTCACGCTCTGGGTGAGCAGGCGCTGGTCTTGCTCAGTGGTGACTTTGCCACCCGCCAGCACATCGACCGGTACTGCCGTGAGCAAAACATCGCACCACGCATCGCCATTGAAGCCAACTCCATCAGCGCGATAATCGAAATCGTGCGCCGCAGCCAGCTGGCGACCATTCTCCCGCAAGCCATCGCCCACGAGCAGACGGGATTGCAGTCGCTGGCACTTGATCCCGAGTTGCTGCAACGCACCGTGGCACTGCTCAGTCGCAAGGGCGCTTACCGAAGTGCCGCGTGTGGGGCGTTTGTCGAGTTGGTCGAGCAGCGGGGGAATGTTTAGTCAATCTGCAACCACACTTCGTCAAGTCTGGATTTAACGGCTTATCTGCCCGTGTGACGCTGCTCGACACCTGTTTTCTGCGGTTATCCCTATGGACGGTTGGTCAGTTGATATCAAGCACGAGGCTTCGCCTGGCGCCCGCGCGTCAAGCCTTCAGCCCCGTCGTCGATTCACCCCTGCCACCGCTCCGAGCTTGTCTGCACTCCCTTCTGAACTGGCCTTTTGGGCGCTATGGCACTGTCGCCACGCGCGCCCACCGGATACCTGCATTTCCCGTTAAGTCTTCATATGGTTCGCCCTGTGCGGTGGATCGAACCGGCGGCGCCTGTGCGTTCGCCTGACGCGGAAATACGAGAGTTCCCATGAGTTTTGCCACGACCCCCTTTGCCTCAAAGCAAGAAGCCCTGACTTTTCTTGAGCACAACCCGGATATCGAGATGTTCGAGTTGTTCATCCTCGATAACAACGGCGTGCCAAGGGGCAAGTTGCTGCATCGCGATGAACTGTTGGCGGTGTATGAAAGCGGACGGCCGCTGCCGAGCACCATCCTCGGGTTGACCATCAATGGCGACGACGTGGAAAACTCCGGGTTGGTCTGGGAAGTCGGTGATGTCGACTGTCGGGCCTATCCGCTCAGTGGTAGTTTGCAGCGCATGCCATGGCGGCAGATTCCCACGGCTGCGGTGCAGGTCAGCATGCATCCGCAAGAGGGGATGCCCGCGACGGTGGCTGATCCGCGGCACTTGCTGGTCAAGGTGATCGATGCGCTCAAAGCCGATGGCTACTATCCGGTGATGGCGGCGGAGCTGGAGTTTTATCTGCTTGATCGCCAACGCGACAGCGACGGTCGCCCGCAACCTGCGCGGGATGTCGATGGTGGCCGGCCGCTGGCGACACAGGTCTATGGCTTGCGTGAGCTGGAGCAGATCGAGCCGTTCCTCGCAGATCTGTATAACGCCTGCAAACTTCAGGGCATTGCGGCACGCACGGCAATTTCCGAGTACGCGCCGGGGCAGGTGGAAATCACCCTTGAACATCGCAGCGATGCCTTGCAGGCAATGGATGAAGCGGTGCGTTACAAGCGTCTGGTCAAGGGCGTGGCGCACAGGCATGGAATGACCGCCTGTTTCATGGCCAAGCCGTTCGATAACCTGGCCGGCACCGGCATGCACATGCACGTCAGTCTGGCGGACAAGGATGGCAACAACCTGTTCGCCAGCGAAGCACCCGACGGCACGCCGCTGCTCAGGCAAGCGGTCGGCGGCATGCTCAGTACCATGCTTGATTCGTTGCTGATGTTTTGTCCGAATGCCAACTCTTATCGACGTTTCCAGACCAACAGCTACGCGCCGCTGGCCGCTACCTGGGGTGTGGACAACCGCACTGTGAGTTTGCGAGTGCCTGGCGGCCCGGCATTTTCCCGGCATATCGAACACCGCATCTGCGGTGCCGATGCCAACCCGTATCTGGCGGCAGCTGCGATTCTGGCGGGCATTCATCGGGGAATTCGTGAGCAGTGCGATCCTGGTGCGCCGGTTGAAGGCAATGGTTACGCTCAGGCCAAAGAGCTGCTGCCTACGGACTGGCTGACCACCTTGCGCGCACTGGAAGGCTCCTCCTGGGCTCGGGATGCATTCGGTGCCGGGTTTCTTGGGGTATATCTGGCGGTCAAACGTGCCGAGTACCGTCAGTTCATGGGGGAAGTGGGGGAGCAGGACTGGCGTTGGTATTTGCACCAGGCCTGAAGTTCCCGGGTTCTGGCGACGGTTCTGGCAATTAGCCATTGATTGACTATTTGCGGGCTGGTTTTGCACGAAAAGTTGATGGCTGGCTGCCTGAGGTTTGGTCAACTACCAAGGCTTGTCTTCATTGACGGTCCTTGTGATCGACGCAGTTGTGACCACTCAGTAAGGTCTTCACCACCGTTCGACCTTTTTTTCACGCGCCAGCCGTTAATCTGTCGCCAGAAGATCCCTTTTTAAGAGTTCGCGAGTCATGTCATCGCAGCCCCCATCCTCCATCGAGCTTGAGTTCGCCAGGCGTTACGACCAGGAGCACGCTCAAGTTTGCCTGGAGACACGGCCGACCGGGTTGGCCCGGCGACTTTCGCTTTGGCGAGATGAGCAGTTGGTGCGGCGCGCCCTCAAAGCGGCGGGCGAGCCCGGGCTGGTTCTCGATGTGGCTTGCGGTGCCGGGCGTTTCTGGTCGGTGCTGGCGGAGCGTGCCAATCGGGTAATCCTGGCGACGGACAACTCTCAGGACATGCTCAACCATGCCCAGACCCATCACTCGCCAGGCCTGCTCAAACGGGTCAAAACCTTCCAGGGCTCGGCATTCACCATCGGTCTGCCGTCCAATGCGGTGGACTGCATTTTCTGCATGCAGTTGTTTCAACACATTGTCAGCAGTGAGCACCGACTGCTGCTGCTGCGTGAGTTTCAACGTGTCAGCCGTGACACCGTGATCGTTTCGGTGGGGGTCGACGTCGGCTTCAAAGTTCGGCGAGGTCAGGGGCAGGGTGCTGACGAGCCGTCGTCGGCAGGCGTTGCGAAGTACCCGCTGGCCAGTAGAACTCAGGTAGAGAGTGAGTTCAGACAGACGGGCTTCGAGATTCTCGGTTATCAAAACTTCATACCTGGCTGTGCTCTGTCGCGGGTTTACGTACTGCGCAAAGGCAGCTAGTGCTGATCTGTCGGACTATTCTGGTAGTCCGACAGATGTTTTCCCACACGCACTTCTGCAGTGGATGCTCGGAAATCGCCGGGCGCGTTATATACTGCGCGCCAATCTTCAAGGGAGAGCCGTGTGGCCATCGATATTCACTGGATTCGCGACAACGATAGCCTCGGTCAGTTTTGCGCCGAGTGGCAGCAACTGCCATTCGTTGCCCTCGACACCGAATTCATGCGGGTCGACACTTTTTATCCGATCGCCGGGCTGCTTCAGATTGGCGATGGCGTGCGCGCTTACCTGATTGATCCTTTGACGATCGACAACTGGCAACCCTTGGCCGCATTGCTGGAAAACCCGGCGGTGATCAAGGTTCTACACGCCTGCAGCGAAGACCTGGAAGTATTGCTGCGTCTGACCGGCAGCCTGCCGGCGCCGCTGTTCGATACGCAATTGGCCGCTGCTTATCTGAATCTGGGTTTCTCCATGGGCTATTCGCGTCTGGTCCAGGAAGTGCTGGACATTGATCTGCCCAAGGGCGAGACCCGTTCGGACTGGTTGCAACGCCCGTTGTCTGAAACCCAAATCAGCTACGCCGCGGAAGATGCTTTGCATCTGGCTGAGGTTTACATCCGCCTGCGTCCCAAATTGTCTGACGACAAGTACGCCTGGGTGCTGGAGGACGGTGCTGAACTGGTGGCCAATCTGCGCCGCGAAGTCGACCCGTACGAGGTCTATCGCGAGGCCAAACTGGCCTGGAAACTCTCCCGAGCCCAGTTGGCCGTGCTGCGCGAGCTCTGCGCCTGGCGTGAGCGTGAAGCCCGCGCTCGCGACCTGCCGCGTAACCGGATTATCCGTGAACACTCGTTGTGGCCATTGGCCCGGACTCAGCCGGATAACCTCGCAGCGCTGGCAAAAATCGAAGACATGCACCCGCGTACCGTGCGTCAGGATGGTGAGTTTCTGCTTGAACTGATCAAACAGTCTGGCAGTGTATCCCCTGATCAATGGCCACCCACGGTGCCCGAGCCGTTGCCGGTTGAGGCCGCGGCGCTGATCAAGCGTTTGCGAGCGCTCGGTCAGGCTGAAGCTGAACGCCTGGAAATGGCGCCGGAATTAATGCTGCGCAAGAAAACCCTGGAGGCCCTGCTCAAAAGCGGCTTCCCCGAGGGCCCTTACCAATTGCCTGATTCATTGCGTGGCTGGCGCCGCGAATTGATGGGCCAGGCGTTGCTCGACAGCCTGGCCACCGCCGGAGAACAGCCTTGAAACGTATTTGCTCCATCTACCGAAGCCTGCGCAAAAACGAGATGTACCTCTACGTGCTGAAAAGCGATGCACTGGAGCGCGTTCCGGAAAACCTGCTGTTGGCTTTCGGCAAACCGCACCATGCCTTCGATCTGGTACTCAGCCCTGAGCGCAAGTTGTCCCGCGAGGACATCAACGTGGTACTGGAGAATCTCGACAAGCAGGGCTATCACCTGCAAATGCCACCGGCCGAAGACGAGTACATCGAACATTTGCCTGAAGAATTGCTACGGCGTAATGATCCGGTCTGACGGACTGGCCCGAGTGCTCTGTCCAGAGCACTCTTATAAATAGAACTGAATAATCTGGCGGTGGCCGTTGACGATGGGGAAAAAACCATCGACGACCTCCTGCACTGTTTTGAAAGGTTTGAACCATGCGCGTTCTGATTGCTGAACACGACCACGCTCTTTACGCCCAATTGTTGCGTCAGGCTGCTCCTGACCTGGAAGTGCTCACCAGTGGTGACTCCGCCGAGCTTGCGAGCCTTGCCGCTGATTGCCCGATCTGGCTTGGTCAACCGGACCTGCTGGCGACCCTGTTGCGTCAGGGCCACGAGCCACAGTGGCTGCAATCGACCTGGGCCGGGATCACCCCGTTGCTCGCCGAGGGCTTGCCTCGGCATTACCGACTGACGCGGGCAGTGGGCATTTTCGGCCAGGTCATGGCTGAATACGTGCTGACTTATATGCTTGGCCATGAGCGCGAAGTATTGGCACGACTGGTCAGCCAGGTCGAGCGCAAGTGGGACAGCCGCTTGGCTCAGAGCCTGGCGGGACGCAAGGTGTTGATCGTCGGCACCGGCGATATCGGCAGCAGCGTGGCGCAGTTCCTGGTGCCGTTCGGCGTCCAGTTGTATGGCATCGCCAGTGAGGCTCGAGAGCAAGCGCCGTTTATTGAAGTCGCCGGACTGGAGGATTTGGGCCGTCTCGTAGGGGAGGTCGATTACGTGGTCAATCTCCTGCCCAACACGCCCAACACCCATGATCTGTACGACGCGGCGCTGTTCAAGCAGTTCAAGCCGACCGGGTTGTTCATTAACGTCGGGCGCGGTGTGGCGGTGGTCGATGCGGATCTGGTCGAGGCGTTGAAGGAAGGGCATCTGGCGGGGGCGGTGATCGACGTCTGCCGTCAGGAACCGTTGCCGCAACGTCACCCGTTCTGGACCGCCTGGGGCTTGCTGCTGACCGGACACAGTTCGGCGCCGACTTCACCGCCGATGATGGTGCAGTTGTTTATCGAGAATCTGCAGGCGTATCAGGCTGATACGGCGTTGCGCGGAGAAGTGGATTTCAATCGCGGGTATTGACGTCGCGGTGATCAACTGTGGGAGCGAGCTTGCTCGCGATGGGGTCATCACATTCAGCATCACTGTTGATTGTCACGCCGCCATCGCGAGCAAGCTCGCTCCCACATTTGGTTTTGCAGTGTGGCTTACAAACTGAAATCACCCTCGGCCGCCAGCTCGCTCAGCGGGCGGCGCGGGCTTGGGGTTTCGCGGGCTTGCAGGTACTCGGCCAGGGTCGCTTTGTCCCCCAGTTTGCCGATCGCCACCGCGGCGTGCAGCGCGTAGCCTTCAGGAATATTCAGTTCCTTGCGGGTCAGCTCCTGATCGAAACCGGCCATGCCGTGGGTGTGCCAGCCGCTGAGGCTGGCTTGCAGCGCCAGATGGCCCCAGGCCGAGCCGGTGTCAAAGGTGTGCCACAGCGCCGGAGTTTCCTCTTCGGCGCCTGGTGCCGTGAAGGTGGTTTTCGAAATCACGATCACCAGCGCCGAGGCGTGTTGTGCCCAGCTGCGGTTGAATTCATTCAACAGACCCAGGTAGCGCTCCCAGTTTGGCGTGTCGCGACGCGCGTAGAGAAAACGCCAAGGCTGCGAGTTGTAGGCCGAAGGTGCCCAGCGCGCGGCTTCGAAAAAGCTCAGCAGAGTTTCTTGCGGGATGCTTTCACCAGTGAAGGCGCGGGGAGACCAGCGGTCAGTGAACTGTGGGTGGATGGCATATTCGGCAACACGTGGATTAGCGCTCATGAAGAGTTCCTGACTACGTTTGAGAATCAAAGGTTGAAAAAACCGGCGGGCGCAGTTAGCAGTTAACTGAGCAGATATGGTTTTCTGAGGTGTGGCAGCTAACCTGAGTGCAGCGCGGTCGAGCGTTTATGGCACCTGTGCATGGCTTCTTTCGACTCGCAAAGCTACTTCGCGGCGCAAGAACTGACAAGTCCTGTTCTACCGGCAGTCGCAATCGCTTGGCCCCAGAGCCCTCGCGCACTAGACTGGCGGCCTTTTCACTCGCTGATACCGATGCTTGAACCATGGCCGCCAAAGTCGAACCTTTCTGGATACGCAAAACCCTCGAACAACTCGATCAAGAGGAGTGGGAGTCGTTGTGCGATGGCTGTGGTCTGTGCTGTCTGCAAAAGCTTGAAGACGAGGAAGACAACAGCGTCTATTACACGCGGATCGCCTGCAAACTGCTGGACCTGAAAACCTGCCAGTGCACCGATTACACCAATCGTCGCGATTCGGTGCCCGATTGCATCCAGCTCACGCCGGGCAAGGCTGACCAGTTCAAATGGCTGCCGCCGACTTGCGGGTATCGTTTGGTCAGCGAGGGCAAGGACTTGCCGCTCTGGCACCATCTGGTTTGCGGTGATCGCGATGCGGTTCACCACGAGCGGATTTCCCAATCCGGGCGCATGCTGGCCGAAGGCAGCGTGGCCGAAGAGGATTGGGAAGATCACTTGATCTTCCGTGCGGGTTGAGGGCCGAGCGGGTCAAGCATTTCAACGTTGATTCACGAGGGCGTGTATATGGCTGTGGGGTCAAGGCTGCCGTTAGCCATTTTGCTGCTGGCACTGAGTTCGCCGCTGTTGGCGGCGAAGAAAGTCGATGTGGATTACCACGTGCGTTTGTTGCCGCAGAGCGATCAGGCTGAAGTTCGGCTGACACTGGCCGACGGTGCTGCGGTACACAGCCTGGACTTCGATCTGGGTAATCGCGGTGATTACAGCGATTTCAAGGCCGATGGTCAGTGGCAATCCACTACGCCCAAAACTTCCGAAAGCCAGCGCGGCATCTGGCGCCCTGCCAGTGGCCAGTCCAGTCTTACCTACCGTGTGCGCATCAGCAATGCCCGCAAGAATGGCTCGTTCGAAACCCGTATGACCCCCAATTGGGCGTTGCTGCGCGGCGAAGACCTGGTGCCGGCGGCGCGTTTGGATCAACAGGACGGCACCGAGTTGGTGTCGCGTCTGGAATTCGAATTGCCGGCGGGCTGGAAAAGCATCGAAACCCCCTGGCCGCGTATTGGCAAGAACCGCTTTCGGGTCGACAACGTTTCGCGCCTGTTTGACCGGCCGACCGGCTGGATGCTCGCCGGAACCCTGGGTAGTCGCCGCGCTCGCCTGGGGGAAACCGAAGTTACGGTCGCCTCGCCGCAAGGGCAGGGCATGCGGCGTATGGACGTACTGACGCTGCTGACCTTCGTTTGGCCGCAAGTGCAGGCAGTATTCCCGCGCCACCTGAACAAACTGCTGATCGTCGGTGCCGCCGATCCGATGTGGCGCGGCAGTCTGGCCGGGCGGGATTCGATCTACCTGCACAGCCGCATACCGCTGGTCAGCGAAAGCGGCATCAGCCCCTTGGTGCGCGAGTTGGTTCAGGTATTTGGCAGGGTCAATGGCAATCAGCACAGCGACTGGATCAGCGAAGGTTTTGCCGAGTACTACGCGATCGAACTGGTGCGCCGTGCTGGCGGTATGAGTGACGAGCGTTATCAGAGCCTGGAGACCCGGCTGACCAGGGAAAGTCACCAGGTCACCACCCTGCGTGGTAAACAGATCAGCGGGCCGGCGGTCGCCAAAGCGGTGTTGCTGTTGCAGGCGCTGGACGGCGAGATACGCCTGAAAACCCGTAACAAGCGTTCACTGGATGACGTGCTGCATGCGGTCATGAACCAGGGTAGCGTCAGCACCAAGGAGTTTGTGCAATTGAGTGAAGGCATCCTCGAGGGGCCGTCGAAGGTGCTGGATAGCGAGTTGCTGCAGTAGATGCGGATGCGTTCCCACGCAGAGCGTGGGAACGATCATCTGTGTCGCTTCAAACCCCGGCTTCAGGCGATTTCAGCGAATCCTTGTCGACCACCGTCGCAGTGCGAGTCGCTGTTCCAGCATTGGCTTTAAAGCGGCTCAACTCTTCTGCGGTTCGTTCGATTCTCGAGCGCACGTTGTTCATGTCCTGACGGCCTTTTTCCAGCAGGTCTTTCGCCGAGCTGTGACCAGTGATGCCGCGGGCCAGGGCTACGCCGCCAATCGCCACCTGAATCAAACCGAAAACGCCGCCTCGGCGCAGACCTTTGCCCATCATCACCACACCACCGGCCAGCGAGCCAATGCGCTCCCAGCCCAGGACGTTCTGCGTCGGCAGAGTCTGGAACGGGGTGGATTCGCTGCGCTCTACGATTTTGCTGTCGCTCATGATCTGTCTCCAGCGGGGTGATTGATATAACGCGGACTGCGCGAGTGCGCCGCTTGTTCCGTCCATTTTCTATATTTACAAACTAGAATTTCGGACCGGAGCGTGTGTTATTGCCTTTCGCCATGCGGTCGTAAAGCACCACGTTGACGGTCGCGGCGAGGTTCATGCAGCCGGTGGTCGGGATGTACACCACGTCCTCACACCAGTCACGGATGTCTTTATCCAGCGAGCCGTCTTCCGGTCCGAAGATATACAGCGCGCGATCCGGGTGGGTGTATTCCGGCAGTGAACGGGCCCCTTCGACCAGTTCGACAGCGACCGGTATGCAGCCCAGCGGGAGGATTTTCTTCAGGTCTTCGATGCCGATCAGCGGAATGTCCTGATGGACTTTCTTGGTGTCAGTGACGAAGTCGCGGGCGCGTTCATAACGTTTTCCGGTGTAAAACACCGACGCCACGCCATAACAGCCAGCGGCGCGCATCACCGAACCGACGTTCTCCGGTGATTTGGGGTTATACAAACCAATGCAGCTGTACCGTTTGTTTGCCACGAGCCGGGTGCCTTCGAGAAAAAACGCGATTATACGGGGATTGTGCTCGGGGCGTTTGCTTTGGGGATGGGGTGCTAGATCTATCGCCATCGCGAGCAAGCTCGCTCCTACAGGTCTTGTGCAATCCATGTAGGAGCGAGCTTGCTCGCGAGAGGCCGGAACTATCAAAGAAGATTTGGCAGGGCTTACTCGTCTTTCTTCATCAACCCGGCCAATGCGGCGAACGGGTTGTGGGTGGCCTTGGCGATGGTCGGCGAGCTGGTGGAACCCTCGGCGTAGTACTGCTGGTCGGTGTAGCGCGAGTGTTCGTTGTCGTGGCAGTACAGGCAGAGCAGCTCCCAGTTGGAACCGTCCTGCGGGTTGTTGTCGTGGTTGTGGTCGCGGTGATGCACGGTCAGCTCGCTCAGGCGCTTGCCGGAGAACTCACGGGCGCAGCGTCCGCAGACGTGCGGGTACATCTTCAGGGCCTTGTCGCGGTAACCCATTTCACGGTCGCGCTGAGCGTCGGCGAGGATGCGGTCCAGCTTGGCCGTGTTGGAGGGAGGCGTTGACGAACTCATGGGTTCACCTTTGTAAAAAGACTAATGACGGTTATGAGGCAAGTTTAGCTCAGCCCTTGAGCTTCTCGGCAATCCAGATGGTGTGCCGGGTGCCTTTATTGCCATGGGCGAAGACTTGCACTTCCTCGGCCTTGAAACCGGCCTTGCGCAATTTGTCGGAGAACTGCCGGTCAGCGCTGGCCGACCATACCGCCAACACGCCTTTGGGGCGCAAGGCTTTGGCGCAGGCGCTGAGGCCGCCTGAGGAGTACAGCCAGCTATTGGCCTTCTGGGTCAGGCCTTCGGGGCCGTTGTCGACGTCGAGCATGATTGCATCGAAGCCCTGCGGCTCGGCTTGTAGCACTTTGGCCACGTCTTCCATGCGGATCACTGTGCGCGGATCGAGCAGCGGTCGACCGGATTTTTCCCCCAGCGGCCCACGATTCCACTCAACCACGCCAGGTACCAGCTCCGCGACCACCACTTCGGCGGTCTTGCCCAGGTGTTTGAGGGCTGCGGCCAGCGTGAAGCCCATGCCCAGACCACCGATCAACACACGAGAGCCCGGACGGCCGGCAACCTTACGGCAGGGAATTTCCGCCAGGGCGTCTTCGGAGCCGTGCATGCGAGTGTTCATCAGCTGTCCGCCGTCACCGCCCTGGATCTTGATGACGAAATCCTCGCCATACTCGAACAGGCACAAGGCACCGCCGTTTTCGGGAATCGGGGTGGTGTCGAGCAGAACGAAACGTTTCATGGGACTCTCATTAGGGAGGGAAAACTGGCATTGAGAAGGGCAAAACTGCGCGGTTGGGAGTAGCCTGAAGACCCCAACAAGGGCAACGGAGCCATTGATGAAGCGCACTATTCTAACGGCCATTGTGTTGGCCGCGCTCTCGATAAGTGCAGCGCGGGCGCAAGAGCTGCAACCTGTCCCCATTACACCCGAGCCGGCGTCAGGTTCGCCGGGCACCGCGACACCTACGCCGTATCCGCAGGTTACACCAAGGAGTGTGCCCAGGGCGGGTGGCGGGAGCGCCGGTTCGCCTTTGCTGCCACCGATCGAAATGCCCAATCCGCCCAAGGATCAGACCTTGCCGGGGTTGGAGCAGAATCAGCAGAAAGCCAAGACGCCCGGCGGTTAGACCTGCTGCGAAAGCAGTTGCCCATCAGCCATGCGCAGGCGTTTGGACAGCGCAATAGCGATGGCACGGATGATCTTGGCGGCGATTTTCGGGGCGTCATTGAGCATCTTTTCCAGCGAGTCCTTGCCCAGATTGAGCAATTGGCAATCGCTGGCGGCGACACAACTGGCTGAGCGCCGTTCGCCGTCGAGCACCGCCATCTCACCGAAGGCCCGGCCACTGCGCAGAGTCGCGATGGTCACCTGCTGGCCTTCGCCGTTGGTCTTTTGCACCGCGACCTGGCCTGTGTGGATGATGCACATGAAGCTGCCGGCATCACCCTCATGGAAAATCTCTTTGCCTTGGGCGATGGCGCTGATGCTGAAGTAGCCGGCAGCGGTGCTGAAGTCGACCGGCAACAGCTGATCGAACATGCCGCAGTCCATCAGCCAGTCGCGGATTTCGTTGTTCAGTAAAGTGGGTTCTGACATGTCATCACAGTCTTTTTTTGTGTCTGTTACTGTTCCGGGCGTTGGATGAAACGCCAAACCCCGGCGGCCCAGTGTTAAGACCGGGACGCCGGGTGGAGTTCCTCAGGCAATGCCCAATACCTTAAAAACAAATGCGTATTCGAGCGCCACGTCACGCAGTCCCTGATAACGACCGCTCATGCCACCGTGGCCAGCGCCGAGTTCGGTCTTGAGCAGCAGCAGATGGTCGTCGCTCTTGGTCGCCCGCAGTTTGGCCACCCATTTAGCAGCTTCCCAGTACTGCACGCGGCTGTCGTTGTAGCCAGCAATCACCAGGGTTGCCGGATAGGTCTGGGCACTGACGTTTTCGTAGGGCGCGTAAGCCTTTATCCGGTCATAGACTTCAGGCTCTTCAGGATTGCCCCATTCGTCGTATTCGGTGACGGTCAGCGGCAGGTCGGGATCGAGCATGGTGTTCAGCACGTCGACAAACGGTACTTCGGCAATCGCTGCCTGGAACAGCTCCGGACGCTGATTGAGCACCGCGCCAATCAACAGGCCGCCAGCGCTGCCGCCGCTGATCGCCAGTTGCGATGAGGTGGTAAAACCCTTGGCGATCAGGTGTTCGGCGCAGGCGATGAAGTCGCTGAAGGTGTTGTGTTTGTGTTCCTGCTTGCCGGCACGATACCAGGCTTCGCCCAGTTCACCGCCTCCCCGCACATGGGCGATGGCGAAGGCGACGCCGCGATCGAGCAAGCTCAGGCGCGCATGGGAAAACCACGGATCGAGGCTTTCACCGTAGGCGCCGTAACCGTAGAGGTAGAGGGGTGTTGGTTTACGCTCCTGGTTTTCGAGCAAGGCTTCGCGTTTGACCACCAGGCTGATGGGCACCAGAGTACCGTCAGGGGCGGTGGCCCAGAGACGTTGACTCACATAAGCGTCCGGATCGAACGGGCCGAGCACCGGGGTTTCCTTGAGGACTTTCTGTTCGCCGGTTGCAAGCTCAAGCTGACGGATTTGAGCCGGACGATTCAGCGCTTCGTAGCGCAGACGGATCTTGTCGCTGGCGAACTCCAGGCTGTTTTGCACATGCAGGCTGTAGGCCGCGTCGGGCAGTTGCACGCGGTAGGCGGGCAGGCCTTGGGGGCGGACCTCTACGATTGGCAAGCCACCTTCGCGCAGGCTCAGGGTCAGGGCCGAAGCGTTCAGGCTCATGCCGTCGAGCATCACGCTGTCGTTGTGGGGGACCAGATTCTGCCAGTCATCCTGGGACGGTACGACGCCGTTGTCGGCGGCCTGATACAAGGCGAAGTTGATTCCGTCACGGTTGCTGCGAATCAGCCAGGCCCACTGGTCGTCGAGCTTGCCGTGGTCGACGTCATATTCATGGCCTTCGACCCGTGGCGCCAGGCAGGTAAAGGGTTGCTGTGGCTGTGTGGCGTCGAGCACCCAGACTTCGCTGGTGGTCTTGCTGCCCAGAGACAAAATCAGTTGGCGTTCGGAGCTGGAGCGGTAGCAATGCAGGAAGAAACGTCCGTCCGGCTCATTGAACACCTCCTCGGCCGCGGTGCCATCCAGGCGGTAGCGAAACAGCTTGTGCGGGCGATGGGTGTCGTCCAGCTCGCCGAAGAACAGCGTCAGGCTGTCGTTGGCCCAGGTCATGCTGCCGTCGCAATTTTCGAACGACAGTTCGCTGACTGTACCGCTGGCCAGTTCCTTGACGAACAAGGTGTAGGTTTCCTCGCCGCTGGTGTCCAGGCTGTAGGCCAGGCGCTGGTGGTCCGGGCTGATGCTGAACGCACCGAGGGAGAAATATCCGCCATTGGCCAATACGTTCGGGTCGAGCAGCAGCTCTTCCTGGCTTTCATCGACCTGCAGGCTGTCATCGGCCGGGCGCGGGCAGCGGTAATGCCGGGCGTACTCATCACCTGCGGTGGTGCGCGTGTAATACAGATACGGGCCCCAGGGCGAGGGCAGCGAAAGGTCGGTTTCGCGAATTCTTGCTTTGATTTCCTGGTACAGGGTTTCGCGCAGTTGGGCCTGATCGGCCAGTTGCGCTTCCTGGTAGCGATTTTCAGCCTTGAGGTAGTCGAGCACCGGCGCGCTGTCGCGGTCCTGTAGCCAGGCATAAGGGTCAGCACCATCGGCCTTGTGGGCGATCGGGGCAGCGAGAACGTTGGCGGATAGGGGCATGAATGGCTCTCGGACGTTGTACAAAAGAAGGGTTCGCCGACGGCGGTGCAGCCTGACATGCGAAAAGCCGTTATCATAAGCGTCTCTTTGCCTGCCTTGCCATGGACACCATGACCGAGAACGACTATCTGATCGCTTGGGGCCTCTACGCCTTCGCCGCTTTAGGCTGCCTGTTGGTATGGATGCGCATGACCCGCTGGATGTGGCGCTGGTTGCGCGAGCCATTGCGCCTGCTGATGGCCGTGCTGCTGTTCAGTCCGACCATTATCGACCCGGTGAAGGAAAAGTTCGCCCCGGCCGTGGCCATTACCGCTCTGGACCTGCTGTTCAAGGTCGGTAACAACGTCTGGCGTGCGATCTCTGACCTGCTCATGTACAGCATGATTGCCTTTGGCATTTACCTCGTTTTCGTGTTGATCCGCTGGCCGATCGAGCGCGCTTCCAAAGCCCGCCGCGAGCAGGCCGCGGCCGCGAAGGCTGCGAAGGCTGCGGCTACGATGCCGGAACCTGAGGATGAACAGCCCTTTGGTGGCGCCGGTGATGACCGCTATGGCCGCCCACCCGTTCCTGGCAGCCCCCAGCGTTTGCGAGTCGAGCCGCGTTTGTAACCCTGCCCCGGCATTGAAGCGAGAGTCCGAGCATGTGTGAGTTATTGGGCATGAGCGCCAATGTCCCGACCGATATCGTGTTCAGCTTTACCGGGCTGATGGAGCGCGGTGGCCGCACCGGTCCGCACCGTGACGGCTGGGGCATTGCGTTCTACGAAGGCCGGGGCTTGCGGTTGTTTCAGGACCCGGCGGCCAGTTGCGATTCGCAAGTCGCGCAACTGGTGCAGCGTTATCCGATCAAAAGCGAAGTAGTGATTGGCCATATCCGTCAGGCCAATGTCGGCAAGGTCTGCCTGTCCAATACCCATCCGTTTGTTCGTGAGCTGTGGGGGCGTAACTGGTGTTTCGCCCATAACGGCCAATTGGCCGATTTGCAGCCCACCGCCAGTTTCTATCGGCCGATCGGTGATACCGACAGCGAAGCGGCGTTCTGCGATTTGCTCAATCGTGTGCGCCAGGCGTTTCCCGAACCGGTGGACGTCGAGCAGCTGTTGCCGGACCTGGTGGCCGCCTGCGCCGAATACCGCGGCAAAGGTGTGTTCAACTGCCTGCTCAGCGATGGCGACTGGCTGTTCTGCTATTGCTCGACCAAGCTTGCGCATATCACTCGCCGCGCGCCGTTCGGCCCGGCGCGCTTGAAGGATGTCGATGTGATCGTCGATTTCCAGGCAGAAACCACGCCCAATGACGTGGTGACTGTGATTGCCACCGAGCCCTTGACCGAAAACGAAACCTGGACCCGCTACGAACCGGGCCAATGGAGCCTGTGGCGACGCGGCGAATGCGTCAGTCAGGGCCAGACCGAATAAGGACCCCCTATGTTGCTCAGTTATTTGCGACTGGTGTTGTTTGCCATTGGCTTGTTGGTTGGTGTGCAAGTGCCGGGTTTCATCAGCGATTACGCCAAGCGGGTTGAAGCCCACTTGATCGAGGCGCAGACCGGGCTTCAAGGCTTTCAGGGTACCGCCCGGCAATTCTTCAAGGGCGACCTGCAAGCGTTGGTGGCTCATTACCGCGCCAGTGAAGACCCGGTGATTCGCAGCGATGCCGAGAGCCTGAGTACTTTGCTCACGCGCCAGTTGGCCCTGGATAAACAGTTCCAGGCCATGCAAGGCCCGTGGTACATCCGTGCGTTGCAGGTGGCATTGGCCGCCGACCCGGACATTCGCAAGGAAACCTGGAACGGCTACAGCTATCAGATCCTGCTGAACCCCGAAGCAATGGGTTGGGGCATGGGCGGTGCGTTGCTGCTGTCGTTCGGTCTGGAATGCCTGTTTCGCTTGATCGACTGGGTGGTACTGGGCGGCAAACGCCTGCGCCAGAGCCGGCCGATTGAAGAGCGCGATTTGCGGGGGTTGTAAGTTTGGCGTGATGCTGATCGATCCCACGCTCCCGCGTGGGAACGATCGAAGGGATAGGTGTCCATCATCTGCTCGGCGGGTGGTTTTTATTAATTGGACGGGCAGGGCGCCTGCGCCAAAGAATGCGCCCAATCCACGATATGCGTCGTCGTGGTTCAGAACCATACCCATAATGCTAACGTGGATATTTGCCATATTTTGCCGGGCGTTGGCGGCATTTTTCCCGCTGCTGATGGGTCTGCTTAGCCAGAACGTGCCGTTGGGCATGGGGATCGGGGTTTTTGCGGCGGTCTCTTACGGCGTGGTGATTCTGGCGGCCCTGAGCCTGCCGGAAGCCCGTGGCAAGCAACTCGAGGTGCAGTAACTGATAACCTGATGCTGACGAAAGATCCCGCACAAGAACATTCAAAAGCCTACAGGAGCGTTCATCGTGAGCCGCCTGCTATTGAACTGCGACATCGGCGAAAGCTTTGGCAACTGGACCATGGGTCTGGACGCCGAGGTCATGCCGTTCATTGATTGCGCCAACGTTGCCTGCGGTTTCCATGCCGGCGACCCGAGCATCATGCGCAAGACGGTCAGCCTCGCGCTGGCCCATGGCGTACAGGTCGGAGCGCATCCGGCCTATCCGGACCTGGTGGGTTTCGGTCGCCGCTCCATGGCCTGCACCCCGCAGGAAATTCAGGATCTGCTGCACTATCAGATCGGTGCCCTGGATGGCATTTGCCGGGCCCAGGGCAGTCGCGTGAGTTACGTTAAACCCCACGGTGCGATGTACAACGACATGATGGCCAATCCTGAGCAACTGCGTGCGGTGATCCAGGCCGTGGCCGCCTATGACCGGCAATTACCGTTAATGCTGATGGCGACCCGCGACAACAGTGCGGCTCAGGCCCTGGGCGATGAGTACGGCGTGTCGCTGTGGTTCGAGGCGTTCGCCGATCGGGCCTACGACAGTGCCGGGCGCCTGGTGTCACGGCAGTTACCGGGTGCGGTGCATCACGATCCCGAGAAAATCATCGAGCAAGCATTGATCATTGCCCGTGGTGAGAACCTGATCGCCAGTGATGGAAGCGCCTTGCACTTGCAGGCCAACACGCTGTGCGTGCATGGCGACAACGCCAGTTCGGTCGCCGCCGTGCGGCGTATCCGCGAGGCCTTGAACCAGCAGACTCAACCATGAGGCCACGGGTTGAAGTGGTGGCCATTGACTGTCTGATGGTGCGGCTGTTCGACGTCATCGCCGAGGACAACATGCCATGGATGCTCGCTGCCAGCGAACGACTGCGTAGCGGTTTCGCCGGGCATCTGATCGATCTGGTGCCGTCCTATACGACCTTGATGGTGCATTACGATCTGACCGCGCTGACCCCCTCCCGGGCCCGTGAACTGATTGCCGAGGCCTTGACCGATCTGACGCCGAACCCGCAGGCCAGAGGCCGGAGCCATGTGCTGCCGGTCTGGTATGACCCAAGCGTCGGGCCTGAGCTGGGTGTGTTGTCCCGGCGCAGCGGCTTGGCGGTCGACGAAGTGATTCGTTGCCACAGCGAGCGCGAATATCAGGTGTTCGCTCTGGGCTTTGCGCCGGGTTTTGCCTTTATGGGCCTGGTGGAGGAGGTGCTGGCCGCGCCACGTCTGAGTACGCCGCGCAAGCGCGTGGCGGCCGGCAGTGTGGGGATCGCCGAGCGGCAGACCGCCGCTTATCCGGTGGTCTCTCCCGGTGGTTGGAACCTGATTGGCCGCACACCGAGCAAATTGTTCGACCGGGAACGCGACGGCTACAGCCTGATGCAGCCGGGTGACACCGTGCGCTTCGAGGCCGTCAGCCATGCAGAGTTCATTAATCTGGGCGGTGATGACTCGCCGTTGGAGAGCGTGGCATGAGCCGTCTATTGATTGAAGCCAGCACGCCGTTGTGCCTGCTGCAGGACGCAGGGCGTTTCGGCGTGCGGCATCTGGGCGTGACTCAGGGCGGCGCGCTGGACTGGGTGTCGATGTCCTGGGCTAATTGGTTGCTAAGCAATGCGCTGGATGCGGCGGTGATTGAAGTGACTCTCGGTGGCTTCACATTATTGGCGCAGGACGATTGCTGCCTGGCGTTGGCGGGAGCAGACCTTGGTGCTCAACTCAACGGCCAGCCTCTTTCACCGTGGCGCGGTTTCAGCTTGAAGAAGGGCCAGCGCCTGCAGTTCACTCAACCGTTGCTCGGAGCACGAGCCTACCTGGCGGCACCAGGTGGTTTCAGCGCGTCCAGGGTGTTGGGCAGTTGTGCCACGGTGGTGCGTGAAGAGCTGGGTGGGCTTGATGGTTTTGGGCAGGCGTTGGCAAAAGGTGCGCAGCTGAGTTATGTGCCGTCAGCTGCGACTGTGCGCGAACTGCCTCGCGAACTCATTCCGGATTTCAAATTGAACCGACCACTGGACGTGGTGCTCGGTGCGCAGATTGGCGAGTTCAGTGGGCAAAGTCTGTTCGATGCCTTCAACAGCACCTGGACTGTCGACAGCCGTGCTGATCGCATGGGCATTCGTCTGCTTGGGCCCGCGCTGCAGTATCAGGGCCAGCCAATGATCTCCGAAGGCATCCCGCTGGGCGCTATTCAGGTGCCGCCGGATGGGCAGCCGATTGTGCTGCTTAACGACCGGCAGACCATTGGTGGGTATCCACGCTTGGGGGCGTTGACGCCATTGGCGTTGGCGCGGTTGGCGCAGTGTTTGCCGGGCGCGCAGATCCGGTTGACGCCAGTGGTGCAGGAGACCGCGCATCAGCAGCAAGTGAGTTATTTGCGCAGGTTTGCTTGATGTTGATCGTTCCCACGCTCCTGCGTAGGAATGCATCCCGTGACGCTCCGCGTCACAGCCTCAACAGCGGACGCAGAGCGTCCATGGCGGCATTCCCACGCAGAGCGTGGGAACGATCAGGACTGAGGGTTATTTCGAGAGAAAGCGCATCCCTTCTTCCAGCCCACGCAACGTCAGCGGAAACATCTGATCTTCGACCAGGTCGCGCACGATGTTGGTCGAGGCGGTGTAGCCCCAGGTGTCTTTCGGGTAGGGGTTGATCCAGATGAGCTTCTTGTACTTCTCCTTGAAACGCTGCATCCACACATAACCGGCTTCTTCGTTCCAGTGCTCTACGCTGCCGCCGGCCTGGGTGATTTCGTAGGGCGCCATGGCGGCGTCGCCGATGAAGATCACTTTGTAGTCGGCGCCGTACTTGTGCAGCAGATCCTGGGTCGAAGTCCGTTCGGAGCCGCGACGCATATTGTTCTTCCACACTGATTCATAAATGAAGTTGTGGAAGTAGAAATACTCCAGGTGTTTGAACTCGGTCTTGCAGGCCGAAAACAGCTCCTCGCAAATTTTCACGTGGGCGTCCATCGAGCCGCCGATGTCGAACAGCAGTAGCAGCTTGATGGTGTTGCGACGCTCCGGACGCATCTGAATGTTCAGCAGGCCAGCATCGCGAGCGGTGTGGTCGATGGTGCCGTCGATATCCAGCTCTTCCGCCGCGCCCTGGCGAGCGAATTTGCGCAGACGACGCAGGGCGACCTTGATGTTACGGGTGCCCAGTTCGACCGAATCGTCGAGGTTCTTGTATTCGCGCTGATCCCAGACCTTGACCGCTTTGCCCTGACGTTTTCCGGTATCGCCGACCCGAATGCCTTCCGGGTTGAAACCACCGGAGCCGAACGGGCTGGTGCCGCCAGTGCCGATCCATTTGTTGCCGCCGGCGTGACGTTCCTTTTGCTCTTCGAGGCGCTTCTTGAATTCTTCGATCAGCTTGTCCAGGCCGCCGAGGGACTGGATCTGCGCACGTTCTTCATCGCTCAGGGAACGCTCGAATTCCTTGCGCAGCCAGTCTTCGGGGATCAACGCCTGAAGATGATCGTCGAGCTTTTCCAGGCCATTGAAGTAGGCGCCGAACGCCCGGTCGAACTTGTCGAAATGTCGTTCATCCTTCACCAGAATCGCCCGGGCGAGGTAATAGAACTCGTCCATGTCGGCGAAGATCACCCGCTGTTTCAGCGCGTTGATCAGGTCCAGCAGTTCGCGTACCGAAACCGGCACCTTGGCTGCGCGCATTTCATTGAACAGGTTGAGCAGCATGGCTGTCGCCCTTGAGATCGTAAAAAAGAAGTATCAGCGAGTGCCGCG
Source organism: Pseudomonas sp. GW821-FHT04C07 (assembly GCF_059420325.1). NCBI lineage: Bacteria > Pseudomonadati > Pseudomonadota > Gammaproteobacteria > Pseudomonadales > Pseudomonadaceae > Pseudomonas > Pseudomonas sp. GW821-FHT04C07. The sequence continues at coordinate 107,117 of NZ_JBWKTM010000013.1, forward strand.
ACGGCTCATGAACGCCAGACGCTCAAGCAATTGCACGTCCTGCTCGTTCTTCACCAAGGCGCCTGCCAGCGGCGGGATGGCTTTGGTCGGATCGCGCTCACGCAGCACCGCTTCGCCAATGTTGTCGGCCATCAGCAGTTTCAGCCAGTCCACCAGTTCGGAGGTCGACGGCTTCTTCTTCAGCCCCGGCACCTTGCGTACGTCGAAGAACACGTCCAGCGCTTCGCTGACCAGATCTTTCTTTATATCCGGGTAGTGCACGTCGACGATTTTTTGTAGGGTGATGCGGTCCGGGAAGGCGATGTAGTGGAAGAAGCAGCGGCGCAGGAAGGCGTCCGGCAGTTCTTTCTCGTTATTGGAGGTAATGATGATAATCGGCCGCTTTTTGGCTTTGATCGTCTCGTCGATCTCGTAAACGTAGAACTCCATCTTGTCGAGTTCTTGCAGCAGGTCGTTAGGGAATTCGATGTCGGCTTTGTCGATTTCGTCGATCAGCAGAACCACCCGCTCCTCGGATTCGAAGGCTTCCCACAGCTTGCCCTTTTTCAGGTAGTTGCGAACGTCATGGACCTTGTCCACGCCCAGCTGCGAGTCACGCAGGCGGCTGACCGCGTCGTACTCGTAAAGGCCCTGATGGGCCTTGGTGGTGGACTTGATGTGCCAGGTGATCAACCGCACGCCGAAGGACTCGGCCATTTGCTCGGCGAGCATGGTTTTACCGGTGCCGGGTTCGCCCTTGACCAGCAATGGTCGCTCCAGCGTGATGGCGGCGTTGACCGCAAGCTTCAGGTCATCGGTGGCGACGTATGCGCTGGTGCCTTCGAACTTCATCTGCAAATCCTCGAACGGTAACGCCGACCTGAGCAAAGCAGGGCGGGCGAAGTAAAAGTCATGTCCGACTATAACGCGGTGCCCGGTCGACTGTGAACGCAGACGCCCCATTCAGTCTCTGAATGGGGCGTCACATCTTGACTCAGTCAGGGCGGGGAGCCAGTATTGATGTATCGCCATTTTGGCTATAGCTTGCTCGGCATGTCTACTAAATATCGATTTCGCGACAAATACCGTATTCAGTTGCGGGAACAGGACCATTTACCGCCACACGTTCATCTGACCGGTGGCGGGGTGGATGTAATGATTAGCCTGGAAACAGTGGAAGTGATGGCGGGCCATGCTCCCGCGCTGATCCTGAAGGAAGCGCTGTAATGGGTAAGGGCGCATCGCGAGCAACTTTTGGAGGAGTGGAAACTATGGCATCGATGAAACGGCCACGCTTGGCGGCCGTGCAGGCATTGCCTGATAGCAGACTGGCATTGACCTTTATCGATGGTCAGCAATTGACCCTGGATTTAAGCAGCGATCCGAGTAAATTCCCGGGGCTGTTGCCGCTGCAGGATGGGCAAGCGTTTGCTGGCGCAGAGTTGGGTGATGACGGCTGGACCGTGGAATGGCCGGAGCTGGACATTCAGATCGGCGCCGACACCTTGTACCTGGATGCTCTGGCGCAGAATGCTGCAGATGAAAACACCCGGATCTTCATCGGCTGGCGAGCCCGTACCGGGTTGCCACTTAGCCAGGCCGCCGAAGCGCTGGGGGTCAGTACGCGTAGCATCTCCCGCTACAGTAACGGCCGCGAGCCGGTGCCTCGGTCTCTGGCGCTGGCCTGTCTGGGCTGGGACTCGTTGCAGGAGCTGGCATCGCCCGCACTGCAAGCAGCCGAAGAAACCGGCCGTTATCAAGTGACCCGCAAAAACTAGTCAACCGATGCGTTGTGCTGGTTAGTCTCAAGTCGCATTAAGCCATTGATTGTTCTACACGACAGTCGCTCGGCTGACTGGACGCCCATGAGCACGAGGCATACCCTTGAAGGCCTCTTCAATGCTGCATAAGGACCCAGCCATGAGCCGTATTTTTGCTGATAACGCCCACTCCATCGGCAATACGCCCCTGGTACAGATCAACCGCATCGCCCCCCGTGGCGTGACGATTCTGGCCAAGATCGAAGGGCGTAATCCAGGGTATTCAGTCAAGTGCCGGATTGGCGCAAGCATGATCTGGGACGCCGAAAGCACCGGCAAGCTCAAGCCTGGTATGACCATTATCGAGCCGACCTCGGGCAATACCGGTATCGGCCTGGCGTTCGTCGCGGCAGCTCGCGGTTACAAGTTGGTGCTGACCATGCCGTCGTCCATGAGTATCGAACGACGCAAGGTTCTCAAGGCGCTGGGTGCCGAATTGGTGCTGACTGACCCTGCCAAAGGCATGAAAGGCGCCATCGAAAAGGCTACCGAGATTTCCGCCAGCGATCCGGCGATGTACTTCATGCCACAACAATTCGATAACCCGGCCAACCCGGCTATTCATGAAAAAACCACCGGCCCGGAAATCTGGAATGACACCGACGGTGCGGTAGACGTGCTGGTGGCGGGTGTGGGCACCGGCGGGACTATTACCGGGGTGTCGCGCTACATCAAGAACACCCAGGGCAAGCCGATTCTGTCGGTGGCGGTGGAGCCGATTAGCTCACCAGTCATCACTCAGAAGCTCGCAGGGGAAGAAATAAAACCGAGTCCGCACAAGATCCAGGGCATCGGCGCCGGATTTGTGCCGAACAACCTTGATCTGTCGATGGTCGACCGGGTCGAATTGGTCAGCGATGAAGAATCCAAGACCATGGCGCTACGGTTGATGCAGGAAGAGGGGATTTTGTGCGGTATTTCCAGTGGTGCGGCCATGGCCGTCGCCGCGCGGCTGGCCGAAACCCCGGAAATGCAGGGCAAGACTATTGTGGTGATCCTGCCGGACTCGGGTGAGCGTTACCTGTCGAGCATGTTGTTCAGCGATTTGTTTACTGAACAGGAAAATCAGCAGTAACGATCTTGTGTCGATAGTTTTTTAGCGTCTGTGAGGACGCCTTCGCGGGCAAGGAGTGCTCCTATGGTGCGGCGGATCCCTGTAGGAGCGAGGCTTGCCCGCGATCGATCGCGAAGCGGTCGCAAACAGTCTGGGCACAATTGTGCTGACCCACATCAGCTCCCATTCAACCGCCTTATGTTAATAAGTGCTTTATTGCGTATCCCTTAACACTGAATGTTGAGTTATGCGGGTTTTTCCCGAGGCCGGTAGTGTTTATCATGCCCGGCTGCCATGTCGGGTAAATGACGCAGCACAGAGTTGCCTATTTTCAAGGAGTTGTTGCATGACCTTTTCCTTTGCCGCCAAGGCGTCGGTGTTGCTGCTGTTCCTGGGCAGCACGCTTTATGTGCATTTGCGCGGCAAGGCGCGTTTGCCGGTATTGCGTCAATTCGTCAACCATTCGGCATTGTTCGCGCCCTATAACGCCTTGATGTACCTGTTCTCCGGCGTGCCATCCAAACCGTACCTGGATCGCAGCAAGTTCCCGGAACTGGATGTACTCAAAGACAACTGGGAAGTCATCCGCGACGAAGCAATGCACTTGTTCGACGAAGGCTACATCCGCGCTGCCGAGAAGAACAACGACGCCGGTTTTGGGTCGTTCTTCAAGAAGGGCTGGAAGCGTTTTTACCTCAAGTGGTACGACAAGCCGCTGCCGTCGGCCAATGTGCTCTGCCCGAAAACCGTGGCATTGTTGAGCAGTATTCCCAATGTAAAAGGCGCGATGTTTGCCTTGCTGCCGGGCGGTAGCCACCTCAACCCGCACCGCGATCCGTTTGCCGGTTCGTTGCGTTATCACTTGGGGCTGTCGACACCGAACTCCGACGATTGCCGGATTTTCGTTGACGGTCAGGTCTACGCCTGGCGCGATGGCGAAGACGTGATGTTCGACGAAACCTACGTGCATTGGGTCAAGAACGAAACCGAGAAGACCCGCGTGATCCTGTTCTGTGACATCGAGCGTCCCCTGAGCAGCCGCCTCATGACCCGCATCAATCGCTGGGTCAGTGGCGTGCTGGGCCGCGCCACGGCACCACAGAACCTCGACGACGAACGCGTCGGCGGGATCAACCAGGCCTACGCCTGGACCAAGAACTCCAGCGACCGCTTCAGTGGCGTGGTCAAACAATGGAAACGCCGCAATCCCAAACTGTATCGCGTCCTGCGACCTGTGCTGGCGGTGGTGGCGCTGACGTTGCTGGGTTACTGGTTGTTTGGCTAAGTCGTTGCAAGTCGTTGCAATAGGCATCGAGCGCTGGTTATAGTCGGCGCTCGGTGCATTTCAACATCCACCTTGATTTCCCTCAAAAAGATCAGCACATGCCGGTTTCCCTCATCAACGCGGTAGTCGATTCAGCGGTCAACGCTGGCGTCGTGCCGTGCGGGGGTCAACAGCCTGCGCAGATCAGTCATTACCCCCCACCTGTCAGTAGCACGCCGGTGTGCGCAGTCGTATCACCGCCAGGCGTTGGCATTTCGGGCTGATCAGCTTCGTTTGCTGTTCCCTGTGCCCGTCTGAAAAAAACTACTGAATTTCAGCGTTTGCTGAGTTGGCGTTTTTGCCTGACTACAGGTGGTATCCATGTTTGTCATTTCGAAAAAATCCGCGGCCGCGGCGGCCTCGACGAGCCTGTTCGTCCTGCTCTGGAGCAGCGGGGCGATCTTCTCTAAATGGGGCCTGGCCCACGCTTCACCGTTTGCCTTCCTGCTGATCCGCTTCGCCATTGCGCTGTTCGGGCTGGTGCTGTTGATGCCATTGCTCAAATTGAGACTGCCCCGTGGCGGCAAACCGATGCTTTATGCGGCGGCTACCGGCGTGGTGTTGCTGGGGGCTTATCAGATTTTCTATCTGCTGGCCCTCGACTTGAAGGTCACCCCCGGGGTAATGGCCACCATCATGGGCGTTCAACCGATCCTCACCGTGGTGCTGATGGAGCGTCAGCGTTCATGGCGCCGGATCTTCGGTCTGGGGCTCGGGCTGGCAGGTCTGGTCATGGTGGTTTATCAGGGCATTGGCCTGGCCGGTATGTCCTTGGCCGGGATGCTCTTCGGTTTGCTGGCGCTGGCGAGCATGACGTTCGGCGCGATCATGCAGAAGCGCATTACCGATAACCCGTTGGGCACGCTGCCAGTCCAATACCTGGCCGGCCTGTTGTTGTGCGGGGTGTTTGTGCCGTTCCAGCCGTTTCACATTGAACACAGCACGGGTTTTATCGTGCCGGTGTTGTGGATGGGGCTGGTGGTCTCGGTGCTGGCGACCCTGTTGCTGTATCGCTTGATCGCCCGGGGCAATCTGGTGAATGTCACCAGTCTGTTCTATCTGGTGCCGGCGGTAACAGCGGTGATGGACTATCTGTTCTTTGGCAACAAACTGGCGGCGCTGAGCATGCTCGGCATGTTGCTGATCATCGTCGGTCTGGTGTTTGTGTTCCGTAAAACGAGCTGATTCGAGGCGGCTTGGGAGCCTTCGGCGTTATCGAAGGCTCCTGCCGATCAAGTGGATTAACGATGGGTAGCAATCCAGATCAACAACCCGGCCTGGAACACCGAGAACGCCACCAGGCAAGTAATGGTGAAGCGCAACCCGATATCTTCGCGTTTGAACTTGCTGACCTTTTCTTCCTGCTGGCGTAGTTTGACTTCTTGTTCCGCCAGGTTTTGCTCGGCTTGCTGGAGCATCTGCGCGGCTTCGAGAATTTCTACGAACTGCAGCTTTTCAGTGTTCCAGTTTCCCCGCAGCTCACTGACCAGCACATCTTTCACACTGCCCTTCAGGTGCTGGACATCGGCGTAAACCACATCGAAACCATGGATGCGCAAAAAGTGATCACGGCGCAGACGCGTGTCCTCATTGAGGGCATCCTTGTTCGACAGATCCATGCCATCGACGCGGTAATTCGACCATTTTTTCTGCGCCCAAGTGACCCCCTGAGCCATCAGGAAACGGCCGATCCCACGGTTCCAGGGTTCGATCTGCAAGCCGATTTCAGGGCTGAAACGCACCCGGCGGGTAGCGTGATCGACCCACACGTCCAGATAGTTCTGCTCTTTGCGAACGCGCTGGCCCGGTAACTGGATATTCATCCGCAGCAGGCTGTGGTCCTTGCCGTTGCGCTCGGCGAAGCCGAATTCGACAAAGCGTAAAGGCCGTCCGCCGGTGGCGCGATCGGTTTGCAGCGGCGCCAGGCGGAGCATCTTGTGGTGCTCGACCTGGACGTCGGCCCACGGCAGTTCGACCGCTTGCGGGGCGATTTCATCGGCTGCTGTTTCGGGTGAATTCTGGGTATCAGTCATTACGGCGAAATCCTGTCCAAGTCCTGCTTGCCGATTGCAAGTGAACTGCCGGCAATGGTTTATCGGCCGTTTTTTTCAGGACTGGAGGGGCAAAGCCGCTTAACTGGCGCGAAGTCCTTCAATAAAGCTCAAGATATGCGCGCCCAACTCCGCAGCCAGCGGTAGTTGCGGGTCTTTGTAAGAGGCCATTTGGCGCCTGATATCGTTGGGCACGATGCGCATGACGTGGTTCATGCCGCTGATCAGTGCCAGTTCGGCGTCCGGTTTGGCCGCCTTGAGCATTTGCGCATCGCCGACGCCGACCTGAATGTCGTTACTGCCCTGGATGATCAAGGCCGGCATCTTCAGTTTGGCGAAGGCCGCCGCCGGGTCCTGGCGAAACAGCGTGATCAGATATGGCTGTACGCTGGGGCGGAAAATCACTAACAGTGGTGCTGGCACGTCGTCGACGACGTGCCCGGCCTTGAGACTGTCGAGCAGCTGATTGCTGCGCAGCATCAACGGTGCTGGCAGGCGATAGCTCAATTGTTGACGCAATACCTGGTCGATCGGGCGGGCGCTGCCGGAGACGGAAATCACCGCCGCGGCATCCACTTCAGGCGCTGCGAGGCTGGCGATCAGCGCCCCTTCGCTGTGTCCGAGGAGAATCAATTTACCCAGGCGTGGATCGGCCTTGAGCTTCTTGCCCCAGGCCACGGCGTCGGCCACATAGTCGTCGAGGGTCAGATTGCGTTCGTCGGGGGTGGCCGCGAGGCTGGCGGCGACGCCGCGTTTATCGTAACGCACGCTGGCGATGTTGTGTTTGGCAAGCACCCAGGCCAGGCGTTTGAGGCTGTCGTTGCGCCCGCCTTCGGGGTTGTTGCCGTCGCGATCGGTGGGGCCGGAGCCTGAGATGATCAACACCACAGGCACCGGTGCGTCGGATTTTGGCAGTAACATCGAGCCATACAATTCGCCGTTGCCGGTGTCCAGACTGAGCGGGCGTTGCAGGACGGAGGCCTGGACCAGGCCGGTAAACAGGGAAAGGCTCAAGACAAGAACTCGCAGCATCATCGCGCCATCATGGACAAGGTGCAGGTTGGACTCGCAGGCACCGATAAGGTTCGAGGATGAACTACTGAGGCAGCCTGCGTATACTGGCGCCTTTGGTTTTTTGAGCTGATTTCGCGGAGCGCCCTGCATGTCCGGCAATACCTACGGCAAGCTGTTCACTGTCACCACCGCTGGCGAAAGCCATGGTCCGGCGTTGGTCGCCATTGTCGACGGCTGCCCGCCGGGCCTTGAGCTGTCGCTGGACGACCTGCAACGCGATCTGGATCGGCGCAAGCCCGGCACCAGCCGCCACACTACCCAGCGCCAGGAAGCCGATGAAGTCGAAATCCTCTCCGGGGTTTTCGAAGGCCGCACCACCGGTTGCCCGATTGGTCTGTTGATCCGCAACACCGACCAGAAGTCCAAGGACTACTCGGCGATCAAGGATCTGTTCCGTCCAGCCCATGCCGATTACACCTATCACCATAAATACGGCGAACGCGATTATCGCGGCGGCGGTCGCAGTTCGGCGCGGGAAACCGCCATGCGCGTGGCGGCCGGCGCGATTGCGAAAAAATACCTGGCCGGCCAGGGCATCGTAATTCGCGGTTACATGAGTCAGCTGGGGCCGATCGAAATCCCGTTCAAGACCTGGGATTCGGTGGAAGAGAACGCCTTCTTCTGCCCCGATCCGGACAAAGTGCCGGAGCTTGAAGCCTACATGGACCAGCTGCGCCGTGATCAGGACTCCATCGGTGCGAAGATAACCGTGGTCGCCGAGGGCGTGATGCCGGGTCTGGGCGAGCCGATTTTCGACCGCCTCGACGCTGAACTGGCCCATGCACTGATGAGCATCAACGCGGTCAAGGGCGTGGAAATCGGTGCCGGTTTCGCCAGTGTCGCCCAGCGCGGCACCGAGCACCGTGACGAAATGACCCCACAAGGGTTCCTCAGCAATAACTCCGGCGGCATTCTGGGCGGGATTTCCTCCGGGCAGCCGATCGTTGCGCACCTGGCCCTCAAGCCGACTTCGAGCATTACCACACCGGGCCGCTCCATTGATGTGCACGGCGATCCGGTGGATGTCATCACCAAGGGCCGTCACGACCCGTGCGTCGGCATCCGCGCCACGCCGATCGCCGAAGCGATGATGGCCATCGTGCTGATGGACCACTTGCTGCGCAATCGCGGGCAGAACGCGGACGTGCGCGTGAGCACACCGGTGCTGGGCCAGCTGTAATGGCCGGCGGCGCCCAGCCAGTCGCCACGGTCTGACGGCCGTGGCGGCGCTGCCGTACTGGCGGTTATCCAGTTTCTATCTGTTCTATTTCGCCTTGCTCGGTTCGACGGCGCCGTTTCTGGCGCTGTATTTCGATCACCTGGGCTTTTCCAGCGCGCGCATTGGCGAGCTGGTGGCGATCCCTATGCTGATGCGCTGCGTGGCGCCGAATATCTGGGGCTGGCTCGGTGATTACACCGGGCGCCGACTGGCGATCGTGCGTTTTGGCGCGGTCTGCACGTTGCTGAGCTTTTCACTGATCTTCCTCAGCAAGAGCTACGCCTGGCTGGCGATGGTCATGGCCTTGCATGCGTTCTTCTGGCACGCGGTGTTGCCACAGTTCGAAGTCATCACCCTGGCGCACTTGAACGACCAGACCTCGCGTTACAGCCAGATCCGCTTATGGGGGTCCATCGGTTTCATCATCACGGTGGTGGCGCTTGGACGCTTGTTCGAATGGCTGAGTCTGGACATTTATCCGGTGGCGATAGTGGTGATCATGGCCGGGATCGTCGTCAGCAGCGCCTGGGTGCCGAATGCCCAGCCAGTCCAGGGCAGTCGTCTGGCGGGAGAGGGTTTTGTAAAGCAATTGCGCAGCCCCGGCGTATTGGCGTTTTATGCCTGTGTGGGGCTGATGCAGATGAGTCATGGACCTTATTACACCTTCCTGACTCTGCACCTCGAGCGACTGGGTTACACCCGTGGCTTGATCGGCATGCTTTGGGCGTTGGGTGTTGTCGCCGAAGTGCTGATGTTTTTGGCCATGAGCAAGATTCTGGTGCGGTTCTCCGTGCGTCGCGTGCTGATGGCGAGTTTCCTGCTGGCCGCGTTGCGCTGGTTGTTGCTGGGCTCCTTCGCTGAGTTTTTATGGGTGCTGCTGTTTGCTCAAGTGCTGCACGCGGCCACCTTCGGCAGCTTTCATGCGGCTGCCATCCATTTCGTGCAACGTAGCTTCGGTGCTCGTCAGCAAGGTCAGGGCCAGGCGCTATATGCCGCGCTGGCCGGCACTGGCGGCGCGCTGGGCGCGTTGTATTCCGGTTACAGCTGGAATGCCCTGGGGGCGACGTTGACCTTTAGTATTGCCAGTCTCGCAGCGCTGGCTGCAGCCGTTATCATTGCCACTCGTATGCAAGAGGACAGGCCATGAGCCTTACCCGTGAACAGCTAGCCCTGGAAATCATCGAAGCCGGGCGTTTTCTCTATGGTCGCGGCTGGTCGCCGGCCACCAGCAGCAATTACTCGACCCGGCTGTCGCCCGGCGAAGCCTTGCTGACCGTCTCCGGCAAGCATAAAGGTCAGTTGGGGCCCGATGACGTATTAGCCACTGATCTGTCCGGCAACAGCCTGGAACCGGGCAAGAAACCCTCGGCCGAAACCCTGTTGCACACCCAGCTCTACAGCTGGCGCCCGGAGATCGGCGCGGTGTTGCATACGCATTCGGTGAACGCCACCGTACTGTCGCGGCTGACCGTCGAAGACTTTATCGAGTTCGAAGACTACGAACTGCAAAAGGCATTCAGTGGCATCTCCACTCACGAGTCCAGAGTGCGGGTGCCGATCTTTGATAACGATCAGGATATTGCTCGCCTGGCCGCCAGGGTGCAGCCTTGGCTTGAGGCTCACCCCGATTGCGTGGGTTACCTGATCCGCGGCCATGGCCTGTACACCTGGGGCGCGCGGATGAGTGATGCGCTGCGGCAGATCGAAGCCTTTGAATTTTTGTTCGAGTGTGAGTTGAAGACCCGCTCGGTGCTTAACCGTTAACGCTTACTTCTTCAGAAGTAGCTCACCGCCTGATGAAACGCACCACCTGACCGGTCTGTAAAAAACCGGAAGGCGATGCTGATACCGAGGAGTTGCCAGCATGAGCAGCCTGTCCGTTTACCACGTATCCAGCCCGGAACTGCCGAACAAGGTTCTGACCCATTTCGACGATATTTCTTCGACCCTGGCCGAGAAGGGCGTGCGCTTCGACCGCTGGCAAGCCGCTACACGAATCGAACCGGGTGCGAGCCAGGACGAAGTGATCGCCGCTTATCGGGTGCAGATCGATCAGTTGATGACCGAGCGCGGTTACATCACTGTCGACGTCATCAGCCTCAACAGCGATCACCCGCAAAAAGCCGAGCTGCGTGCCAAGTTCCTTGATGAGCACCGGCATGCCGAGGACGAGGTACGGTTTTTTGTCGCCGGGCGTGGCTTGTTCACCCTGCACATCGACGATTACGTGTACGCCGTGCTCTGCGAGAAAAATGATCTGATCTCGGTACCCGCGGGTACGCCGCATTGGTTCGACATGGGCGAGAACCCGCACTTTGTGGCTATCCGCCTGTTCAACAATCCCGAGGGGTGGGTGGCCAAATTCACTGGCGAAGACATCGCCAATCGCTTCCCACGCCTGGAGGACTGAGCGGATGTCGATCAAAGCCATTCTCACCGACATTGAAGGCACCACCAGCGCCGTGAGTTTCGTGTTTGAGGTGCTGTTTCCTTATGCCACCCGACACCTTCCGGAGTTTGTCCGCAAGAACGCCGAACAACCGAACGTGGCTGAGCAACTGCAGGCGGTTCGTCAGGACAGCGGTGAACCGACGGCAGACGTTGAGCGGGTCATCGAGATCCTCTTGAGCTGGATTGCCGAAGACCGTAAGGCGACGCCACTCAAAGCCTTGCAAGGGATGGTCTGGGAGCAGGGGTATCGAGCCGGGCTGCTCAAAGGGCACGTTTACCCGGATGCGGTCGAAGCGCTTGAACGCTGGCATCAGGACGGCTATCAACTGTTTGTTTACTCCTCCGGGTCTATCCAGGCTCAGCGGCTGATTTTCGGTTGCTCCGAAGCCGGTGATTTGTCGCCGTTGTTCAGTGGCTATTTCGACACCACGTCGGGCCCCAAGCGCGAAGCGCAGTCCTATCAGCGGATCAGCCAGGCGATTGGCTGCGAGCCCGAGCACGTTCTGTTCTTGTCCGATATCGTCCAGGAGCTGGATGCGGCGCAGCAAGCGGGCATGGCCACGTGCGGTCTGGTGCGCAATGGCGGTGAACTGGCCGGGCATCTGAACGTGAACAGTTTCGCGCAAATAGATCCGTCAGGGTTCTAAGCCGCAGCGGTTGGGGCGCGATTGAACTGACCCCAAAATGAAATCAGGTCGTGAAGCCAGAAGGCTTCACGACCTGAACAGTTGAAGCGGGTGATGAATCAGGCCGAGTAATAGGTCGGCAGCGCAAAGCGTTGTTGGCTTTGCAGCATTGAAATCTTTGGCAGTTCGCCGGCCTGTTCTGCCAGGTCGCGGCGAATCGCGCTGATCACCCAGGAAAGTTGGTCGCCGGCATGTAACTGCGCATAAGAAATGGATCGTTTGAGCTGTTTACCTTCGCGGTCGCACAACGTGAGCACAATACCGCCGTCAGGCCGCGCCTGGGTGGTGACGTTGAAGTCGGAGAACAAAGAAGAGAACTTTTCCTGGATAAGGTTCATGTCTATCAGCTCCGTTAGCTCTTGAATGGCAAGCGTGAAGTGATAGGAGCATTGATTATGCCAGTATTGTCGCTATAAAAAATACTATATAAATCAGTAAGTTATAATTTTACAGGCATTTCGGCTTCGTGCAATTTGCATGAGTGGCCATCGTGCATCGTGCATTTTGCGTGGTTTGCAGGGATTTTCAGATCGCAGCAACACGCTGAACCGCTGTGCGCCGATTCGCAACGAGGTCGGCTTCATGCAAAAAAATGTCAGGGGCGTGCCGGGATCGGACACTTACGTGCTAGTGACCGAGCAGGTGCTGGCGGATATTCAAGGTGGCAAGTTTCGCTATTGATTCTGACTATGGCAGGCCTTGAGAAAAAAGGGGTGACAGGCGTAAGGCCGCTCGGGAAACTATCGACTTTGCGATCAGAATGTGGAGTCCCGAATGTCAGACAAAAGCCGCCAGATGACCGAAGAAGAAGCTGCGGAGTTTGCCGAGCAGGTGTTCAACAAAGCGCGTGAAGGCGACGCGGCCATGCTCGCGGCGCTGCTGAGCAAAGGCCTGCCGGTCAATCTGCGCAACCACAAGGGCGATACCTTGCTGATGCTCGCCAGCTATCACGGGCACGTCGATGCGGTGCGGGTATTGCTCGAGCACAAGGCTGATCCGGAGATCCGCAACGACAACGGCCAAAGCCCGATTGCCGGCGCAGCGTTCAAAGGTGACCTGCCGGTGGTCAAAGTGCTGGTCGAAGGTGGCGCCGAGGTCGAGGGTTCGTCCTTTGACGGTCGCACCGCGTTGATGATGGCGGCGATGTTCAACCGTACGCAAATCGTCGACTACCTGATCAGCAAAGGCGCCGATCCAAAGGCCAGGGATGCCAATGGAGTGTCCGCGCTGGACGCCGCAAAAACCATGGGCGCAGCGGACACCACGGCGCAGTTGGAAAAGTTGCCGGGCTGAGAGTTCAAGGTTGTCCGTAGCAGCTGGCGCCAGCCTGCTACACAGGTTTGCCCCCGAATGCGCTATCCTTCGCGCCCTCAAATTTCCTTCGTTACAGGATTCGCCCATGAAAACCGCCCTCGTTGAACTCATCAGCAAAATCAGCTCCGGGTGTATGGGTGATGATGAAGTGGCGCGGATCGCCGACGAAGCTGCGCAAGCCTACGCCGACGCGGACGCTTTCCTGGCGGCCAATCCGGACATCAACTACGACGACACGTTTTCGATCCCGCTGGGTGAGTGGGTCGTGGTGGGCAGCCTGCCGGAAACCGTGTTGTTTCAGGCGGACACCTACATGGACCTGTTCGCCGGGATAGTCGCTTCGTTCGGCCCGGGCGTGGCGTTCAATATCAAACCCAAACAGCTTGCCAAAGTCGAGGCGTTGACTGCGCTCAACCGCATCCAGATCCAGCTGAGCAGCATGAACCCTGAAAACGGTGGTTATGTGCTGATGAACTTCAGCCAATTGCTCGATGACGAAATTCAGGCGGTGCTGGTGTATGGCAACGACGTGCCACGGGTGCTGGAGTTGTGCGCCGAAGTCGGCATCAACGCTGCGCCGTCCCTTGAAGCACTACGAGTGGCGATTCACGTCTAACCATAATCAGACGGAATACTTATCAAGCCCGGCTATCCTGAGTGTGCTAGCCATCACTTAGGAGCGACACCGTGGGTTCCACTTTCAATGGTCTGGTCGGCCTGATAGTCCTTGTCCTGGATATCTGGGCGATCATCAACATTCTTAAAAGCGGCGTCGATACCGGGATGAAGATCATCTGGGTGATGGTGATTATCTTGCTGCCGGTACTGGGTCTGATCATCTGGGCCATCGCCGGGCCACGGGGCAACAATATGTAGGGGCTGGCGCAGGCTGCGATCTTTTTGCCAGCTCAGCGACTGCGCCTCGGTTCAAATCAGCCACGCACCCTCGAGTTGCAACAGCGTTTGTTTGCGTTCCAGTCCACCACCATAGCCGGTGAGGGTCCCGTTGCTGCCGATCACCCGATGGCAAGGGATGATGATCGATATCGGGTTGGCGCCATTGGCGGTGCCGACCGCACGTACGGCTTTCGGGTTGCCGATCTGCACCGCCAGCTCGGCGTAGCTCCAGGTATGGCCGTAGGGGATTCGCTGCAAGGCCTGCCACACCGTTTGTTGGAACGGCGTGCCCTGAGGTGCCAGGCGCACATCGAAACACTCACGCTTACCCTCGAAATATTCATCCAGTTGCCGACAGACGGTATCGAGTTCATTACTGGCTTCGAACCAGTACTGCGGCGGCGTCCAGTGCTGGTGGTTGTCCATGTACAGCTGGCGCAGCCCCTGCTCATCCCCGGCCAGCAGCAGCGGCCCGATCGGGCTTGGGTGATAGCGGTAAAACATCTTGTTGGCTCTTGGTAAAGGTCAGGCACAAAGATAGAGCCAGAAGGTTCGACCTGTCATGTTCTGCGACGTAGAATGCGCGCCTTTCCTTGGTCAATTGCCGACACCCGTGCCGACGATTGGCCAGCATGGGCGGGTGACCGTCCGTTGCCACCAGCATTTACCGGGGGACTTACCCATGAGCACCACCCAGAACAGCGAGTACCTGGAAACCCTTTACGAAGGCTACGGCCAGCGTTTCCGCATGGAAAAACTGCTGCACGAAGTGCGCACCGAACACCAGCATCTGGTGATCTTCGAGAACCCGCGCATGGGTCGCGTGATGGCCCTGGACGGCGTGATCCAGACCACCGAAGCCGACGAGTTCATCTACCACGAGATGCTCACCCATGTACCGATCCTGGCCCATGGCACTGCCAAGCGGGTGCTGATCATCGGTGGTGGTGATGGCGGCATGCTGCGTGAAGTAGCCAAGCACCGCAGCATCGAACACATCACCATGGTCGAAATCGACGGCACCGTGGTCGACATGTGCAAAGAGTTTCTACCGGATCACTCCAAGGGCGCGTTCAATGATCCACGCCTGAATCTGGTGATCGACGACGGCATGCGTTTCGTCGCGACCACCGAAGAGAAGTTCGACGTGATCATTTCCGACTCCACCGACCCGATCGGTCCGGGCGAAGTGCTGTTCTCGGAAAACTTCTATCAGGCGTGCCACCGTTGCCTGAACGAGGGCGGCATCCTGGTGACCCAGAACGGCACGCCGTTCATGCAACTGAGCGAAGTGAAAACCACTGCCGGTCGTATGCGTAGCCTGTTCCCGGACTGGCACTTCTATCAGGCTGCGGTGCCGACCTACATCGGCGGCGCGATGACCTTCGCCTGGGGCGCGACCAACACCGCTTACCGCAAGTTGTCCCGCGAGACTCTGAGTCAGCGTTTTGCTGGCAGCGGCATCATCACTCGCTATTACAACCCTGAGATTCATATCGGCGCTTTCGCCTTGCCGCAATATGTATTGCAGGCGATTAATAAACCGAGCAATGACTAAGCAACAGTGTTGATGAAAGGGCCGCAAGGCCCTTTTTTATGTGTCAAAATGTGCGTTGAACGAAATTTTCACAACCGCTCCAAGACAATTCGCACCCGCTGTTTTCCGCGCTCAGCCTTCAGCAGCCTCCTGTTCCAGAGCCTTGAAACACCACGCTGGGAGCGCATGCCAGTAATAAATGGCAATGCCGCGAGTGATCGTGCACCATTTGCGTACCGCGAAAACCCCGCGACCAATACGTACAAGTAATGGCTATGAGAGGGCAGGGCGCAGCTGCATTTATGAAATTTTAACTTCCAATGAGTTCTGAATCGACATGGCAATCCCGGACGCCCTGAGTCAGCAGCGAGCTTCAAGTCGCTTGCTGCAACCGACCGTCAAATCGCATCTGGCATATACGCTACTCTGCGCCCTGGTCATGATGGTGATGCTCTCTGTGCTGCGCGTGGCGCTGCTGGTTTATAACCGAGAGATGATCCTTGACACCCCGGCCTCGACCTTCCTCGAAGCCTTTGCCAACGGCCTGCGTTTTGACGTACGTCTGGTGGTCTACATCAGTATCCCGCTGCTGCTGGCACTGTTCAGCGCCCGGATCATGGCCGCCCGTGGTTTCTTCCGTTTCTGGCTGACCATCGCCTCCAGCATTGCGCTGTTCCTCGGCCTGATGGAGATGGACTTCTACCGCGAGTTTCACCAGCGCCTTAACGGGTTGGTCTTCCAGTACGTGAAGGAAGACCCGAAAACCGTGATGAGCATGCTCTGGTACGGCTTCCCGGTGGTTCGCTATCTGCTGGCCTGGGTCGTTGGCACCTGGTTGTTGAGCCTGGCGTTCAAGGGCGCCGACCGTGCGACCCGGCCTCGTGGCCCGTTCAGCGGTGGCAGCATCGGCACGCGTCAAATCGCCCCGTGGTACGTGCGCATTGGTGTATTCGTGGTATGTATGCTGATTTGTGTCGTGGCTGCCCGTGGCACCTTGCGTCAAGGCCCGCCGCTGCGTTGGGGTGATGCCTACACCACCAACTCCAACTTTGCCAACCAGTTGGGCCTCAACGGAACGTTGACACTGATCTCCGCGGCGGAGAGCCGTTTGTCCGACGATCGCTCCAATATCTGGAAAGCCACTCTGGATCAGCCTTTGGCTCAGCAGACCGTGCGCGACATGTTGCTGGTGGCCAACGACAAGCTGGTCGACGCCGATATTGCCGCCATGCGTCGCGATACTACGCCGCCGGAGGCAAATACCCTGCCGATCAAAAACGTCGTGGTCATTCTGATGGAAAGCTTCGCCGGTCATTCGGTGGGCGCGCTGGGTCGTCCCGGCAATATCACGCCGTACTTCGATAATCTGTCGAAAGAAGGCCTTTTGTTCGACCGTTTCTTCTCAAACGGTACCCATACCCACCAGGGTATGTTTGCGACCATGGCTTGCTTCCCCAACCTGCCAGGCTTCGAGTACCTGATGCAAACCCCGGAAGGCAGCCACAAGCTGTCCGGTCTGCCTCAATTGCTCAGCACTCGTAAGTATGACGATGTGTACGTCTATAACGGCGACTTTGCCTGGGATAACCAATCAGGCTTCTTCAGCAATCAGGGCATGACCAACTTCATTGGTCGTAACGACTTCATCGACCCGGTGTTCTCCGATCCGACGTGGGGTGTTTCCGATCAGGACATGTTCAATCGTGGCCTCGAAGAACTGAAGAAACGCGATGGCAAAAAACCGTTCTACGCACTGCTGCAAACCCTGTCCAACCACACACCGTATGCGTTGCCGACACCCTTGCCCGTCGACAAGGTTACGGACAGCGGCACATTGAACGAGCACTTGACTGCCATGCGCTACGCCGACTGGGCTTTGGGCCAGTTCTTCGAAAAAGCGCGTAAAGAGCCGTATTTCAAAGAAACCTTGTTTGTCGTTGTGGGTGACCACGGGTTTGGTAACGATCAGCAGATCACCGAGATGGACCTGGGACGTTTCAACGTGCCAATGCTGATGATCGCTCCGGGCCTCCAGGAGAAGTTCGGCAAGCGCAGTGACATCGTGGGCACGCAGATTGATATCGTGCCGACCATCATGGGTCGTATCGGTGGCGAGTTCCGCCAGCAATGCTGGGGGCGTGACTTGCTCAACCTGCCGGAAGGCGACAAGGGCATCGGTGTCATCAAACCTTCGGGTAACGAACCGACGGTGGCCATCATCAACGGTGACCACATTCTGGTACAACCCAAGGATATGCCGGCCAAGGTCTGGCAGTACAAGCTTGGGGCCAACCCTGGAGGTCAGGTGATCCCGAACTCGCCGGATGAAGCCGGCCTCAAGCAGAAATTGGACGCGTTCCTGCAGACCGCTACCAAGAGCCTGCTCGATAACACCGCAGGCGTTGTCGACGGCAACCCGGACTAAGGGTTTGGCTCAATAAGGAAGAGGCCCCATGTGGGCCTCTTTTTTTGAACATGTTTTCCGGTGCCTGGCTTATTTCTTTTGTTTTTACTTGCTGCATTCATTCAGCAAGACCGCGTTATCGTTCAATCGCGGGCAAGCCTCGCTCCTGCGAGTACGCGTTAAAACTGTAGGAGCAAGGCTTGCCTGCGATTGGCTGCAACGCAATTTGTCGTCGTACAGCTCCGTGGTTTGCCTGGGGCATTCAGCACTCTGATGGTGCGTGGATGGAGGAAAGTCCTTCGCTACACTGCGGCTCATCTTCCCCGGAACAACAAGGCAACTTCCTATGCAAAATCGCATGATGATCACCGGCGCTGGATCCGGCCTTGGTCGCGAAATCGCTCTGCGCTGGGCCCGTGAAGGCTGGCGGTTAGCCTTGTCGGATGTCAGCGAGGCGGGTTTGCAAGAGACACTCAAACTGGTTCGTGAAGCCGGAGGCGACGGTTTTATCCAGCGTTGTGATGTGCGCGACTACAGCCAATTGACCGCGTTTGCTCAAGCCTGCGAAGTGAAGCTGGGCGGCATCGATGTCATCGTCAATAACGCAGGCGTGGCCTCGGGCGGCTTCTTTAGTGAGCTGTCCCTCGAAGACTGGGACTGGCAGATCTCGATCAACCTGATGGGGGTGGTCAAAGGCTGCAAGGCCTTCCTGCCGCTGCTGGAAAAAAGCAAAGGCAAGATCATCAACATCGCCTCCATGGCAGCCTTGATGCAAGGCCCTGCGATGAGCAACTACAACGTGGCCAAGGCCGGCGTGGTGGCCTTGTCCGAAAGCCTGTTGATTGAACTGGCGCACCAGGAAATCGCTGTGCACGTGGTTTGCCCGTCGTTCTTCCAGACCAACCTGCTGGATTCCTTCCGTGGCCCGACACCCGCCATGAAAGCCCAGGTCGGCAAACTGCTGGAAAGCTCTCCGATCAGCGCCAGCGATATCGCCGACTACATCTACCAACATGTTGCCGAGGGTGAATTCATGATTCTGCCCCATGAACAGGGGCGCATGGCCTGGGCGCTGAAGCAGAAGACCCCGCAGTTGCTCTACAACGAAATGACTGTGATGGCGGACAAGATGCGCGCCAAGGCCAAACAAACCGCCGGCTGAACTTGCTCACGGGGAGCTGCCTCGTTAGGGTTGCCGATTCTGCCAGCCTTGAGGAGACCGTTGCATGCTCAATTACCTGTGGTTTTTTCTTGCGGCGCTGTTTGAAATCGCCGGCTGTTTCGCGTTCTGGATGTGGTTACGCCAGGGTAAAAGTGCCTGGTGGATTGTGCCTGCGTTACTCAGCCTGATGCTCTTTGCGGTGCTGTTGACCAAGGTTGAAGCGAACTACGCCGGCCGCGCCTACGCGGCTTACGGCGGTATTTACATCATTGCGTCCATCGGCTGGCTTGGCGTGGTCGAGCGGGTTCGTCCCTTGAGTTCAGACTGGCTGGGCGTTGCCCTTTGTGTGATCGGTGCGAGCATCATTCTGTTTGGCCCCCGCTTTTCCAGCGTCTGAAACCTTCCCGCGAACGAGGCAGATCAATCGCAGCAGACAGCCTCAATCAAACAGTTCTTTGGGTACGTCGTGCTTGAGCATCAATTGGCATTGCTGGCTGTCCGGATCAAAGACAATCAGCGCCTGACCTTTGGTCAACGCCTGGCGAACCCGTAGCACGCGGGTTTCCAGCGGAGTTTCATCGCCATTGTCGGTGCCGTCACGGGTGACGAAGTCTTCGATCAGGCGGGTCAGGGTGTCGACTTCAAGTTGGTCGTAGGGAATCAGCATAGGTACCTCAGGTAAACAATCCTGGAGATGCTACTGGGCTTGGGGCCGCGCGGCCAGTAGGCGCAACTGTGTTGATCGGCTCATTGCGCTTTCCATTGCGTACCGTCGCGCATCAGGCCTTGCCGCGAATCAGTGTGCGCAAGGCAAAGCGATTCGGGTGACAGGCCTCGGCCACGCTTCTGGGCAGCGGCAGCGGTTCGTTGGTCAGCCAGGCCGCCAGTAACTCCCCCGACAATGGGGCGGTGATCAATCCGCGAGAGCCATGGCCGCTGTTAACGTACAAACCGTCCAGCCAAGGGCAACGGATGTCGGGCACTTGCCGGGCGTCCTTGCTCAACGCGGTGTAGGTTTGAGCAAAGGCCTGGTGATCGGCCAATGGACCGACGATGGGCAAATAATCGGGGCTGGTGCAGCGAAAGGCCGCGCGGCCCTGAAGCTGCCCGGGGTCCAGTTGCGCAGCGTGCAAGCGCTCAACCAGATCGCTCGAAATCTCTTTGAGTAGTTCCAGATTACCCGCGTGCTCGGCTGTGGTCGGGGTCAGGTCATCGCTCTTGAAATCGAAGCTGGCGCCCAGGGTGTGCTCGCCCAGCCGGGCAGGGGCGACATAACCTTCGGCGCAGACCACGGTTGCCAGGCTCGTGCTTTCAGACGTCTGTGCCAGGCGGGTGATCTGTCCGCGAATACGTTTGAGCGGCAGTTGGCTGCTTGCCGGGAAGCGCTTGATCTCGGCAGCACCGGCCAAAATCACCACCGGGGCTGAAGCCAACAATGTTGAACCGCTCCAGGCTTGCCATTGATCATCGATCTTGCGCAGTTCCAACGCATCGTGATGCGTCAGCAATTCAATCGTCGGGTGCGTCGCTTGCCACTGACACAAAGCGGGTGGGTGAACCCACCCGCCTTCGGGGAAAAACAGGCCACCATGCTCAAGACCAATACCCGCCTGAGCTTGTGCTTGCGGCTGATCCAGCAGGTGTAACAGGTCCGGAGAAAAAGCGGCCGTAAGCTGCGCCTGGCGCTCTGCTTCCTTGACGTTGAAGGCCAGTTGCAGCACACCGCAGCCGTCCCAATCGATACCGCGATGCAGGTGTTCGAGCAGGCGTCGGGTGTAGCCGAAACCACTGACGATCAACTGTGACAATGCCGTGCCGTGTGCCGACAGTTTCAGGTACAGCACCCCTTGCGGATTGCCCGAGGCTTCCTGGGCCAGCTCGCCGTGGCGCTCCAGCAGGCTGACGTGCCAACCGCGTGCAGCAAGGCTCGCAGCGCTGGCGCAACCGGCCAGTCCGCCACCGATGACCAAGGCTCGACGTTCGCTAACGAGCGGGTCAGGACGGGCGAACCACGGCTTGCCAGCGGCAGGCAGAGGCACGTCTTGCGGCCAGCCGAGGAATTCGCCCCGCAGGATTTCCCATTTGTGACCGATGCCCGGCGTGCGGCGCATTTTGAAACCGGCCGCATTGAGCAGGCGTCGTACCCAGCCGGTGCTGGTAAAGGTACTGATGGTCGAGCCGGGCGCGGCCAGCCGGGCGAGTTCGGCAAACAGCTCGGGGGTCCACATGTCCGGGTTCTTCGCCGGGGCGAAGCCGTCGAGAAACCAGGCATCGATCTGTGCGTCAAGTTGTGGCAGTTGCTCCAGCGCATCACCGATCAGCAAGGTCAGGGTCACGCGCCCGCCACCGAGCACCAGGCGCTGGAAGCCCTGATGGATAGCGACATATTGCTCCAGGAGCTGATCGGCAAAAAGCTTGAGCCCAGGCCAAAGGGCAAGGGCGCGTTGCAGGTCGGGGTGGCTGAGCGGGTATTTCTCCACGCTGACGAAATGCAGCCGCGCACCGGCCACAGCCTGTTGCTCGAACAACTGCCAGGCGCAGAGAAAATTCAGCCCGGTGCCGAAACCGGTTTCCCCGATCACCAGTCGCCCATCGGCCGGTAATGCGGCAAAGCGCTCGCCCAAGCGATTCTGTTCGATGAACACATAGCGGGTTTCCTCAAGGCCCGACTGATCGGAGAAATACACATCGTCAAACACGCGCGAGCGCGGACGGCCTTGGTCGTCCCAGTCAATCTGGGCGTGGGACATTTCAGTGGTCATGTTTGGCTCGGCAACGGCAAGGTGGCCATTCTAGCTGATCGCTGCACCCGGAATCGGTCCTTGGCAGCGCCTGCTGCATTGCTCAGACAAAGCGCTGCCCAATCCGCTAGTCTTGCTCAAACCTGGAAGGGAGCCGCCCCATGTTCGAATCCGCTGAAATCGGTCACGCCATCGACAAAGAAACCTTTGAGGCCGAAGTGCCGGCCCTGCGTGAAGCCTTGATCGAAGCCCAGTTCGAACTGCGACAGCAAGGGCGCTTCCCGGTCATCGTGTTGATCAACGGCATCGAAGGCGCTGGCAAGGGCGAGACGGTCAAATTGCTCAACGAATGGATGGACCCGCGGTTTATCGAGGTTCGCACGTTCGATCAGCAGACCGATGAAGAGCTGGCCCGCCCACCGGCCTGGCGTTACTGGCGGATGCTGCCGGCCAAGGGGCGGATGGGGATTTTCTTTGGCAACTGGTACAGCCAGATGTTGCAGGGCCGGGTTCATGGTCTGTTCAAGGACGCGGTGCTGGACCAGGCGATCAACCAGGCCGAGCGGTTTGAAAAAATGCTCTGCGATGAAGGCGCGCTGATCTTCAAGTTCTGGTTTCACCTGTCCAGGAAACAGATGAAAACCCGCCTCAAGGTCTTGCAGGATGATCCGCTGCACAGCTGGCGTATCAGCCCGCTGGACTGGCAGCAATCGCAAACCTACGACAAGTTTGTGCGCTTCGGCGAACGGGTGCTGCGTCGCACCAGCCGTGATTACGCGCCCTGGCATGTGATCGAAGGTGTCGACGCGCATTATCGTAGCCTGACGGTAGGCAAGATCCTGCTCGAAGGTCTGCAAAGCGCCCTGCGCCGACCCAAGGTCAAACCGGATACGGTGAACGCCGCGCCACTGATGGGTAGCGTCGATCAGCTGAGTCTGCTCGGCAGCCTGGACATGACCCTGAACCTGGATAAGGACGACTACGAAGAGCAACTGATCACCGAGCAGGCGCGGTTCTCTGGTTTGATGCGTGACAAACGCATGCGCAGACACGCGCTGGTGGCGGTGTTCGAGGGCAATGATGCGGCGGGCAAGGGCGGGGCAATCCGGCGAGTGGCGGCGGCCCTCGATCCGCGTCAATACAGCATCGTGCCGATCGCCGCACCGACAGAAGAAGAACGCGCTCAACCGTATCTCTGGCGGTTCTGGCGGCATATTCCGGCGCGGGGAAAATTCACCGTGTTCGACCGCTCCTGGTATGGCCGGGTGCTGGTGGAGCGGATCGAAGGCTATTGCAGCCGTGCCGACTGGATGCGCGCTTATGCCGAGATCAATGACTTCGAAGAGCAGATCAGTGATTCCGGCGTGATCGTGGTGAAGTTCTGGCTGGCCATCGACAAACAAACCCAGCTGGAGCGTTTCCAGGACCGCGAAGAAATCCCCTTCAAACGCTTCAAGATCACCGAGGACGACTGGCGCAACCGCGAAAAATGGGATGACTACCGCGTCGCCGTCTGTGACATGGTCGACCGTACCAGCACCGAGATTTCACCCTGGACGCTGGTGGAGGCCAACGACAAACGCTGGGCCCGGGTCAAGGTGTTGCGCACCATCAATCGGGCGCTGGAGGAGGCCTTCGAGAAGTCCGACAAACACGACAGGAAGGCGAAAAAGGACAACAAGTAAGCCGATGGTTGCGCATACGCGAGATGAATGATTGTCGCGGTCGGCAATAGGGTGGATTTATGCTGATTCCATCCCTGACCGACAACAATGAGGTATGCCATGCGTGAAGTGGTGATCGTCGATAGCGTGCGGACTGGCCTGGCCAAATCCTTTCGTGGCAAGTTCAACCAGACTCGTCCTGATGACATGGCTGCCCATTGCGTCAATGCGCTGCTGACCCGCAATGGCATCGACCCGGCCAGTGTCGAGGATTGCATCGTTGGCGCCGGTTCCAACGAAGCGGCCCAGGGTTACAACATCGGCCGCAATGTCGCGGTGTTATCGAAACTGGGCACCGGCACGGCAGGCATGACCCTCAATCGTTTTTGCTCTTCGGGTTTGCAGGCGATTGCCATTGCCGCCAACCAGATTGCCTCCGGTTGCAGCGACATCATCATCGCCGGTGGCGTGGAGTCCATCAGCCTGACCATGAACCGCGTCAACACCGACAATCTGATCAACCCGTTACTCAAGGAGCAGGTGCCGGGTATTTATTTTCCCATGGGCCAGACCGCCGAAATCGTCGCCCGCCGCTATGACGTCAGCCGTGAAGAGCAGGACCTCTACGCCCTGCAAAGTCAGCAACGCACCGCTCAGGCCCAGGCCGCCGGGCTGTTCTGCGATGAAATCGTGCCAATGGCGGTGAAATACGCAGTCGAAGACAAAACCACCGGCCAGGTGCAGATCCTGGAAGGTATCGTCGACCGTGATGACTGCAATCGCCCTGATACTACCTTGCAAAGTCTGGCCGGGTTGAAGCCGGTGTTTGCCGAAGACGGCTCGGTGACTGCGGGCAACTCCTCGCAGCTGTCCGATGGCGCGTCGATGACCCTGGTGATGAGCCTGGAAAAAGCCCTGGAGCTGGGCCTCAAACCCCGTGCGTTCTTTCGTGGTTTCGCCGTCGCCGGTTGTGAGCCGGACGAGATGGGCATCGGCCCGGTGTTTTCGGTGCCAAAATTGCTCAAGCTCAAGGGTTTGCAGGTGGCCGATATCGACCTCTGGGAACTCAACGAAGCCTTTGCCTCGCAGTGCCTGTACAGCCGCAATCGGCTGGAAATCGATAACGATAAATATAACGTCAACGGCGGCTCGATCTCCATCGGCCACCCGTTCGGCATGACCGGTTCGCGCCAGGTCGGGCACCTGGTGCGCGAGCTGCAACGGCGCAACCTGCGTTACGGCATCGTGACCATGTGCGTCGGTGGCGGGATGGGCGCGACAGGGTTGTTTGAAGCGGTGCGTTAAACCAGAAATGCGGGCCAGATGATCGTTCCCACGCGCAGCAAAGGAATGCCGCGCTGGACGCTCTGCGTCCGCTTCAACTTCTCTGTCGCTCTGCAGATCGCCTTCGCGGGGACATTGGTGGCATATCGCCAACTTCAGGTTGCGACCTGTACAGTCTCATTAGCGGCCGGTTCCAAACTGTAACTGTGTGGCGGGACGATCCAGGCCTAGAATGATTTTCTCGCGGTCTGGTTTTGGGGGCTCCATGCACATTTCGTCCGGTCGCTGGGTTTATGGATTGTTCCTCGCCTTGCTGACCGCGCTGTTGTGGGGGATCTTGCCGATCAAACTCAAGCAAGTGCTGCTGGTGATGGACCCGGTCACAGTGACCTGGTATCGACTGATGGTGTCGGGTGGTTTTCTGTTCATTTATCTGGCTGCAGTCAAGCGTTTGCCAAGCTTGCGAGTGCTCGGCCCACGGGGCGGCTGGCTGTTGTTGATGGCGGTCCTGGGGCTTGTGGGCAACTACGTGCTGTACCTGATGGGCCTGAATCTGCTCAGTTCTGGTACCGCGCAGTTGGTGGTGCAGATGGGGCCGATCCTGCTGCTGATCGCCAGCCTGTTTGTTTTCAAGGAGCGCTTCAGCCTTGGGCAAGGCATTGGACTGCTGGTGCTATTGATCGGCTTCGGGCTGTTTTTCAATCAGCGTTTGAGTGAACTGCTGACGTCTTTGAGTGAATACACTGCTGGCGTCTTGCTGGTTCTGGCGGCGTCGGCGGTCTGGACCTTTTATGCCCTGGGTCAGAAGCAATTGCTCACGGTGTGGAATTCGTTCCAGATCATGATGGTGATCTACCTGTTTTGCGCGTTATTGCTGATGCCGTGGGTGCATCCGCTGGAGGCGCTGCAACTGAGCCCGCTGCAAGGCTGGCTGCTGCTCGGTTGCTGTTTGAATACGCTGATCGCCTATGGCGCATTTGCCGAAGCTTTGGCGCATTGGGAAGCCTCGCGGGTCAGTGCGACGCTGGCGATCACGCCGCTGGTGACCTTCGCTGCGGTGGCACTGGCTGCCAGGCTGTGGCCTGAATATGTGTATGCCGAGCAAATCAATGGTCTGGGTTATGGTGGTGCAGTGCTGGTGGTGTTTGGCTCGGCACTGGTAGCCCTCGGGCCATCGTTGATGGCCGGGCTAAAGGCCCGGCGGGTGCGGATGGCGGCGGGGTGATTGATTCAGCGCATTTCCTGTGGCGAGGCTGCTCTCTACCGTACAGCCACCTTCGATACCTTCACCACCGTCGGCTTGAGCACCAGCCACAATGCCGCGGCGATCAACACCCCGCCATACAGATGGGCCATGGACAATGGTTCATCGAGGAACAGCGCGCCCCACAACACGCCGAAGGGCGGGATCATGAAGGTCACGGTCATTGATTTGACCGGGCCAATCGAGCTGAGCAAGCGGAAGTACAGGATGTAGGCAAAGGCTGTGCAGACCAGCCCCAACCCCAGCAGCGACAACCAGACACTCCAGCCCCCCCAGCTTGCCGGTGGCTGGCTGATGGCGCTGTAACCGAACAGCGGCAACAGAAACAGCGTCGCGCCAAGCATGCTGCCCAACGCCGAGAGGCGACTGTCGAGCCCGCCTTGCTGATCGAGCCAGCGACGGGCGAGGAAACCGGCGAAGCCGTAACAGGTGGTCGCGAGGAGGCAGGCAAGGGCGCCCATCAGCAGTTCCATGTCGAAGGCCACAGGACCTGCGCGGGTCAGAATACCAACCCCGAACAGCCCAAGGCAGACACCGGCAATCTTCGCCGGGGTGAGCTTTTCGCTGAAGAACACACCGCCAATCAACACGCCCATCAGCGGCGTCGTTGCATTGAAAATCGCCGAGTAACCGGCCGGCAGCACTTGGGCGGCTACCGAATACATCGTTGCCGGAATCCCCGAGTTAATCACCCCGAGCAGCAGCACCGTCTTGAACTTGCCGCGAAAATCCCAGCTGACGCGCATCAGCGCCAGGATCACCAGCAACCCGGTGGCGGCAATCGATACGCGGAAAAAGGCAGTGGGGATTGTGCCAATCACTGGGGCGATGATGCGCATGAACAGAAAACTTGCGCCCCAGATGGCGGCAAGCAGCAGCAAGCGCAGTATATCGACGGGGTTCACGGCTTGTTCCTTACTGAATTGGCGCGCAAGTGTCGCCGCAGGTGCGATGCATGGCAATGGTTGCTTTGCGTAACAATTGGCCTCTAAGCTCAGCTTCCAACGATAAGAAACATTCCCAGAGGTCTCTCTATGCCGCAGCAATGGCCAGCCGGCGACATCGCCCGAATGATCCTCGATGGCTTCGACGATTACCGCGAGCATTTCCGCCAGATCACCGACGGTGCCCGGGCGCGTTTCGAGCAGGCGCAATGGCAGGAGGCGCAGATCGCCTCAGCGGCGCGGATCAACCTCTATGAAGCGAAAGTCAGTGAAGTAGTCGGTCGGCTGCATGAGGCCTTCGATGCCGAGGCGCTGCTGGATGTCACGTTCTGGCCGCTGGTGAAAAGCGCTTACATCAGCCTGATCGACCTGCGCTTTGACGATGAGCTGTCCGAGACCTGGTACAACTCGACCTTCTGCGGACTGTTCAGCCATGACCTGATCAGCGACGGCTGCATGTTCATCCATACCACGCGGCCAAGCCTGCGCCGGGCCCGTGCTGCGCAAACCCGTACTTATAAGCCTGAGGGCGAACTGTCGAGCATGCTCGAGCAGATCTTCGTCGACTTCAGCTTCAGCGAGGCCTATGCCGATTTGCCTGGCGACCTGCGTCGGCACGAAGCCCAGTTGCGCGAGAACCTGCCGGACTGGGTCTGCAAAGACCCGCAGCTGAGCGTCGAGCTGTTTTCCTCGGTGCTGTACCGCAACAAGGGCGCGTATCTGGTGGGGCGCATCTACACCCAGGATGACCAATGGCCGTTGGTGATTGCGCTGCTGCACCGTGAAGGCCACGGGATTCAGATCGATGCGCTGATCACCGATGAAGCCGATGTGTCGATCATCTTTTCCTTTACCCGTTCGTATTTCATGGTCGATGTGCCGGTGCCAGCCGAGTTCATTGGCTTCCTCAAGCGCATTCTGCCGGGCAAGAACATCGCCGAGCTCTACACCTCGATCGGTTTCTACAAGCACGGCAAGTCCGAATTCTATCGCTCACTGATCAATCACCTGGCCAACACCGACGATCAGTTCATCATGGCCCCGGGTGTGCGCGGCATGGTCATGAGCGTGTTTACCCTGCCGGGGTTCAACACCGTATTCAAAATCATCAAGGACCGATTCTCGCCATCGAAGAACGTCGACCGCGCGACGGTGATCGAGAAGTATCGTCTGGTGAAAAGCGTCGACCGGGTAGGGCGCATGGCCGATACCCAGGAGTTTGCCGATTTCCGTTTTCCGCTGAGCAAGTTCGACCCGGCCTGCCTGGCAGAATTGCTGGAAGTGGCGGCCAAAACGGTGGAGGTCCATGGCGACACGGTGCTTATCCGTCACTGCTGGACCGAGCGACGCATGACGCCGTTGAACCTCTATCTGGAAAATGCCAACGAAGCGCAGGTTCGCGAGGCGCTGGAAGATTACGGCCTGGCGATCAAACAATTGGCGGCGGCTAATATCTTCCCCGGCGACATGCTGCTGAAGAACTTCGGCGTTACCCGTCACGGCCGCGTGGTGTTCTATGACTACGACGAAATCTGTTTTCTGACTGAAGCCAACTTCCGCCACATTCCGGCCCCTCGCACGCCGGAAGATGAAATGGCCTCGGAACCGTGGTACTCGATCGGGCCGCTGGATGTGTTTCCGGAAGAGTTCCCACCGTTCCTGTTCGCCGATTCCGGGCAGCGACGGTTGTTTGATCAACTGCATGGCGAGCTGTACAACGCCGATTACTGGAAAGGCCTGCAAGCGGACATTCGCGCCGGCAAGGTGATCGACGTGTTCCCCTATCGGCGCAAGGCGCTGGATAACGAATAGCCCCATCAGATCGTTCCCATGCTCCGCGTGGGAATGCCTCAATGGACGCTCTGCGTCCGCTCTTGGGACGCGGAGCGTCCCGGGCTGCATTCCCACGCGGAGCGTGGGAACGATCAGGCACCCGCAATCCACAACAAATCTGCGACAATCGGCCCCCTGCACCACTAGACGACTTTTGCGTACCTGATGACTGACGAATTGCCCGCTATCGACCAACTGCTGAAAAACCTCGATCACGCCATGCTTGCCGACCGTCACCGGCTGCGGCGGCAGTTGCTTGAGCTGCGCAAAAAACCTGACGAGGACAAGCTGGCCCAGTGGGTCGCGCGTATGCAGGCGTCCTGTGAGCGGGTCATGGCGCGGCGTGCCAGCCTGCCGCTGATTCGTTATGACGACAGCCTGCCGATTGCCGCCAAGCGTGACGAAATCAAAGAGGCGCTGCTCAAGCACCAGGTGCTGATCATCGCCGGCGAAACCGGCTCGGGTAAAACCACCCAGTTGCCGAAAATCTGCCTGGAAATCGGGCGCGGTCAGTACGGCCTGATCGGCCATACCCAGCCACGCCGTATCGCCGCTCGTAGCGTCGCCAGCCGGGTTGCTGAAGAGCTGGCGACACCGCTGGGTGCGCTGGTCGGTTATCAGGTGCGATTCGAAGATCAGAGCGATTCGAATACCCTGATCAAACTGATGACCGACGGCATTCTGTTGGCCGAAACCCAGAACGACCGTTACCTCGAGCGCTACGACACGATCATCGTCGACGAAGCCCACGAACGCAGCCTGAACATCGACTTCCTGCTCGGTTACCTGAAAACCCTGCTGCCGCGTCGCCCGGACCTGAAAGTCATCATCACCTCGGCGACCATCGACCTGGAGCGTTTCTCCAAACACTTCAATGACGCGCCGATTGTCGAAGTCTCCGGCCGAACCTTCCCGGTGGACACCTGGTATCGCCCGCTAACGCTGGAGCAGGACGAAGAGGGTAACCGCGTAGAAGACGACTTGACGGTGGATCAGGCGATCCTCGCGAGCCTCGACGAAATCGCCGCGTATGAACGCAGCGAGCGCCGCAGCCCTGGCGATGTGTTGGTGTTCTTGCCCGGCGAGCGGGAAATTCGCGACGCCGCGGACATGCTGCGCAAGGCCCAGCTCAAACACACTGAAATCCTGCCGTTGTACGCACGGCTGTCACCAGCCGAGCAGCAGCGAATTTTCCAGTCTCACCCGGGGCGTCGTGTGGTGCTGGCGACCAACGTTGCGGAGACCTCGCTGACGGTGCCGGGCATCCGCTACGTGATCGACAGTGGCACCGCGCGAATCAGCCGCTACAGCTACCGCGCCAAGGTGCAACGTCTGCCGATCGAAGCCATCTCCCAGGCCAGCGCCAACCAGCGTAAAGGTCGTTGCGGACGGGTCGAGCCGGGCATTTGCATTCGTTTGTACGCTGAAGAAGACTTTATCGGACGGCCGGAATTTACCGATCCGGAAATCCTGCGCACCAACCTGGCGGCCGTGATCCTGCAGATGCTGCATCTGCGCTTGGGCGAGATCACCGACTTCCCGTTTATCGAACCGCCGGATGGCAAGGCCATCAGCGACGGTTTCAACCTGCTGCAAGAGCTGTCGGCGGTCGATCGCGAAAGCCAGTTGACACCGCTGGGTCGGCAACTGGCGCGCCTGCCGGTGGACCCGCGCATGGGCCGTATGCTGCTGGAAGCCGCCAAGTTGGGCAGTTTGCAGGAAGTCTTGATCGTCGCCAGTGCCATGTCGATCCAGGACCCGCGCGAGCGCCCACCGGAGCGTCAACAAGCCGCCGATCAGGCCCACGCGCAGTGGAAAGACGTGGACTCGGACTTCGCCGGTCTGGTCAATCTGTGGCGTGGCTTTGAAGAGCAGCGCCTGGCCCTGACTGCCAGTCCGCTGCGCAATTGGTGCCGCAAGAACTTCCTCAATTACCTGCGTCTGCGCGAATGGCGCGATTCCCATCGGCAGCTGAGTCTGATCTGCCGCGACATGCAGCTGAGCCTGAATAAAGAACCGGCGGATTACCCGAAACTGCACAAAGCCGTGCTGTCCGGTTTGCTCAGCCAGATCGGTCAGAAGACCGAAGACGGCGATTACCTCGGCGCCCGCCAACGACGCTTCTGGATTCACCCTTCATCGGGGCTTGGGAAAAAGCGCCCGCAATGGCTGATGACCGCCGAACTGGTGGAAACCACCAAGCTTTACGCGCGGATGGTAGCGAAGATCGAACCTGACTGGATCGAGCCTCTGGCCGGGCACTTGATCAAGAAGAACCACTTCGAACCCCATTGGGAGAAGAAGCGCGGGCAGGTTGTCGCCTTCGAACAAATCACCTTGTTCGGGCTGATCGTGGTTGGCCGGCGGCCGGTGCATTACGGGCCGATCGAGCCAGTACTGTCCCGTGAGCTGTTTATTCGTGAAGGCCTGGTGCGCGGGGAAATCCAGTCCCGAGCCAGGTGCCTGACCGCCAACACGCAACTGCTCGAGCAACTCGACGAACTGGAGGCCAAGGCGCGCCGCCGCGACATCCTGGCTGACGAAGAAACCCTGTTCGCGTTCTACGATGCGCGGCTGCCAGCCGATATCCACCAGACTGCGACGTTCGACAGCTGGTATCGCATCCACAGCCAGAAAGACCCGCAGTTGCTGGTCATGCGCGAAGAAGACGTGTTGGCCCGCGAGGCCAGTGAAGTGACCGCTGCGCATTATCCGGACACCTTGCATTTGGGTGATCTGGCGTTGGCCTTGAGCTACCACTTCGAGCCCAACCATCCACGTGACGGCGTGACCTTGCGGGTGCCGGCGCCATTGCTGCCGGCACTGCCCTCCGAGCGCCTGGAATGGCTGGTGCCGGGAGTGATCGAAGCCAAGTGCATCGCACTGGTGCGCAACTTGCCCAAGGCGCTGCGCAAGAATTTTGTGCCAGTACCGGACTTCGTCAAAGCCGCGTTGCAGCGCATCACTTTTGCCGACGGCTCACTGCCTCACGCGTTGGGACGTGAATTGCTGCGCATGACCGGTGCGCGGGTCAGCGACGAAGCCTGGGCCGAATCGGCTCAGCAGGTTGAAGGCCATCTGCGGATGAACCTGGAGATTGTCGATGGTCAGGGCAAGTTCCTTGGCGAAGGTCGTGACCTGGCCGAGTTGACCGCGCGTTTCGCCGAGGCCAGCCAGGCCGCACTGGCTGTGCCGCAAACAGCGAAAAGCCAGCAGCCGGTGGAGGCCAGGGTCTTCGCCGCGGTGGCCGAAAAAACCCAACAGAAGATCGCCGGGTTGTCGATGACAGTTTATCCGGCGCTGGTGGAAGAGGGCGGTACGGTCAAAGAGGGACGATTCTCCACCGCCGCCGAGGCCGAGTTCCAGCATCGCCGGGCTTTACAGCGCTTGTTGATGCAGCAACTGGCCGAGCCGGCGAAATTCCTGCGCGGAAAATTACCGGGAATGACCGAGTTGGGTTTGCTGTACCGCGAGCTGGGGCGTATCGAAAGCCTGGTGGAAGACATCCTGTTGGCCAGCCTCGATAGCTGTATTCTCGACGGCGAAGCCAACCTGCCGCGCGATGGCGCCGGGCTGGCTGCGTTGGCGGAACGCAAGCGTGGCGCCTGGACCGAGCACGCCGAGCGGTTGGCGAAACTGACGCTGGAGACGCTCAAGCTCTGGCACGGTCTGCAAAAGCGCTTCAAAGGCAAGATCGACCTGGCGCAGGCGGTGGCCCTCAATGACATCAAGCAACAATTGAGTCAGCTGGTGTATCCGGGCTTTGTCCGCGAAACGCCGGCTGTTTGGCTTAAGGAACTGCCACGTTTCCTCAAGGCCATCGAGTTGCGCCTTGAGAAACTGCCAAGCCAGGTGCAAAAGGATCGGGTCTGGAGTACCGAACTGGCCGGGTTGTGGACGCAATACCAGGCGCGGGCCAACAAACACGCCCAGGAAGGCAAGCGCGATCCGCAGCTGGAGCTGTATCGCTGGTGGTTGGAGGAGTACCGGGTTTCGTTGTTTGCCCAACAATTGGGGACCAGGGTACCAATCTCCGACAAGCGTTTAAGCAAGCAGTGGAGCCAGGTCGAACTGTAGGAGCACGGCTTGCCGCTGAGTTTGTGGCAGGCGTTTCATCCTGCAAAAAGGGGCCAAATGCCTGCGGTTATGGCAAACTTCGCAGTCATAAACGCCGGCCCCGCAGATTTGAGCCTTCGCAGCCTGGGCTGATTGGAATAAAGCGACGCAAGGTTTCATCCCCTCTGACGGGATCAGACCATTTACGTGTTGGTACGTCAGTGCCAATGCTTTCTGCCTGAACAGATTAGAGATATGAGCATGCATAACGTTGTCATCAGCGGCACCGGCCTGTACACCCCGGCCAACAGCATCTCCAACGAAGAGCTGGTGCAGTCTTTCAATGCCTATGTACAGCAGTTCAATGTCGATAACGCCGCTGCCATCGAGCGCGGCGAAGTTCAGGCGCTGACCGAATCCAGTGCTGCCTTCATTGAAAAGGCTTCGGGGATCAAAAGCCGCTTCGTCATGGATAAGGAAGGCATCCTTGACCCGCAGCGCATGACGCCGCGTCTGCCTGAGCGTTCCAACGACGAATGGTCGGTGCTATGCCAAATGGCCGTCGGTGCCGCCGAGCAAGCCTTGCAGCGCGCCGGCAAGACCGCCGCCGATATCGACGGCGTTATCGTTGCTTGCTCGAACCTGCAACGGGCCTACCCGGCCATCGCCATCGAAGTCCAGGAGGCGCTGGGTATTCAAGGGTTCGGCTTTGACATGAACGTGGCCTGCTCCTCGGCGACCTTTGGCATCCAGGCCGCCGCTAACAGTGTCCAGCTCGGCCAGGCCCGGGCGATTCTGATGGTCAACCCGGAAGTCTGCACCGGCCACTTGAACTTCCGCGACCGCGACAGCCACTTCATTTTTGGTGACGCCGCGACGGCAGTGATCATCGAGCGTGCCGATCTGGCAACGTCACCGTACCAGTTCGACGTTGTCGGCACCAAACTGCTGACCAGGTTTTCCAACAACATCCGCAATAACTTCGGCTTCCTCAACCGCGCAGCCGAAGAGGGCGTCGGTGCTCCAGACAAGCTGTTCGTGCAGGAAGGTCGCAAGGTTTTCCGTGACGTCTGCCCGATGGTGGCAGAGCTGATCGCCACCCACCTGGAAGAGAACACGCTCAGCGTCAGCGACGTGAAGCGTTTCTGGTTGCACCAGGCCAACCTCAGCATGAACCACCTGATCGTCAAGAAACTGCTGGGCCGTGAAGCCTCGGTCGAAGAAGCCCCGGTAATTCTCGACACCTACGCCAATACCAGCTCGGCAGGGTCGGTGATTGCATTCCACAAGAATCAGGACGATTTGCCGAGCGGCTCGCTGGCGGTGCTCAGCTCGTTTGGCGCGGGTTACTCGATTGGTAGCGTGATTCTGCGTAAGCGTTGATTTGTGTGAGGCGGGGGCAAGCCCCCCTCGCCACAAAAGCTCGCTTCCTACGGGAGTCATTGTTTATGGCACGAG
The DNA here is from genome assembly GCF_059420325.1 of Pseudomonas sp. GW821-FHT04C07. Lineage (NCBI taxonomy): Bacteria > Pseudomonadati > Pseudomonadota > Gammaproteobacteria > Pseudomonadales > Pseudomonadaceae > Pseudomonas > Pseudomonas sp. GW821-FHT04C07. The sequence goes on from NZ_JBWKTM010000013.1 coordinate 141,333, forward strand.
GCATGAATGGCCGCAGCTGACGACACGCAACTGCTCGAACGCTTGCTGGTGGGTGAGCAGCGGGCTTACAAGGAATTGGTCAACACTTACCAGAGCGCCATGCGCGCTGTGGCCTATGCCATTGTCGGCAACCGCCATGCCGACGAAGTGGTGCAGGACGCCTGGCTGTCGGTCGTGCGTAACCTGGCCGGGTTTCAGGGGCGTTCGAGCCTCAAGACCTGGCTGCTGACCATCACCGCCAACTCTGCAAAAAGCCGTTACAAACAAAACCGTCGGGAAGTCCTGCTGGATGATTTACCGTCGCCCCACGGCACGATTGGGGATGAGCGGTTTTCCCCAGATGACGGTCACTGGCTAGTGGCTCCGTTCGCTTGGCACGAGGACACGCCCGATGCCCTACTCACCGAAAATGAGCTGCGCGAGTGCCTGGAACATACCTTGCTGAGCCTCTCTGAACTGCAAAGCAGTGTGTTGCTGCTGCGCGAGCGCCAAGGCCTGGAGTTGGAGGAGATCTGTAATCTTCTGGAGATTTCGCTCTCCAATGTTCGTGTGCTGCTGCATCGGGCACGGCTGAAAGTCTTCGCTACGGTGGAGCATTTTGAGGAAACCGGCGAATGTTGACCTGTAAGGAACAAGTGGCGCGTTCCAGTGATTACCTTGATGGCCAGTTGAGCTTTCGTGAGCGTTTGATGGTGCGCCATCATTTGATGTTTTGCCCCAACTGCCGGCGCTTTATTCGTCAGATGCGCTTGATGCAGGCCACCTTGCGCGTGATGCCTGAACCTCCCGTCCCCGATGTTGACGACTTGGCCAAACGCCTGGCCGAAGAACGCAAAAGCAACCAATAGCCACTGCCGCAGTCGGCTACGAGGATGGCGATACAGCCGACGCCGCTTTCTTGCGTCGTGCTTTTCTGGAATTGGGCGGCACCGCCTACAAGGATTGGAAATACCAGATCAACTACGACTTCTCCCATAACTCGGGAACTGCGAACGACGGTTACTTCGACGAAGCGTCGATTTCCTGCGTCGGCTTCAAGCCGGTCACCTTCCGCGCCGGCCGTTTCGACGAAGACTTCGGTCTGGAAACTGACAAAGTCACCAACAACGACGGTGATGACAGCGGCGATGCACTTGTAGCTCGTGTGCAGTACGTGTTCCAAGCAAGGCTTAAAACCGAAACCGGCTCTTTCTCATCCGTTAAAGCTCCTTTCGCTTTGACCTCGCCTCGACGGGGTATTTTTATTCCGGCCGCAGCGGAGATGGGCGATACTCGGCGCGTCTGTGAGTCATGATCGTCGGGGAATGTGATGCCGTTACAACGTTTGGAGAGTCTGTCCGCAATCGCCTCTCAAGAATGGGATGCGCTGGTGCCCGACGGTCAGCCGTTCTTGCGACATGCCTTCCTCAGTGCACTGGAAGACAGTGGCAGCCTTGGTCCGCACTCCGGTTGGCAACCCGAGCATTTACTGCATGTTGAGGGCGGTCGATTACTTGCTGCATTGCCCAGTTACCGAAAATGGCACTCTTACGGCGAATACGTGTTCGACCATGGGTGGGCCGATGCCTGTGAGCGCGCCGGGATCGAGTATTACCCAAAGCTTTTGACTGCCGTGCCGTTCAGTCCGGTGAGCGGGCCGCGTCTGTTGGCCGCCAATGCACAGGATGGCTTCGAGCTGCTGAAAAGCCTGCCGGGGTATCTGGAAATCGAAGGGCTCTCCAGTGCTCATATAAATTTCACCGACCCGTTCACCGATGCCGCGCTGGCCGAGCAGCCGGGTTGGCTGCAACGTGTCGGCTGTCAGTACCACTGGCAAAACCGTGGTTACCGGGATTTCCAGGACTTTCTCGACGCCTTGAGTTCGCGCAAACGCAAGCAGATGCGCAAGGAGCGCGAGCAGGTCGCAGGGCAGGGCATTGAGTTTGAATGGCTCGAAGGACGGCAACTTGATCAAACGCAGTGGGACTTCGTTTATGCCTGCTATGCCAATACCTACGCAATACGCCGGCAGGCGCCGTACCTGACTCGGGAATTTTTCAGTCTGCTGGCCGAACGCATGCCCGAAGCCATTCGCGTGGTGCTGGCCAAACAAGGTTCACGGCCAGTGGCTATGGCGTTCAGTCTGGTGGGTGGCGACAGTTTTTACGGTCGCTATTGGGGCTGCCTGGCGGAGTTCGACCGCCTGCATTTCGAGACGTGCTTTTATCAAGGCATGGATTACGCGATTGCCAACGGTTTTCAACGGTTCGATGCCGGAGCTCAGGGGGAGCACAAGTTGATTCGTGGTTTCGAACCGGTGATCACCCATTCCTGGCACTACCTGAGGCATCCGGGTTTGAAGGCGGCGGTGAAGGACTTCCTGCAACAGGAGCGACTCGGCGTGCTGGCGTATGCCGAGGAAGCGAGAACCGCTTTGCCGTATAGGCAAGACTGATCCTCGCTGATCCCTGGATCAGCGGTCTTCCTTGCCCAACCAGCGCCAGGTCACGCCGTCAATGACCGCACCGAGGATCGGCGCCAGCCAGAACATCCACAGTTGCTGAATCGTTCATCGCGAGCAAGCCCGCTCCCACAGGGGCAGCGTCAATCACGCAGCTCAATCGATACCGACAAACCCACCGGTCTGGTGCTGCCACAACCGCGCATACAAACCGCCGTGGGCGAGCAGTTCGCTGTGGCTGCCGGTTTCGGCGATCCGGCCTTTTTCCAGCACCACCAAACGGTCCATTCGGGCAATGGTGGAGAGCCGGTGGGCGATGGCGATCACGGTTTTACCTTCCATCAGGGTTTCCAGGCTTTCCTGAATGGCCGCTTCGACTTCAGAGTCCAGCGCCGAGGTGGCTTCGTCCATGATCAGTATCGGCGCGTCCTTGAGCAGCACCCGGGCAATGGCGATCCGTTGGCGTTGACCACCGGAGAGTTTCACGCCGCGCTCACCGACGTGGGCGTCGAAACCGGTACGGCCCTGGGCATCGGAAAGATGTGGGATGAACTCGTCGGCGCGGGCCTTGCGCACTGCTTCCCAGAGTTCTTCATCGGTGGCGTCGGGTTTGCCATAGAGCAGGTTGTCGCGGATCGAGCGGTGCAGCAGCGAGGTGTCCTGGGTGATCATGCCGATTCGCTCGCGCAGGCTTTCCTGGGCCACGTCGGCGATGTTCTGGCCATCGATCAGAATTCGTCCGCCTTGCAGGTCGTAAAGACGCAGCAGCAGGTTGACCAGGGTCGATTTGCCCGCGCCAGAGGGGCCGATCAAGCCGATTTTTTCGCCGGGTTTGATCGTCAGGTTGAGGTCGCTGATGATTCCGCTTTTCTTGCCGTAGTGGAAATCGACGTGATCGAAACGGACTTCGCCGCGTGCCACTTCCAGGCGCGGGGCCTGTTCGCGGTCGGTCACGCTGACGGGCTGGGCGATGGTTTGCAGGCCGTCCTGGACCATGCCGATGTTTTCGAAGATGCCATTGACCACCCACATGATCCATCCGGACATGTTGACGATGCGGATCACCAGGCCAGTGGCCAGCGCGATGGCGCCGACCGAGATCAGCGACTGGGTCCACAACCACAGGGCCAGGCCCGTGGTGCAGACGATCAACAGGCCGTTCATGCCGGTGATGACCACGTCCATGCTGGTGACGACGCGACCGGCCAGCTGGGACTTTTCCGTTTGCTCTTCGATGGCTTCGCGGGCGTACTGTTGTTCGTAGTGGGTGTGGGCGAACAATTTGAGCGTGGTGATATTGGTGTAACCGTCGACGATCCGTCCCATCAGCTTCGAGCGAGCGTCGGAGGACACCACCGAGCGCTGTTTGACCCGCGGCACGAAATAGCACAGCGCGCCGATGTAGCAGGCGATCCAGCTCAGCAACGGGATCATCAGGCGCCAGTCGGCCTCGGCGAACAGCACCAGCGAACTGATGGCGTAGATCAGCACGTGCCACAATGCGTCCACCGCTTGCACGGCTGAGTCGCGCAGGGAGTTGCCGGTCTGCATGATCCGCTGGGCGATGCGCCCGGCGAAATCGTTCTGAAAGAAGTTGAGGCTTTGTTTGAGCACGTAACTGTGGTTCTGCCAGCGAATCATGCTGGTCATGCCGGGGCTGAGGGTCTGGTGCACCAGCAGGTCGTGCAGACCGACGAAGAACGGACGCAGGATGAGGGCGACCACCGCCATCCAGATCAGCTCGATGCCGTGAATCTTGAAGAAGTCGACATTCGGCGTGCCTTGGGCCAGATCGATGATCCGGCTCAGGTAACTGAACAGCGCGACTTCGATCAGCGCACCGAACAGGCCGACGATGAGCAGGGCGGCAAAACTTGGCCAGACCTGACGCAGGTAATAAACGTAAAAGGGTAGAACCGTGTTCGGCGGAGCCGCTGTCGGAGCGTCGCGAAAAATATCGATCAGTTGTTCAAAACGACGATAGAGCATTGGTTCTAACGCCCGCCAGGCGGGCTCTCCTTTCTAAAATGTGAACGGCACTTCAAAAGAACTGCCGCTCAAGACTCCTGTGTAGCTTAGTCGATGCGCTTGGCCGACTTTATCAACACGGGGTCGGCTGGCACATTCTGCATGCCGTTTTTGGTGGTGGTCTGGGAGTTGACGATGATGTCCACCACGTCCATGCCTTTGACCACTTTGGCGAATACTGCGTAACCGGCATCACGGCCCGGGTCGAGGAAGGCGTTGTCGGCCACGTTGATGAAGAATTGGCTGGTGGCCGAATCCGGGTTCGAGGTGCGAGCCATCGACAGGGTGCCGCGTACGTTATGCAAGCCGTTGCTGGCTTCGTTCTTGATCGGCGCCTTGGTGTCTTTTTGCTGCATCTGCGCGGTGAAACCGCCGCCCTGGGCCATGAAGCCCGGAATCACGCGGTGGAAAATGGTGTTGTTGTAGAAACCGCTATCGACGTACTCAAGGAAATTTTTGGTACTGATCGGTGCCTTGACCGGGTCCAGTTCGATTTCGATCTGGCCATTGGTGGTCTCCAGCAAAACGTGCGGCGCCGTGGCTGGTGTGGCGGCCATCAGGTTAGCGGCAAACAGAGCGGAGCCGGCGAGGAGGGCGATTTTCTTTAGCATGGGTCAGTGATCCTGGGTGGTGGTGTCAACTGCGGTTAGAAACTCGAGCAGGGTTTGGTTGAAGCGTTCTGGTTGATCCAGTGGGGTCGCGTGGCGGGAATCGGCGATCACCACCAGCCGCGCATTGGGCAACAGTTTTACATAGGCCTCTTTCAGCGCGACCGGCGTGTAGTCACGGTCGGCGCTGACGATCAGGGTTGGACAGATAATACGGGAAAGTCGTTCCTGCACGCCCCAGCCGATGATTGCATCGAAGCTGGCGAGATAAGCACGTTTGTCGTTTTTTGCCCAGCGCTGGGCTATTTTTCTACGCAGCCCGGCTTGTTCCGGTTTGGGGAAAAGCTTCGCGCCCAGCGCCGTGCCGATGGCGCTCATGCTCACGACGCGCATCAGGCTCCAGCGCTTGAACCACTGCCAATATTCATCCGGCGTCTGCAGTTTTACCTGGGGTGCGCTGTTGACGATGCACAGGCTCTTGAGCAACTGCGGCTGGTCCACCGCCAGCTGAAAGCCAATCATGCCGCCCATGGACAGCCCGACCACATGGGCGGGGCCCAGGTTCAAGTGCTCGATCAGGGCGATCAGGTCAGCGCTGAAGCCGGCAATGCTGTAGCGCTCGAGGGGCTTTTCGGAGCGACCATGGCCACGAGCATCCGGGACGATCACCCGGTAGCGAGCCGCCAGCGCGGGGATCTGATCCTCCCAATCCAAGGCGCTTGAGCCCAGCCCGTGTAGCAGTAGCACGGGTTCGCCGTGACCATATTCTTCGTAGTGCAGGGTGCAACCTTCATGTTCGAAATAGGCCATGGCAGAACTCCTGTTCGTGCTTACCGGGTTTCAGGCTTGCTGTGGGGCGGCGAAGGGCGCATCCAGCGGCGCCGTGTCAAAGGTGCGCAGCAGTTCGATGAGAATCTGCGTGGCCGGGCCCAGTGGTTTGTCCTTGTTTGAATACAGATAGAACGTGGGGTGACGACTGCCGCCCTGGTCCAACGGTAGCAGCTTGAGCAGGCCTTCCTTGAGTTCACGTTCAATCAGGTGCCGTGGCAACCAGGCGAACCCCAGGCCGCTGCCGACGAAGGTCGCGGCGGTGGCCAGGCTGCCGACGGTCCAGCGCTGTTCGGCGCCGAGCCAGCCGACGTCCCGCGGTTGCTGGCGGCCAGAGTCGCGGATCACCACTTGCAACTGGCTTTCCAGGTCCTGGAAATTCAACTCGCGGTTCAGCCGATGCAGTGGGTGTTCCGGGTGAGCCACGGCGACGAATTCCACTGCACTCATTTCTGTGCCCAGGTAACCGGGAATGCTGAAGCCACTGATGGCCAGGTCGGCGACGCCTTCGAGCAGCACCTCTTCGACCCCGGACAGCACTTCTTCGCGCAAGCGCACGCGACAGCCACGGCTTTGCGGCATGAACGCCGTCAGAGCGCGCACCAAACGGGCATTCGGGTAAGCGGCATCGACCACCAGCCGCACTTCAGCTTCCCAGCCTTGCTCCATATGGTGCGCCAGGTCCTCAAGCTGGCTGGCTTGTTTGACCAGTTGCCGGGAACGGCGCAACAACACGCCACCGGCTTCGGTCAGCACGGCTTTGCGGCCGTCGATACGCAAGAGGGGTACGCCGAGCTGGTCCTGCATGCGCGCCACGGTATAGCTGACGGAGGATTGTGAGCGGTGCAGCGCTTCGGCTGCCTGGGCAAAGCCACCATGGTCGACCACGGCCTGCAGTGTCCGCCATTGATCAAGGGTAACGCGGGGCGCTTTCAAGATGAGCTCCTCTTGTCCTAAGCTGGCTGTCCATATTGGAGACTGCCGAATGAGAAAAATCTGTTGCGTGTTGCTGGCGATGCTGCCTCTCAGTGCGTTTGCCTACCCCATCGATGTCGAGAAGCAGCTCAATGGTTTGAGCGTTGACTACACCACTTACGCAACCGACTACGACATGGGTGCCATCACCCTGAACAACTACGGCACGGTGCCGGTGGAATGCTCGGTGGTGTTTCGCAATGGTCCGGAGTCACCGCGCACACGACGGGTCATTGTGGAGGCCGGTAAACGCAGTGATGTCTCGGCCAGGTTCAACCGCAAGATCATCAGGCTGCGGATTGCACTCAGCTGTACGCCGCCCAAGTGAGGCAGCACGGAGCAGGTCTGCCGGGCATGCTCCGCTTATAAACGAATTTATAGATGGGTTATAGCAGTTATTTGCGCTTTTTCATCGATACGACTCTGTTTAATCTCCACTCCATCGACTTACAGCATTCACCGATGGAGGCTACAACCCATGTCCCGCGTACTGATCATCGAAAGCAGCGCTCGCCAGCAAGATTCGGTTTCACGCCAACTGACCCAAACCTTCATCAGCCAGTGGAAAACCGCTCACCCTGCTGACCAGATCACCATCCGTGATCTGGCGATCAACCCGGTTCCGCACCTGGATGCCAACCTGTTGGGCGGCTGGATGAAACCTGCCGAACAGCGCAACGAGATCGAACACGCCTCCCTTGAGCGCTCCAACCAATTGACCGATGAGCTGCTGGCCGCCGACGTGTTGGTGATGGCCGCGCCTATGTACAACTTCGCCATCCCGAGCACGCTGAAAGCCTGGCTGGACCATGTGCTGCGTGCCGGCGTGACCTTCAAATACACCGAAACCGGCCCGCAAGGCCTGCTCACTGGCAAGCGTGCCTATGTGCTGACCGCTCGTGGCGGCATCTATGCCGGGAGCGCCGCCGATCACCAGGAACCCTACCTGCGTCAGGTCATGGCATTCATCGGGATCCACGACGTCGAGTTCATTCACGCCGAAGGCATGAACCTGGGGGGAGACTTCCACGAAAAAGGTCTGAACCAGGCTAACGCCAGGCTCGCCCAGGTCGCCTGAGGTGTTAATCACCGGATAATCGCCTGATGGTTTAGTAGCGCCATTGTGCACTCCCTTCAAGCCGGTTCGCGCATCGAACCTCCCTTTGCACTTGTTGCCCCTGAGTGCTCCTGCCCGATCGACGCCAACGCGAGATCGGGTTTTTTTTGTCTGTGATTTCACTGCCAGTCGCAAAACCGCTATCGTCGCCGCCATTCGAGACGAGGCGCGTATGGGCTATCTACTTTTTGTCACGCTGATTCAGGCGTTTTCCTTCAGTTTGATTGGTGAATACCTGGCCGGCCATGTCGACAGTTACTTTGCGGTGCTGGTGCGCGTGCTGCTGGCCGGGCTGGTGTTCATTCCCTTGACCCGCTGGCGGCAGGTTGAACCGGCCTTCATGCGCGGGATGCTGTTGATCGGCGCGTTGCAGTTTGGGGTGACCTATGTCTGCCTGTACCTGAGCTTTCGCGTGTTGACGGTGCCGGAGGTGTTGCTGTTCACCATTCTTACACCGCTGCACGTGACGCTGATCGAAGATGCGCTGAATCGCCGCTTCAATCTCTGGGCACTGGTGGCGGCATTGGTCGCGGTGCTCGGCGCGGCGGTGATCCGCTATGACCGGATCAATCCGGACTTCTTTATGGGCTTCTTGTTGCTGCAACTGGCTAATTTCACCTACGCCGCAGGGCAGGTGTTTTATAAGCATCTGGTAGCACGTTACCCGAGCGATCTGCCGCATTACCGGCGCTTTGGCTATTTCTATCTGGGAGCACTGGCAGTGGCGTTGCCGGCGTTTGTGCTGTTCGGCAAGGCGAATTTCCTGCCCGAGGCGCCGTTGCAATGGGGCGTGCTGGTGTTCCTTGGCCTGGTGAGTACGGCATTGGGCCTGTACTGGTGGAACAAGGGCGCGTGCCTGGTCAATGGCGGGACGCTGGCGGTGATGAACAACCTGCATGTGCCGGTGGGGCTGTTGATCAACCTGCTGATATGGAATCAGCACGAAACGTTGGGGCGGTTATTCTTTGGTGGGCTGGTGATTCTGGGGGCGGTGTGGATTAGCCGATTCGGTGCGAGGCGTGCCGCAGGTTGCCCTTCGTAGAAGCGGGCAAGCCGTGCTCCTGCAAGGGCAGTGTTATTACATCGAACGCTTTTCAGATTCGGGGATGTAGCCCGCCCCCAACACCGCCGGTAACAACCCGGCGCGCAAATCATTGCCGCTCGGTTGCTGGGCGGCAGAAGATGGGCTGACCATACATTTGGTTTGGCTGGCAGCCCTGACGGGCGTTTGGTTAGCCTACAAACACTATTAAGTAGCAGAGTTTTTCATTGCTTTTCGGGTGTTTTTGGTAGAACGAGACAGGCGCATCCTTCACTCTTCTCTGGGAGGAGGGCGCTTGTTGATAACTGTGTGCTTTGCGCATCAAGCAGGTAAGCCCACTTGCCGCGGTTTGTTGAACTTCTTACTCCCGTTCCAACATGTCGATGATTGGGCAGGCCACCCCGTCGTTGCCAACATCACACTGCTGAACCAGTCCTCCCAACGCCTGCCGCATGGCGGCGAGGTCGGACATCTTCTGATTGATCAAGGTCAGCTTGCGGACAGCCAAGGCTCGTGTCTCGGCACATGCATGCACAGCATCGAGTCGAAGCAATCCGCTGACTTCTGCCAGCGTGAAACCGAGGGCTTGCGCCCGCTTGATGAAGCGCACGCGCTTTACCGTGTCGGGTGGGTAACGCCGATGACCGCGAAGCGGCTTTGGGGGCTCTTCCAGCAGACCGCGCCGCTGGTAATAGCGGATCGTCTCGATGTTCACGTCGGCGGCCTCCGCCAGCTTGCCGATGGTCAGTTCGGTCACCATTGCATTCTCCTTGACTCCGTACCTGAGTACGGGATCTAGAATGATACATGGGCAATCGGATTTAAGGCGTGAACAGGATGCAACTCACTGGGAAAGGCTCGTTGATCGCGGGCGTACTGGCTGCTATTGGCGCGTCGGTGTGCTGTGTCGGCCCCCTCATATTGCTAGCACTCGGCATCGGCGGAGCATGGGTAGGAAACCTGACAGCCATGGAGCCATACCGGCCCCTGTTTATCGGGTTGACGCTGCTGTTCCTTGGTCTGGCCTTGCGCAAGCTCTATGTGGTGCCACAAGTCTGCGCACCGGGTACGCCCTGCGCCGACACTCGAACCATCAAGCGGCAGCGGCTCACGTTCTGGATCGTCGCCATATTGCTGCTCGGTCTACTCGCCGTACCGTCACTGGCCCCACTGTTCTACTAGGAGTCCCTCATGCGCAAACTACTCATGGCCATGCTGACCGCCATCCCCTTCGCGGTGCTGGCTGCAACTTCCCAGACGGTCACGCTCGATGTACAGAACATGACGTGTGAGCTGTGTCCGATCACGGTCAAAAAGTCGCTGGAAAAAGTTCCCGGAGTGAGCTCGGTCAAGGTCGATTTCGACAAGAAGACAGCCATCGTCACCTACGACGCTGACCAGTCCCGGCCCGAAGCACTGACCGGGGCAACCACAAACGCTGGTTATCCTTCGACCGTCCGTAAGTGAGGTTTCAATGAACACCGTCGTTCTTGAGTCCGTGCTGACCTGCCCGCAATGCGGTTTTGCCAAGCTGGAAACCATGCCTACCAACGCTTGCCAGTTTTTCTACGAATGCGGCAATTGTAAGGCGCTGTTGCGCCCCAATGCGGGCGACTGCTGTGTGTTCTGTTCGTTCGGCTCGGTGAAGTGTCCGCCGATCCAGCAGCGTGAATGCTGCACGCCAGTGCACTGACCACATAGCCCTCATGCCGAAGTTTTACCTGAACACCGGCGTAGATGCATAAAAAGCGACGCCCGTCTTGGCGGTATACCTGATAGCCAAGCACTCACCACGATCAATTGGACATTGTTTTCTGTGTCTTACCGTGGCGAGCCAACAGGACTTTGCCATCCCAATGTGTCTGCCGTTCCGTCGGTTCGAGGTAGAAGCCGCCCATTGTCAAAGGCGGCAAGCTAGCGTGTTCCGTGGTGCATTCACATCGGGTTGTGTCGACGTCAACGTGACGAGGGATATTAGACGCTTACCAACATGATGCTTTCGTTGCGGCCGGGGTCGCTCCGACACCTTTTTATGAAGATCAGACCTCGGCACGGAAGGGGGATCGTCCGGCTTAAAGGCTTTGCGCGAAGGCGACACTCTGGTCGTGTGGAGGCTTGATTGCTTCGCACGCAACCTCCGTCACCTGATCAATCAAACAGAGCAATCCATAACTATCACCGGGTACGCGCAGTTCTCCACCTGGTGACAATGCGGCAATCAGGCGTCGCCTAGCAGGTGCTTGCGAATTAACCCGTCCAGCGAGAGTCGGCCGGGGCCGCGCGCCAGCAGTACCAGCAGCATGGCGACCCACTGGATATGGGTTGGCCACGCCAGTGGAAAGACGAATACCTCGATGACCGTGGTCATGCCAAGCAGGACGGCAGCCGTGGGCCGGGTGAGCAGACCGAGGATCAACAGCACCGGTGACGTGAGTTCGATCGATACCGTGATATACGCCGCCACTTCCGGCGGTAGAAGCGGCAACTGGTACTCGTCGGTGAACAACGCAACGGCCGTGTCCCAGCTGGCGAGCTTGGTCATGCCCGAGTTCCAGAACACCGTAGCCACCGCTAGTCGCAACGCAATGGCAAGGAACCAATAGGGAATGCGCTCGAGCCAGTGCAAGGCCCGCACGTAAAACGTGAGGGCTAGCCCGCGCGGCGCAGCCGGGTGGTTCATGGCAACTCCGTTAGCGATTGAGTTGGCCCAGACTGCGAAGCCTGGCTGAACCCGGCAAAGCACCCTTGTGCCAGGAGACTGGCCAGTGCAGCAGTGGCATCGATGCCGGGATGATCATCGAGGGCAAGGCCCAGCATGCATCCCGAACACAGCGCACGGCTAAAGCGCCAGACCATCCCGTCGACGCGGTCAACCCGAACGCCAGAGCCCCCCCTCTGAACCATCAGGTAGGTCGGACAGCCCGACAGGTCGATCGCCGTCAACGCCGCCTCATCATCCATGAGTACCGCATGCCAGATGGTGTCAGCAGGGTAGCCGGTTCGAATCATGCTGACGGATGGGTGAGGTACAAAGCTGAGCCAAGCGTATTGCGTAGCCTCGACTGCACGCAGCGACGCAATTGTCAGCGCCGGTGCATCGGCTGCGTGAAGGGCGCAGCTGACGGCCCATTCGAGTTGTGCCACATCGGACAGGTAAGGCACCGAAGCGCACGGCGCAAACCGTCCGAGAAAGGCCGAAAAATCGCCGCCGAACTCATCGAGGTAGCTGCTGCGGGGCGGCCGCTGCGTGATGTACTCGCGTGCCGCCGCGTCGAAAAACTCAGTGCCCACCAGCCGGTCGACAGCCGGGTAAGACAGGCGAAGCGCGCGTATCAGGGTTTGCGCGAAGGTGTTCCGGTAGACCGACAGACGCTCCTGCGCAGCGATCCCGTTGGCAACGACGTGTGCCACGGCATCGACGTTGTCACAATCGACGATGCTGCGCCGCACCGCATCCTGCAACTCACGCAAGGACGGCATGATCGTTCCTTGGCGCTGAATGCGCGAGGTAGCACTCGGCGTGTGTGGCCTCTTCGATCAACACGTCCAGCGAAGGGATATGGGTGTCCCACTCGATTAAAGTCGGAACCGGGCCGAAGCGGGCCAGCGCTTCTTCATAGAGCGCCCAGACGGCAGGTGCGACACGCGAGCCATGGTCGTCGATGCGCAGCATGGCGCCGGAATCGAGCGCCACGACTGAGTGGCCCGCCAGATGTATCTCGCCGATCGCGGCCGGTGGTAGTGCCCGCAGGTAGGCCGACGCATCCCAGCCATGGTTCTGCGCGCTCACATAGATGTTGTTTACGTCGCACAGAATCCCGCAGCCCGTACGTGCGGCGACGGTCGACAGAAACTCCCATTCCGGAATCGTCGAATGACTGAACTGCAGGTAGGTTGAAGGGTTCTCGACCAGAATTTGCCGACCCAGCCGCGTCTGCGCCTGCTCGACGTGCTGACAGACGACGTCGAGCGCCTCTTCCGTCATCGGTAGTGGCAGGAGATCGGCGAGATACGTCTGTCCGACTACGCTCCACGACAGGTGTTCCGAGATCAGGCCGGGTTCGATGCGCTCGCTTGCACGGCGCAGGCGCTCGAGATGGATGGGGTCGAGTCCGTCCGCGCTACCCAGTGACAGGCCAATCCCGTGAAACGAGACCGGATAGTCGCGCCGCAGCGTTTCCAGATAGTGTAGCGGCGTGCCGCCCCCCATGTAGTTTTCTGCGTGCACTTCCAGCCAGCCGACCGGTGGATGCGTATCGACGAAGATCTGATGATGCGGGAAGCGCAGCCCGACCCCCACTGAAGGCGGGATCGGGCCGGACGTCGCGCACCGGCCGGATTGAGACAGACTCATGGCCGCGCTCTCCGTCGATCAGGTGGATTTCATTGCCCCGCCCGCGATCTTGCCGCACACCCCGGCGGGCAATAGCACGAACGATTTCGTGTCGCGCGCCTGGCTGGCCTGGCCGGCGCAGGAATGGGTGCCTTCGGCACAGTCGTTTTTTGCGACGGCATTGATCCCGTAGCATTTTTCGAGGTGATTTTTCTGCATTTTCATCATGTTTTCTTTCACCATCGGTGGCGCATTCGACATGTCTTTCATCTCCTGCGCGCCGGCCGGTAAACCCTGCATGGCGAGCGCCAGCCCCATCGCGGCAGACAACGTGGTGGCGGCGTAAAGTCGACGGTTCATAGCTCAGGATCCTGACGTGAGCGGCCTCGATGCGAGACCGGTATCGAATACTTCGTTCGCGGCGGCAAAAGGTTACAGGTCGACCACGAAGGACGCATTGCCTGCCGCGAGACAGCCCGATCAGCGAAGGCCGCACACCGTCCGTTCTGGCACCAGATAGCGCCGGCACAGTGAAAGCAAGGTCATGAATAGCAGTACGCTGCCAAATTGCCAGACGATCACCATTAACGCGGCGTCTTCCGGATGGAAAAGCCGCAATGCCACGTTGGCGAGCGCCGCAGAAGCCAGGCTGCCCCACCACACCGCACAGGGGGCGGGCAGGCGTGCACCACGCCGGATCGCAAGCACGATCGCCAGTGCCGGGACAGCGCCGGTCATCGCGATGGCCGGCAGGCACATGAGGTCGGAATGAAACGCCATCCCGCTCAACCCCAGGCGCATCCACTCGTCCCAGCACTGATGGCCCAGGGTCGCGATCCATAGGGTCAGCGGAGCCATGGGTGTCCACTGCTTCCAGCCCGGCTCACCCGGCACACAGGTGACGAGCGCGGCCCAGCCAGCTATTAACGCCGTGGCCAGCGACGCCAGTTCCTGCGTCAGGAAAACCGGCTCGGCGAACTTCACCCCGATATCCGGACGCATCCCCATTGCGCCGACCATAAGCGCCATGACTGGCACCGACACGGCAAGCCACCCGATCAAACGCCAGGCGGGGGGCAGCAGGCGTCGAACCGGCTTCAGATCCGCCGCGAGCACATCAATGAGTTCATCGGTTTTCATGTCACTTCATCAGCAGCAGGTCGTGAAGTCTTTTCAACGCCCGATGAGTGGCCACCTTGAGCGCTGCAATGCTCATCCCGGTCGCTGCCGACGCCTCCTTGAGCGACATTTCCCGCTGCTTGAGCAGTTCGATCGCCTGCCGCTGGCCTTGAGGCAGCGAGGCGATAGCCTTTCCCAGCGTTTCCGTGTCCACCGGGGGTTCGTAAGTATCATTCGTCGGCTCGATCGCAAAGGTTACGTCGAGCGCGTCAACCACGAGTTCTTTGCGGTCTGTCCGCGAGCGCCGCCTCACGCCGTCCACGAGGCGCCGCCGCAGGATCGCCGTCAGCCACGGCATGAAAGGGCGAGTCGGATCATAGGTATGGCGGATCAAATGAAGCGTCAGCAGCGTGTCCTGGACTACGTCCTCAATATCGGCGGGTCTGCCCATCGGCCATCCCTGGCGGGCCAGCCGACGCAGGATCGGGGTAACCACGCGCAGTAGTCGCGTGTATTTTGCCTGATCGCCAAGCTGGGCCGCAGCCATCAACGACGCCAGATGTGAATCGTCTTGATGCATCGCACGGGTTGTCCTCAAGGATGTCTCAAGAGTCAGTCGTGCTCGACTATCGGAGTGAGCAGCCATGGCCTCGACAAGGCCTGGCCCAAAGCCGTTGGCCAAAGCGAACGACTTGAAACCCCTGGAGAGGAGACAGTACAACTGTAGCTCAAGGCCCTTGGACAGTTACTCGAAAATCGGTATACAACCAGTGAAGTGAGATACCCGCGCCAGCGCGGTGTCGGTGCCGGAACGCATGTCCATAGGTTCGGTGGCGAGCCGGATGGATTCGCCAGGTTCACGAGTCGACAGCTGCATGAATGTGCTACCGGGGTTCCATAATCCGTAGTACCGGGTGCCCGTCGATATTCTTGAGCGGAAAATACGAACGGTGCGTCGAGGCATCGACGGCAACGACGTGCGCATACGGGCCCACGCTGCCATTGCCGACTTTCGTGACGACTGTGTCCTTGACGTGGAACATCGACACAATACCGGCCTCTGCGGCCACATAAAGTGTGCTCAGCACAGGATCGAACGCAAGCACATCAGGGGTTCCCCCCGTATCGAACTCCTGGATAACCCGCATTGTGTGCATGTCCAGTACAAGGAGCTTGTCGTTACCTTGGCACGCGATAAAGGCAAGTCGGTCACGCGGATCGATCCACAAACCATGGTTGCCGCGCGCCCCCGGCAGATCAATGCGCGCCACAATTTGGTCGGTCGCGGGATTGATCTCGATAAGTTGCCGACGTGTCTGGATATTGACGAAGATGTGTCGTGATACCGGGTCATATTGTGTGTTGCCGACTTCACCTCCCAACGGAATCGTCGCAATACGCATGTTGGTGCGTACGTCGATCACCGTTTCGGTCTCGCCGTTTTCGTTCGATACGTAAAGCTTGTGAACGTCGGGCGCATAAGCCATGCCGTCGGGATAGATGCCGCCCGGTATGCGACTGACAACAGCCAGGGTCGCTTCGTCAATCGCAACGATTTCGTTGGTGCCTGTCGCCGACGCATAGACGCGCGACAACTCAGCAATAGCGAGCACACCGTGTACCGACGAGACGTTCGCAATGCGCCCAACGACGCGGGACTCACGCATGTCAAAGGCGATAACTTCGCCGTCACCAAGATGTGCGATGAACAACAGCTTGCGCTCTGGATCGTAGCTCTCGTAGTCGAGCCGAGTGGCGCCACCGGGCAATGGAATGTCGGTGACGTGCCTCAGTGGCAAGTCGCTAGTCGGCGGCTCGTCTGCCGCCTGACAGTAACGAAGGCTTGCGAAGTCCATAACGGCTAGCGCAGTCAACAGGGCGGCGAGGACTGGCAGAGCGAAACGTCGATTGTGCCGTATGTTCATGAGACCCTCTTCTGCTCGGGCAGGGCGGGTTCAATCGCCCTGCCTTTGTCCCAGTCATGCAGGATTAGAACGTTCAGTGTTCCGCTGATCATGAGCCTGGCCCAGCTCTGGGCTGCAGTGTGAACAAGCCTCTTCACATCTGCGCAGGCCAGTTATGCGACTCGCCCTGACACTCCTTGCACCAGGCATACAGCGCGTCATACATGATCAAACCCTGTGCCAGCATTTCGTGGTCATCGGCATAGCGCTGCGATAGCCCCAGTGAAATCGCGTACAGCCCGGCCGACTGCGGCGTCAGGTCCAGGCGGGAGGTATCTGCGCCGCGCACGATTCTGGCCAAATGCTGCAAGGCGGGATCACTGAGCTGATACTTCTTCAGGAACGCATCGAAGCTGCATAGCTCTCCTTCGTGGGAAAGCTCAACACTAGGAATATCGTAAGGCGTTGCGTCTTTCTCAGCGGCAATCTGCAGAACCTCCCTGCTGGGCACGTACAAAAACTCGGCCTCGGGGTCGATGAAACGGGTGATCAGCCAGGGACAGGCAATACGGTCGATCTTGGGTCGTTCGCGAGTAATCCACCTCATGGAACACCTCCTGCCTAACTCAGTAGGCTGGGTGATCTGGCGGGCCCGATGCCCGCCAGAGAACTGTTGATCACCCCACGCTTGCTAACGCAGCAGATGCACTGCCAAACCAATGAGCGCACAGGCCATCAGCACCTGAATCACGCCACGCTTGAAGCGAAACAAGGCAATCGCGGCGGCAATGGCGATCAGCGCAGAGGGCCAGTCGAGGGGGCCGCTGAACCCTTTGGGCCACAGCACGTGATAGCCGAAGAACACCGCCAGATTGAGAATCACCCCCACTACCGCCGCAGTAATCCCGGTAAGCGGCGCGGTGAACTTGAGTTCGTTGTGAGTCGCCTCCACCAGCGGGCCACCGGCGAGAATGAACAGGAACGAAGGCAGGAAGGTGAACCAGGTTACCAGCGAGGCCGCGAGGGCACCGGCCAGAAATACCTGATCGGCACCGAACACCTGCGAGACATAGGCGCCGACAAAACCGACGAAAGCCACCACCATGATCAGCGGCCCAGGCGTGGTTTCCCCCAGCGCCAGGCCATCGATCATCTGTGTCGGGGTCAGCCAGCCATAGTGACCGACTGCGCCCTGGTAAACGTAAGGAAGCACTGCATAGGCGCCACCAAAGGTCAGCAACGCGGCCTTGGTAAAGAACCAACCCATCTGGGTCAAGGTGCCTTCCCAGCCAAACAGCGTGGTCAGGATCCCCATCGGCAGCGCCCACAGCGCTGCGCCGACGAGTGCCAGCAGCGCCAGTTTTGACCAGCTGAATCGGGCATGGTCGGGGGATGGAGTGTCGTCATCGATCAAGGCCGGGCCATAGGATTTTTTGGCTGTGCCATGGCCTCCGATCCTGAACTTCTCGGGAGCAAAACGGCCACCCAGGTAGCCAAGCAACGCCGCACTCAGCACGATCAGCGGAAAGGGCACATCAAATGCAAATATCGCCGCGAACGACGCCGCCGCGATGGCCCACAGCCAATTGTTCTTCAGTGCGCGCGAGCCGATTCGATGCGCCGCCTGCACCACGATGGCCGTTACAGCGGGCTTGATGCCATAGAAGAGTCCGGCCACCACCGGGACTTCGCCGAAGGCGATGTACATCCAGGACAACGCGATCAGGATGAACAGCGAGGGCAGTACAAACAGCCCCCCGGCGATCACTCCACCCCAGCTTCGATGCATCAGCCAACCGATGTAGGTTGCCAGCTGTTGAGCCTCCGGCCCAGGAAGCAACATGCAGTAGTTGAGGGCATGCAGAAATCGCCGTTCCGATATCCAGCGCCGCCGCTCGACCAATTCCTGGTGCATGATCGAAATCTGTCCCGCGGGCCCGCCGAAACTGATGAAACCGAGCTTGAGCCAGAACCAGAATGCCTCACGCAAACTGACCGCCTCAGGTCTTGGCAGATCCTCTTCAACGACTGATGGGGAAACCTTACTCATTGGGTTGTTCCTCATTCACAAACGCTGCGAGCAGGCCGTCGAAGACGGCGCTGGCAGCCGCCAGCAGATGGTCGTCATGGGGAATGGTTTCGCGTAGCCCTGCCAGCACCCGTTCGATGCCGGCAGCCTCCACTGGCTGGATCCCCCCGACATCGAGGTAGTGCACCAGGGCAGCAATGCGCCCCAGACCGCGCTCCTGGATTTCAAAACTGGCTTGCAGGGTTTCGAAGGTCACACGGTTGCCGACATGACTGAAAGTTGCGCCATCGAAGTCGAAACCCAGCGCATCGGCTGGGCAGTCTTGTGGGCTATTCAGCCAGAGGATCCGAGCGTGTGGGTCAATGAAGCGTCGAATCAGCCAGGCGCAAGCCAGTCGGTCGACCCAGGGCCGCTGACGAGTTGCCCATACGCGTCCCTGAAAGTCACCTGGACTCAGCGGCACTATTGGCTGGTCGCGGCTGTGGGGTTCGTCTGCAGACAACGCTCTGCTGACAGCGCTCTCAAGCTCCTGCAACGCCGAGTCGGTCTGCTGCTTCGGCTTGCCAGGAAAGTAATCAATAGTGGTCAGTTGTTCGTAGGCTTTGCGTAGCTTGCGAATCTGCCTGGTGGACGCCAGTGCATTCTCGGTATTGAGCTGTGCCCGGCAGGCTTCGATCTCAGCGCCTAGCTTGCTGTACTCATCACTGCGGTCGAACAACTCTACGAAGCGTTCGCCATTGGGGTCGACGACAGGCAGGACGTAAGCGGTGCCATTGATGGCCAGGATATCGCGCTCGACAGAGGCCAGCGCTTCACGACAGGCGCTGGTGTCCGGCAACAGATAGGCACCATCGCGTAACACCGCAGCTCCGAAAGCTTTCAGGGCACGCCAGGCGCGCATACGCTCGGTGGCGTTTGCGGTCGGTAGGCCAAGGATCAAAGTGAGCCAATTTTTCATGTAGAGATACATTCAAAAATAGTTTGTTTCTCTACATTATTCTTGTGCCGCACGATTGAAAAGCCCTTAATGCTCGTTATCACGGCGATTGGATTGTGTCAGTCGTGATGGTGTCGAGACCTGCGTGTGGTTCAGGTGCTCTTATGGCATTGATGGGATAGGTGCAGAGTCAAGACTTCGACACTCATGCCAACAGGGATCAGGCTCTTGCCTGCGGCAAGACAAGCGGATGCTCGAACTGACTACCGAGGCGTTACGCGAAGCGGATATCGGACAGATTCTGGCAGTCATTTGCAGTATTTCCGAGCAAACGAATCTCTTGGCATTGAATGCCGCTATTGAGGCAGCAAGGGCAGGGGAGGCGGGACGCTGCTTTGCAGTGGTTGCTGATGAAGTTCGCAGGCTGGCACATCGTACTCAGCAAGGCCTCTCAGATTACCTTGCGGCAAAAACAGTAAACGAACTTCTGCTCATTGCCCCCTGGTGTATGGTGAGACTCTTTTTCATGCCCAAGCATGACAAACGGCTCACCAAATTCGGCATGAAGCTCATCGGCATCGTAACGCATTACCGGCAAGCCGCTGCATTTGCTTGGCCCATCTTCTGCGAAGGTTGCCACGATGACCAGACCGCCAGGTTTAACCGCCCTAAGCACCACCTGGACATATGCATGTCGCTCTTGTGCCGTGGTTAAAAAATGAAATACGGCCCGGTCATGCCACACATCGTAGGCGTTCGAATCAAGCCTGGTTTCGATGATATTGGCTTCTAGCCACTGTACCTTCGAAGCCTGGACGCCGAGCCTGGTTTTTGCCGTGGCAAGCGCTGCCCCGGAGAGGTCAAGCACCGTGACGTTTTCATAGCCGTTAGCCAAGAGATCATCAACCAGCGTTGATGCGCCGCCGCCAACATCAATGATCGAAGCCGTAAGCGGTACGCCTGCCTCTCGAATCAACTTGAGTGAGAGTGCAGCATGCTCTTGAAACCAACTAACCTCATCGGCGGCTTTGGTCGTGTAGACGTTTTCCCAGTGATCCTTGGATTGCATAGTTGTTTCTCTGGGCTGTTTTTGCGAAATAGAGAGGGGCACGCGCCTGCTCTCCACGGTTGGTACTGCTCACGTTGTGCCTTGTTGATCGCGCTTTCAAATTCCCCGTACATGCAGCACCGGTTGTGCAATCCAGTCAAGGCGTCAGCTTTGGCCAGGTAATCCGGCATCACTCTGGGCGGTTGGCTGGGCGGGGCACTGCAGTGGCATTTCGCTGCAATGTGGTTGCTGGTTTTCAACGGCCTCGTCTATTTGATCATCAATGTTGCCAGTGGCCGTCTGTTCCGTCGCTTTTTCCCGGTATCACACCAAAGGTGTGGTGCATGACCTATGGGCGGCGTTGAGGTTTACGTGGTCATCGCGACCTTTATCGTCATTGCTCGAAGGTGGGACTGTCAGATACACCACGTCATCGTTCATCGCGGGCAAGCCGTGCTCCTGCAAGGGCAGTGTTATTACATCGAACGCTTTTCAGTTTCGGGGATGTAGCCCGCCCCCAACACCGCCGGTAACAACCCGGCGCGCAAATCATTGCCGCTCGGTTGCTGATACACGCTCAAACCAAATTCCGGCAAAACCGCCAACAGGTAATCGAAGATATCACCCTGGATTCGCTCGTAATCGGCCCAGACGGTGGTGCGGGTGAAGCAGTAAATCTCCAGCGGAACGCCTTGGGCGGTGGTTTGCATCTGCCGGACCATGCAGGTCATGCCGGTTTGAATCTGCGGATGACTCTTCAGATAAGCCAATGCATAAGCGCGGAAGGTCCCAATGTTGGTCATGCGCCGACGGTTGGCCGACATCGCCGCGACATTGCCCTGGGCTTCGTTCCAGCTTTTGAGCTCCGCCTGTTTACGGCCGATGTAGTCGGTCAGCAAGCGGATCCGGGTCAGTTTCTGTTCTTCCTCATCATGCAGAAAGCGCACGCCACTGGCGTCGATGAACAGGCTGCGCTTGATCCGCCGACCGCCGGACTGCTGCATGCCGCGCCAGTTCTTGAACGACTCGGACATCAAACGCCAGGTCGGAATCGAGACGATGGTTTTATCAAAATTTTGCACTTTGACGGTATGCAGGGTGATGTCGACTACATCGCCGTCGGCGCCGACTTGCGGCATTTCGATCCAGTCGCCGACCCGCAGCATGTCGTTGCTGGTCAGCTGTACGCCTGCGACGAACGACAACAAGGTGTCCTTGTAGACCAACAAAATCACCGCCGACATTGCACCCAGACCGGATAACAGGAGCAGCGGCGAGCGGTCGATCAGCGTCGCGATAATGATGATCGCGCCACAGACAAACAGCACCATCTTTGCCAATTGCACGTAGCCCTTTATCGAGCGGGTCTTGGCGTGATCGGTGCGTGCGTAGATATCCAGCAAGGCGTTGAGCAGGGCGCTCAAGACCAACAACTGGAACAGTATGGTGAAGGCCAGCGCCACGTTGCCGAGGAAATGCTGGCTGGCCTTGCTCAACTCCGGCACCAGGTTCAGGCCGAACTGGATCACCAGCGAAGGCGTCATCTGCGCCAGGCGATGAAAGACTTTTTTGTGCCGCAAATCGTTGAGCCAATGCAACGCCGGTTGTCGACCGAGCAATTTGACTGCATGCAAAATGAGATAGCGTGCCACTCGTCCGAGGCCTAACGCGATCACTAACAGCAACGCCAGCGCCAGGCCGGAGTGCAGGAGTGGATGCTGATCGAGAGCCCCCCAAAGGTCTTGGGCGTTGAGCCAGAGCTGTTTGATATCCATATGCCAAAACGATTCTTGTGTAGGACCAGAGGGGTCGATTAGAGCATTTAAGACCACCAAAGTTACGTTCCGGGACAAAGTCGCTAACAAAAAAGCATCTGTTTGCTGCCGTTTGAACAAAGAAACTCGGCCTTGGCGCTCGAAACCGTTACCCTATGCAGCTGTTTTTTTGTATTTCTTCGAGGTAGCACCCGTGTTTTCCGAATTCGCCCTGCACGAACGCCTGCTCAAAGCCGTGGCCGAGCTTAAATTTGTCGAGCCAACGCCTGTGCAGGCAGCGGCTATCCCGCTCGCGCTCCAAGGGCGTGACCTGCGGGTGACGGCTCAAACCGGTAGCGGCAAAACCGCTGCATTCGTTTTGCCAATCCTCAACCGTTTGATCGGCCCGGCCAAAGTCCGCGTCAGCATCAAAACCCTGATCCTGCTGCCGACCCGCGAGCTGGCCCAGCAGACCATCAAGGAAGTTGAACGCTTTTCGCAGTTCACGTTCATCAAATCCGGCCTGATCACTGGCGGCGAAGACTTCAAGGTCCAGGCTGCCATGTTGCGCAAGGTGCCGGACATCCTGATCGGCACCCCGGGCCGGATGATCGAGCAGCTGAACGCCGGCAACCTCGACTTGAAAGAAGTCGAAGTGCTGGTGCTCGACGAAGCCGACCGCATGCTCGACATGGGCTTTGCCGAAGACGTACAGCGTCTGGTCGACGAATGCACCAACCGTCAGCAGACCATGCTGTTCTCCGCCACCACCGGCGGTTCGGGCCTGCGCGAGATGATCGCCAAGGTGCTGAACAACCCTGAGCACTTGCAGCTCAATGCCGTCAGCCAGTTGAACGACACCACCCGTCAACAAATCATCACCGCTGACCACAACCAGCACAAAGAACAGATCGTCAATTGGTTGCTGGCCAACGAGACGTATCAGAAGGCGATCATCTTCACCAACACCCGCGCCATGGCCGACCGTATCTATGGCCGACTGGTGGCACAGGAATACAAAGCCTTCGTGTTACACGGCGAAAAGGACCAGAAAGACCGCAAACTGGCGATCGACCGTCTGAAGCAGGGCGGCGTGAAAATTCTTGTGGCCACCGACGTCGCCGCTCGCGGCCTGGACGTCGACGGTCTGGACATGGTGATCAACTTCGACATGCCGCGCAGCGGCGACGAATACGTTCACCGTATCGGTCGTACCGGTCGCGCCGGCAATGATGGCCTGGCCATTTCGCTGATCTGCCACGGCGACTGGAACCTGATGTCGAGTATCGAGCGCTACCTGAAGCAGAGTTTCGAGCGCCGTACCATCAAGGAAGTCAAAGGCACTTACGGCGGACCGAAAAAGGTCAAGGCTTCGGGTAAAGCCGTTGGCGTGAAGAAGAAAAAGACCGACGCCAAAGGCGAGAAGAAGAAAGCCGGCGCCAAGGCACCCACCAAGCGCAAGATCGCCAACCGACCGAAAACCGACGCCCTGTCGCTAGTCAGCAAGGACGGCATGGCGCCGCTCAAGCGCCGCAAGCCAGAAGCACCGGCCGCTGAATAAAGCGCCGTAGCGAAAAATAAAAAGCCCGGACATTGATTGTCCGGGCTTTTTTTTTTCAGATCAAAAGATCGCAGCCTTCGCCAGCTCCTACGGTTAGACGCAATCGCTTTTGTAGGAGCTGGCGCAGCCTGCGATCTTTTGCGTCTGGTTTTTTGCGTATCAGCTGTCAGCCTTTGCTATTGCGCTATCCAGTTCCTTCAGGCGTTTGTCGATCAGTTGGCATTTGTCCGGCAGATCTTTGCTCGGATGCCCAAATCCATCTTTTGTAGCTCAACGTTGATCTCTTTGTCTTTGGCCGGGTTCTGCTCGGTGATCCTGGTCACCTCCTTGGCCGGTTGCTCGCATTTGGCCGTCGCCTCTGCTGAGTACAGGCCCAGGTGGGCAGGGCGTAGATCAAGGGCAGCGAGGGTCATCCTCAGGCGTTAAAGAGGGGTTGCAGGCAAGGCTTGGGCAGAATGATAGCCAGTCGCCTTTATCGCGACTGGCGAAGTGCTGCGAAGGTTATTTAGGCGGGTAGTTGGACAGGACCTTGGCCACGGTTTGCTGAATCGCCATATTGCTTTCGCTTGGGCCGGGCGAGTAATTGTTCATGACCTGTTCGGCGCTGCCACGCCAGACCAGTTTGCCGTCCCGGCCATCGAGCATGTCGACCTGGATGGTTGCCACTTTGTAGTCGTAGCTGCGAGTTTCGTAGTACATCGGGGCCGCCCAACGATTGCCCCACATACCGTAGTTGGTGGCGGTGTACTGTTGCTGACGGTTCTCCACAATCAAATAGGTTTGTATTTTGAGGTCACCCTTGCTGCTGCCCTGGGCCGGGCGCAGGCCGCGCTGGTCCAACTGCTCGCTGACGGCCTGGCGGATACGCTGCTCGGTCAGGTCGCTCTTGATTCGGGGGTCGTCCGGGCGGTATTGCAGGGCAGGCTCTTCCCATGTCCAGCTGCGGAAGGCAGTAAAATCGCGGCTCGCGTCGTAGTCTTGGCTGATGCGGTTGGTCTGGCAGGCGCTGAGCAAAATGGCCAGTGAAAGTAAACCGACATGGCGGAACATGATGGTTCTCCGGTTACGTTAGAGCATAGGCAGTTTCAAAAAACGATCTGCTCTAACTAAAAGGATACGCCGTCAGGGCCTTTTGAACAGCTTCGCGCAAAGTGTCGTTATGTTCATTCATACTGCTCTGGCTGCTGGTCTCGGCACTGGCACTCCAGACGGGTTGGCCGCTGCTGCCGTCGAACAAGTCGATGCGTACCACCATCACCGGGCCGCATCAGAGCAACCCCTCTTGGATTTTCCGCTCCAGGATGGCCATTGACTTGCGACTGGGGTATTGGGCTTGCAGTCCCCAGGATTTACAGCCGAGGGCATGACGAAAAGCATCGGCGTCCATAAGGTCCTGGGAAACCCCACAGCGCCGACAGCGCAGTTCGGCTTAAGTGAACAGCATTGCACCAGGGTGGACCTTTTTGTGGGGGGCGTCCTGAATAAGGTTTACACCTGTTTAAGGACTAGACACAGTTCTGACGGATAGATCAGGCGATAACTATCCTGACACCGAGGGTTCCTTCTCGCCCGCAGCGCCCGCTGTACTGGCTATTGCAAACGCCACGGCACAAGCCAGTAACGAGAACACAGCGAAAGCACCCATCAGATATAGATAAGGCAACACATGATTCCACGCTCGAGCTACGCCCAGGAAAGCGGCGAATAGCCAGCCGCTCATGGAGAACGCCCCCAATAGAGCAAGGCGGATACGGGCGCAGCTGTCTAACAGGACGAAGGGAGCCTTTTGCAACAGTGGGAAACCGACTCGATGCAACAATGCGCCGTTCAGGCTAAGCAGCGCGACGACGCTCACCTTGGCCCAGAGCTTCTGATTGAGCAGATACGCGACCCCGTCATCGAGGTAACCCTGGAGCACCAACAGCAGGCCGCTTCCCCAAAGGGCCAGCAACGCGAGGGTGGCAATCTTTTGAGTTTCCTCCAGATACTCACGCCGCCCTTGATCCAGAACTTCCTTGCGCCAACTCCAAAGCTTGTGATCGGCCAGTAACACCCGGCCCAGGGCAATACAAGTGGCGAGCAGATGACCGTAGACGAGTAGCATTTTAAGCATTGCCTTGACCTTATTTTTATTTGGGTCATGCACTCCCTGCGCCCTAAAATTGAAACTAAATGATACACATTAATATTTGCATCGGCAAGTTTCGAGCTCGCCCGCGTATTCGGGATCGCTTGTTCAGTCCAATGCAAAACGATTGGTTATTTACGGGTCTGTTCGGTATCTGCGGTTCTCTCTCGCGGCGAACAGATTCAAAAAAGGCCCGCCGATGTGGCGAGCCTCCGATCTACAGGACGGCGGCATTGTTTAGAGTGCCTTCACCGGTATGCAAATCTCACATTCCAGCACGCCGGTTTTCTCATCGTATTGGGCATCCACCGGATACCGTTCAAAGCACGGCCGGGCATCGAACTGCATCCCGCTTTTGGGCATCCAGTCACGGCAAAGTTCGGTCCAGGCGTCCGCGATGTCCGGGCCTTTGCCTTTGAATTGGGCGATGGCGTAGAGGCCGCCTGGCAGGGTGGTGACGGCGGCGTGTTCGCTGGCGCCGAAGCTGTCCGGGACTTCAACGCAGGCGTCGTAGCGGCACTTTTCGGGAGGCGTGGTGAACGGGTCGTCGTGGCCTATACCGTAGCGTACCCGTTGCAGCAGGTTGTTTTCGATCATCCACGGGGCAACGGTTGCGCGCCAGAACGTGCCGATGCCCGGGCCGTAGGGGCCGGTGTAGCGCATGCAGGCTACGCGCGCGGGGGGTAGCTCTTTGAGGGTGACGTCCATCATCTGGTCCTTCATGTGAGTGAAGACGTCAGGATCGGCCAAGTTTGTGGCCTGTGCCTGATCAGGATTGCTCAATTGCTGCTGGCGTCGTTCGCGGATGCCGGCCAGGCGCTGTTCCCAGCACTCGGGTTCGGTGGTGCGCCAGGTGCTCGGGGTGACAGAGAAATGTTGCTTGAAGGCGCGGGAAAAGGCTTCGCCGGAGCTGAAGCCAACTTCCAGGGCGATCTCCAGAATTGAGGCGTCGGGTCTGTTGGCCAGTTGCTGCGCGGCGCAGGCCAGTCGGCGTCGGCGCAGGTAATCGCCGAGGGTTTCGCCGACCCACGCGGTGAAAAGCCGATGAAAGTGCCAAGGCGAGAAGTGTGCGATTTGCGCCAGATCAGCCAGCTCCAGCGGTTGGTCCAGATGCCGGTCGATATGCTCCAGCACCCGGTTCATTCGACGCGTGTATTCGCAGAGGCTGTGGTAGGCGGGAGTCATAGTGGGGAAGTTTACAACGGTGGTGGATGTGGGGTTGGGGCGCTCAAGTATTTGTGTTGACTGTGAGGCCGTCTTCGCGGGCAGCCTCGCTCCTGCAAGGGTACGCGGTCACTGTAGGAGCGAGGCTTGCCCGCGATGACTATTGAACTGACAACGCAGGACCTATTGGTTTCATTCGCAACAGCAGCTTGATGAACCCCTGATCGCCGGTTCGTCCTCGTAACGATGATGCTTCATCAGCTGTCAGCCTTTGCCGCTGCGCTATCCAGCTCCTTCGGGAGTTTGTCGATCAGCGTGCTTTTACCGCTATGCACATTTCGAGCTCCAGCATGTCGGCGTTCTCATCATAGGTCGCATCTACCGGGTAGCGCTCAAAACAGGGCCGAGTGTCGTATTGCAGGCCGCTGCCGGGCATCCAGGTGCTACAGAGTTTGCCCCAGGCGGCGGCGATATCCTTCCCGGAACCTTTGAAGTGGGCAACAGCGTAGAGGCCGCCGGGCAGGGTGGTGACGGCGGTGGGGTAGGTGGCGTTGAAGGTGTCAGGGACTTCGACGCACGCGTCGTAACGGCAACGGTGGGGTGGGGTGGTTTTCGGGTTGTCGTGGCCGATGCCGTAGCGCACTCGATGCAGCAGGTTGTTTTCGATCATCCACGGGGCGACGGTTTCGCGCCAGAACGTGCCGATGCCCGGGCCGTAGGGGCCGGTGTAGCGCATGTAAGCTACGCGAGCAGGTGGCAGTTCTTCGAGGGTGACGTTCATTATTGTTTTCCTTTGCTGAGTCGTCAGGGCTCAGCTCATGCAGATTTTTTGTGTTTAGCCCTCGGGCCTCTTCGCGGGCCAGCCTCGCTCCTGCGATGATCGCGTACCCCGTAGGAGCGAGGCTGACCCGCGATGGTGATTGAGTCGTCAACACAGCCCTTTGTGGCTGAACACTCAATTCATCGGCCTCACTCGGAACAACAGCTTGACGCCCCCTTGACTGCCGGTTCGTCTTCGTAGCGATCATGGTGGCGGACCCACTCCATGATTTCGTCTTCGTTACGTCCTTTTGGCGTCAGGTCGAGGAAGTTGTAGGCGCCGATCAGCAGGTCCAGCCCGCGTGCATAGGTGGAGTAGGTGTGGAAGATCTCGCCTGCGTCGTTGCGATAGAACACGCTGAGTCCAGGCATTTCGCCTGCGGTGCCGGTGCTTGTTTCGTAGTTGTAGACGGCGGTGCCGGCCGCGAGTTCTTCACCGCTGATGGTCACTTTGAAGTCCGCGTTGAAGTCGCTGCCGGCTGATGACACCCAGTTGAACTTCCAGCCCATGCGCTTCTTGAACGGCTGGAATTCGGCCAGGGGGGCGTGGGAAACCACCGCCAGTGCCACATCATGGTGGGCAAGATGCTGGTTGGCGCCGTCGATGTGATCGGACACGAATGAGCAGCCCTGGCAGCCTTCTTTCCAGCCTGCCGCGAACATGAAGTGATAGACGATCAGTTGGCTGCGACCGCCGAACAGGTCAGCCAGGCTTAGCCGTCCGTCGGGACCTTCGAAGCTGTAGGGTTTGTCGATTTTCACCCAAGGCAGTGCGCGGCGTTCGGCACTGAGTTTGTCCCGTTCCCGGGTGAAGGCTTTTTCGTGAAGCAAATGCTCTTTGCGTGCCGCGATCCACTCTTCGCGGGACACGACCTTGGGCTGTGGCTGTTGCCAAGTGTTCATGATCTTTCCTCCTGCGATGGTTGCAGCGCTTTGCCGCGAGGTTATTTACACAGCCTAGTCGTTTGGCCGAGGCTGAAATCGACAAGGCGCCCAGTGGTTTTGCCGCTCAATACTCAACAGGCTGAATCCCTGGCCGAACGTCTCCCTGATTTACCCCTGCCGCCCTGCCTTCAAACACTTCAACGTGCTGAAACTACTGCGCAGACCATCGATCTTCGTCACTAGATGCTGGCGTTGATCCGGTGTGCTTTGGGCCATCAGGTCCACCAGCAGGCTGCGGGCCGCTTGTTCCGCCTGGCTGTAGGCCTGTCGATAGGCGGGAGTCCATAAATTCTCGGGATTAACCAGAAGTTGCTCGATGCGTTGTGGGAAGTCGCTGCTCTGACGCTGCTCCACGGCCGCACTGAATTGCGCTTGCCAATGGGCGCGGTTGGCGACCCTTTGCTGGTTCTGATCGGGCAATGAGTTCGACCAGGCAACCACGCGTTGTTCCTGACTCGGAGTGAGGGGGCCAAACCAGTCATTCAGGCGTTTATCCATCCGTTCGCCACGTTGTTTGATCTGTTGTTCCAGGGAGGGTTTGAGGTAGAGGTTCTGACGTTTGCGCAGGTCTTTGGCAAATGCCAGGTTCATTTCTTCGACCTGTTGATCGTCAAGGCCTCGAAGCAACTCGATGGCCGAGGGGGTGATTTCCCGGGCGGTTTGTGCGATGGCCTGCCTGGCTTCCTGGATTCGGGCTTGCAGGGCGGCGTCGGTGATCTGATCGGTTTCGACCATGTGTTGCAGGCGAACCAGCCAGTCGAGGTAACCGGGCAGTTGCGTGCGGCAATGCCAATCGAGATGTTCCTTGAGCTGCTCGTTGAACCAGCTTTTTTGCTCGGTGTTCATGTCCAGATAGTCGCTGAGCGTCCAGGGAATGATCACGTCGAGGTTGCGGTAGGTCATGCTCACGCGATTACAGCCGGACAGCACAAGGCTCAACATCAGCAACAAGGTGAAGTGCTTCAACCGGTGCGACATGGGCCAATCCTTGCGAAGTGTGGAGCAGGAGCGACGCAATTGATTGAAGCGCCCAACCTGGCGGTGCGCAAGCATTCCGGCGAATCCTCGGCAGAGAGGTCTGTTCGTCGATTTCTACAAGATTGATTAACTGGCGGGGTGTTGCGGGGAGGGCTCTAGTCCTAGCGCTTCGAGGCTCAAAGCGCTTAGGGACCAGGGGGTGACACGGGGGTATTACTTTTTGCCAAGGGTAATTTGCTTGGACGGGCCGAAAGTCTGGCCGCTGACGCCTTTGGCAATTTGCTGGATTTCGCCGCCGGATTTCAGGAAAGCAGCAATCTGGTCGTTGATCGATTCGCTGGTTTCAACGGCTGGAGCTGGCTTTGCTTTGCTGTTGGATGCTTTTACACGCATGGCGGCCATTAACCTGTAGAAAATTAACTTGGCCAGGCATCGTACAGGAAATACTTGACAATTGCTTGGTAAATATCCCCTGAAATGACCAGACGCGCAGGTCGATGAAGCATAAGTTGATTTTCGCAATAAGCGGCTAAGCTGCTGTTTTAACTAAAAACCTTGGTGGAAATTATCAGCGGTGGACATCCTCGCGTCAGGGGAAAGCCACTCGATTGGTCTGACGAGCGGGCCCGCATTTGCCCCCAAGGCCAGGAAAATCAAGGCCCGCGGAGGTTTTTCATCTGCCATCCGGCTGGTCGCAGAACTGTACCGGCAAACTCGGGTAGAATGCCGCCCACGCAATGAGGGTATTGGAAATGGCTTTAGTCGGGCGCTACAACAGCTTGCAAGTGGTTAAACACACTAACTTTGGTTTGTATCTGGACGGTGGGGCGGACGGTGAAATTCTGTTGCCCAATCGTTATATTCCCAAAGATATTCCCAGTGAAGATGAAGACTGGCTCAACGTTTTTATTTATCTGGACAGCGATGACAAACTCATCGCAACTACTGAAAAGCCGAAAGTTCAGGTCGGCGATTTTGCCAGTCTGAAAGTCGTTGAAGTGAACAGTATCGGGGTTTTCCTCGATTGGGGTCTGCCCAAAGACCTGCTGCTGCCGTATTCCGAAGAAAAACGCCAGATGACGGCCGGCGAATATTGCGTGGTACATGTCTACCTCGACAAACACACCCGCCGTATTACCGCCACCGCGCGCCTTGACCGCTACCTGGACAAAACCCCGGCTAACTACCAGGTCGGTCAGGAAGTTAATTTGCTGGTGGCTGAAGCGACCGATATGGGTTTCAAGGCCATTATCAATAACAAGCACTGGGGCCTGATCCACAAGAACGAAGTGTTCAAGTTCATGCGCGCCGGCAAGGAGGAGAAAGGCTTCATCAAAGAAATCCGCGCCGACGGCAAGATCAGCCTGAGCCTGCAGCCGGTGGGTGAAGAAGCGTCCAGCAGTCTGAACTCGAAGATCCTTGCCAAGCTGCGCGAAAACAACGGTACCTTGCCGGTCAGCGACAAGAGCGACCCGGCGGTGATCAGTGGCTTGTTTGGCGTGAGCAAGGGCAACTTCAAAAAGGCCATTGGTGCGCTCTACAAGAACGGACAGATCGTGATTCATGCCGACCGTATCGAGCTGAGCTGATCCCGAGGGCCGGTAAGCCCGCTCCCATGGACTGTGCATAACCTGTGGCGAGGGGGCTGCCCCCTCGCCACAGGTCTTGTGTGCTGCTATCGGCTTAACGGGTGCTTACCCGAAGCGCTCAATACTTTCCCCTGTCTGTTGTATACAGTTCTACTGTCTATCTCCCTTCCCCCATCTCAAGCCTTTCATGCACTGTTAACAGGCGCTTGCGCACTGTCTATGGGCATTTAGCCGGCGAAGTGTTTGCTGTCGATCCCCTGAATCAATTGCCGGTCAGCCGTTTAAGCACCTGCCTTGCAGCCATATAAGCCACAGGTTTTAACGTTATGGCACGCATTCTGCGTACTAGCTCGTATACAAACTGTGCCAGCTCCCGTACGCAGTGTGATTGAAAGGTCAATCGCGAGGGCTGAGCCTGTACTTTCGAGGAGTCACGCGATGACCGAGCAACTACCCAACGGCTATAGCCCCCGCCTGTATAACCAGGACCTGGGGCCGCTGCCGCAGAAATGGAACTGGTACAACATCTTTGCCTTCTGGATGAGCGATGTGCACAGCGTCGGCGGCTATGTGTTCGCCGCCAGCCTGTTTGCCCTGGGGCTGGCCAGCTGGCAGGTATTGATCGCCTTGCTGGTCGGGATCTGCATCGTGCAACTGATTGCCAATCTGGTGGCCAGACCGAGCCAGCAGGCAGCGGTGCCATATCCGGTGATTTGTCGCTTGGCCTTTGGTGTGTTCGGGGCGAATATTCCGGCGGTGATTCGCGGCTTGATCGCGGTGGCCTGGTACGGGATTCAGACCTACCTGGCCTCCAGCGCACTGATCATTGTGGTGCTGCGGTTTTTCCCCGCGATGGCGGCTTTTGCTGAGCCGCATTTTGCCGGGTTGTCCTACCTTGGCTGGTTCGGATTCCTGAGTCTGTGGTTCGTTCAGGCGCTGGTGTTCTGGACCGGTATGGAGTCGATCCGGCGTTTTATCGACTGGGCCGGGCCGGTGGTCTACGGCGTCATGTTCATGCTGGCCGGCTGGATTGTCTGGAAGGCTGGCTGGAGCAACATCAGCTTCACCCTGGCGGAAAAGTCGCTGTCCGGCTGGCAAGCTTTCGGCCAGGTGATCGTGGCGACGGCGCTGGTGGTGTCGTATTTCTCCGGGCCAACCCTGAACTTCGGCGATTTCAGCCGCTACTGCCGCAGTATGCGGGACGTGCGGCGCGGCAATTTCTGGGGCCTGCCGGTGAATTTCCTGGCGTTCTCCCTGGTGACCGTGGTGATTGTGTCCGGGACCCTGCCAGTGTTCGGCGAGATGCTCCACGACCCGATCGCCACCGTGGCGCGAATCGACAATAACGTGGCAGTTTTGCTGGGCGCTTTTGCCTTTGTCACCGCGACCGTTGGCATCAACATCGTCGCTAACTTCGTCTCGCCAGCCTTCGATTTCGCCAACATCGCACCGAGCAAGATCAGTTGGCGGGTCGGCGGCATGATTGCTGCCGTGGCCTCGATCTTCATCACGCCATGGAACCTGTTCAACAATCCGCAAGTGATCCACTACACCCTGGATGTGCTGGCGGCGTTCATCGGGCCGTTGTTCGGGATTTTGCTGGTGGATTACTACCTGATCAAAAAACAGCAGATCGAGGTCGACGCGTTGTTCGATGACAGTCCCAACGGACGTTATTACTACAACGGCGGGGTGAACTGGACCGCCGTCAAGGCACTGGTGCCGGCCACCGTCGCGGGCATTGCCATCACCTTTACCCCGGTCTTGCTGCCGATGGCTAATTTCGCCTGGTTCACGGGCTGCTTGCTCGGCGGTTTGCTGTTCTATGTCCTGGCGCGGCACGAGCAGGCGCCGCTGCGGGCAGCACAGGCCACAGCGGTTTCTCGCTGAGGCGCCTTGCTTCGCGCAAGTTGGCACAGCAACGCGGTTCGTCACTAAACGTCAACAGGCCCCTATAATCGACAGCACATAATTCTTCGCCCCGGACTCGCTCCGGGGTTTTGTTGTTTCTGTCGAGTAACTGCCATGTTTTTGTTTGTCTTCGAGGTTTTGCGGTGATCGCCACACGACGCAGCGCCGATGGTTTTGCCCTGCAAGTGATGCTGGGTCTGTGCCTGATCTGGGGCGTGCAGCAGGTGATGATCAAATGGGCGGCAGCGGACATCGCACCGGTCATGCAAGCGGCCGGACGCTCTGGAATCTCCGCGGTATTGGTCGCATTGCTGATCTTCTGGAAAGGCGGTTGGGAACAGGTCGGCAGCACCTGGCGGGGCGGTCTGCTCGCTGGCAGTCTGTTTGGCCTCGAGTTTCTGTTCATTGCCGAAGGCCTGAAGCTGACTACCGCGGCGCATATGTCGGTGTTCCTCTACACCGCCCCCATCTTCACCGCGTTGGGTGTGCACTGGCTGTTGCCGAGTGAGCGACTGCGGCGGTTGCAATGGCTGGGGATTCTCCTGGCGTTTGTCGGCATTGGATTCGCGTTTGCCGGCGGTTTGTCGTTGGACAACCTTGATAAACGGATGCTGTTGGGGGACGCGATGGGCGTATTGGCCGGGGCGGCTTGGGGCGCGACCACAGTAGTGGTGCGTGCTTCACGTTTGTCAGAGGCGCCGGCGACCCTGACGCTGTTTTACCAACTGATCGTAGGCTTCGTCGGTCTGCTGGTGATTGCCGCCCTGAGCGGGCAGATCAGCCATGTCAGCCTGACCACGGTGGCTGTGGCCAGTGTGCTGTTCCAGGGCCTGGTGGTGTCGTTCTTCAGTTACCTGACCTGGTTCTGGCTGTTGCGTCGCTACCTGGCGGCGAATCTGGCGGTGTTCTCCTTCATGACGCCGTTGTTCGGCGTCACGTTCGGCGTGGTGCTGCTGGGTGAGCCGCTGAGTTTCAACTTCGTGGTCGGTGCCGTGCTGGTGTTGCTCGGCATCACCTTTGTCAGCGCAGAACAGTGGATGCGGCGTCGTTTGCGCAAAGCTCTCGGGCAATGACCGGGCGCAACAATAGCCCACCACCCAGCAGTAACCCGGTACCGGCAATCATCAACCCTGGTTGCAATCCTCCACTGAAATGGCTGCTCAGCGCTGCCAGCAACGGCCCGCTGAGCTGACCCACGGCGAAACAGGCCGTCAGCAGCCCGGCGTTGCGTTGGGTGTTGTGGGGGGCCAGTTCCCGTGAGCGTTGCATCACCAGTTGCATGCAGGCCAAAAACGGCGTGCCGCACAGGATCACACCCAATGCCAGCCCAAGACCATTGCCCAGCAGGCAAGCGAACACCCCGGCGGCTTGCAGCCATAAGGTCGCAATCAACCAATGCCGGGTGGTATTCGGGTTGTATCGACGCAAACTGACCAGCACCACGCCAGTGGCCGCGGCCAGGCCGAAGCACGGCCAGAACAGGTCGGCCTGCCATTGCCCGTGAAAGTGCGCGCTGGCCATTTGCGAAAGGAACGTCGCGGGAATGATGTAGCCCAGACCGTATAAGGCGTAGATCAAACCCAGCCGGGGAATTGCGGCGTTGCCCGAGGCCACGGTTGTGGGCGCCACGGTCATGCTGGCTGCCGGTTGCGGCAGGATCGGCAGAATCACCAGCAGCATCAGCAACGCTACACCGGCATACACCAGCCACAGCGTGGCCGAACTTTGCCCCATCAGGTTCGAGCCCAGTGCCAACAATCCCGTAAGAAAAATCCCCAACCCTGGTCCGGCAAATACCAATGCCCCGAGTCGTGGACGCCCGGCTGCGACGGCCAGCGGCTGACTCAGCGCAGTAATCATCACCAGCACCCAGGCGCTGGCCACGCCGGTGCCGAAGCGCAACAGCAGATGCGACCAGAAACCCGTGGCCCAGAACGAAGCCAGTGTCAGCAATACGCACAACCACAGACCGCCGAGCAAACGGCGACGAACCTGCTCAGGGCGGCGGGCGAACATCGCGTCCACTGCTCCGATGAAGTAACCAAGGTAGTTGGCCGCAGCGATAAGCCCGGCGGCGGTCAGATCGATCTGACCTTCGCTGATCAGGTGCGGCAACTGCGGGGTCAGGGCGAAGCGGCCAATACCCATGGCCATCATCAGGGCGATAAAACTGGCCAGTAAGCGAATCAGAGGTGACATGGTCTGGATTCCTGCAAAGGAGCAATGACCGTCAGGCTAAGACTGATTGACTTTCTTTAAAAATGAATAATAGTGAGTAACTTGTTCATTTTTGGAGAATGGTGTGGAGTTCAGCCAATTACGCATCTTCCAGGCTGTTGCAGAGGAAGGTTCCATTACCCGGGCGGCCGATCGGCTGCATCGGGTGCCGTCCAATCTGTCGACCCGGCTCAAGCAGTTGGAGGAGCAACTGGGCGTCGAACTGTTTTTGCGTGAGCGTCAGCGCTTGCAGCTTTCACCTGCGGGTAAAGTCTTGCTGGACTACACCGCGCGGCTGTTTGCCTTGCACGACGAAGCCCATGCGGCGGTGCAGGGTGGTCAACCGGCCGGTGACTTCGTGCTGGGCACCATGTACAGCACGGCTGCGATTCATCTTCCGGCGTTGCTGGCGCGTTATCACCGCACCTACCCGGCGGTGAACCTGCAGGTGCAATCCGCTCCCAGCGGTGAGCTGCTGGAGGGCTTGCTTGCCGGTCGGCTCGATGCGGCGCTGGTGGACGGCCCGCTGGAGTTGGCCGGGCTCGACGGTGTACCGCTGTGCGAGGAGAAACTGGTGCTGATCAGCGAGGCTGATCATCCGCCGGTACGCAGTGCCCTGGATGTGCAAGGGCGTTCGGTGTTTACCTTTCGTCAGGGCTGTTCTTACCGGATGCGTCTGGAGGCGTGGTTTGCCAATGATCACGCGGCCATGGGCCGGGCGATGGAGATCGAGTCGTATCAGGGGATGCTGGCCTGTGTGATTGCCGGTTCCGGTGTGGCGTTGATGTCGGAATCGATGCTTGCCAGCCTGCCGGGGCGAGAAAGCGTGGCGGTGCACCCGCTGGCCGAGCCGTTCGCCAGCGCCACCACCTGGCTGATGTGGCGCAAGGGCATGGTTGGCGCCAACCTCAATGCCTGGATTGAGCTGCAACAGGCGGCCAGACCGGTTCAGGCGTTGGAA
Source organism: Pseudomonas sp. GW821-FHT04C07 (assembly GCF_059420325.1). Taxonomy (NCBI): domain Bacteria; kingdom Pseudomonadati; phylum Pseudomonadota; class Gammaproteobacteria; order Pseudomonadales; family Pseudomonadaceae; genus Pseudomonas; species Pseudomonas sp. GW821-FHT04C07. The sequence goes on from NZ_JBWKTM010000013.1 coordinate 177,768, forward strand.
ACCCGGGCCAGCGCCTGAGTATTGCCTGGCACATTCGAACTAATTCTGTAACAGTTCATTGTCATGCCGGGTGAGCATTGCGTAGGACTTCGGACTATTATCTGTATGAAGCGGCTACAGAATCCCGGTCGCTCAGCACTACCCTGAAGGGGGCACCATGAAAGAGAAACTACAAAACTGGCTCCACGACCTCGGTGTTGCTCTCGGCCTGATTGAACCGCCTCTGCAACCCGTGCCAGTGCGCACTGACGACGAGCAGCGTCGGCGCCAGCAGCGCAGGTAAATGATCGATGGCTGAGCCATTCTGCGCACTGCGCAGGAACCCCTGCATCATGCGAAAAAATGCCCGGCTTCCCGCTGACTGATCAACGGGAACCAGGCCAAAAACCTCATTTTTTAAAAGCGCGGCTTGATGGTCTTCCATTCAGGTTTGTAGCGCTGCGTCTGTTTCACGCCGTCGCGCTGACGAATCCCACCGCCTGATTTTATGACCGCTTCACGCCCCGAGCCTTTATACCAACCCGGCGTTGCCAGCAACGCGGACATTAGTGCCGGGAAATCTCCAGCAGAAACCGGCACAAGTCATTGGCCGTGGTCGCGCTCTTGAGGAGCTGATCTTCCTCGCTGGTAAACGCACTCAGCTCAAACTCGTCCTCCAGGCGGAAGATAAGGTCCTCGATATCCTGTTTGTCCAACCCCAACTGCTCCAGGCTCACGCTGTCATCGAAATCCTCGTTGCCATCCAGCAGACGACTGATGAAGCGATGCACGGCATTACGAACGGCGGCTCTTTTCATGGTCATTCCTCGCGCGGCTCAGGTACAGCTGGTCAGGAGGGAAGGAATGACTGGCGGCGTTTTTTCCAGGAGTGAACCCGGGGGGAGGGGGCGGCGATTTCAGGGCCGGCGGTTCTTCGATGGGGCGGCAGATGATTGATTGTGTTTCAGTGCCGTTCATACACACCTCTGGCAAGGGGAGGTTGTCGTTGTTTTTTGGCCCGTCCAAGGGTTACGCGATAGCTGTCACGAATGACGCTAGCGATCCTTGTACCGTCCTCCTGCAAAAACGGCAGTCGCTAACTGCCAGTACAGCACACATTACTCATGCTGACGGTTCCACTCATCTATCAGTACGCGCAGGCGCTTTCCGGAAAAACTCGCGAAATGCCCGCCATGCACGGTGCGGATTGGCAGTTCGCGCAGTCGCTGAAGGCTTTTCGCGTAGTCCTCGAGATTGGAGTGGTAGGCGTTTTCGATCAACGGACCGTCATAGATGATGTCGCCGCTGAACAGCGTGCCGGTGGCCGCCTCCCAGAGGCTGATACCACCCGGTGAATGGCCGGGAGTGTGCAGCACTTGCAGTGTGCGATTACCGAGGTCGAGCACGTCGCCTTCTTCGATCAGACGGGTGGCGGGCGCAGCCCTGACCCGGTATTCGGCGTAGCACAACGGGCAATCCGGATGGGCTTCAAACATGTCGTCGCCGACGAAGGCGGTGGCCAGGGTGTTGTCACCATTGGGCTCGGCGAGGATTTGCGCTTCAGCCGGGTGGACCAGGCGTTCGGGGAATTCGTGATGGCCGGCAATGTGGTCGAAATGGCAATGACTGGCCACTGCCAGCAGCGGTCGTTCGGTGAGCCAGGGCAATTGCTCGCGCAGGCTGACCAGCCCGGAGCCGCTGTCCACCAGCAGGTCTTTGTCGCGGCCCTGGATATGCCACAGGTTGCAGCGGTAGAAGGGGCGGATATACGGCTCGTGAATCAGGCGCACACCGTCGCTCAGGGTTTTGACTTCGAACCATTGATCGCGGCTGACGATTTTCATTGGGGGCTCCTCAGGGGGGAAAAACTTCAGGCGAAAAAAAGGGTACGGCAACCGACGCCGTACCCATCGAAGAAAAAGGTAAACCGTTGTTACGCTCAGATTAGATCGCGTTGGCCACTGCCACCGGGCGAGGGGACAGCAGGCTGACCAATACGAAGCTGATCAAACCTACCACCAGGCTGTAGTAGATCGGCGTGTTGGCATCCAGACCGTCCTTGACCATGAACGCCAGTGCAGTGACAAAGCCCAGACCCATGCTGGCGATTGCCCCGGCGGTGGTCGCACGTTTCCAGAAAATGGCACCCATCAGCGGGATCAACATGCCGCCCACCAACAGGTTGTAGGCCAGGGTCAGGGCGCTGATCACGTCGTTGACCACCAAGGCAATACCCAGCACCGCGATACCGGTCAGCAGGGTGAACAGACGGTTGATGCTCAGGCTCGACTGTTTGCCGCCGCGCAGTCTCGGCAGCAGGTCTTCGGTCAGGGTGGTGGAGGCGGCCAGCAGTCCGGCACTGGCGGTGGACATCATGGCCGCCAGCGCTGCGGCGATCACCAGACCGCGCAGACCGTCCGGCAAGGACGCTTTAACGATCGCTGCGAAGGCATTATTAACGTTGTCCAGATCTGGCAGCAGCACGTGAGCGGCCATGCCGATCAGGGCGCAGGCCAGGCCGTAGGCGATGCAGTAGAAACCGGCGAAGGTGCCCGCGTATTGCGCGACTTTTTCATTTTTGGCGGTGAACACTCGCTGCCAGATGTCTTGGCCGATCAGGATCCCGAAGAAGTAGATCAGGAAGTAGGTGATGATCGTGTCCCAGCCGATGGTGCTGAAGCTGAAACTGGACGCTGGCAACTTGGTGACCAGCTCATCCCAACCGCCGACGCGGTACAGGCAGATTGGCAGCAGGACAAACATCAGACCGACAGTCTTGATCACGAACTGGACGATATCGGTCAGGGTCAGCGACCACATGCCACCGATGGTCGAATAGACCACGACCACGCCACCGCCGAGCATTACCGAGATCCAGAACGGCAAGCCGAACAGCACTTGCAGCACGGTACCGATGGCGAGGATCGAGGTCACGCCGATCATCAGCGCGTACGCCAGCATGATCACTGCGCTAGCCTGGCGGGCCATCGGGTTGTAGCGTTTTTCCAGCACTTGGGTGACGGTGAAGATCCGCAGCTTGAGCAGCGGTTTGGCCAGGAACAGGTTTAACGCAATGATGCCACAGCCCAGTGCGGCGCAGAGCCAGAAGCCGGAGATCCCGTGGACATAGCCCAGACGCACGGTGCCGACCGTCGACGCGCCGCCGAGTACGGTAGCGGCCATGGTGCCCATGTACAGCGTCGGGCCGAGGTTACGACCGGCCACCAGGTAGTCTTCGTGGGTCTTGGCCTTGCGCATGCCGTAATAACCGAGCACCAGCATACCGGCGGCATAAATGAGAACAACAAATAAATCCAAAGCCATTACAGCGTGTCTCCGATTGTCTTTTTTATGTGGAACGTAATCGAGCTCTGCAGGAGCAGGGAGGGGGCGCCTAGCTCTTGCCCGCGAAAAGAGAGGCGCGGTACTGCATGCCAACCGCGTTATCTTTCATCGCGGGCGAGCCTCGCTCCTGCAGGTAGGGGGGCTTAATCAGGCTGCTTGTCTTAGTTCAGATTTGGCGCGCGAATCCGTGCGTTTGTTGCGTGGATCGTTTGGTCCGAAAACCAGTGTCGGCTCCGGGAACAGGCTCAACAGCGTCAGGTACACCAGCGAAGCCAGACCCAGGGTCACCGGCAGGCTGATATCGATGCCGCCAGCCAGGTTGCCCAGTGGGCCGATGAACTGCCCCGGCAGATTGACGAAGCACAGACCGACCATTGCGCTAGGAATCCAGGCACCCAGACCACGCCAGTTCCAGCCGTGCTGGAACCAGTAGCGACCGCCCTGTTCGCCACGGGTGAAGACTTGCAGGTCATCCGGGCAGTAGAAGCCGCGACGCACCAGCAGACCGATGATCATGATCACCATCCACGGGGTGGTGCAGGTGATGATCAGTACGGCGAAGGTCGACACGCTCTGCACCAGGTTTGCCGCAAAGCGTCCGATGAAGATGAAGGCAATCGACAGCACGCCAATCAACAAGGTCGCCTTGACTCGCGACAGCACCCGTGGGAACACGCTGGACATGTCCAGCCCGGTGCCATACAGCGAGGTGGTGCCGGTGGACATGCCGCCGATCACCGCGATCAGGCACACCGGCAGGAAGAACCAGCTCGGTGAAACCGCCAGCAGGCCGCCGACATAATTGTTCGCAGCAATGTAATCCGGTGCCTTGATGGCAACGATGGTCGCGGTGGCAAGGCCGAACATGAACGGAATCAGCGTGGCGATCTGCGAGATGATCACCGCCGCCATGATCCGGCCTTTCGGGGTGTCCCGCGGGATGTAGCGGGACCAGTCGCCGAGGAACGCGCCGAAGGAAATCGGGTTGCTCATGGCCACCAGCGCGGCACCGATAAAGGCTGCCCAGAAACCTGGCTGGCCGAGGCTGACGCTACCGGCAAAGTTAATGTCGAAAGGCCCTGCGAAGGCGAAGATCCCCAGCAGGAACAGCAGGCTGGCGCTCCACACTGCGATCTTGTTGACCCACAACAGGAAGCGGAAACCGTAGATACACACGGTCAGTACCAGAATCGCGAACAGACCGTAGGCCAGGGCCAGGGTCAGGTCGTTTTCCGGAACGCCTATCAAGCGCTTGGCGCCGCCGATCAATGCATCACCCGAGCTCCACACCGAGAGCGAGAAGAATGCGATGGCGGTCAACAACGACAGGAATGAGCCGACGACCCGACCGTGCACGCCGAAGTGCGCACCGGAGGACACCGCGTTGTTGGTGCCGTTGATCGGACCGAACAGGCCCATCGGCGCGAGGATAATCGCGCCGAACAGTACGCCCAGCACAATAGCCCAGACGCCGGCCTGAAAGGACAGGCCGAATAGCACCGGGAAACTCCCGAGCACCGCAGTAGCAAAGGTGTTGGAGCCACCGAAGATCATTCGAAAAAGATCGATGGGCCTGGCGGTACGCTCATGGTCCGGGATCTGTTCGACCCCGAAGGTTTCAATAGTGCTGATGCTTTGTTCTTTGTTGTTGTTATTCATGATCTGCTCCGATCATCAAGGCGCGCTCATCGTGCGTGAGCGTCACCTGTGTTGGCTAAGGGGAGGGCAGTCTTTCCGGCATTGCGGACAAATGTTCGTGGCAGGCCAGCCAACGGCCTTGATCTTCTTTGCGAAACCCCTGTTTTTTAAAAAGAATGGTTTCGCGTTCCTGGCTAAAAAGTTGCTCCCCTTGCATGCGCAGCTCGGTGGCGACGTCATGAATAAAAATCGCCACATCACCCTGCAGGCTGACGAAGGCGTTGCTCGAGGTGCACGAAAGCACCTCGAAGCCATCCTCGCGGCGCCAGTTGTCCCACAAGGCCTGGTAAGCATCGCGCGACAGCAATGGCGTTTCGAGGGTGTAGAAAACGAAGCTGGCATCGGCGCTAAACGCGCCGAAGTAGGCTTCGCGATCGTTGCGGGCAAAGGCCGACACCAGTTCTGCGGCGGCTTCCAACACCTGATCACGTTCGCTCATGGTCATTCCTCAGCGGTGGGTCACACCTGGCAGTACGCAGAGCATTTCGTACAGCAGGTTGGCGCCCAGCAGCGAGGTGTTGCCGGTGGTGTCGTAAGGCGGCGAGACTTCTACCAGGTCGCAGCCGATCAGGTCGAGCCCTTGGCAACCACGAATGATCTCGATCGCCTGGATGGTGGTCAGACCGCCGATTTCCGGGGTGCCGGTACCAGGTGCCCAGGCCGGGTCGATGCCGTCGATGTCGAAGCTCAGGTACACCGGACCGCCGCCGACTTTCTCGCGAACTTCAGCCATCAGTGGCGCCAGCGAGTGGTGCCAGCATTCTTCGGCCTGAACCACACGGAAGCCCTGTTTACGGCTCCAGTTGAAATCTTCAGCGGTGTAGCCCTGAGCCCGCAGACCAATCTGCACCACGCGGTCGCAGTCCAGAAGGCCTTCTTCCACGGCGCGACGGAAGGTGGTGCCATGGGCGATCTTCTCGCCGAACATGTGATCGTTCACATCGGCGTGGGCATCGATATGCACCAGACCGACTTTGCCATGCTTCTTGTGAATCGCACGCAGGATCGGCAGGGTGATGGTGTGGTCGCCACCCAGGGTCAGCGGGATAACGTTGTGGCTGAGGATATCGTCGTAGGCTTCTTCGATGATGCGCACGGCGTCCAGCAGGTTGAAGGTGTTGATCGCCACGTCACCGATGTCGGCAACCGACAGCGAGTCGAACGGCGCGGCACCGGTGGCCATGTTGTACGGGCGGATCATCACCGATTCAGCGCGGATTTCACGTGGGCCGAAGCGGGTGCCGGCGCGCAGCGAGGTGCCGATGTCCAGTGGGACGCCGACAAAAGCAGCATCGAGCCCTGCCGGTGATTGCAAGTGGGGAAGTCGCATCATGGTGGCGATGCCGGCGAAGCGCGGCATTTCGTTGCCGCCCAGTGGTTGGTGAAAAATTTTGTCCACGGGATAAGCCTCATCGTTGTTTTATTTGTCAGGAGGCGATTGTGCAGAAATGTAGTGAACGGGAAGAATCGCTACTGGCAAATACTTAGTTCAGATTTTTCTAAACTAATGGTTGGTAGGGGATTAGACTTGATCGTTCCCACGCTCCGCGTGGGAATGCCTCCCCGGACGCTCCGCGTCCAGCTCTGTGGATCTGACGCAAAGCGTCACTGGCTGCATTCCCACGCGGAGCGTGGGAACGAGCTTTGAACACATTTTCCAGGTGGAGCCCCCATGGCCAACGCTTTACCCGACCTGAAACTATTGCGCATCTTCGTCAGCGTGGTGCGGCATCAGGGGTTTGCCAATGCTCAGCAGGAGCTCAACCTGTCGACGTCGGCCATCAGCACTTACATGAGCCAGCTCGAAGCGGCGTTGGGCCTGGTGCTTTGCCATCGCGGCCGGGGTGGTTTCAGCCTGACCAGCAAAGGTGAATTGTTCCATCAGGAAACCCTGCGCCTGCTCGGCGAACTGGAAGGTTTCGAGCAATACGCCGCAGCGCTCAAGGGCGAATTACGTGGCACCCTTAACCTGGGGGTGATCGACTCGACCGTCAGCGACAAGGCCCTGCCGTTCGCCGAAGCGATTGGTGCCTACAGCCAGGAACACCCGGCGGTGCATTTGCACTTATCGGTCATGAGTCCCTATGAGCTGCAGCTCGGGGTTCAGGACAATCGTCTGGACCTGGCTATCGGTGCGTTCTCGACTCGCATGAGCGGGCTGGTCTATATGCCGCTGTACCGCGAGCAGCACTGGCTGTATTGCAGCAATCGCCATCCATTGTTCACCGAGCGACGTATCCCGGAGCAAGTCATCACCCAGCAACGCATGGTCGGTCGCGGCTACTGGAGCCAGGCCGAACTGGCTCGCCACGGCTTCAAGCACAGTGCGGCGACGGTGGAAAGTATGGAGGCGCAACTGATTCTGGTGCTATCGGGTGCCTATATCGGTTATCTGCCGGAGCATTACGCTCAGGCATGGGCCGACAAGGGGGATTTGCGCGTGCTGCTGCCGGCGACCTTTGGCTATCAGGCACCGTTCTCGATGATCGTGCGCCGTGGTCGCAGCCGCGAACCGCTGATCCAGACCTTCCGCGACTTGCTCAAAGCCCAGCTCAACCAGGCCTGATCGGGAGAACCTCATGTCCAGAAGCCAATGCGCCCGTTGCCTGCGCCCTGAAACCCACTGCCTGTGCCCGCTGATCCCGCAAATGGACAGTCGCACCCGAGTGCTGCTATTGCAGCATCCCAGCGAGGTGAACCATGCGCTGAACACCGCACGGCTGGCGGCGCTGGGCTTGAACAATGCCGAGTTGATCGTGGGGGAGGTGTTCGAGGATTTGCCCGCGTTGTTGAATCCACCCGGCTATCAAGCGCGACTGCTGTTTCCGGCGGATGATGCGCAACCGTTGCAAGCCTACGCTGGGTCGGATCAACCATTGCTGCTAGTGGTGCCGGACGGTACCTGGCGCAAGGCACGCAAGTTACTGCACCTCAATCCGTTGCTGGCGGCGCTGCCCCGCGTGACGCTGGCCGAGGGTTCGGTCTCCCGTTACCGTTTGCGCAAGGCTCCGGGGCCGGGGGCGTTGTCGACGCTGGAAGCGATTGTCCAGGCATTGCAGACCCTTGAAGCCCCGACCTCGTTCGAGCCGTTGCTGCGACCGTTTGAAGCGTTGATCGACGGGCAGATTGCGGCGATGGGGGAGGAGACTTTTCGGCGTAATCATGGTGAAAGTAAGGGCTAAAGAGATTGTTCCCACGGTCTGCGTGGGAATGCCGCCCGGGACGCTCCGCGTCCGCTTTGAGGTGACGCAGAGCGTCACAGGATGCATTCCCACGCAGAGCGTGGGAACGATCAACGAACGATCACGTGGGTTTAGCGTTCGCGCATCGCCTCGGTCCGGGCTTTGAGCACTGGTTTAAGCAAGTAATCCAGCACGCTTTTCTCGCCGGTGATGATGTCCGCGGTGGCGACCATGCCGGGGATGATCAGCAGCGGTTTGACTTCGCCGCCCAGATGGTTTTTGTCGGTGCGCACCTGGATCAGGTAGAAGCTGTTGCCCTTGTCGTCGGTGATGGTGTCGGCGCCGATCAGTTCGAGTTTGGCGCTTAAACCCCCGTAGATGGTGTAGTCATAGGCGCTGAACTTGACCATGGCTTTCTGCCCGGGATGAAGGAATGCCACATCCTGCGGACGGACCTTGGCTTCAATCAGCAGGTTGTCTTCCAGCGGCACGATCTCCACCATGTCGCTGCCCGGCTGGACCACGCCGCCGATGGTGTTGACCTTCAATTGCTTGATCACACCGTGCACCGGCGAGACCACGGTGGTGCGGGTCACCCGGTCGTCGATAGCGATGCTCGACGCGGTGATTTTCGACAGGTCGGTGCGTTTTTCGTTGAGCTCCTTGGCGGCGTCCGACCGGAAGCCTTGCACCGATTCATCGAGCTTGCTCTTGATCTCGTTGATTGCCGATTCAGCCCGTGGGATGGCCAGGGTGGTGGAGTCCAACGAGCCGCGAATCTCCACCGCACTGCGTTTGAGTCGAAGGATTTCCACCGGCGAAACCGCACCGGTCCCCACCAGCGGCGCCGACATGTTCATTTCCTGTTGCAGCAAACCCAGGCTGGAACTGAACTGGCCCTGTTTGGAACGAAACTCCGCCAACTCCTGGGTTTTTTGCCGAAGTTGTTCCGTCAGTGTGCGTTGCTCGCTGGCCAGGCGGCGTTGCCGTTGTTCGAACAGCGAGCGCTCGTCTTCAGCCACTTGTGGGGCTTTGGCGACGACCTCGTCGGAGAGCTTGAAAGGCCGACCCTCGGCTTCGGCAGACAGCCGCTCGACCTTTGCGATCAAGGCAAAGCGTTCCGCTTCGCTCTCGCCCTTGTTGGACAGAAACCGTGTGTCATCAAGGCGCAGCAGGGTATCGCCCTTGTTCACTATTTGCCCTTCACGCACGAAGATCTCGGTGACGATGCCGCCCTCCAGGTTCTGGATCACCTGAACCTTGCTCGACGGTATGGCCTTGCCTTCACCTATCGTGACTTCTTGCAGCACGGCGAACCTGGCCCAGATCAGCGCGGTGATGATCAGCGCCGCGGCGATCCACACCGTCATCCGCGACCGGCGCGGCGAATCCTGCAGCGATGCTCCGCAGATGTCGGGCATGAATTCGCTTTCTGCGCTTTTGCTGAAGCTGTCGAAATAGCCGCGTGAACCTTGTGAAGCAGACATGGGCGACTCCTGGGGTCTGTTGACGTTTGGTGGCGAACCGCGTTGCTGTGCCAACTTGTGCGAGGCAAGGCACGGGATGCCGCTAATGGTTGTTCCCTTGGCAAATCCCGCAATGCAGCCTCGCGCAAGTGGGCTCCCGTCGCGGTCGGCACCAAACGTCAACAGACCCTAGACAGCCGCAGAGCCGACATGGCCCTTGCGCAGTGCATCGATGACCGCTTCTTTCGGACCGTCCGCGACGATCCGGCCGTGGTCCAGCACCACCAGCCGATCCACCAGACTGAGCATCGAGGTGCGGTGGGTGACCAGCAGCAAGGTCTTGCCCTGAACCCACTTGTGCAGGCGTTGGCGCAGAACATCTTCGCTGCTGTTGTCCATGGCGCTGGTGGGTTCGTCGAGCAACATGATCGGCGGATCGAGCAACAACGCTCGGGCCAGCAGCACCATCTGACGCTGGCCGCCGGACAGCAACTGGCCGCGTTCACCGACGGGGCGATCGAAGCCTTGAGGGTGTTGACGGGCGAGGTCGGTGACACCGGTCAGTTCGGCCACTTCGAGCATCCGCGAGTCGCTGATATAGCGGGCGCCGAGGGTCAGGTTGTCCCGCAGGCTGCCGGCCAGCAGCGGCAGGTCGTGAGCGACATAACCGATTTGCTGGCGCAGGTCGGCGACATCCAGTTGCCGCAGGTCGAGACCATCGAGCAACAGTTGACCTTCTTCCGGTGCATAAAAGCCCATTGCCAACCGCACCAGGGTACTTTTGCCCGAGCCGCTGCGGCCGATGATGCCGATTCGTTCACCGGGTTTCATGCTGAAACTGATATTGGCCAGGGCCGGTGTGTTTTGCCCTTTGTAGCGGAAGGTCACCTGGCTGACATCCAGCCCACCCTGCAATTGAGTGCGCTCCAGCGGCCGCTGTTTGGTGTCGCGCTCTTGCGGCAGCGACATCAGCGTGTCGGTGCTGCGCATGGTCAGTTGGGCTTGCTGATAGCGGGTGATCAGCCCGGCGATTTGCCCCAGCGGAGCCAGTACCCGACTGCCGAGCATGTAGGTCGCCACCAGGGCGCCGACGCTGAGGTTGCTGGCGATGATGCTGTAGACCCCGGCGACGATGGTCGCCATGCCGGAGAATTGCTGAATGAACAATGTACCGTTGGTGGCCAGCGCCGACAGGTTACGCGCATGGCTGTCCAGTCGGGTCAGTGCGCCGTGGATGCTTTCCCATTTGTGCTGGCGTTCGCTTTCGGCGCTACAAGCCTTGAGGGTTTCCAGACCACCGAGGGTTTCGATCAGCAGCGCCTGGCGTTCGGCGCCCAGGCTCAGGCTTTTCTGCACAGTGTCGCGCAGGTGTACCTGAATCAGCATGGCGACGAGAATTGTGATGGGGAAGGCCAGCAATGGCATCACCACCAGCCAGCCGCCGAGCAGGCCGATCACCACCAGCATCAGCACGGCGAACGGCAGGTCGATCAGGCTGGTCAGGGTCACGGCGGTGAGAAAATCCCGCAGGCCCTGAAAGTCGTGGATACTCTGGGCAAAGCCGCCGATGGTCGCAGGCTTCGCCTTCATCGACATACCGGTGATGCGCTCGAACAAGGTGGCGGAAAGGATGATGTCGGTTTTCTTCCCGGCCTGGTCCAGCAGGTGGGCGCGGACTACCCGTAGCACCAGTTCGAAACCGGTGCCGATCAGCAGCCCGATGGACAGCACCCAAAGCGTCGAAGTCGCCTGATTCGGTACCACGCGATCATAGGTCTGCATAACGAACAACGGCACCATCAACCCCAGCAGGTTGATCAGGAAACTCGCCAGAATCGCATCGCTGTACAGCCAGCGCGACAGCTTCAGGGTGTCACGGAACCAGGCTTCGACCCTTGGCACCAGTGGTGTGCGCAAGTCTTCGAGTTCATGCCGTGGCCGGGCGAACAGCGCCTGGCCGCTGTAGTCTTCGGCCAGTTCTTCACGGCTGACCCATTGTTCACCGCCCTCGGCTTCGCTCGGCAGGATCAGCACCTTGCCGTCGTCGCCCCAACGTCGCAAGACCGCGCATCGGCCATGTTTGAGAATCAGCAGCACCGGCAGGTTGAGTGCCGAGATAGCCCCCAGCTCTCGGCGCAGTAAACGCGCCTGCAAGCTGGCCCGCGCTGCGGCACGCGGTAGCAAGTCCAGGCTCAGGCGCTGCTGGGGCAGCGGTAATCCGGCGCTCAGGCTGGCGCGGCTGACAGTGCAGTCATGCAGTTTGCAGAGGATCAATAATCCGTCCAACAGCGGGTCATCAAAGCTCTGGCGCGGATCGACACCAGAGTTTGCAGGTTCCATGCTGGTCAAATTGAGCTCTCCTTTACCTACCTCATTTCTGGCAAACGGGCTTCGCTTCTCACTTCTGTTTGTGCGATCGCTTCGGCAGGCACCACTACTTTTTCTTTGTTCAACAACTCGCCCATGTTGGCCAGAACGCGGTACATGGAGAACTCTTCGGTGTAGCGCACTTCGGTATAGCGGCGGTTAGCGTTGTACAGCTCGTTTTCGCTGTCCAGCAGGTCGAGCAGGGTCCGTTGGCCAAGGCCGAACTGGTCCTGATAGGCGGCCCGCACACGGGTGGTGGTTTCGGCGTATTCACGGGTGGTCGGGGTTTGTTTCTTCGCGTTGACCATGGCGTTCCAGGCCAGCGTGATGTTCTCGTTGAGCATGCGCAAGGCATTGTTGCGGATGTCCATGGCCTGGTTGATTTTGTGTGCGTCCGATTGCAGGCGAGCTTTGTCACTGCCGCCTTTGAACAGGTTGTAGTTCATCACCACGCCGACCCGCCATTCGTTGTCGTGGCCCTTGTCACCTTGAATATTGTCGTTGGCACCGACTGCAGCTTCGGCATCGAAGCGTGGATAGAACGGTGACTTGGCAACCTCGTACTGGCTCTCGGCGGCATGAATGTCAGCCTGGGCGGATTTCAGGTACGGGTTGTTCTCCAGCATGCTTTTCCGCGCATCGGGCAGAGTGGCGGGGACTTCGCCTCTGATCGAGGGGAGGGTTTCCAGCTCATCGGGCATGCGCCCGACCGCGCTGAAGAAATTCGCCTTGGCATCGGCCAGGTCGGCTTCTGCAGTATCGAGGTTGTTTTGCGCCAGTGCCCGACGGGCGCTCGACTGATCGCGGTCAGCGTTGCTGCTCACACCGCGTTCGGTACGCAGGCCGATCTGATCGTTGACTCGCAAGTGCGCCTGCAGGTTGTTCTTGGCCAGGGTTACCAGTTCACGGCGCTTGAGAACTTCGAGGTACACCTCGATGGTGCGCAATGCCAGGCTTTCGGCAGTGCCACGAGTAAAGTAAGCCCGGGAGTTGACCACTGATTTGGTCCGCCCGACTTCATTGGAGGTGTTGAAACCATCGAACAGCATTTGCCTCAGACGCAGTTCCGACCGGGTGTAAGTCAGGGTTTCAGTATTGTGATTACCCAACGAGCGGGTGGAGCTGTTGTCGCTGAAGCCGCGCCCGTAAGCGGCATTCAAATCGACGGCAGGGTAGAAGCCCCCTTTGGCAACTTTCACGTCCTCATCGGCAGACAGGCGATTGTTCTCGCTGGCATGCAGTTCCGGATGGTTATCCAGTGTGCTCTGAATCGCTTCGGTCAGTGACATGGCGTGGGCCTGATGTGAACAAGCCATGGCCAATAAAATCGCGCTGCAGAGGGGGTTCGAAACGCCCATAGTCCCTGATCCTGATGGTACTTATCGGTCGCCAAATAATTGACGACCTTTATAGGTCAAACCGTTTCAGGTTTGTAACAGAGAGCTAAGAACATCCTGGAGAGCAGCTAAGAAGAATTTCTCATAAAGCCTATGTCAAAAAAAACTTATGCGCTCTGCTAAGTCCAGCACGTTGTTCAAACCGAAGGCCCCCTTGATTTATACGCTCCAGGGGCTTTGGCGGTCTGAAGGAAAGTTCAATCACTTTTTCAACATTGGGGCGGGGAAGTGGTAAAGGGGATGGAACCCGACGTGCCGTGGTCGAGGGGGACCGCTTGTTTGTCGGGGATCAACTGGTCACCGGTGCCGAAGGCGCGGTGGTCGTGCATTTGCAAAATGGCCAGGAATTGCCCCAGGGACGTGACAGCAGCCTGCAAATGACCTCGCAACTGCTGGTCAGCGGTCCTCTTGGGTCAGCAGCGCCTCCAGGTCATAAGGCGAGACTTCCTCTGGCTTGATCGGGTAACGCCAAACACCCTTGGCATCGGCAAAGCGCCAGAGGGGCGCGCCGTCTTCGGCCAGCACCACCCGGGCCAGATCATCACCGGGCAACTGCAGCGGGAACAGGCGGTCGGCGGACCAGGGCCAGCATCAAGAGCAGGCAGAAGAACCAGCGCCGGTACAGCCTCAGCCAGCCTACGCCGCCGTCCGGGTTTTCAGCTCATTCGAGCCGCGCCAGTGTTGAGTGACCATGGCCCTTCCGACCCATTCGCCAAAAATAGATCGCCAGAATACCGACGCTATAGTGCCCACTTGTCGGAATATTGGCGCATTGTACCTTTCCCTCTGGGTAACGCCTTTACAACGCCTGACCCGACAGCTAAAAAAAATATCAAACTGATACCAGGAAAGGCCGTTTCCCTGAGTCAGTGCTACCCCAAGACACGGCCCCACCCAGCCATAATTTCAGGAGTCCCTTCCACATGGGTGCTCTCAGTTTATTGCGTGCCATGCGCTGCGCAGCTGCAGACTCGGCCCCACGTTTGCCCAACCTGTCCTGCGATCCGCACCTCAAACGCGGCGAACTTCTCCACCATCGCGATACCGGCGCCCCTCTGCCGGCAGCGCCCATCCCGGCAGTCGGCTGTCCAGCTGGCCGACGATGTCTGGCAGCCGCCTCGCACCGCTCCTGAACAACCTGAGCGGTACAAGAACGGGACTTCACCCCAATCGCCTCACAGACATCGGATGACGACATCGTGAATGGACAGAACACTGCGCCGGTTTGCTCCAGCAAGGAAGAGTCCGTTTTGTGGCTGTTAGCAGTCCGTAGCGATTCTTAAAAGAACTGGCATTCTCGGGAGAAAGACATGGCTACCACCACAACTACCAGCGGCGGAACCGTCACTTCGTTTTCCAACACGCCGCAAGCCCAGGATGACACCTTCACTACTGGTGTTATTGGCACGAGCAGCGTGACCATCACTGAAGATCTGCTAGCAGTCGTGTATCTGGATGTCATGTCCAATGACCTCGGCGGCAACGCGAAGACACTCTGGTCACTTGATAACGCGACCAGTGTTTCTACTGACACCAAGGTTTATGCTCCGGCCGACCTCCTGGTCCAAGACACAAGCAGAATTGAGGCGACGAGTTCTGACACCAGTATCAATGGTGCAAAGATCTGGATTACGTCGGATGGCAAGGTCGGCTACGACACCGCTGCCTTGTCGACTGCGTTCAAGGCACAACTCCAGGCGCTTGCTCTTGGCGAGTCCCTGACGGACAGCTTTACTTATGCGATTCGTCTCGGCAACGGCACGCTCAGTTGGGCCACTGCGACGGTGCAGTTTGCGGGGCGCAACGACGCACCGGTGGTGACAGGCACGGTAACCGGCAATGCCACCGAGGACGGGCAAGCCGTCACGTTGAACGCGCTAGCACACGCCTCAGATGTCGATCATGGCACGATACTCACTGTCGTTAATGTCCCGGCCTCTCTGCCTGCCGGCGTGAGCTATGACGCGACAACGCATTCTTTCACGCTTGACCCGACAAACGCTGCCTATCAACACCTCGCAGCGGGCGAGCCGATGACGGTGACGGTGAGCTTTGGTGTTACCGACGGCATCGCCACGACTCCCGAGTCGGTGTCATGGTCGATCACCGGTACCAACGATGGCCCGGTGGCGGTGGCCGATGCGGCCGCCGGCACGGAAAACCAGACCCTGACCGTCAACGTGCTGGCCAATGACACCGATGTCGATGACGGTCATGTGTTCACGCTGAACGCGGTCAGTGCGCCGGCGAACAAGGGCACGGCCAGCGTGGTCGGCAACCAGCTGGTGTTCAACCCGGGGGCCGACTTCGACCACCTGGCGCAAGGCGTGGTCGAACACGTGACGCTCAGCTACAACATGACCGACGAGCACGGCGCGCCCGCCAGCAGCACCGTGGTGGTGACGATCACCGGCACCAA
>NZ_JBWKTM010000014.1:0-134389 GCF_059420325.1 Pseudomonas sp. GW821-FHT04C07
CGTCCCCTTCGTCTAGTGGCCTAGGACACCGCCCTTTCACGGCGGTAACAGGGGTTCGAGTCCCCTAGGGGACGCCACGATTACCCGCTCTGCGGGATTTATAGGGTCATTCAATTATTGAATGGCCCTTTTGTTTGTCTGGCATTCGCCAATTCTCTTATTTCTCTGTCTTCAGCTTTCTGTTCTCAAAGAATGGCTCTTCTGACCAACGGTCACATCAACGACTTGCGAAAATTTATTATGAGAATAATATTTTAATCGTAATATTCGGAGGCAACGATGAACGATAAAAAAGCTCAAACCCGCGAACGTATCTTGAAGGCCGCAAGCGCAGCGCTGATTCAGCGTGGTCCGGCCGAGCCGAGCGTGGGGGAGGTAATGGGTGCCGCCGGGCTTACGGTGGGTGGCTTCTATGCGCACTTTGAAAGCAAGGATGCGCTGATGCTGGAGGCGTTCAGGCAACTGCTCGCTCAGCGCCGTGGCTTGATCGCGCAAATGGATACCGAGTTGACCGGTGAAGAGCGTCGCGCCTTGGTCGCCGCGTTCTACCTGTCACGCAAGCACCGTGATTCTACCGAACAGGCTTGCCCGATCCCGGCTTCAGTCGGGGAGTTGGGGCGCCTGCCGGACGACTTTCGTCAGGCGCTGAATGAACACCTGGAGTTGATGGTGGCGCAATTGGCGGCCAGTCCGGAAGACACCGACAAGGCTTTGGCCGATATCGCCCTGATGGTTGGTGGTCTGGCTCTGGCTCGCGCTCTGGGTGCCGGAGAGTTATCTGATCGACTGCTACGTGCCGCCAAGTCGGCGGTGCTGTGACCTGAAGCGAAAGCCTGAGGAGATGAGCGATGAGCACTTTAAGCTGGGTTCGTGGCGTTAATGGCACCCTGGGCTGGTTTGCACCGCAGCTGATTGCCCGCAAGATGCGGCTGGCGTTCATGACGCCGCGTGAACTGCCGCCGCGCGATTGGGAGTTGCCGCTGCTGGCGAAGTCCGAGCGAATCACCTTGCGATTCGGGCTTTCGGCGTTGCGCTGGGGCCAGGGTCCAACGGTGTTGTTGATGCATGGTTGGGAAGGACGGCCGACGCAGTTCGCCAGCCTGATCACCGCGCTGGTCGACGCCGGTTACACGGTGGTCGCGCTGGACGGCCCGGCCCACGGTCGATCTCCTGGTCGTGAGGCGAATGTCGTGTTGTTCGCCCGCGCCATGCTTGAGGCTGCCGCTGAGTTGCCACCGCTACAAGCGGTCATCGGTCACTCCATGGGCGGTGCCAGCGCCATGCTGGCGGTCCAGTTGGGTTTGCGTACTGAAACCCTGGTCAGCATCGCCGCTCCAGCCCGCATACTGGGTGTGTTGCGCGGTTTTGCCCGGTATGTACGCCTGCCGCCCGCGGCGCGTTCGGCATTTATCCGGCAAGTTGAGCAGGAAGTCGGCATGCAGGCGTCTCTGCTCGATGTGGCCCACTATCAATTGGATATGCCAGGGCTGATCGTGCACGCCGAGGATGACTGCTTTGTTCCGGTCAAAGAATCGGAGCTGATTCACGAGGCCTGGTTTGACAGCCGTTTGTTGCGACTGCAAGAGGGCGGCCATCAGCGTGTACTGGCTGACCCGCGTTTGATCGACGGTGTGCTGGCCCTGCTCGCCGGTCGCAGTCTGCAATCGCGCCAAACCGCCTGAGCATCCGTTACACTGCCCCCGAATTCATCTGACCGGGGGAGTAGGGCATGGGCTGGGACCTGGCAACGCCATTTATCATTGATCTGCAAGTGGGGGCCGAAGACATTGACGGGCTCGGGCATGCCAATAACGCGATGTATGTCACCTGGCTCGAGCGCTGTGCCTGGCGTCATTCGCAGCGTTTAGGACTGGACCTGACCGAATACCGACGGCTGGATCGGGCGATGGCGGTGGTCCGTCACGAGATCGACTACCTGGCTGCTGCCTATGAATGTGATGAGCTGCAATTGGCGACCTGGATCGTCGATTGGGATCAGCGTCTGAAAATGACCCGGCGCTTTCAATTGGTCCGCCCAAGCGATAACACCACCTTGCTCCGGGCCCAGACCACTTTTGCCTGTATCGAGCTATCCAGTGGCAGGCCCAAGCGTATGCCCGCGGAGTTTATCGAGGGCTATGGCCCGGCGTTGCAAGTCGCAATCTAGCGCCGATCTGTGGCGAGGGGGTAGGCCCCCTCGCCACAAATGCTGGCGCAACTCTTTCGCCTGAAAACCCAGTAAACTGCCGCACGTTTTTTTTGCCCGCGTTTTTCGTTGAGTGTTATTCATGCAAATTGCTTTGGCGCCCATGGAGGGGTTGGTCGACAACATCCTGCGGGACGTTTTGACCCAGGTTGGCGGGATCGATTGGTGTGTGACCGAATTCATTCGCGTCAATGATCGTCTGCTGACCCCGGCTTACTTTCACAAGCTGGCTCCTGAGTTGCTCAGCGGCGCGAAGACCGCTGCCGGCGTGCCGTTGCGCGTGCAATTGCTCGGCTCTGACCCGGTGTGCCTGGCGGAAAACGCCGCACTGGCCTGCGAGTTGGGTTCGCAAGTCATTGACCTGAACTTCGGCTGTCCGGCCAAGACCGTCAACAAGTCTCGCGGCGGCGCGGTGCTGCTCAAAGAGCCGGAATTGCTGAACGCGATTGTCGCCCAAGTCCGTCGCGCGGTGCCGGCGCATATTCCGGTGACCGCCAAGATGCGCCTGGGCTTCGACAGCCCGGACGGCGCGCTGGTGTGTGCAACGGCTCTGGCCGAGGGCGGTGCTGAGCACATCGTCGTGCATGCCCGAACCAAGACCGACGGTTACAAGCCGCCTGCCCATTGGGAGTGGATTCCACGAGTTCAGGAAGTGGTCAAAGTACCGGTGTTCGCCAACGGCGATATCTGGAGCGTCGAAGACTGGCGCCGCTGCCGTGAGATCAGCGGTGTCGAAGACATCATGCTCGGTCGCGGACTGGTCTCGCGCCCGGATCTGGCGCGGCAGATAGCCGCCGCGCGGGCCGGTGAGGAGGTTGTCGAGATGTCCTGGGTCGACCTGCAGCCGATGCTTCATGAGTTCTGGGCGCAGGCCGTCGCGCAACTGACGCCACGCTCTGCGCCGGGGCGTTTGAAGCAGTGGCTGGCGATGTTGACACGCAATTACCCTGAAGCGGTTGAGCTGTTCACCGCGATGCGTCGGGAAACCGATCTGGATCAGGTCGCTCGTTTGCTGGGCATTCAGCGCACCGAAGCGGCCTGATTTTTTTCAAAAAAAGCCTCTTGAAATGTGTGGGTCAATCCTTATCTCTTTTATACGCGATGCCGAATTCGGGTCGCGGAGATAACCACTTGCTGAATTTCAGGAGATAGATCATGAGTACTACATTTTCTTTGGCTCCACTGTTCCGTTCTTCGGTTGGCTTCGATCGTTTCAACGATCTGTTCGAGTCGGCGCTACGCAATGAGCCAGGTAGCACCTACCCACCCTACAACGTGGAAAAACACGCGGAAGATCAATACCGTATCGTGATTGCCGCGGCCGGTTTCCAGGAAGAAGACCTGGAGCTGCAAGTCGAAAAAGGCGTATTGACCATCAGTGGCGGCAAGCGCGATACCGGCGAAGACGTTACCTATCTGTACCAAGGTATCGCCCAGCGGGCCTTCAAACTGTCCTTCCGCCTGGCTGACCATATCGAAGTCAAGGCTGCGGGCCTGAGCAATGGTCTGTTGAGCATCGACCTGTTGCGTATCGTGCCGGAAGAGGCGAAAGCCCGGCTCATTCCAATCAATGGAACGCAAAAACCGGCTCTG
Source organism: Pseudomonas sp. GW821-FHT04C07 (assembly GCF_059420325.1). Lineage (NCBI taxonomy): Bacteria > Pseudomonadati > Pseudomonadota > Gammaproteobacteria > Pseudomonadales > Pseudomonadaceae > Pseudomonas > Pseudomonas sp. GW821-FHT04C07. Next base: position 3,800 of record NZ_JBWKTM010000014.1, read on the forward strand.
AAGCACTGATTTTTGCCATATCAGCCAACTGCAATAGAAAGGGCGCCATCGGCGCCCTTTTTTGCGCCCCTCATTTGAGCAGCTTCTTGAACTCGTTCAGCGGTAACGGCCGGCTATGCAGGTAGCCCTGATACAAATGGCAGCCCAGGCCCTGCAAAAATTCAAGCTGCTCATGGGTTTCCACGCCTTCGGCAATCACCGTCAGCTCGAGGCTGAGGGCCATGGCGACGATGGCGCGGATGATTTCCGCGTCGTTCGGGTCGCTGGTTGCGTCGCGGACGAAGGACTGGTCGATTTTCAGCGCATCCACTGGCAGGCGTTTGAGGTAAGTCAGCGAAGAATAGCCGGTGCCAAAATCATCCATGGCAAAGCTCACCCCGAGCTTTTTCAGGCGGCGCATCTTGTTGACGGTGTCATCGAGGTTCTGGATCACGATCCCTTCGGTGATCTCCAGTTTCAGCAGCGAGCAGGGCAGTTGATGGTTGTTCATACTGCGTTCGATGTGTTCGACGAAGTCGTTCTGACGAAATTGCCGTGGACTGATATTCACGCAAAGGCTGAAATTGAGCGGGTCGATCCGGCCCTCATCTATCAGTTGGCGGAAGGCCAGGCAGGCCTCATTGAGAATCCAGGTACCGACTTCCAGAATCAGCCCGCTCTCTTCCAGGACTTTGATGAAGTCTGCGGGGGGTTGCGCGCCCAGTTTTGGGTGCTGCCAGCGAACCAGTGCTTCGGCGCCCACTATGCGGTTGCCCCGTGCGTCGACTTGTGGCTGGAAGTGCAGGCTGAACTCGCCTCGTGAGAAGGCCAGGCGCAGGTCGGTCTCCATGCGCAATCGCTCACTGGCGGCTTTTTGCATGGTGCTGTGGAACATTTGCGTGGTATTTCGTCCGGAATCTTTAGCCCGGTAGAGCGCGATGTCCGCGCGCTTGAGCAAATCGCTCGGGGTCGAGCCGTGGTCGGGGATCAGGGCGATGCCGATGCTCGGTGTGACTTGCAACCGTTGACCGTCGAGAAACATGGGTTCGGACAGCAGATCGCGCAAGGTGTCGGCCAGCTCCCGTACTTGATCGCTGACTTCGCCGCGTGAGCCTTCCAGGCCGCTGAGCAATACCACAAACTCGTCGCCGCCAAGGCGCGCGACGGTGTCCTCCATGCGTACGCTGGCTTCAAGCCGGGCGGTAATGATTTTCAGCACCGTATCGCCGACCGGGTGACCGAGGGAGTCGTTGATGTGCTTGAAGTGATCGAGGTCGAGGAACAGCAGGGCGCCACGCAGGCTATGCCGTTTGAGCAGCGCTATCTGCTGGCTCAGGCGGTCCATCAGCAGTGCACGGTTGGGCAGGTTGGTCAGAGGGTCGTGGTAAGCCAGATGGCGGATCTGCGCCTCGGCATTCTTCAAAAGGCTGACGTCCCGCGCCGTCAGTAGCAGGCAAGGCGTTTCATTCAGGGTAATGGGCTCGACCGATACCTCCACCGTGAGAATATCCCCGCGCTTGTTACGGCCGAGCATTTCCAGATGATGAACCCGGCCTTTCACCTGCAATTCGGCCAGCAAGGTCGAGCGCTGTTTCTCTTCGGCCCAGATACCGACCTGATACACCGTGCGCCCGATCACTTCATCGGCGCGGTAGCCTGTCAGCCGACAGAAACCGTCATTGACCTCCAGGTAGCACCCGGTGTCGCGTTCGGTGATGGTGATGGCATCGGGGCTTGAGTGGAATGCCTTGGCGAACTTCTCTTCGCTGGCCTTGAGCGCAGCCTCGGAGCGTTGCTGTTGGGTAATGTCGCGCAGAGTGGTCACGATGCAGGGTTGGTCGCCGACGCTGATCTGGCGACTTGAGATCACGCAGGTCAGGGCTTGGCCATTCTTGTGATGAACAATGACTGCGACATTGTTCAGCGCCTGCTCGCGGATGACTTGCTCGATGCGTTGCCGGCGTTGCGCTGAATCGTCCCAGAGCCCGATCTGATCGGCGCTGCGGTCCATGACGTCGGCGGCGGTCCAGCCAAATGTCTGGGTAAAACTGGAGTTGATATCGATGAACTGGCCGGTGTCCTGGCGTGTCACGCAGATCGGGTCCGGGCTGACCTGGAACAGACTGGCGAATTTCTCTTCGGAGGTGATCAGGCGTTGCTCGCGCTCAACCTGCTCGGTGATGTCCAGCAAGGTGCCGGCCATACGCAATGGATTGCCATCTTCGTCGCGGTAGAGTCGGGCACGGCTTTCCAGGAAGCGCGAGCTGCCGTCTGCCAGCTGCACGCGATAGGTCAGTTGATAGTTGCCGGCCGGCCCTTCGCGCAAGCTGCGGTAGGCATCGCGCATGCTGTCGCGCTCTTCACCGGGGACGCCTTCAAAGAACGCATCGAAGGGTTCGTGAAAAGGCTTGGGGTCCAGGCCATGAAGCTGTGCCGCGCGTGCCGAGCCATAGAGCATGCCGCTGGGAATGTGCCAGTCCCAGGTACCGAGCTGGGCAGAGTCCAGTGCCAGGTCGAGGCGCTCCTGGCTGTCTTTGAGGGCGTGCTCGGCGTTTTTGCGTTCGGTGGTGTCAAGGAAGGTGCTGAGCAGATAGGGCTGCCCCTCCAGCTCAACCTTTTGTGCACTGAGAATGCCATCGTGGATTTGCCCGCTGCTGGCACGAAACTGCACCTCCATGTTGGTCAGTTCACCTTTGGCCTTGGTGGCCTTGACCAACTGCGCGCGTTGCTCCGGATCGACCCAAAGACCCAGCTCCAGTGTGGTGCGGCCGATTGCATCTTGCACTGGCCAGCCGAACAGGCTTTCGAAATATTGATTGGCCTCGCTGATCAGGCCGTCTTCCTGGCGGGTCAGCAGCACCATGTTTGGACACAGATGAAACAGCGTGGCAAAGCGTTTTTCCGAGCTGCTCAAGGCTTGTTCGCGCTGGCGTTGATGGGTGATTTCGCGGATCACGCCGATCATTCGCGGTTTGCCGTTCTTGTCCGGCACCAGGCTGCCGCTGATCTCCAGCCAATGCAGGCTGCCGTCCGGCCAGCGGATTCGGTGGTGCATTGCCTGCTCCAGTGGCGCGCCGGCGACCACCGCATTGAAGGCGCGCATGGCTTTGGCCCGATCCTCGATGGGCACCAGGTCCAGATATTCCAGGTCGGCTGGCAGCGGTTGCCGCGGGTCGAAGCCAAACAAGGCTTGAGTGCCGCGGGACCAGCTGATTTGCCCGCGTTCTATGTCCCAATACCAGGCGCCCAGATGGGCACCGTTCAGCGCGGCGAGCAATTGCGGGGCGCTCTCCCAGCTCTGTTCCGACGTTTTCGGGTCCAGCGCCTTTATGCGCGGCATAGAGGGCGTGGAGTGGCGAGTGCGGTCAGAGGATTTGTGCATTGGCTGCGGGCCTTGAGCTCAATAGGGCATTTAGCGCGAGGGTTCCAGACTATATCGGGTAAGCACAACTTATGCCGGGGTCCCTGGCAAATCGATTTGTGCATCCAATAAGGCCATGAAAGCCCGCGCAGCATTCGACAGCGTCCGTTCGGTGTGCAGGATATAGCCTAGCTGGCGAGTGAGCTGTATGCCCGGTAAAGGAATACGCGCCACCTGATCATCGAGCATGGTACGCGGTAAAACACTCCAGGCCAGGCCGATGGAGACCATCATTTTGATGGTTTCCAGATAATTGGTACTCATGGCGATGTTCGGCGTCAGCCCCTGGGCTTCGAACAGGCGCTGGACAATATGGTGGGTAAAGGTGTTGCCGCCGGGGAATACCGCTGGATGCAGGGCGATATCGGCCAGGCTGACCACTCCATTGCGGACAAGTGGGTGTTCCGGCGCGGCGACGAAGTCCAGCGGGTCATCCCAGACCGGTGTTGCCCGTACCAGTGTGTGCGGCTCCGGTGCAAGGGTGATCACCGCCAGTTCGGCGCGGCCATGGAGGATTTCTTCGTAAGCCACTTCCGAATCGAGGAACTGAATGTCCAGCGCTACGTCCGGATAGCGCCGGGTAAAGGCCCGCAACAACGGAGGCAAGCGGTGCAAGCCGATATGGTGACTGGTCGCCAGAGTCAGACGGCCGGTGACCTCGCCGGTCAGGTTGGTCAGCGCGCGGCGAGTGTCATCCAGCACATTGAGTATCTGATAGGCCCGGGGCAGCAGGGCACGCCCGGCTTCAGTCAGGCCGACTTCACGGCCGAGCCGGTCGAACAATCGCACCTTGAGTTGCTGCTCCAGCCCGGCAATGCGTTTGCTGATGGCCGGCTGCGTCAGGTGCAGGCGTTCGCCGGCACCGGAGAAGCTTCCGGTCTCGGCAATCGCGATAAAGGCATTAAGGTTGGCCAGATCCATGGTTGTATTCCAGATTGTTATCCAAAGCATAAAAAATATGAATTTGAGTTATTTAATGTAACGCCATAGGATCGACCTCACAAGCCAAGGGGTTATTGAAATGCATCAAAACCCGGGGCATAGAAATACGCTGATGAGGACCGTCTGATGGCCGGCAAAACGCTCTACGACAAGCTTTGGGATTCGCATTTGGTCAAGCAGCGCGACGATGGTTCGGCGCTGATTTATATCGATCGTCACATCATTCATGAAGTGACTTCGCCGCAGGCCTTCGAAGGCCTGCGTCTGGCCGGGCGCAAGCCTTGGCGCATCGATGCCAACATCGCGACCCCGGACCACAACGTACCGACCACCCCGGAGCGTAAAGGCGGTATTGAAGCCATCGTCGACCAGGTCTCGCGTTTGCAGGTTCAGACCCTCGATGACAACTGTGATGAATACGGCATCGTCGAATTCAAGATGAACGACATCCGCCAGGGCATCGTCCACGTCATCGGTCCGGAGCAGGGCGCGACCTTGCCGGGCATGACCGTGGTCTGCGGCGACTCCCACACCTCGACTCACGGCGCATTTGGTGCCTTGGCTCACGGGATCGGCACTTCCGAGGTCGAGCATGTGCTCGCCACTCAGTGTCTGGTTGCGAAAAAAATGAAAAACATGTTGGTTTCCGTTGAAGGCCAATTGCCTTTCGGCGTGACGGCCAAGGACATCGTCCTCGCGGTGATCGGCAAGATCGGCACCGCCGGCGGCAACGGCCACGCCATCGAGTTTGCCGGTAGCGCGATTCGCGACTTGTCGGTGGAAGGCCGCATGACCATCTGCAACATGTCCATCGAAGCCGGTGCACGGGTTGGTCTGGTCGCCGCGGACGAAAAAACTGTCGCCTACGTCAAGGGCCGTCCGTTTGCTCCGAAGGGCGCGGAATGGGACCTGGCGGTCGAAGCCTGGAAAGATCTGGTGTCCGACGCTGATGCGAAGTTCGACACCATCGTTGAACTCGACGCTACTCAGATCAAGCCGCAAGTCAGCTGGGGCACGTCTCCGGAAATGGTGCTCGCAGTCGATCAGAACGTGCCGGACCCGGCGAAAGAGATGGATCTGGTAAAACGCGGTTCCATCGAGCGTGCCTTGAAGTACATGGGTTTGAGCGCCAATCAGGCGATCACCGATATCCAGTTGGACCGTGTGTTCATCGGTTCTTGCACCAACTCGCGGATCGAAGATTTGCGCGCTGCGGCGGTGATCGCCAAGGGCCGTAAAGTGGCCTCGACCATCAAGCAGGCGATCGTGGTGCCGGGCTCGGGTCTGGTGAAGGCGCAGGCTGAGTCGGAAGGTCTGGACAAGATTTTCATCGAGGCCGGTTTCGAATGGCGTGAACCAGGCTGCTCGATGTGTCTGGCAATGAACCCGGACCGTTTGGAGTCGGGCGAGCACTGCGCATCGACCTCCAACCGCAACTTCGAAGGCCGTCAGGGTGCCGGTGGTCGTACGCACCTGGTCAGCCCGGCGATGGCTGCAGCGGCGGCCGTCAACGGTCGTTTCATCGATGTCCGTGAATTGATCCAGGGAGCGCAGTAATCATGAGAGCTTTTACCCAGCACACTGGTCTTGTCGCGCCTTTGGATCGTGCCAACGTCGACACCGATCAGATCATTCCCAAGCAGTTTCTCAAGTCGATCAAGCGCACCGGCTTTGGCCCGAACCTGTTCGATGAGTGGCGTTACCTGGATGTGGGGCAACCATATCAGGACAACTCCAAGCGTCCGTTGAACAAGGAGTTCGTGCTCAACGCCGAACGTTATCAAGGCGCCAGCGTGTTGCTCGCCCGGGAGAACTTCGGTTGCGGCTCGAGCCGCGAGCATGCGCCATGGGCACTGGAAGAATATGGCTTTCGCAGCATCATCGCGCCGAGCTACGCTGACATCTTCTTCAACAACAGCTTCAAGAACGGCTTGTTGCCGATCATCTTGAGCGATGCCGAAGTCGATGAGCTGTTCCAGCAGGTCGAGGCCAACCCGGGCTACCAGCTGCAGATCGACTTGCAAGCCCAGACGGTGACCCGTCCGGACGGCAAGGTATTGAGTTTCGAGATTGACGCGTTCCGCAAACACTGCCTGATCAACGGTCTGGACGATATCGGCTTGACCCTGCAGGACCATGAAGCGATTGCCGCCTTCGAAGCCAAACATCGTGCGAGCCAGCCGTGGTTGTTTCGCGACGCGTGATTGATTCGAAATTGTTGTAGGCAGTTGCGGCCTCATCGCGGGCAAGCCTCGCTCCTACAGACTGTATTGCCCCTGTAGGAGCGAGGCTTGCTCGCGAAGACGGCCGCACAGACAACACAAAGCTCGCCCCCAAAGGAAATCAGCATGACCAGTAATGCCCATAGCCAAGTGGTACAAAAGCAATTCGGTGAACAGGCCGCGGCCTATCTGAGCAGCGCCGTGCACGCTCAAGGCACCGAGTTCGCGTTGCTACAGGCCGAGCTGGCCGGGCGCTCAGATGCAAAAGTTCTGGATCTGGGTTGCGGCGCCGGTCATGTCAGTTTTCATGTCGCGGCGTTGGTGAACGAGGTCGTGGCTTACGACCTGTCTCAGCAGATGCTCGACGTGGTGGCTGGCGCGGCGGTCGATCGGGGGCTGAGCAATGTCACTACAGTGCTGGGCGCTGCCGAGCGTCTGCCGTTCGCCGATGGCGAGTTCGATTTCGTTTTCAGCCGGTATTCGGCGCACCACTGGAGCGATCTCGGTCTGGCCCTGCGCGAAGTGCGGCGGGTGCTCAAGCCGGGCGGGGTAGCTGCGTTTATCGATGTGATGTCGCCGGGTAGCCCGTTGTTCGACACTTACCTGCAAAGCGTCGAAGTGCTGCGCGACACCAGTCACGTGCGCGATTATTCTGCCGGTGAGTGGTTGCGTCAGGTCAGCGAAGCGGGTTTGCATACCCGCAGCACGACTCGCCAGCGTCTGCGTCTGGAGTACACCTCCTGGGTCGAGCGTATGCGTACGCCTCAGGCGCTGCGGGTGGCGATCCGTGAGTTGCAGCAGGCCATGGGCGCTGAGGTGCGCGAGTATTTTGAGATTGAGGCCGACGGTTCGTTCAGTACGGATGTACTGGTGCTGTGGGCCGAACGATAGAATTTTTCCCCGGTGAACCCGCGAGCCTGCGGGCACGCCGACAGATGAAATGAGGAAAGCATGAGCAAGCAGATTCTGATTCTCCCGGGTGACGGTATTGGTCCGGAAATCATGGCCGAAGCGGTCAAGGTGCTGGAACTGGCCAACGACAAGTATCAGTTGGGTTTTGAGCTGAGCCATGACGTGATCGGCGGCGCAGCCATCGACAAGCACGGCGTGCCGTTGGCTGATGAAACCCTGGAGCGCGCTCGTGCTGCCGATGCGGTGCTGCTCGGCGCCGTGGGCGGCCCGAAGTGGGACAAGATCGAGCGTGACATCCGTCCTGAGCGTGGATTGCTGAAGATTCGTGCGCAACTGGGGCTGTTCGGCAATTTGCGCCCGGCGATCCTTTACCCGCAATTGGCCGATGCATCGAGCCTCAAGCCGGAAATCGTCTCTGGCCTGGATATCCTGATCGTCCGCGAACTGACCGGCGGTATCTATTTCGGCGCGCCCCGTGGCACCCGCGAGCTGGAAAATGGTGAGCGTCAGGCCTACGACACGCTGCCCTACAGCGAAAGCGAGATCCGTCGTATCGCCCGTGTCGGTTTCGACATGGCGCGAGTACGCGGCAAAAAGCTCTGCTCGGTGGATAAAGCCAACGTACTGGCATCCAGTCAGCTGTGGCGTGAAGTCGTTGAGCAAGTGGCCAAGGACTACCCGGACGTCGAGCTGAGCCACATGTACGTCGACAATGCCGCGATGCAGCTGGTGCGTGCACCCAAGCAATTCGACGTGATTGTCACCGACAACCTGTTTGGCGATATCCTGTCTGACGAAGCGTCGATGCTCACCGGTTCCATCGGCATGCTGCCGTCGGCGTCGCTGGATGCCAACAACAAGGGCATGTACGAGCCGTGCCACGGTTCGGCGCCGGACATCGCGGGGCAGGGCATTGCCAACCCGCTGGCGACCATTTTGTCGGTATCGATGATGCTGCGTTACAGCTTCAATCTGCTGGACGCCGCCGATGCCATCGAGAAGGCCGTGAGCCTGGTACTGGATCAAGGTTTGCGCACCGGCGACATCTGGTCGAACGGTTGCACTAAAGTCGGTACGCAGGAAATGGGTGACGCAGTAGTCGCCGCGCTGCGGAATCTGTAATCTCTCGGGCCCGCTGCCACTTTCACCCATGAAAGCAGCGGCCCACTTTTTCAAGAAGGTGTAGTTGCGATGAAACGTGTAGGTCTGATCGGTTGGCGCGGTATGGTCGGTTCCGTGCTCATGCAGCGGATGCTGGAAGAGCAGGATTTCGATCTTATCGAGCCGGTGTTTTTCACCACTTCCAATGTCGGTGGCCAAGGCCCGTCCGTGGGCAAGGACATTGCTCCGCTGAAGGATGCTTACAGCATTGAAGAGCTGAAAACCCTCGACGTGATTCTGACCTGCCAGGGTGGCGACTACACCAGCGAAGTCTTCCCGAAACTGCGCGAAGCCGGCTGGCAGGGTTACTGGATCGACGCCGCTTCCAGCCTGCGCATGCAGGATGACGCGGTGATCGTGCTGGATCCGGTGAACCGCAAGGTCATCGATCAGCAGCTCGACGCGGGCACCAGGAACTACATCGGCGGCAACTGCACCGTCAGCCTGATGCTGATGGGCCTGGGCGGTCTGTTCGAAGCCGGTCTGGTGGAGTGGATGAGCGCCATGACGTATCAGGCGGCCTCCGGTGCCGGCGCGCAGAACATGCGTGAACTGATCAAGCAGATGGGCGCTACCCACGCCGCTGTCGCCGATGAACTGGCCAACCCGGCCAGCGCCATCCTCGACATCGACCGTAAAGTGGCCGAAGCCATGCGCAGCGACGCTTACCCGACCGAAAATTTCGGTGTGCCGTTGGCCGGCAGCCTGATCCCGTGGATCGACAAAGAGCTGCCGAACGGTCAGAGCCGTGAAGAGTGGAAGGCCCAGGCCGAGACCAACAAGATCCTCGGTCGCTTCAAGAGCCCGATCCCGGTGGACGGCATTTGCGTGCGCATTGGCGCCATGCGCTGCCACAGCCAGGCGTTGACCATCAAACTGAACAAAGACGTGCCGATTGCCGATATCGAAGGGCTGATCAGCCAGCACAACCCTTGGGTCAAACTGGTGCCGAACCAGCGCGAGATCAGCATGCAGGAGCTGAGCCCAACCAAGGTCACCGGCACCCTGAACGTACCGGTGGGCCGTCTGCGCAAGCTGAACATGGGGTCGCAGTTCGTCGGTGCTTTCACCGTCGGCGACCAACTGCTGTGGGGCGCGGCCGAGCCGCTGCGTCGCATGTTGCGGATTCTGCTTGAGCGTTGATCGTTTGAAGCATTGAAAAAACCCGTGTCTCGAAAGAGATGCGGGTTTTTTTATGATGCAGTGATCGTTCCCACGCTCTGCGTGGGAATGCATCCCGTGACGCTCCGCGTCACATCTACGGCGGACGCAGAGCGTCCATGGCGGCATTTCCACGCAGGAGCGTGGAAACGATCAGTATTGTGACGAATTGCCTAGGCATCTCTCGACCGGTAAAGTGCCGCTCCCCCGTTTCGCCTGAGGTAGCAACATGAGCCAGTCCTTTGATATTGCCGTGATCGGCGCCACCGGTACTGTCGGCGAAACACTCGTCCAGATTCTCGAAGAGCGTGATTTCCCTGTCGCCAACTTGTACCTGCTGGCCAGCAGCGAGTCGGCCGGGCACTCGGTGCCGTTCCGCGGCAAGAACATGCGGGTGCGTGAAGTCGACGAATTCGACTTCAGCAAGGTTCAGTTGGTGTTCTTCGCTGCGGGTCCCGCGGTTACGCTGAGTTTCGCGCCGCGTGCTACAGCTGCCGGTTGTGCGGTGATCGATTTGTCCGGTGCCTTGCCCGCCGCGCAAGCGCCGCAGGTCGTTCCGGAAGCCAACGGCCAGGTGTTGGCCGGGCTGAAAAAACCAGTACAACTGAGCAGCCCAAGTGCATCGGCCACCGCGTTGGCGGTAGTGTTGGCGCCGTTGCGTGGTTTGCTCGATATTCAACGCATCAACCTGACGGCCTGCCTGGCCGTTTCCGCGCAAGGTCGCGAAGCCGTTCAAGAGCTGGCCCGGCAAACCGCCGAACTGCTTAATGTCCGCCCGTTGGAGCCGCGATTCTTTGATCGGCAGATGGCGTTCAACCTGCTGGCTCAAGTTGGCACCCCTGATGCTCAAGGCCACACGTTGTTGGAAAAGCGCCTTGTCAGGGAGCTGCGTGAGGTCCTGGCGCAGCCTTTGTTAAAGATTTCTGTTACCTGTGTTCAAGCCCCGGTGTTTTTTGGCGATAGCTTTAGCGTGACCTTGCAGTCTGCGACCGATATCGACCTGGTGCAGGTCAACGCGGCGTTGGACGCGGCTGCGGGCATCGAACTGGTTGAAGCGGGTGATTACCCGACGGCGGTCGGCGATGCGGTGGGGCAGGATGTAGTGTATGTCGGACGGGTTCGGACCAGTGTCGATGACCCGGCGGAACTTAATCTGTGGCTGACGTCAGATAACGTACGCAAAGGTGCCGCGCTGAACGCTGTGCAGTTGGCTGAGTTGTTGATAAAAGACCTTCTGTAAAAGATACTTGGCAACAATTTGCATAATGATTCTGGCCGGGCAGTATGCTCGGCTGGTTGTTGCTGGAGGTGAGCCGCTTTACGGGGCTTCCAGGGGCATGAATGAAATAATCGCGTGCAGGTCACGTTCATCACTGCACGCAATGCCTTACGGCAGCGGCTACTACACCTTCTCGCTAGCCGAGGAGTGTTCAAACAAAGGATGAGGCAATGGTTCAAGTTCGCAAACTGGTGTTAGCAATTGCGGCCGCCTCGGCGCTGTCCTCCGGTATGGCGCAGGCCCTTGGACTCGGCGAGTTGACCCTGAAGTCGACTCCGAACCAGCCGCTGGTGGCAGAAATCGAACTGCTTGATGTCAAGGACCTCACCGCTGCCGAAGTAGTGCCGAGCCTGGCGTCATCGGAAGAGTTCGCCAAGGCTGGTGTCGACCGTCAGGCATTCCTCAATGACCTGACCTTCACCACGGTACTCAATGCCAGTGGCAAAAGCGTTTTGCGCGTGACTTCGAGCAAGCCGCTGTCCGAGCCGATGGTCAAGTTTCTGGTGCAGGTGATGTGGCCTAGCGGCCGTCTGCTGCGTGATTACAGCGTGTTGCTGGATCCTTCGAAGTTCTCCCCGCAAACTGCTGAAGCCGCTGCTCAGTCCGCGCCAGCTCCAGCTGCTGCGGTCACCGCTCCGCTCACCGGGGCAGGCAAGCCTGCGCAATACACCACTACGCGGCGCGACACCCTTTGGGAGATTGCCGCGAAGGCTCGTAACGGCGGTTCGGTCCAGCAGACCATGCTGGCGATTCAGGCATTGAACCCGGATGCCTTTATCGACGGCAATATCAATCGGTTGAAAGCCGGTCAGGTATTGCGTTTGCCGGCCCCTGAGCAAATTACCAGCCTGCCGCAGCCTAAGGCTGTTGCCGAAGTCGCCGCGCAGAATACTGCCTGGCGCCAGGGCCGCCGCCTGGCCTCGCGCCCGCAGCAGCTGGACGCCACCAAGCGTGTGCGTGGCGATACCGCGCCGTCGCAAACAGCAGCCAAAGATAATTTGAGTCTGGTTTCTGCGGATTCCGGCAAAGCGCGTGGCAAAGGCGCGGCTGGCGACAGCAAAGCGCTGAGCAACAAGCTCGCCGTCACTCAGGAAAGCCTCGATTCGACCCGGCGCGACAATGCCGAATTGAAAAGTCGCATGACGGATCTGCAAAGCCAGCTGGACAAACTCCAGCGCTTGATCGAGCTGAAGAACAATCAGTTGGCCAAGATGCAAGCCGAAGGCGCGGACGCTGCCAAGCCTTCGGTGGCGATGCCGGCCGAGTTGGTCGCACATTCTCAGGCTGCGGTGACGCCACCGGCAGACGCGGCGCCAGTACCGGCGCCTGACGCTGCCAAACCTGCAGCGGTACCTGCCGAGACGCCGATTCAAGCGGCGACCCCGGCCGCGCAAGAGTCGAAATACAATGATCTGCTGACCAATCCAGTCTTGTTGGGGCTGATTGGTGGCGGTGCGGTGGTGGTTCTGCTGTTGCTGCTGCTGTTGGCGCGTCGTCGCAAAGCTCAGCAAGAGGCCGAAAAGCATATGCGCATGGCCCGTGCCTTGTCAGAGGAAGCTGAGTTTTCCAGCGATCTGGACCTGCCGGAAAGCAGCTTCGAAGGTCTTGAAGTTCCACCGCCGAGCGTCAAGCTCGCTCCAGCTCCGATCGCGCCCGTTGTAGTTGTAGCGCCCATTGCCGCACCGTTGGTAGCGCCAGCGGCTGAGCGTTCGGACGACGTTCTGGCGCAAGCGCAATCGCACATCGATCGCGGTGCCTTGAATCAGGCTGCCGAGATTCTGGAAGTGGCCATCAAGCAGGAACCGCAGCGCAGTGACTTGCGCTTGAAACTGATGGAAGTCTATGGCGCACAGGGCGATCGTGACGCGTTTGTCGCTCAAGAGCGTCAGTTGGTCGCCAATGGCAAGAATCATGCTGAAGTCGAACAGCTGAAAAGCCGTTTCCCGTCGATGGTTGCAGTGGCGGCCGTCGCAGGTATCGGCGCGGCGGCGGTGGCTGCTGCGCTGGACGCACAATACGTCAAGGATCTGCTGCTTGATGAGCCTGAGGCGCCAGCCCCGGCCGCAATGGATGATGAGTTTGATACCGCCTTTGATCTGAGTCTGGATGATCTGGAAGCGGCTTCTCCTGCGGTGGTCGTGCCTGAGCCTGAGCTTGAAGCCTTTCCGCTGGATGATGATTTGAGCTTCGAATCGGTGTTGCAGCAGCAGGCCGAAGCGAAGGAGAGCCTGGACGATCTGTCGGATTTCGATCTTGATCTGGGCGGTGACATGTCAGCCGACGCGCTGGCCGATGACGAGTTCCTGTTGAGCCTTGACGATGACCTGAAAGACCTGCCGGTAACTGAAGTGCCGACGGTTACCACGGCGCCGATCGATGATCTGGAGCTGCCGGCTGATTTCGATCTGTCTCTGTCCGATGAGCTCGATGCGCACACCGAGCCGGATGCGTTCGCTGTGGAGCTTGATCACGTCAACGCCGAGCTGGATCGTCTATCGCAAAGTCTGAAGCAGCCGCCTATCGCAGAGTCGTTCGCCGGGCCAAGCTTCACGGTCGAGGACGCAGCGATCGACACTGACGAGCCTGAGTTCGATTTCCTCTCGGGTACCGATGAGGTCGCTACCAAGCTGGACCTGGCTCAGGCTTACATCGACATGGGCGACAGCGATGGTGCACGGGATATCCTCAGTGAAGTGATCACTGAGGGTGATGACGGCCAGAAAAGCGAAGCCAAGGAAATGCTGGCACGTTTGGCCTGATACATCGCACCCGCTTTAACGACAACGGCAGCCATTGAGGCTGCCGTTGTTGTTTCTGTGGTCGCTAGACCTCTAATACCCCATGCCAGTGTGCGAGTCAGGCCAGCAAATCCTCATAAAATGCCCCAAACGGACGAGTAGGGTGGGCGATCTGGATTTCCAGAATCCACAGGCCAACATCGGGGCAGGCTTCGAAATTTCCCAGATCCCCGGCGCGATAGATGGCGTGGGGGAAATCACTGACGCGATGGCCTTTGATGTCCAGGTTCAGTACCCATCCCATGGCCGTTGCCTGCGCCTCGGCGTAGCGATACAACTCAGGCCCGGCTACCTGATGGGTTCGCCAATAGTCGTGAACCTGATCAAACAGGGTTTTGGCAGCCGTGGCGCAAGCGTGCATCTCTGGATCGTTGCCGGTGGTGAAGGTTGCGCCGCAGTCCCCCTCATGCTGATCCCAGACCACGCCCAGGTCGATAAAGAAAATATCGTTGTCACCCAGTGCCGGATCGCCTTCGGAGCGCTGTTTGAATGTTTTTAAAGTGTTTTCGCCGAAACGGATCAGCAGTGGATGCCAGATGCGGTCCATGCCCAGTTCTTGCAAAACCTCCAGGCCCAGCGCTTTGGCTTCGGATTCAAGCATGCCGGGCTTGATGCGTCTGGCCATCTCTTCGATGGCTTCCCAGGTCTTGCGTTTGGCGTGGCGCATGCCTTCCAGGCTATAGGCCAGGCCAACGGCTTCTTTGTTTATGGCGGTCATCGATCAGGTCTCGGTAAGGGGGGTTTTTGATCTTCGTTGTATATAAATATATATAGCGATGTCGTTGGGCAGGATGCAATCGTTGCGTGAGGTGGCGATCAAAAAGTTGAAGTCTGAAACTAAAAACGGCGTGAACATGGCGTCTCGGTCTCGCGGCCTTATAATGGACACCTTTGCGTAAATCAGCAGGCTGTAAGTCCTTGGCAAATATAGATAACGCGGCCGCCGAAATGGCGGCCGCAGGCTTTTCCAGAATCGCTTTGGGTGTTGAATACAAAGGTTCGCGTTATTGCGGCTGGCAGCGTCAGGCTTCCGGCGTTTTGACGGTGCAGGAAACCCTTGAAAATGCCTTGTCCAAAGTCGCCGACTCTCCGGTATCGCTGATGTGTGCCGGCCGTACCGACGCCGGCGTGCATGCCTGCGGGCAAGTAGTGCATTTCGATACCCAGGCCGAACGCTCGATGAAGGCCTGGGTCATGGGGGCCAACATCAATCTGCCCCACGATATCAGCGTGAGCTGGGCCAAGGTCATGCCTGCCGATTTCCATGCACGCTTCAAGGCGATTGCCCGGCGCTACCGTTATGTGATTTACAACGATCAGATTCGCCCGGCGCATTTGAATCAGGAAATTACCTGGAACCATCGCCCGCTGGATGTACAGCGTATGGCCGAAGCCGCCGAGCATCTGGTCGGGACTCACGATTTCAGTGCGTTTCGCGCCGGTCAGTGCCAGGCCAAGTCACCGATCAAGAAGCTCCATCATCTGCGTGTGACCCAGCACGGCAAGATGATCGTGCTGGATATCCGTGCCGGTTCATTTCTGCATCATATGGTGCGTAATATCGCTGGGGTGCTGATGACCATCGGCGCCGGTGAGCGGCCGGTGGAGTGGGCCAGGGAAGTGCTCGAAAGCCGTATTCGTCGAACCGGTGGCGTGACCGCCCATCCGTACGGGCTGTATCTGGTACAGGTTGAGTACCACGACGAGTTCCAATTGCCCGAGCGTTTCATTGGCCCGCATTTCCTGACCGGCTTCTCGGAACTTGACGGCTGACGCCCGGAAAAGCATTTGTTACCATCCGGGACTTTCTCGGATCAGCCCTGAGGTTCAAACGACATGTCAGCCGTTCGCAGCAAGATTTGCGGGATTACCCGCATAGAAGACGCCTTGGCAGCCGTCGACGCCGGGGCGGATGCGATTGGTTTTGTGTTTTACGCCAAAAGCCCTCGGGCGGTGAGTGTGCAGCAGGCGCGGGCGATCATTGCGGCGTTGCCGCCATTCGTGACCACTGTCGGTTTGTTCGTCAATGCCAGTCGTTGCGAGCTGGGCGAGATTCTCGATGCCGTGCCGCTGGACCTGCTGCAGTTTCATGGCGACGAAACGCCGTCCGATTGCGAGGGTTATCACCGGCCCTACATCAAGGCGCTGCGGGTCAAGGCCGGCGATGACATCGCTGCCAGGTGCGAGGCTTATGCGGGTGCCAGCGGGATATTGCTGGATACCTATGTCGAAGGCGTTCCTGGAGGTACCGGAGAAGCGTTCGACTGGTCGTTGGTGCCGCAGGGCCTGAGCAAGCCGATCATCCTCGCCGGAGGTCTGTCGGCGACGAATGTGGCTGAGGCCATTGCCCGGGTCCATCCGTATGCGGTGGACGTCAGTGGCGGGGTGGAGCAGAGCAAAGGCATCAAGGATCACGCAAAGATTCGTGCGTTTATTCAGGCCGTACGTAGCAGCAGCTAGCCGATGTGACGGCTGGCAGTCTGCCGCCGTCCATAACACCACTGTACACAACAGGCTTGGCACCGTCCCTGGACGGGCCGAAATTAAAGTGGCAGCCGCTCTGGAGCGGCTGCCGGGATGGCTGAGGATTTGTTCGGTTACACGCAGGTCAAGCCTCGCGCTGACCGCGGTAACCAACGGATCATCGCCGCACACATGAATTTAGCTCAAGGGCATGCGCGGGGCTGCGAACGTCAAATGTTCGGGTCGCCGGTACTGGAGAAAGAAAGCATGAGCAACTGGTTAGTAGACAAACTGATCCCTTCGATCATGCGTTCCGAGGTGAAGAAAAGTTCGGTGCCTGAAGGTTTGTGGCACAAATGCCCGTCCTGCGACGCCGTGCTGTATCGTCCGGAGCTGGAAAAGACCCTGGATGTTTGCCCCAAGTGCAACCACCACATGCGTATTGACGCTCGCGCTCGTATCAATATCTTCCTCGATGCTGAAGGTCGTGCCGAACTGGGTGCTGACCTGGAGCCAGTGGATCGTCTGAAATTTCGCGACGGCAAAAAGTACAAGGATCGTCTGACCGCGGCCCAGAAGCAGACCGGCGAGAAAGACGCGCTGATCTCCATGAGCGGTACTCTGCTGGGTATGCCTGTGGTGGTCTCGGCGTTCGAGTTCTCCTTCATGGGTGGCTCGATGGGCGCCATCGTTGGTGAGCGTTTTGTTCGTGCCGCCAACTACGCGCTGGAAAACCGCTGCCCGATGATCTGCTTTGCTGCTTCCGGCGGTGCGCGGATGCAGGAAGCGCTGATTTCTCTGATGCAAATGGCCAAGACCTCGGCGGTTCTGGCGCGTCTGCGTGAAGAAGGTCTTCCGTTCATCTCCGTTCTTACCGACCCGGTCTATGGTGGGGTTTCCGCCAGTCTGGCGATGCTCGGTGACGTCATCGTCGCTGAGCCCAAGGCCCTGATCGGCTTCGCCGGTCCGCGTGTGATCGAGCAGACCGTGCGTGAAAAACTGCCGGAAGGCTTCCAGCGCAGTGAGTTCCTGCTGGAGCACGGCGCCATCGACATGATCATTGCTCGTCAGGAACTGCGCCCGCGTCTGGGTAACTTGCTGGCGCAAATGATGGGCCTGCCGACGCCGGTATTCATTGCCGCCCCGGTCGAGTCGATCGCGATCCCTCCGGTGCCTGCAAACCTATGATCGAACGTACCCTTGGCGACTGGCTCGCCTACCTTGAGCAATTACATCCGTCGGCCATCGACATGGGGCTGGAGCGCTCGCAAGAGGTAGCGTCCCGGATGGGGCTGGGCAAGCCGGCGCCTCGGGTGATCACGGTAACGGGTACCAACGGCAAAGGTTCTACCTGTGCGTTCGTGGCTTCCTTGCTGCGAGCGCAGGGACTCAAGGTCGGCGTCTACAATTCGCCGCATCTGCTGCGCTACAACGAGCGGGTGCAGGTCAATGGCGTCGAAGCCACTGACGCTGAACTGTGCGAGGCCTTCGTGGCGGTCGAGTCCGGTCGCCGCGAAATCTCCCTGACTTATTTCGAGATGGGCACCCTGGCAGCGTTCTGGCTGTTCCAGCGTGCCGGTCTCGATGCCGTGGTGCTGGAAGTCGGTCTGGGTGGTCGTCTGGATGCGGTCAATCTGATCGATGCCGACCTGGCACTGGTCACCAGCATCGGCGTCGATCACGCTGACTGGTTGGGTAATACCCGTGAGTCGGTGGCTTTCGAAAAGGCCGGCATATTCCGCCAAGGCGCGCCTGCGCTCTGCGGCGATCTCAATCCTCCTCAACCCTTGCTGGACAAAGCGCGCGAGCTGAGTTGCCCGTTTTTCCTGCGTGGTCGCGATTTCGATCTGGGTATCACCGAGCATAACTGGCAGTGGCGTGGCCTGGATGCGCAAGGTGGTGTTGTCGAGTTGCATGATTTGCCTCTGCTCGATCTGCCGATGGAAAACGCGGCGCTGGCGTTGCAGGCTTACCTGTTGCTCGGTTTGCCCTGGCAGGCGGAGCAAATTGTCGAGGCGCTGAAAGCCACTCAGGTGGTCGGGCGCCTCGATCGGCGTCAGTTTGATTGGCACGGCAAGCGTCTGAATGTGCTGCTGGATGTGGGACACAACCCGCATGCAGCGGAGTATCTGGCCCATCGCCTGGCTCGCCGCCCTCTGGCAGGCAGGCGTCTGGCGGTGTTTGGTTTGCTGGCTGACAAGGACCTCGATGGAGTTCTTGCGCAGTTGAGTGGTAGTGTCCAGCAGTGGGCTGTTGCCCCGCTGGATTCTGCGCGCAGTCGCCCGGTCGAAGATCTGCAGGCGGCCTTGCAGAACCTTGGTGCGTCGGTGACGTCCTACGAAAGTGTCGCTGCCGCGCTGGAAGGGCAGTGTGCCCAAGCGGCGGCCGAGGATGAAATTCTGTTGTTTGGATCATTTTATTGTGTTGCCGAGGCGCTCCAATGGTTAGCCCGGCGCTCCACGGAGGAGGCTGCAAATGGCTTTGCTGGATAACGTTTACAAGCAGCGCATGGTCGGAGCACTGGTCCTGGTGGCGTTGGCGGTAATCTTCTTGCCGATGCTGTTTTCCCGTCAGGATGAGCAGCGTCAGATAACCGTTGACGCCCCGGCCAAGCCTCAAGCGCCTGCGGTGCAGCAAGTGCAGGTTGAGCCAGTGGTCGTGCCTGAACCGCAAAGCCTGCCGCAAGAGCCGGTTCCCAGTGATGACGAGATCGCTGATCAGGCGGTGCCGGCCAAGCCGGTCGCGCCGATGACTCCAGTCCCGGCGCCGGTCGTAGCCAGCAAGCCTGTAGCTCCCGCGCCGGCACCAAAACCTGCAGCAGCCCAGCCTGTTGCACCGGCGCCGAGCAAGCCCGATGTGAGCCAAAGTCGCGTCGATGCCAATGGTCTGTCAGTCAGCTGGTCGGTTCAATTGGCCAGCCTGTCCAGTCGGGAAAGTGCCGAGAGCTTGCAGAAGTCCCTGCGCAGCCAGGGTTACAACGCCTATATCCGTTCTGCAGATGGCAAGAACCGGGTGTTCGTCGGGCCGCTGATCGAGCGCGCTGAAGCCGATCGTCTGCGCGACTTGCTGGGTCGTCAGCAGAACCTCAAGGGGTTTGTGGTGCGTTTCCAGCCTGAGCGCGGCTGAAGCCACGTTGCTCGTAGCAGCTGGCGCAGCCTGCGTCCGGCTGCGCAGCAGTCATAAGTCCGGCTTGCCTGAATGACCGAGATGCCTGGTATTGCGACTGCTGAGCAGCTGGACGCAACCTTCGCCAGCGGCTACGCAGGTCGTGTTATCGGCTGACGCTATCTCATTGATTTGAAATGCACTGACAATCGCAGCTTACCGACAGGCATGCGCTCTGCTAAAATGCGCCGCCTTATCCGTCTGTAGGCTGCACTGTGCTATTTACCTGGGTTGACTGGGCGATCGTTGCAATCATCGCCATCTCCGCTTTGATCAGTTTGAGTCGCGGCTTCGTCAAAGAAGCACTATCGCTGCTCACCTGGATCATCGCAGGAATCGTAGCCTGGATGTTCGGTGGCTCATTGTCCCAGTACCTCGCCGGATACATCGAAACACCTTCGGCTCGCGTGATCGCGGGTTGTGCCATCATGTTTGTCGCCACCTTACTGGTAGGCGCCATGATCAATTATCTTATCAGCGAGCTGGTTCGTGTCACCGGCCTGTCCGGGACCGACCGGTTTCTCGGCACGGCCTTCGGTGCCGCGCGTGGCGCGTTGCTGGTGGTCGTGGCGGTCGGGCTGTTGAGCCTGGGCCCGGTACAGCAGGATTCGTGGTGGCAGGAGTCACGACTCGTGCCAAAATTTCTATTGGTCGCAGACTGGTCCAAAAACCTGATCCTGGGGTGGAGCAGTCAGTGGCTTGCCAGCGGTATCAGCGTACCCGCTGAAGTACCGTTCAAGGAATACCTCTTGCCGACGGCCAAAACGCCTCAGTGAGATGTGTTCAGTTCAGATTCATTAAGTAGGGGTTGCGTCGCATGTGTGGCATCGTCGGTATCGTCGGTAAGTCGAACGTCAATCAGGCGCTGTATGACGCGCTAACCGTCCTCCAGCACCGCGGCCAGGACGCTGCCGGTATCGTGACCAGTCATGACGGCCGGTTATTCCTGCGCAAGGACAATGGCCTGGTCCGTGATGTGTTCCATCAACGGCATATGCAGCGCCTGGTCGGTCACATGGGCATTGGCCATGTGCGTTACCCGACCGCGGGCAGCTCGACCTCGGCCGAAGCTCAACCGTTTTACGTCAACTCGCCTTACGGCATTACCCTGGCGCACAACGGTAACCTGACCAACGTTGAACAACTGGCCAAGGAGATTTACGAATCTGACCTGCGCCATGTCAACACCAACTCCGATTCGGAAGTCCTGCTCAACGTGTTCGCTCACGAGCTGGCCCAGCGCGGCAAGTTGCAGCCAACCGAAGAAGACGTTTTCGCCGCCGTAACCGACGTGCACAATCGCTGCGTGGGTGGTTATGCCGTGGTTGCGATGATCACCGGTTATGGCATCGTCGGTTTCCGTGACCCGCACGGCATTCGTCCGATCGTCTTCGGTCAGCGTCATACCGATGAAGGCGTCGAGTACATGATCGCCTCGGAAAGCGTTTCCCTGGACGTGCTTGGTTTCACCCTGATTCGCGACCTGGCACCGGGCGAAGCGGTCTACATCACTGAAGACGGCAAGCTGCACACCCGTCAGTGCGCGACCAATCCGAAGCTCACACCTTGCATCTTCGAACATGTCTACCTGGCGCGTCCGGACTCGATCATCGACGGCGTTTCGGTCTACAAGGCTCGCCTGCGCATGGGTGAGAAGCTTGCGGACAAGATCCTGCGTGAGCGTCCACAGCACGATATCGACGTGGTTATCCCGATTCCGGACACCAGCCGTACGGCTGCACTGGAGCTGGCTAACCACCTGGGCGTGAAGTTCCGCGAAGGTTTCGTGAAGAACCGCTACATCGGCCGGACCTTCATCATGCCGGGCCAGGCTGCACGGAAAAAATCCGTACGCCAGAAGCTCAACGCCATCGAACTGGAATTCCGCGGCAAGAACGTGATGCTGGTGGACGACTCCATCGTTCGCGGCACCACCTGCAAGCAGATCATTCAGATGGCCCGTGAAGCGGGTGCGAAGAATGTCTACTTCTGCTCGGCGGCACCGGCTGTTCGCTACCCGAACGTCTACGGTATCGACATGCCGAGCGCCCACGAGCTGATCGCACACAATCGTACCACCCAGGACGTTGCCGATCTGATCGGCGCCGATTGGCTGGTCTATCAGGACCTGCCGGACCTGATCGAAGCGGTTGGCGGTGGCAAGGTCAAGATCGAGAGCTTTGACTGCGCGGTGTTCGACGGCAAGTACGTCACTGGCGATATCGACGAGACCTACCTGAACAAGATCGAGCAGGCGCGTAACGATGCCTCCAAAGTCAAGACTCAGGCCGTCAGCGCGATCATCGACCTGTACAACAACTGATTTGGAATACAAGACTAAGGAGTAGGCAGCATGAGTCAGGATTGGGATGCCGGTCGGCTGGACAGCGACCTCGATGGCGTAGCTTTCGATACCCTGGCCGTGCGCGCCGGTCAGCACCGTACGCCGGAAGGTGAGCACGGTGATCCGATGTTCTTCACCTCCAGTTACGTGTTCCGCACGGCCGCCGATGCGGCTGCGCGGTTCGCCGGTGAAGTGCCGGGCAACGTCTACTCGCGTTACACCAACCCTACGGTGCGGTCGTTCGAAGAGCGTATCGCAGCGTTGGAGGGTGCCGAGCAAGCGGTTGCCACGGCAACCGGCATGGCGGCGATCCTGGCGGTGGTCATGAGCCTGTGCAGCGCCGGTGATCATGTGCTGGTGTCGCGCAGTGTGTTCGGCTCGACCATCAGTCTGTTCGAAAAGTATTTCAAGCGCTTTGGTATCGAAGTCGATTACGTGCCCCTGGCGGACTTGTCCGGTTGGGATGCGGCAATCAAGGCCAATACCAAATTGCTCTTTGTTGAATCACCGTCCAACCCGCTGGCCGAATTGGTGGATATCGCGGCATTGTCCGGGATTGCCCATGCCAAGGGTGCGATGCTGGTCGTCGACAACTGCTTCTGTACGCCGGCGCTGCAACAGCCGTTGAAGCTGGGTGCGGACGTGGTGGTGCATTCGGCCACCAAGTTCATTGATGGCCAGGGCCGTTGCATGGGGGGCGTAGTTGCCGGTCGCAGCGAGCAGATGAAAGAAGTGGTTGGTTTCCTGCGTACTGCCGGGCCGACCCTGAGTCCATTCAATGCCTGGATTTTCCTCAAGGGCCTGGAAACGTTGAACCTGCGTATGCGCGCTCACTGTGCCAGCGCTCAGGTTCTGGCCGAGTGGCTGGAGCAGCAGGACGGGATCGAGAAGGTACATTACGCCGGCCTCAAGAGCCATCCGCAGCATGAGTTGGCCCGGCGTCAGCAGCGTGGCTTCGGTGCGGTGGTGAGTTTCGAGGTCAAGGGTGGCAAAGAGGGGGCCTGGCGTTTCATCGATGCAACCCGACTGATTTCGATCACCGCGAACCTGGGCGACAGCAAAACCACCATCACTCATCCGAGCACCACCTCTCACGGCCGTTTGGCGCCGCAAGAGCGTGAGGCTGCCGGGATTCGAGACAGCCTGATCCGCGTTGCGGTCGGTCTGGAAGATGTCGCTGACTTGCAAGTGGATCTGGCGCGCGGGTTGGCTGCCTTGTGATCGATTTGTCCATGGGGGCGAGTAGCACCAATGGTCGTGTCGCGCTGGTTACCGGCGCGGCGCGTGGCATCGGTCTGGGGATTGCGGCCTGGCTGATCAGCGAAGGCTGGCAGGTGGTGCTGACTGATCTTGACCGCGTGCGTGGCTCCAGGGTCGCCAAGGTTCTCGGTGAAAGCGCCTGGTTTATCACCATGGATGTGGCGGATGAGCAGCAAGTCGCCTTGGGCGTTGCCGAGGTGCTTGGTCAGTTCGGGCGCCTTGATGCGCTGGTTTGCAATGCGGCGGTGGCCGAACCGCGCAATATCACGCTGGAAAGTCTTGATTTGGCTTACTGGAATCGTGTTCTGGCGGTGAACCTCAGTGGGCCGATGCTGCTGGCCAAGCACTGCGCGCCTTATCTGCGCGCTCACGCGGGTGCCATCGTCAATCTGGCCTCGACTCGCGCCGGGCAATCGGAGCCGGATACCGAGGCCTATGCGGCGAGCAAGGGCGGGCTGCTGGCGCTGACGCATGCGCTGGCGATCAGTCTGGGTCCGGAGATTCGGGTCAATGCGGTCAGTCCTGGCTGGATCGATGCCCGAGACCCGGCTGTGCGCCGGGCCGAGCCGCTGACGGACGCTGATCATGCTCAGCACCCGGCGGGCAGGGTAGGGACGGTTGAGGACGTGGCGGCGATGGTGGCCTGGCTGCTGTCGAAGAATGCGGGTTTTGTCACGGGCCAGGAGTTTGTGGTCGATGGTGGCATGACCAAGAAAATGATTTATCGGTAGGAGCGCAGCTTGCTCGCGATGCGGCTTGCGCGATCGAGCTGTTCGAATGGAAGGCTGTCCGGGAAAGATAAACTTATTTTGTCTTTTTCAGAAAAACTTCAAGCGGGGTATTGACTTAGCTTCGGTATCTGCGTAAATTTCGCGGCCTCAACGAAGCAAAGGGTGATTAGCTCAGCTGGGAGAGCATCTGCCTTACAAGCAGAGGGTCGGCGGTTCGATCCCGTCATCACCCACCACTTCTTGAGAGTCTTTCGAAAGAAAGATGGAAGCTTTTAAAAGCCTCCACCGACGCGCAGCGGTAGTTCAGTCGGTTAGAATACCGGCCTGTCACGCCGGGGGTCGCGGGTTCGAGTCCCGTCCGCTGCGCCATATTTTCCAGATCGGGTTTTCCCGGTTTGAGATTGAAAAGCCTAGAGCTTTCCAGTCAGATGATTTCAAAGGTTCAAATGGACGCAAGTCCAAGCGATACGCAGCGGTAGTTCAGTCGGTTAGAATACCGGCCTGTCACGCCGGGGGTCGCGGGTTCGAGTCCCGTCCGCTGCGCCATATCTGCCTCAAGGCCCACTGAACGCCTTGAAGCTACGAAGAAAGCCGATGGCTGCTTCTGGTTGATAGCAAAGACCCTGGTCGAAAGACCGGGGTTTTTTGTATCCGGGATTTGGCTTTCTTTTGCTTCTGGTTCCAGAAGTTTTCTCGAATTGAATAAAACAACACCCCGCTGACTGGCGCAATGCTGTTCAGTTAAGGAATTTCTGGCTCCGCACATTCCCCGTAGCAGCTGCCGAAGGCTGCGTTCGGCTGCGCAGCGGTCGTAAAATCAGGCACTGTGGTGTTACAGGTTGACCGTGGTTGCATGGTTTGCGACTGCTGCGCAGCCGAACGCAGGCTTCGCCAGCTGCTACGGATCGCGTCGTCGCCTTAACTGAACGGCATTACGCTGACTGGTGGGGTTTTGTTTTTTTTGTGTTCGTGTAAATCACAAGTCGTATTTATCCCGCAGGCCGTAGTACCAGGCGCCTAATGCGGCGAATGGGGTGCGCAGCATTTGCCCGCCAGGGAAAGGGTAGTGCGGCAGGTCGGCAAAGGCGTCAAAGCGCTCTGCCTGGCCTCGCAGAGCCTCAGCCAGGACTTTGCCCGCCAGATGGGTGTAGGTCACGCCATGGCCGCTACAGCCCTGCGAGTAATAGATGTTGTCACCCAGGCGTCCGACTTGCGGAAGTCGCGACAAAGTCAGCAGGAAGTTGCCGGTCCACGCGTAATCAATCTTCACGTCCTTGAGCTGCGGGAAGGCCTTGAGCATCTTCGGTCGAATGATCGCTTCGATATTCGCTGGATCTCTCGCGCCATAGACCACACCGCCGCCGAAGATCAGGCGCTTGTCACCCGAAAGACGGTAGTAGTCGAGCAGGTAGTTGCAGTCTTCGACACAGTAGTCCTGCGGCAGCAGGCTTTTCGCCAATTCATCGCTCAAGGGTTCAGTGGTGATGACCTGGGTGCCGCAGGGCATCGACTTGGCTGCCAGTTCCGGAACCAGATTGCCCAGATAGGCGTTACCGGCGACGATAATGAACCTGGCCCTGACTTTGCCTTGCGGCGAGTGCACGACCGGATTGGCGCCGCGCTCGATGCGTATGGCGGGCGATTGCTCATAAATGGTTCCGCCCAGCGACTCCACTGCAGCGGCTTCGCCAAGGGCGAGGTTGAGCGGGTGCATATGTCCGCCGCTCATGTCGAGCATGCCGCCCACGTATTGATCGCAGGCCACCACCTCGCGGATGCGGCGCTGATCCAGCAGCTCCAGTTGAGTGTGGCCGAAACGCTCCCAAAGGCGCTTCTGCGACTCCAGGTGGCCCATCTGTTTGCTGGTGATTGCGGCAAATACGCCGCCGTCCTTCAGATCGCACTGGATCTGGTACCTGGCCACGCGCTCGCGGATGATCTTGCCGCCCTCGAACGCCATCTGGCCGAGCAACTGTGCCTGCTTGGGGCCGACGCTGCGCTCGATGACGTCGATGTCGCGGCTGTAGCTGTTGACGATTTGGCCGCCATTGCGGCCCGAGGCGCCGAAGCCGACCTTGGCCGCTTCCAGGACGGTCACCCGAAAACCGTTCTCCAGCAGAAACAGCGCGCTGGAGAGGCCCGTGTAGCCTGCACCGATCACGCAGACATCAGTCTCTACCTCATCCTGTAGCGATGGGCGCGGCGCAACCGCGTTAGCCGATGCGGCGTAATAGGACTTCGGATAGGGGGTGTTCACCATCCTGCAACCTCTGTTTTATATTTTTTACGAGTGCATCGATCCTACCTGAGTTAAAAATAGGCTACCAGCCGACGAAAAATCTTCTTTGTGGCCCTGAAAATAAAAAATTCGCATATTCATAGGCTTAGCTGCAAAAAAGGTGTTGACACCCCTCCGGAATTCCGTAGAATGCCGCCTCACAGCAGGCACGTAGCTCAGTTGGTTAGAGCACCACCTTGACATGGTGGGGGTCGTTGGTTCGAGTCCAATCGCGCCTACCAAACAAAATCCGCTCTGCTGGGCGGTCTAGAAGGGTCAACCGAGAGGTTGGCCCTTTTTTGCGTCTGGCGTTTGCAAAACTTTTTCACCCCCCCACTCAGGACGCCAGTCAGGCGTGGGGCGCGTCGCGTGCCTTGCTGAACTCCCTGGCCAGGTAGTTTGGGGGCTGACAAAAAAATCGATGCACGATGATTCCTTGCCGATTGGTGCTCAAGTGTTTACGGGTCAATACTTCTCACCTGTCTTGGGAGAATCTCTATGAACCGGCGAGAAGAATTTTTGACGAAAGTATTAGAGGTTCATCATGAATATGAGCAGGCTACGATCGTCATCCACAAAATAATGAGTGAGAACAAAGCCACAGGCCCCGAGTGGGATGCTGCCGTAGCGCGGCAGATTGCAGCCCTTGATGCCTGGATGGAATTGCCAGGGGAATACAGCAATTTCAAGCAAGATGATGGACCAAGCCGCTAATGTAAGCGCGATGCATGCTGCCTCCTGAGCTTCGGTCGGTTTCCGAATGAGCCCAAGCCGCACACTATCCCGAACGATCAGAATGTCGTCGTCATAGCCCCAAGGGGGCCGGCGACCGTCTTGTTGCGAAAAAACTGGCGATCACCTGGATGAACTCGTTGGCGATGATGCGCTTAATGCGCTGCTGGTCGATGGTTTTGTTTTCTGTGGGCATGGGGATACCTCGCCGGGGATCGGCTACAGTTGACTGCTCATCGAAATGGAGATCGAAAATGAGGTGCTTGATCTGCAAGGGCGTAGCCAAAGAGGTTCTGTCAGTCGGTGAGTTCGAGGAAAGAGACTGCCCTGGCTGCGGGCGCTACTGCATTTCTCGAGCACTGGTCACTGACATGGTGAAGCGAAATCAAAATCTTGATGTGGTGCGCACAAGAATTTTTTTGGCGTCACGTAGAGTTATCGGTGTTGTTCCGGCGATAACGCCATTCGATGTTGCTTATAACCAACTGATTGTCACCTGAACAGGCGGCTGCTGAGGCGTTCAGCGCAATAGGCGAGGGTGGGTCAGGCGGGTTCATTCGAGCGAATGCCCGCCCATTCATTATTTCGGATCGAAGGTGCCCAGGGTCAGTTGGGCCTGGCTCTCACATTGGCCTGTTGAAATTCATATTTGAACCAGGCGTATCGGGGGCTCATCCGGTTTATATATGTAACCAGGCCAGAGTACCCAGCACTACACTGGCTCCCGCCGCACTATAGGCGACCCTTTTCAGCCATTCCTTGCGCGTCAGCAAGGTAATCGCCGCCAGCGAAATGGCAATCTGAATTGCCGTCATCGCCTGGGCCCAGCGGTGGTGCTGATGCAATGCCAATTCTGACTTTTCATCCCACTCGCGAGCCTCTGCCTCGAGTGCTTCTGCTTTCTGGCGCACCACTTCTTTTTCATCTTTATAGCGTTGCGCTTCGGCGGTGTAGTGTGCGGCATCGACGCCAGGGATATGGATCGCCAATTCAGACAGGTTTTGCCGGCTGGATTTGGCCTGGTAATAATTCCACTGGTTGGAGGCTTCGGTTTTCTTGATGGCGGCGTTGTTCTTGTCCATTGCCGCTTCGCTCTCCGTGGAGCCCGCCTGATAGCTGAGCAAGGCACCTATGGTCGCCATGATCGCCGTCATCACCGCTATCTTGCTGGCGAAATTATCGCCGTGGGCATGGGCGTTTTTGGTGACGTGTTCCAGATGTTCTTCATGGGGGCTGGGGACTTCGAACTCTTCAGACATGGACTTTGATCTTTGGGGTTGGACAGGTATTGAAGTGTAAATGGACTGATCGCCAAAGGCTCTATATCAATGGAAAACTGTCGAGTCGAGGTGACGAATTGTTGGCTTTTCGGATCGTGCTCGTTCGCCACGACGCAGGGGAGGGTAAAGCAAGGTGCTTTTATCGACGGTTTGCCGCTTCAAAAATGGGAATTAGACATGGCTAAGGCGTTGCAGCTGGTTTAAGCAGCGCTGTGTTTTATGGGCTACTACTGTCAGGCCGATATTCTTTTCTTCATGGATAGGAGGTCAAGTCGATGCTTGCGCACTGGTTCCTTGCGGCAATTCATCTTCTGGCATTTGCAACGGGGTTCGCGGCGGTGCTCGCTCGCGGAGCGGCTTTGCGTCGTGTCGCTGTGAGCGCCACTGAGGTCCGGAATGTATTGTTTGCGGATAACTGCTGGGGAATCTCGGCGGCGATTCTTTTGGTTACCGGTGCGGTTCGCGCCTTTGGCGGGTACGAAAAAGGCACGGACTACTACCTGCACCAGCCGCTGTTTCATCTCAAGATGACGTTGTTCATCGTTATTTTGCTGCTTGAGACTGCTCCGATGGTCGCCCTGATCAAATGGCGGATCGCCTTGAGTCGAGGGCGTACGATTGACGTTCGGCGTGCGACGCTATTCGCCAGGATCAGCCACATTGAGGCATTGCTGGTTGTTCTCATGGTGGTAGCGGCGACCGGCATGGCTCGTGGGCTGGTGTCCGGCTAGCAGTTTGCAGGGCTGTCGAAGAGTGCTGCGACAGAAATCGCAACCTTCTTCGCGGGCAGCCGGGTTTTCCGGTGCTTGAACCCCATGGATATGTGCTGCGATTCAATCAGGATCCTGGTCTCACGTCTGTTGATGGCCAACAGGCTTGGCACATTTGATTGAAAGCTGCGCTACAAGGAAAAGCCATGTCGTTCATTCGCCGCTTTCTCGCGCCGGCACTGAGTTTTAACGGCGGCTTCGTTGATACGCTGGGGTTTCTGGCGTTGCAGGGATTGTTTACCGCGCACGTGACCGGGAACTTTGTCACGCTGGGGGTCAGTATCGTGCACGGTACTTCCGGGGCGCTGGCCAAGTTGTTGGCATTGCCGGTTTTTGCCCTGGTGGGGGGTTGTCCCATTTGGCGGCGGTGGCCATTCACGCCCGAGGCTGGGCGCCGTTACGCATTCTGCTCATTGCGCATACGCTGTTGCTGGCCGCGTTTGGAGGGCTTGCCCTATGGCTGGGACCTTTCCCCGATGGGGACAGCGCCGCGGCATTGTTGACGGGCATGACTGGCGTCGCGGCCATGGCGATTCAAAATGCTGTTTCCCGTCAGCACATGAAAGGAGCGCCGCCCACCACGCTCATGACAGGGAACGTGACTCAGTTCGCCATCGACCTCTTTGCTTTGATAGCTCAGCGCAATGCCGCTGAAAGAGCGGCGATCATTCAGCGCTTGAAGCCGATCGGAATGAATCTGTTGGGGTTTGCCGTGGGTTGCATCAGTGCAGCGCTGCTGTACCTGGCGTGCGGGTTCTGGTCTGTGTTGGTTGCAGTGGCTGTGGCAGCCTGGACATGCGCCGCTGCCAAGGAGGAGGGATGGAGGGTCGAGGCAAAATGATCAGGCAAGAGCATGCTCGGGTTTTTCGCCAGCCATCGCTGTGAGAGGAGAGGCTGGCTACTGATGAGGCTCAGGGAGTCTCGCGTTTGTCCGGCGCAGTCAGTCCTGCCTGGATACGCTGATAAATCTCTTCGCGATGTACGGCTACGTCTTTCGGAGCGTTGATACCAATCCTGACCTGTTGGCCACTAACGCCCAGAATGGTGATCGTAATATCGTCACCAATGTTTATGCTTTCACCGACTTTGCGGGTGAGTATCAGCATGATCTTCTCCTTGATTGCTTTGTAGGGCACCTGATTCAGATAATGCAGATGTCGGTAGTATGTATAGATTACTGCGAAGTGCCACTGTAGGTGCCTCTTTCAGACGCGTAGCCACTGTATTAATTTCCAAGCTGTAACTATACAGGGCCTATACACATCATTCTCGTTGTTTTCGGGCAGGTTTGTCGCGGCCATGGGGTGGTCGTGGGTGGTAAAATCGTCGACTTGAATTTTCGAGGGGAAGGCTGTGTGTAAACTGGCGATGGTAATGGCGGTGTTGGTGCTGGCAGGATGCGGTGAAGGAACCGGCGTCGAGCACAAGGCCCCGTCTTCGGCGGCTTCAGCTGCACAATCTCCGGCGGCTGCGGCAGCGCCCCAGTGGGATGTCGAGGTTAGAGGGGACACCTTGCAGGCCGTGAGCGATTTGACCGGCTGGTTGATCGAACACGGCTTCATTTGCTATGTGACCACCGTCGGCGGCAAACAGCGGATTCTGGTCGGCCCTTTCAGTTCGAAAGCCGAAGCCGAAGCCAGGCAGGTTCAACTGACAGCCAGTCTGGAGCGAGCCAAAAAGCGCAACGTCGAGTCAGTGGTGGTTGAGCATAGCGCGGCTCAGTGATCGGTCATCCCGGCAAGTCTGAAAACAAAAAAGGCCTCGAGACAGTTTGTCCGGGGCCTTTGCGTTTGAGCAGTGGTTCAGCCGCAGGCTTTCATGTCCACTGCTGGTGCCAGCAAACGGACAATCATTGACTCAGTCTTCCTTCGGCACGACCCAGAAAATGTGCACGCCGCCATCGTCGCGATAGGCGAGGGTGACGTTATCGTTCTCGGCAATCTCTTCGAGCAGGCGCTCCCATTCATCCACGGGTTCGTCCGGGAGACGGAAGATCAATGCGGCTTTGGCTGTTTGTGCGGTGGGGGAGTTAATGATTTTCTGAACGCGCAAACCGAGTCGTTCGTATGCGCCTGGAGATGTAGTTGTTGCTGAGGTATTGGCCACGGAACAATCCTTATTTAGCTGTATGTGCATACAGTATTTAACTGTAGGATTTTTCGCAACTGCTTAAGATTCCAGAAAACCCTCTGACAGCGATTTATTCCGTTTGGTGTAAGTCGATTGATTTTTTCGAGAAAGGGGGGGGCGCAGCGGTGCTGGGCGGGATCAGCAAGTGGGGGTAGAACCACTCACCGTTAAAGGTGAGTGGTGCGACAGATGCCCGACCTGATCAGGTCGGGCGATGTGAATCAATATTCCCAGAACATCCGCTGCAGATCTTTGCTGTCCTGAGTCTTGGTCAGGGCGACCATCGTCAGGATGCGGGCTTTTTGCGGGTTCAGGTCATGGGCGACGACCCAGTCGTATTTGTCATCAGGCTGCTCTGCGTTGCGCAGTACAAACCCCCCGGCATTTACGTGGGAAGAGCGAATGATCTGTACGCCATCCTTGCGCAGTGCCTGCAAGGTTGGAACAACGCTCGAAGAGACCGAGCCATTACCGGTGCCGGCATGAATGATGGCTTTAGCGCCCGATTGAGCCAGGGCCTTGTAGGCGGTGCCGCTGACATTGCCGTAGGAGTAGGCGATTTCGACGTCAGGCAGGCTCTTGATGGTTTTGATGTCGAATTCAGAATCCATGGTGTGACGCTTGGCTGGCAGGCGGAACCAATAGGATTTGCCTTCGACCACCATACCCAGCGGACCCCAGGCGCTTTTGAAGGCCTCGGTCTTGAGGTTGATCATCTTGCTGACATCACGGCCCGACTGGATTTCATCGTTCATGGTAACCAGCACGCCCTTGCCGCGCGCATCTTTGCTGCTGGCAACCGCGACGGCGTTGTACAGGTTCAGCATGCCGTCAGCAGACATGGCGGTGCCTGGGCGCATCGAGCCAACGACGATGATTGGCTTGTCGGTTTTCTCGACCAGGTTAAGGAAGTATGCAGTCTCCTCCAGCGTGTCGGTACCGTGAGTAATGACGATGCCATCGACGTCTTTGCTGTCGGCCAGTTCAGCGACACGGCGACCCAGTTGCAGCAGGTTTTCGTTGGTGATGCTTTCCGACGCGATTTGCATGACTTGTTCGCCACGCACATTGGCCAATTGGCTCAGCTCGGGAACACCGGCAATCAACTTATCGACACCCACTTTGGCCGCTTGATAAGTGGCGCTGTTGGCGGTACTGGCACCAGCCCCGGCGATTGTCCCGCCGGTCGCGAGAATTACGACGTTAGCCAGTTTTTGTTTGGCTTCGACTTCTTTTGCTTGCAGTGCGGTAGGGAGCAGCAACAGGAGGGCCAAAGCGCCCGGAACAAAGGTATTGAAAGCAGATTTCATTATTTTTTCTCTTGTTGTAATGAAGGTGCTGATGCGGGTTTATCAAGACACGCCCCGGGCAGATCTGAATGCCGTGGGGTCCTGGAGGAGAGCAGGATCTGTACCAGATGTACTTTGATTGGCTTGTTAATATAAGTAGTTGATATTTATCAATTTTTTATTTTGAATTTGATTTTTCGTACAGGCCTGCGTCCGGCTTTCCGACGATATGGACGCTTTACGTTCGGCTCTCCGAAAAAAAAGGCTACGGCAAATGTCGATGGGGCCTGGCACATGTCGGGCGGGGATGACGAAGAGAGTGGCAAGGCCAACGCGTCGGCCAGGATTTCTTCGGGGTGTTAGCGAACTCTGCGCACGCGCTCTTGAAACGGGAAGTTCTGGCCGTTGACAAATGACAGCCGGATTCGCATAGTTCGATCCAGGCAAACGTTTGCGCGTGTTTCCAGGTGATCTTTTATGATCAGCCTGGAAATCTTGTCTCGATCCAGTGCCGCTGCGTTTAACGGCTGTCGAAGCGTGATCCAGTGCAAGCGTTGCTCACAATAATCATAAGAACGGAGTGAACCCATGAAGCTGCCATTCGCTGGACGTCTTCTTGCTGTCGCTGTGCTCGCAGCCGCATCCGCCGCGCTGCCTCTTTCCCCGGCCTTCGCCGACACCCCTGAAAAACCTAAAGTCGCCCTGGTCATGAAATCCCTGGCCAACGAATTCTTCCTGACCATGGAAGACGGCGCCAAGAGCTACCAGAAAGAGCACTCCGCAGATTTCGATTTGATTTCCAACGGGATCAAAGACGAGACGGACACTGCCAACCAGATTCGCATCGTCGAGCAGATGATCGTTTCCAGGGTCAACGCACTGATCATCGCGCCAGCCGACTCGAAAGCGATGGTGCCGGTGATCAAGAAGGCGGTCGACGCCGGCATCACGGTCATCAACATCGATAACCAGCTGGATGTCGGTGTGCTCAAAAGCAAAAACATCAGCGTACCTTTCGTAGGGCCGGACAACCGCAAGGGTGCTCGCCTGGTCGGTGAGTACCTGGCCAGGCAGCTGAAGGCCGGTGACGAAGTCGGCATCATCGAAGGTGTTTCCACCACCACCAATGCTCAGCAGCGTACCGCAGGCTTCAAGGATGCGATGGAGGCTGCGCAGATCAAGGTGGTTTCTCTGCAATCCGGTGACTGGGAAATCAACGCCGGCAACCGCGTCGCCGCCGCCATGCTGAGCGAGTATCCGAACCTCAAGGCACTGTTGGCCGGCAATGACAGCATGGCAGTCGGCGCTGTGTCGGCGGTGCGCGCAGCAGGGAAGGCGGGCAAGGTTCAAGTGGTGGGTTACGACAACATCAATGCCATCAAACCAATGCTCAACGATGGTCGTGTGCTGGCTACCGCAGACCAGTTTGCCGCCAGGCAGGCCGTATTCGGTATCGAAACGGCGCTGAAAATCCTCAAGGGTGAGAAGGTCGACGGCGCGGCTAATGGCGTAATCGAAACTCCGGTTGAACTGGTCACCAAATAGTCATTCTGGCGGCACAACGGCGCTCGCTCATCCGGGCGGGCGCATGGAGAGTTTCTTATGTCAGTTTGCACCCCGAACGCTGTCCTTTCGGTCAGCGGTATCGGCAAGACCTATGCTCAGCCGGTGCTGACCAATATCGACCTGACGCTGATGCGCGGTGAAGTGCTGGCGTTGACCGGTGAAAACGGCGCTGGCAAAAGCACCCTGTCGAAAATCATCGGCGGCCTGGTCACACCGACCGCGGGTCAGATGCAGTTCAACGGTCAGGATTACCGGCCCGGCAGTCGCACGCAGGCCGAAGAGCTAGGGATCCGCATGGTCATGCAGGAGCTCAACCTGCTGCCGACCCTGTCCGTCGCCGAAAACCTGTTTCTGCACAATCTACCCAGCCTTGGCGGCTGGATCAGTCGCAAGCAACTGCGCAAGGCGGCTATAGAAGCGATGGCTCAGGTCGGGCTGGATTCGATCGATCCGGACACGCTGGTCGGCGAGTTGGGCATTGGTCACCAGCAAATGGTCGAAATCGCCCGCAACCTGATCGGCGATTGCCATGTGTTGATCCTCGATGAGCCGACCGCAATGCTGACGGCCCGTGAAGTCGAAATGCTCTTCGAACAAATCACCCGCCTGCAAGCGCGCGGAGTGGCGATCATCTACATCTCCCATCGACTGGAAGAACTGGCCCGTGTCGCACAACGCATTGCAGTGCTGCGTGACGGTTATCTGGTCTGCGTCGAGCCAATGGCCAATTACAACAGTGAGCAACTGGTCAACCTGATGGTTGGCCGCGAACTGGGCGAGCACATTGACCTGGGACCACGCCAGATTGGCGCTCCTGCCTTGACGGTCAAAGGGCTCACCCGTTCGGACAAGGTTCGCGATGTCTCCTTTGAAGTGCGCAGCGGCGAGATTTTCGGTATTTCCGGGTTGATTGGGGCCGGGCGCACCGAGCTATTGCGGTTGATCTTTGGTGCTGACATCGCAGACAGCGGCACAGTCGCGCTGGGATCACCTGCACAGGTCGTCAGCATTCGCTCACCGGTCGATGCGGTGGGACACGGGATTGCCCTGATCACTGAAGATCGCAAGGGCGAAGGCCTGCTGCTGAGCCAATCGATCAGCGCCAATATTGCCTTGGGCAACATGCCGGTCATCTCCAGTGCCGGCATCGTCAACGGCGATGACGAGTCGGCCCTGGCCCAGCGTCAGATCGACGCCATGCGGATTCGCAGTTCCAGCCCGTCACAGTTGGTGTCCGAACTGTCCGGCGGCAATCAACAGAAAGTCGTGATCGGCCGCTGGCTTGAGCGAGATTGCTCGGTACTGCTGTTCGACGAGCCGACCCGAGGGATCGACGTTGGCGCCAAGTTCGATATCTACGGCTTGCTGGGTGAATTGACCCGCCAGGGCAAGGCATTGGTGGTGGTCTCCAGTGATCTGCGCGAGTTGATGCTGATCTGCGACCGGATTGGTGTACTTTCCGCCGGGCGCTTGATCGAGACCTTCGAGCGCGACCGTTGGACTCAGGATGAACTACTTGCTGCCGCATTTGCCGGCTACCAAAAACGTGATGCGTTGCTCAATGAAGCGGCGCCTAGGGACATTTCATGACAACTGCTACTTCTGTCAGCATACGCAGGGGCAACTATTATGGTCTGGGCACTTATCTGGGCCTGGCCGGTGCCTTGCTGGCGATGATTGCCCTGTTCTCGACCTTGAGCAGTCACTTCCTCTCCTACGACACTTTCAGCACGCTGGCCAACCAGATTCCGGATTTGATGGTGTTGGCTGTCGGCATGACCTTTGTATTGATCATTGGCGGTATCGACCTTTCAGTCGGTTCGGTGCTCGCGTTGGCGGCATCGGCGGTCAGCGTGGCGGTCCTCGGCTGGGGCTGGAGTGTCTTGCCGGCAGCCTTGCTCGGCATGGCCGTCGCCGCTCTGGCTGGCACCATCACCGGTTCGATCACCGTGGCCTGGCGCATTCCTTCGTTCATCGTTTCGCTGGGTGTGCTGGAAATGGCTCGCGGTCTGGCTTACCAGATGACTGGCTCGCGCACTGCCTATATCGGTGATGCGTTCGCCTGGCTGTCCAACCCGATTGCCCTGGGCATTTCGCCGTCGTTCATCATTGCGTTGTTGATCATATTCATCGCTCAGGCAGTGTTGACGCGCACGGTGTTCGGTCGTTACCTGATCGGCATTGGTACCAACGAAGAAGCGGTGCGTCTGGCGGGTATCAATCCAAAGCCTTACAAGATTCTGGTATTCAGTCTGATGGGGCTGCTGGCCGGTGTGGCGGCGCTGTTTCAGATCTCCCGCCTGGAGGCCGCGGACCCGAATGCCGGTTCCGGGCTGGAGCTGCAAGTGATCGCGGCTGTAGTGATCGGCGGCACCAGCCTCATGGGCGGTCGCGGTTCGGTCATCAGTACCTTTTTTGGCGTCTTGATCATTTCCGTGCTGGCGGCAGGTCTCGCACAAATCGGTGCAACCGAGCCGACCAAACGCATCATCACTGGCGCGGTAATCGTGGTGGCGGTAGTGCTCGATACTTATCGCAGTCAACGCGCAAGTCGGCGGGCCTGAATCATGGCAACAATCAAAGATGTGGCTGCACTGGCGGGGATTTCCTACACCACGGTTTCTCATGTGGTGAACAAAACGCGGCCAGTCAGTGAAGAGGTCAGGGTCAAGGTCGAGGCGGCGATCAAGCGCCTGGACTACGTGCCCAGTGCCGTGGCCCGTTCGTTGAAGGCCAAGACCACCGCGACCATCGGTTTGCTGGTGCCCAACAGCCTCAACCCATATTTCGCCGAACTGGCCCGGGGCATCGAGGACTACTGCGAGCGTAATGGCTACTGCGTGATTCTGTGCAACTCCGATGACAACCCGGACAAGCAGCGCAGTTATCTGCGGGTGCTGCTGGAAAAGCGGATCGATGGCTTGATCGTCGCTTCGGCTGGCGGTGACGCCGGCCTGGCTGCAGGTCTGGCCGCCGTGCGCACGCCTATGGTGATTGTCGACCGGGGGCTGGAGGGGATTGATGCGGATCTGGTGCGCATCGATCACGAATACGGTGCCTATCTGGCGACGCGACACCTGCTCAAGCTGGGGCATCGGGACATCGCCTGCATCGGCGGT
This sequence comes from Pseudomonas sp. GW821-FHT04C07, assembly GCF_059420325.1. Taxonomy (NCBI): domain Bacteria; kingdom Pseudomonadati; phylum Pseudomonadota; class Gammaproteobacteria; order Pseudomonadales; family Pseudomonadaceae; genus Pseudomonas; species Pseudomonas sp. GW821-FHT04C07. The sequence goes on from NZ_JBWKTM010000014.1 coordinate 40,802, forward strand.
CCGGCGCATACCAGTGTGGCGCAGATGCGCCTGGCCGGTTACTGCCGGGCGCTGAAAGAGGCAGGCGTCGAGGTGCCACAACAGCGAATGCTGGAAAGCGACTTCACCAGTACCGGCGGTTATAGCGCTGCTGCACTGCTGTTGGAAAAGAATCCGCCCAGCGCCATATTTGCCGGTAACGACATGATCGGAATTGGTGTATTGCGTGCGGCGGCTGAGCGCAATATCCGTGTACCGAGCGAACTCTCGGTCATTGGTTTCGACGATATCCAGATGAGTCGGTATGTCTATCCGGCGTTAACGACGGTGGGCCAGTCGATCCTGCAGTTGGGCGAGATGGCGGCGGAGCGCCTGTTGCGACGGATCGCAAATCCGGAGCAGGCGACCGATCAGCGCATCGTGACACCCAGCATTGTCTTGCGAGAGTCGACTGCGCCGCTTGCCGGCGTTTTCGCTGAATGCCGCTGAAACGAATTGACGAGTACTGATGTATGCCAGCAAAAGTAGTGGTTGTAGGTAGCCTGAACATGGACCTGGTGACCCGGGCCGAGCGGCTGCCCCGGGCCGGTGAAACACTGATTGGCGAGTCGTTTGCCACCGTCTCGGGCGGCAAGGGGGCGAACCAGGCCGTTGCTTCGGCACGACTGGGAGCTGAAGTATCGATGGTTGGCTGTGTCGGTGCCGATGCGTATGGCGAGCAACTGCGAGCGGCGCTGGTGGCTGAACAAATCGATTGTCAGGCGGTGAGAACCGTCGAAGGCTCCAGTGGCGTGGCGCTGATCGTGGTCGATGACAGCAGCCAGAATGCGATCGTGATCGTCGCCGGCGCTAACGGGCTGCTCGCGCCTGAAGTGGTTGCAGGTTATGACGTGGTGTTGCAGTCGGCCGATGTGATCATTTGCCAGCTCGAAGTGCCCATGCAGACCGTTGGTTACACCCTCAAGCGCGGTCGTGAACTGGGCAAGACCGTGATCCTTAATCCAGCCCCGGCGAGCCGTCCACTTCCGGCTGACTGGTATTCGTCCATCGATTACCTGATCCCTAACGAAAGTGAGGCGTCGGCCCTGAGCGGCATGCCGGTGGATTCGCTGGAAACCGCTGAAGCCGCCGCGAGTCGATTGATTGCTGCCGGCGCTGGCAAAGTCATCATTACCCTCGGAGCCCAAGGGTCGTTGTTCGCCGATGGGCAGAGCTTCGAGCACTTCCCGGCGCCCAGGGTCAAGGCGCTCGACACGACAGCGGCGGGAGATACGTTCGTCGGCGGTTTTGCCGCGGCACTGGCGGCCGGCAAAAGCGAAGCCCAGGCCATTCGCTTCGGTCAGATCGCGGCCGCGCTGTCGGTCACTCGAGCGGGCGCGCAGCCTTCCATTCCCACCTTGTCCGACGTACAGGCCATTAGCCCCTCATGAAAAAGACACCTTTGCTCAACATCGCGTTGTCGCGATTGATTGCCTCCCTGGGTCATGGCGACAGGGTGGTGATCGGCGATGCCGGTTTGCCTGTGCCGCCGGGTGTCGAGTTGATCGATCTGGCGTTGACCAAGGGCATTCCGGACTTCGTCAGCACCTTGCAGATCGTGCTCAGCGAAATGCAGGTGCAAAGCCATGTGCTGGCTGAAGAAATCCTGCTCAAACAACCTCCCGCGCTTCAGGTGATTGACGAGCTGACGGCCAAGGCTGAATTGGGCCAGCGCACGTTACTGAGTCATGACGCATTCAAAATCCTTACCCGACAAGCACGTGCGATTATTCGTACGGGTGAATGTCAGCCGTACTGCAACATTGTGCTGGTCGCAGGTGTAACGTTTTAGCTCGCTGTATCTCAACCCGTTTTTCACGCGCAAGGAGTGCGCCATGTACCACTATGCTCAAATAGTGCAATACCTGATCCGGAGTCTGCTGCTTTTGTCATTGATCACCGCCACAAACGCCCGGGCGGCGGAAAAAATCGATTTGATCATAGACACCGATCCGGGTGCCGATGACGTCGTTGCCTTGTTGTTTGCCCTGGCTTCGCCCGAGGAACTGAACATTCGTGCGCTCACTACCGTTGCCGGCAATGTGCGACTGGACAAGACCTCACGTAATGCACGCCTGGCCCGTGAGTGGGCAGGGCGCGAAGAAGTGCCGGTTTATGCGGGTGCGACCAAACCATTGTTGCGTGCACCGATCTACGCCGAGGATATCCACGGCGAGGAGGGTATCTCGGGTGTAACGGTGCACGAACCGAGGGAAGGCCTGGCCAATGGCAGCGCGATCGACTACCTGGTCGACACCTTGCGCGCAGCCAAACCCCACAGCATCACCATTGCCATGCTGGGTCCGCAGACCAATCTGGCACTGGCGCTGAATCAGGCACCGGACATTACCCGGGGCATCAAGGAAGTGGTGGTCATGGGGGGCGCGCACTTCAACGGCGGTAACATTACCCCGGTCGCCGAATTCAATCTGTTCGCCGATCCGCAGGCTGCTGAAGTCGTCCTTAAAAGCGCTGTCAAACTGACCTACCTGCCACTGGACGTGACCCACAAGGTGCTGACCAGTGAGGCGCGTCTGCAACAGATCGCTGCACTGGGCAACAATGCCAGCAAGGTGGTGGGCGCAATCCTCAACGAGTACATCAAAGGCGACATGGAGCACTATGGCATCCCGGGTGGTCCGGTGCATGACGCCACGGTCGTCGCTTATCTGCTCAAGCCGGAGTTGTTCACCGGTCGTCAGGTAAACATGGTGGTCGACAGCCGTGAAGGGCCGACCTTTGGTCAGACCATTGTCGACTGGTACGACGGCCTGAAGCAGGAAAAGAACGTGTTCTGGGTTCAGGACGCTGATGCACAAGGCTTCTTCGACTTACTCACGGCACGTCTCGCTCGTCTTGCATAAGTTTCAGCCCCGCAAGTCTCCAGCCTGTGGGGTGTTACTCCTTTTCGGTGTGTGGCGTGTCCATAGTGTTGTTTGGGTGTTTTTCGAATATTTGAGCGATAAATGCCTGGGCCGCCTGCGTTCCCAATTCCTTGATCAACAGGTCGATACCGATGATCGCCAGCTCTTCAGGGCTGCCAGGACTGTAGGAGCAGTGGCCTTCAGGCCATTTGGCTTTGATGTCGGCGTCGATGGTTATGGTTGTCATGATGAACTCGCAAAGTCTGAATAGGCCGGGTAATGCCTGGAGGTCTATCCGGGTGGTTTTGGTTGTGTTGAGTTAAACATCTTGCGAGGCTTTTGGCACTCCGTCTTAGGCATGAGGAGAGGGCTATGCGACACTTGAGCTTTGATTATTTCAAGGAAAACACTTTGCAGATCGATTTGAGCACTCCTGACGGTTTGACGCTTGAGGCTGTGCGCCAACTGTTGGCTTCTGCCAGCGATGATGCGCATACCCAGTTGCGGGTCACCAAGGCCGGTATTGCCTATATTTCTTCAGGTGTCGTGGGCGGTACCGATATTGAAGGTCTATTGTTTCGTCTGGAAACCTGGGCGAAGGGATCTGGCTATGTCGGAGCGGTAGCTGCAAGTGATGCGGTCTGGGTCATGCAGATATTCAATGCACTCAAGCAGAACTGGCCAAATCCACCGCTCGACTACATCGACATCTACTGATCATTGCTCATATTCAGTCACGATTGCGCAGTGAACATTGCCTCGGGGTTGAGGCAGACTTGCCGCTGTGTGAAATCAAACCCTGTAGGAGCGAGCTTGCTCCGGGCGGCGTTCCGACGATGGACTCAAGGGCGATGCGTTTATTCAGAAAACACGCGTCATCGTTAACATACATCGCGAGCAATCGAGCGTCGACCGGCTGCTCCTACAACAGCACCTCAGTGCTCCGTTGAAACCAACAGCCAAAATGGCTGTCGCACGATCTCTGTCCATTTTTGAAAAAGGAGGCCTCATGTCTTGGAAGCTCGCGTCATTCGGAACTTTGTTAGCAGCAGTTATCCTGTCGGGGTGCAGCACTTCCGATTCGGTAAAGGATTCTGTGGCTACCGAGACCGGGCACAGTCGCTGTGAGGCTAAAGGCGCCGAATTCGCCATTGGCAAGAAGGCCTCGCCTGAGCTCCTGGAGCAAGCCCGTACGCATTCAGGTGCGCAGTACGCGCGAGTCCTCAGGCCGAGCGACATGGTGACTCTGGAGTACCGCTCGGATCGCCTGAATCTCAACACCGATGAAAACCTGGTGATCACTCGCGTCAACTGCGGCTGACCGCTTCCGGCTTTTCTCAGGCGCATAAAAAACCCCGTCACATGGACGGGGTTTTTTTAGCCAGCCGAGAAATTACTCAGGGCGAACTTGTGCAGCTTGCATACCCTTTTGGCCTTTCTCAGCCACGAAGGAAACAGTCTGGCCTTCTTTCAGGCTTTTGAAACCGTCGCTTTCGATAGCTTTGAAGTGTACGAACAGGTCGTCACCGCCACCTTGAGGAGTGATGAAGCCGAAGCCTTTTTCATCGTTGAACCATTTAACGGTGCCGGTTTGGCGATTAGACATGGTGTATCTCCAAGAAACAAATATTTTCAGTAGTGCTGTGCTGCTCAGGCCAACTGGGCACACGGGAGTATCATAGTCGAAATGTTCGGCTTGGGAGCCCCCCGGACGTGTTGTTTGCCCCCTGGTTGTGCTTTATTTGTGATCCTGATGGGCTGGAGGCCCCGGTTTCAGGGGGTTTCTCCTGAAAAAGCGCTCATTAAAAAAAGCCGTAAAAGCTGCGTAAATTGTGTAAAACAACCGTTTTTTGAGCGGTTTCCGGCTTCTGGAGCCTTAACATTTGCGCCGAAACGGCCTATTTCTGAACTTTGCAGACGGAGATTTCCTTCAGTGCGCGGTTGCCCAGATCGGCGCTCGGAGGGTTTTTCGCATCCATCAGCTGCTTGATCTCCTCAGTCGTGAACTTCTTCTCCAGGACGTCGGCGCCACAGGTGCAGTGTTGCTTGGCGAGCTCAGGGTTGACGCCTTGACTGGCCGCCGCAGTGCAATCCTTCATGTAGCTGGCTTTTACACCTGCGGGCCAGGCAGCCTGAGCGCTCAATGGCAGCAGCAGAGCGAGCGGAGTGGCGAGGGCGATAAGGTGGATAAAACGCATGGCTGGAACTCCGTGAGGTCGAAAATGTGTGGCAATTCTCGGCCTATTTGAGGTGGACCGTACATCCCAAGTTCACTTTATGGCGTAAAAGCCCTGAATTCGGTGCTCTTGGAACAAGGTCGCGGCGATGACCGTTCATCTGTGCTAGGATCCTCGGCTTGGGTATTTTCAAGCTCTGGATGACTTTTTCTCCGGCAGCGGTCAATACCCGAATAACCCTGATTTGATCTCCAGTCACTCTGGTTCGGTTTCCGGTTGGCCGCAAGGCTCCTGCCGCTGTAAGGCAGGCGTTCGTTATTGAATGGCCTGAACTGAGTCGCGTACTGGCTGCTCATCCCAACCCACGTGACCTTTGGTAGGGGTCACCACTAGGAGAGGAGGCGCCATGCCCACTATTACTCTTCCCGACGGCAGTCAACGTTCCTTCGATCATCCGGTTTCCATAGCCGAGGTCGCCGCATCCATTGGTGCCGGTCTGGCCAAGGCCACCGTGGCCGGCAAGGTCAACGGCAAACTGGTTGACGCCAGCGATGTCATCGACAGCGACGCGACCCTGCAAATCATCACGCCAAAGGATGAAGAGGGGCTGGAGGTCATTCGCCACTCTTGCGCCCACCTGATTGGCCACGCGGTCAAGCAGCTGTACCCGACGGCGAAAATGGTGATCGGTCCGGTCATCGATGAAGGCTTTTATTACGACATCGCCTACGAGCGTCCTTTCACTCCGGACGACCTGGCGGCGATCGAACAGCGCATGCACCTGCTGATCGAAAAAGATTACGACGTCATCAAGAAAGTCACTCCGCGCGCCGAAGTGATCGACGTGTTCACCAGCCGTGGCGAAGACTACAAGCTGCGCCTGGTCGAAGACATGCCGAACGAGCAGGCCATGGGCCTGTACTATCACGAAGAATACGTCGACATGTGCCGCGGTCCGCACGTGCCGAACACCCGCTTCCTGAAATCCTTCAAACTGACCAAGCTGTCCGGCGCCTACTGGCGTGGCGATGCCAAAAACGAGCAATTGCAGCGCGTTTACGGCACAGCCTGGGCTGACAAGAAGCAACTGGCAGCTTACATCCAGCGTATCGAAGAGGCTGAAAAGCGCGACCATCGCAAGATCGGCAAGCGTCTTGGTCTGTTCCATACCCAGGAAGAAGCGCCGGGCATGGTTTTCTGGCACCCGAACGGCTGGACCCTGTACCAGGTACTCGAGCAGTACATGCGTAAGGTTCAGCGTGAAAACGGCTACCTGGAGATCAAGACTCCGCAAGTGGTTGACCGTAGCCTGTGGGAGAAATCCGGGCACTGGGCCAACTACGCCGAAAACATGTTCACTACCGAGTCGGAAAGCCGCGACTACGCCATCAAGCCAATGAACTGCCCTTGCCACGTGCAGGTGTTCAATCAGGGCCTGAAAAGCTACCGCGAGCTGCCGATGCGTCTGGCCGAGTTCGGTGCTTGCCACCGTAACGAGCCGTCCGGTGCGCTGCACGGCATCATGCGCGTGCGTGCGTTTACCCAGGACGATGCACACATCTTCTGTACTGAAGAGCAGATGCAGGCCGAGTCCGCTGCGTTCATCAAGCTGACTCTGGATGTCTACGCCGATTTCGGCTTCAAAGACATCGAGCTGAAGCTGTCCACTCGTCCGGAAAAACGCGTCGGCTCCGATGAGTTGTGGGATCGCGCAGAATCCGCGCTGGCCGCAGCCCTTGATAGTGCGGGCCTGCCGTACGATCTGCAGCCGGGCGAGGGTGCTTTCTACGGTCCGAAAATCGAGTTCTCGCTAAAAGATTGCCTCGGTCGTGTCTGGCAATGTGGTACCTTGCAGCTCGATTTTAACCTGCCGATCCGTCTGGGAGCCGAATACGTCTCCGAAGACAACAGTCGCAAGCACCCGGTTATGTTGCACCGGGCGATCCTGGGTTCCTTCGAGCGTTTCGTCGGGATTCTGATCGAGCATTACGAGGGTGCATTTCCTGCGTGGCTGGCTCCGACTCAGGCAGTGATCATGAATATCACTGATAAACAGGCAGATTTTGCCGCTGAGGTTGAAAAAACTCTCAATCAAAGCGGATTTCGTGCCAAGTCCGACTTGAGAAATGAAAAGATCGGCTTTAAAATCCGCGAGCATACTTTGCTCAAGGTTCCCTATCTCTTGGTTATTGGAGATCGGGAAGTCGAGATGCAGACTGTCGCTGTGCGTACTCGTGAAGGTGCTGACCTGGGCTCGATGCCCGTCGCCCAATTCGCTGAATTCCTCGCTCAAGCGGTTTCCCGGCGTGGTCGCCATGATTCGGAGTAATTATTATTAAGCGTGAAATGAGACAAGATAAACGAGCTGCACCGAAGGCCCCGATCAACGAGAATATCTCGGCACGCGAGGTTCGGTTAATTGGCGCTGACGGCGAGCAGATTGGCATCGTCTCGATTGATGAAGCGCTTCGTATTGCTGAAGAAGCCAAACTGGATCTGGTGGAAATTTCCGCCGACGCAGTCCCACCGGTTTGCCGCGTGATGGATTACGGCAAATCGATCTTCGAAAAGAAGAAGCAGATTGCTGCAGCGAAAAAGAACCAGAAGCAGATTCAGGTTAAAGAAATCAAGTTTCGTCCAGGGACGGAGGAAGGGGATTACCAGGTAAAACTGCGCAACCTGGTACGTTTCCTGAGTGACGGGGACAGGGCCAAGGTATCGTTGAGATTCCGCGGTCGTGAGATGGCCCACCAGGAGCTGGGGATGGAACTCCTCAAGCGGGTTGAAGCTGACTTGCTCGAGTACGGTTCGGTCGAACAGCATCCTAAGATGGAAGGACGCCAGCTGATCATGGTCATCGCCCCGAAAAAGAAGAAGTAATCAACAGGGCACGGCAGGCCTTGCGATTATGTTTATCAACTGAATGCGGAGTATCCGAACATGCCAAAGATGAAAACTAAAAGTGGTGCTGCTAAGCGGTTTCTGAAAACTGCTAACGGTATCAAGCATAAGCACGCTTTCAAGAGCCACATCCTGACCAAAATGTCGACCAAGCGTAAGCGTCAACTGCGCGGTAGCAGCTTGCTGCATCCGTCCGACGTGGCAAAAGTCGAGCGCATGCTGCGCCTTCGTTAATTTTTGGTTAAGAATAGAGGAAGTAACTCATGGCTCGTGTAAAGCGTGGCGTCATTGCCCGTAAGCGTCACAAAAAAATTCTGAAACTTGCTAAAGGCTACTACGGCGCGCGTTCACGCGTATTCCGTGTTGCCAAGCAAGCGGTAATCAAGGCAGGCCAGTACGCCTACCGTGACCGTCGTCAGAAAAAACGTCAGTTCCGCGCTCTGTGGATCGCTCGTATCAACGCTGGTGCTCGTATCAACGGTCTGTCCTACAGCCGTTTCATCGCCGGCCTGAAAAAAGCGTCCATCGAGATCGACCGTAAGGTTCTGGCTGATCTGGCAGTGAACGAAAAAGCGGCGTTTGCTGCGATTGTCGAGAAAGCTAAAGCCACCTTGGCTTAAGTACCCCCGACAGTCACCCGGGCTCACCTCTGTGGGCTCAGGTGTTAAACGTCATAAATAGGGGAAGAGCCTTCAAGCTCTTCCCCTATTTTGTATCTGGAGTCTGTACATGGAAAACCTGGATGCGCTGGTCTCTCAAGCTCTAGAGGCTGTGCAAAGCGCTGAAGACATCAATGCCCTGGAGCAAATCCGGGTTCACTACCTTGGCAAAAAGGGTGAATTGACTCAGGTGATGAAGACCCTGGGGAATTTGCCGGCTGAAGAGCGTCCGCAAGTCGGTGCGCTGATCAACGTTGCCAAGGAGCGTGTGACAGAGGTTCTCAATGCGCGCAAGGCGTTGTTCGAGGAGGCGGATCTAGCTGCCAAATTGTCCGCCGAGTCCATTGATGTGACCCTGCCGGGCCGTGGTCAGACCTCTGGTGGTCTGCATCCGGTTACCCGCACTCTGGAACGTATCGAACAGTTCTTCACCCACATCGGCTACGGCATCGCCGAAGGCCCTGAGGTCGAAGACGACTATCACAACTTCGAGGCGCTCAACATCCCAGGCCATCACCCGGCCCGGTCGATGCATGACACCTTCTATTTCAATGCCAACATGCTGTTGCGCACCCATACCTCGCCGGTACAGGTCCGCACCATGGAATCGAAACAGCCGCCGATCCGCATCGTCTGCCCAGGCCGTGTGTACCGTAGCGACTCGGATATCACCCACTCCCCGATGTTCCACCAGGTCGAAGGCCTGCTGGTCGACCGCGATATCAATTTCGCCGACCTGAAAGGGACCATCGAGGAATTCCTGCGCGTGTTCTTCGAAAAAGAACTGGCAGTGCGTTTCCGTCCTTCGTACTTCCCCTTCACCGAGCCATCCGCCGAAGTCGACATGGAATGCGTGATGTGCAGCGGTAAAGGCTGCCGCGTCTGCAAGCAGACTGGCTGGCTGGAAGTCATGGGCTGCGGCATGGTTCACCCGAACGTGCTGCGTATGTCCGGGATCGACCCGGAAGAGTTCTCGGGCTTTGCCTTCGGCATGGGCGTTGAGCGTCTGGCCATGCTGCGTTACGGCGTGAACGACTTGCGTCTGTTCTTCGACAACGACTTGCGGTTCCTCGCGCAATTTCGCTAGTCGTAACGAATTCTTAGGAGAGCAGGATGAAATTCAGTGAACAATGGCTGCGCGGCTGGGTAAGCCCGCAGGTAAATCGCGACGAGCTGGTTGCTCGTCTGTCGATGGCCGGTCTTGAGGTCGATAGCGTTACGCCGGCCGCCGGTGAATTCAGCGGCGTGGTCGTGGGCGAGGTGCTGAGCACCGAGCCGCACCCGGACGCCGACAAGCTGCGCGTTTGCCAGGTCAGCAATGGCTCGGAGACCTTCCAGGTGGTATGCGGTGCGCCAAACGTGCGCCCTGGCCTGAAGATCCCGTTCGCCATGATCGGTGCCGAACTGCCAGGCGACTTCAAAATCAAGAAGGCCAAGCTGCGTGGCGTTGAATCCAACGGCATGCTGTGCTCCCAGGCCGAACTGCAAATCGGTGAAGGCAACGACGGCCTGATGGAATTGCCGGTCGATGCGCCGGTTGGCGAAGACTTCCGCGTCTACCTGGATCTGGAAGACGCCAGCATCGAGGTCGACCTGACCCCGAATCGCGGCGACTGCCTGTCCCTGGCGGGTCTGGCCCGTGAAGTCGGTGCGCTCTACGCTGCCGAAGTCACGCGCCCGGTCATTGCCGCTGTTCCAGCCGTGCACGACGAAGTGCGTTCGGTTGAGGTTCTGGCACCAGCCGCTTGCCCGCGTTACCTGGGTCGTGTGATCCGCAACGTTGACCTGTCCAGGCCTACGCCGCTGTGGATGGTCGAGCGTCTGCGTCGTGCCGACGTGCGCAGCATCGACGCCGCCGTCGACATCACCAACTACGTGATGCTGGAGCTGGGTCAACCGTTGCACGCTTTCGATCTCGCCGAAATCAATGGCGGCATCCGCGTTCGTATGGCTGAAGAAGGCGAGAAGCTGGTTCTGCTCGACGGTCAGGAAGTCAGCCTGCGTAGCGATACGCTGGTGATTGCCGACCACTCCCGCGCCCTGGCGATTGCCGGCGTGATGGGTGGCGAGCACAGTGGTGTTTCGGCGACCACTCGCGATGTATTCCTGGAAAGCGCGTTCTTCGATCAGATTGCCGTCGCTGGCAAGGCCCGTTCCTATGGCCTGCACACCGACGCCTCGCACCGCTACGAGCGTGGTGTGGACTGGCAACTGGCCCGTGAAGCCATGGAGCGCGCCACTGGCCTGCTGCTGGAAATCACCGGCGGCGAAGCTGGCCCGATCATCGAAGCCGTCAGCGAGCAGCACCTGCCGAAGATCGCACCGGTCACCCTGCGTGCTCAGCGGATCACCCAGATGCTGGGCATGGAAATGGATTCGGCCGAAGTCGAGCGTCTGCTCGGCGCTTTGGGCCTGACGATTTCCGCGGATGGGGCAGGGCAGTGGCGCGTAGACGTGCCAAGCCATCGCTTCGATATCAGCCTGGAAGTCGACCTGATCGAAGAACTGGCCCGTCTGTACGGCTACAACCGTCTGCCGGTTCGCTACCCGCAAGCCCGTCTGGCGCCGCAAGCCAGGGCTGAAGCTCGTAGCGATCTGCCTGAGCTGCGTCGTCTGCTGGTGGCTCGTGGTTATCAGGAAGCGATCACCTACAGCTTCATCGATCCGAAACAGTTCGAGCTGTTCAGCCCCGGCGTCGAGCCTTTGTTGCTGGCCAACCCGATTTCGAACGACATGGCTGCCATGCGCTCGTCCCTGTGGCCTGGTCTGGTCAAGGCGCTTCAACACAACCTGAACCGTCAACAGGATCGCGTCCGCCTGTTCGAAAGCGGCCTGCGCTTCGTCGGTCAGCTGGAAGGCCTCAAGCAAGAGCCGATGCTGGCCGGTGTGGTGTGCGGTAGCCGTCTGCCGGAAGGCTGGGCTCAAGGTCGCGATACCGTGGATTTCTTCGACGTCAAGGCCGACGTGGAAGCCGTGCTGGGTTTTGCCGGTGCACTGGACGCGTTCACGTTCGTGCCGGGCAGCCACCCTGCGTTGCACCCGGGTCAAACCGCGCGTATCGAGCGTGATGGTCGCGTAGTCGGTTACATCGGCGCTATCCACCCTGAATTGTCGAAAACCCTCGGTCTCGACCGTCCGGTCTTCGTTTTCGAGCTGGTTCTGGCCGAAGTGGCGTTGGGCAAAATGCCTGAATTCCACGAGTTATCGCGCTTTCCTGAAGTGCGTCGCGACCTTGCGCTGCTGGCAGACAAAGACGTTGCAGCCAGTGCCGTACTGGACGTAATCCGTGACAATGCAGGTGAATGGCTGACAGACCTCAGGCTATTTGACGTGTATCAGGGTAAAGGCATTGATCCGCATAGAAAAAGCCTTGCAGTTGGCTTGACCTGGCAGCATCCATCGCGCACTCTTAATGACGATGAGGTGAATACCACGACGCAAAACATCCTCACCTCGCTCGAACAAAGGTTGAACGCCACGCTAAGGAAGTGACGTATGGGGGCTCTGACGAAAGCTGAAATGGCGGAACGTCTGTATGAAGAGCTGGGCCTGAATAAACGGGAGGCCAAGGAATTGGTCGAACTGTTCTTTGAGGAAATCAGGCACGCTCTTGAAGACAACGAGCAGGTGAAGTTGTCCGGTTTCGGCAACTTCGACCTTCGGGACAAACGCCAGCGGCCTGGCCGCAACCCGAAAACGGGTGAAGAAATCCCGATCACGGCTCGCCGTGTGGTCACCTTTCGTCCAGGGCAGAAGTTGAAGGCCCGAGTTGAGGCTTATGCTGGAACCAAGTCATAACGACGAGCTTCCCGTCATCCCAGGCAAACGCTACTTCACCATCGGTGAAGTCAGCGAGCTCTGTGCGGTTAAACCACACGTGCTGCGCTATTGGGAACAGGAGTTTCCTCAACTCAACCCCGTCAAGCGCCGCGGAAACCGTCGGTATTATCAGCGCCAGGATGTGCTGATGATCCGCCAGATCCGCGCGTTGCTGTATGACCAGGGATTCACCATCGGCGGAGCGCGCCTGCGTCTTTCCGGTGATGAAGCCAAAGACGACACCACCCAATACAAGCAAATGATCCGCCAGATGATCGCCGAACTGGAAGATGTTCTGGTGGTACTCAAGAAATAAATTTCTGCTTTTAAATACTTCCAGTTTTCAAAAGCTTGCGATATATTCTTGAGCGTTCCTCGAGGTGAGGAACAGGTTTCACGCCTAGTCGGGGCGTAGCGCAGTCCGGTAGCGCACTAGCATGGGGTGCTAGGGGTCGAGTGTTCGAATCACTCCGTCCCGACCATATTATTCAATGACTTAGCCCAACTCTAACCAGTTGGGCTTTTTCATTGGTGGGGAGTTTTTCGGGACTTCATCCAGTTTTCCTCTTCAAGATCGTCAGCACCGGGCCCCGAGAGTCAGTTGCTGATACCATATTTGCAGCCTCAATCAGCTGCCCGAGCTCAGCGCCCGAGTAGTGACTGGTGATGTTGCCGTTCTTATGTCCCAGCAAGGCCTTTCGATCTTCTTGTGTGACACCTGCCGCCCGAAGGCGACGGCCAAACGTGTGTTTCAGGTCATGCACCCTGATGGATGCGTACCCTGGGTGAGCGGGGCGAAGGTTTTCCTCCTGCCAGAGTTTCGCCGCTCTCACCCGCGCTTTCTTCCAGGCTGAGTCATTCATACGGTGCATCGCGTTGCCGTTGTACGGAAAAACCCAGTCCTTGCTCTGACCGCGCTGCTGGTCAATGATCGATTTCGCCACGCTGTTGAGCACGACCAGTCGCTCATCGCCATTTTTCACACCTGACCGCTCATTTCGGCCGCCAAAGTCGGACGGAATCAGGAATACACTGGTGCCGAGTTCCGGCACCGAGATTTCCCAATCCCACCTCAATTTGCAGACCTCCTGCTCGCGGCACCCCGTGTTCACCTTGAACAGGGCCATCGTCTGCAGGTGGGCCGGCAACTCTCCGAAAAGGATCGATTGCTCTTCCCATGTCATGGGGTAGGGCTCGCGAACCTTTTTCTTCAGATCCAGCTTGGCCAACATCGGTACCGAATCAAGCCAGGGCCTGCGCTCTTCATCCCGCCACTTCCGTGCACAAAGCGAAAGAACCCGTATTACCCGCTCGATCGAGATGTTGATCGTGCGAGGCGCTACCGGCTTCAACTGCTTACCGCATGGCAACACCATTCCTTTCAATCGGTCCTTCATGAACGGCTCAAGTGCCTGGTCATCAATGTGCGTCAGTGGCAGGTCCTTGAGGTATGGATGGAGCTGCTTCAGGTGATGCGCCGTCAACTTGATCGAGGGCTGGTCCTTGCTCTCGATCAGAAACCTTGTCGCCGCTTCCTCCCAGGTTCGGGCTCGGCGCACGCCGTATACCTTCTGCTGTCGAAGTTGCTCCAGCCGGTGAATCAGGTACTGCTCGGCTTCTTGCCGGTCACCAGTTCCAGTGCTCTCTCGAAGTCGCTCGCCTCGGAACACCTTGTCGATTTGCCAGACACCACCTTTCTGGTAGAGACCGGAGATCGCTTTTCTCGCCATGGTTTACCTCCTTTGGCTTCACCCTGGCGCTCGCTGCGAGGGCGATTGTTGTCCTGATTGGCTGCCTTTTCAATCGACTTGCTCTCGATGTAGGCGTCTGCCCATTCGTCGAGCTCGATCCGGTCGAAGCCAGCGCCCTGTTTCCCGATCGGAAATTCGCGCACGTTCGGCCTGACCGTTTTGTTGAATTCGTCCCGGCACATCCCGAGATAACCTGGTGCATCCATGAACCGGATGAACCTCGGTGGGATGCTTGAAACCTTTGCTGCTGTTGCGTTACCCATGGTGGGATTCCTTAGGCGAATGCCCCCGTCACCCGCCATTCATCGGCAGGCTTGCAGGTGGAGTGGGGAATCAGATGAGGGGCGTCAGGCATGCTGAATGGGTGAGCTAGGGTTTATTGGTTCACCTCGCCAGTTGCGTACACGCTTTCTCCCCTGAGGTGACTGGCGGGGTGAACCCTTACCGGCGCGGCCCCTTTTAGATGAGCCAGAGCATGTAGAGCGGCGCTGCTATTGAGGTAAGGATCATCACCGCCTCCCGATTTCAGCTGCAGCGAGGACGGTGGCGCGGCGCGTGGCTGCGAACGGGTCGGCGTGATGGTACTGGGTGTGCTCGCCGAACCGCTCGGCGTCTACATAGATGTATGGACCGGTATCACCGTCGTATGGCTCAACGATGTGAATAGCCACACCCAGCCGCTCCATGCGACCCATGACTACGGCCAGGCGAAGGGCATCGCCGTCGTTGATGAGGGGGTTCCAGTGAGCGCGGACACCAGACTTTCCGGCTAGGCGATAAGGCCACTTCGGATCTCGGCAGGTGCACGGTTCGATTTCGATACGGCCGGCTTTGGCCGCGAGGATAAGCAGCACACGATCGGCTGCCGCGGCGTCCGGGTTCATTTCTTCAGGCATGACTTCGTCCTTGCCGCTATAGTGGCTGACTTTGCAAGGGGGAGGGAATGCGGACTAGACTCATCGTTTCACCCATGGAAAGCGAAAGTTGCGATGAGTCGAAGAAGCGGTTACTTGATATTTTTCTATTTCTGTTTGTTGTTTTCAGCGGGGGTTGTGTTTGGCTTTATGTTTACGAAGGGAGGTGAGGTCGGGTTCGTAACCTTTCTGAGTGCTGCATCAAGTTTGGCTACCATCGGCGCTGCTGTAACCGCAATTTATGCACTACATGCTTGGCATTCACAGTTTAAGCATACTGAAAAGTACAAGCTTATTAAGGAATTCCAATCTGTCGTTTCGGACTCTGACGTGGTTAGAAATTTTATTAATTCACTAAAAGACAACTTGGTAGCCACAATCATTGCAGAGCATTCCGGGGGGGCACAGCCGCATGCCCCCATGCCAGATGATGAAATGAGTGCGTGGTGGCGTCATATGGGTTCCTTGCAATATACATGGAGAAATATGAGTGATCTGTTGAGCGATGATGAAACCAAGGTGTTCACTATTTCCCCGGGGATTATAGATAACCTAACAAAGGATCTTGTAAGTGAGATGGTGGACATGGCTTATGAAAATGCGGATGTAAAACGCGTGTTGAAACTAACGCGCCATGCTGCGCGCGGCGCAGAGAATATTGCTTCAAAATATGAGCAGCTGGAAACCGGTTCACGGTTACTGCTGAAAAGGCTAGCATCTTAATTCTAAGCTGAGATTTCATCCTCATCCTCATCCTCATCCTCATCCTCATCCTTCAATCTCCATCGATACCAGATCATGGGCATTCACAACCGCTGGCGGATTGGCGTGCCCTGGGCAGCCATTGCCAGCGATTCACACGGCGGCCCGAAAGGCAGAACCTCTTTACCTTGGGCCAAAGCCTCAAGCAGATGATCCTTCGCCTCGTTGGCGGTGCACTCACGTCCTCCCTCAAAGCGAAACATGCCATTGAGCTGGCGCTTGCTGAAGCCGCGCAGTGCACCGCGCACGCTCAAGTAAATGTGGAAAGTGCGACCGTTTGGGCCGAATGGATCAGCCGGTTTGTTTTCTGTGGGCATAGGGATACCTCAGAAGCTACTCTTCATGGGTCAATGGAGGAGGTGTCATATGGCGGGACGAATTCCAAACTACGCAGCCGGTTATTCGAGAGAGCAATTAGCGTATTACTTTTGTAAGTCCCCCAAATGCAACAGTTCGCGCCATGGGCTGGTGTCCCGACATCCGTGGATTAGAGGTGGTGCGACGTTAGATCAGACGCTTTTTGTGACGTGCCTCAAATGCGGAACAAGGCAGTACGACAGTTACAATTGGAGTCACGTTTAAGGGCATCCTATGCCGGGTCATGCCCGGGCAGTGGAGAGTTTGGGATCAAGTCTTTTCGAATTCGCGAGCGTGCGCAGGGAAGGCCAGTCGCTGCTGAATGCCAAGCATCAGCGTGCTGACCTTGGTGCCTTTGCAGAACAGAGTGGCCGGAGGCAGCTTCACGTCGCAGGGTAGCGCCTGTTCGCCGCGGGCCAGCGACTCTTCAACGTGCCGCGCCATTTCTGACCAGACGTGAACCTCAAGCCGCACTTCGGCGCGCACGGCTTCAATGATCCACATCGGCAAGGTGACCAGTCGCTCGTCTCGAACTGGTGGATCTACGATTTTGTTTTCTTTGGGCATGGGGCTTCCTATGCCGGGTCATGCCCGGGCGGTATTGTGTTTGGGGGTGAAATAAGGCACGGATCGACGTTGAATCAACCAAGTAGCCACTCTCTCCGCTGCTCCAAGGGAAAATGAATCGCCACAAGTGATGGCGGGTTGCCATGTTTTTGGGGTAGGTTAGCATTGCTTTTTATTACGTTATGGAGAAACAAAGTGGCAGGGCATACTTATTCGACTGGTAACACTATTGGAGCTGAGCACAAAGCCTTGTGTGAAGTCTGCAAAATTCAGCAGCGACATAAAGTTGAGGCCTCTGCGCGGAGCAGATGGGATAGTGAGGAATATACGGGGATAACGGAGTTTGAAGTTATTCGCTGTCTGAATTGTGATGCGCTTTCCTTCAGAAAAGAAAGCTCTAATAGTGAAGACTAT
Organism: Pseudomonas sp. GW821-FHT04C07; assembly: GCF_059420325.1. NCBI lineage: Bacteria > Pseudomonadati > Pseudomonadota > Gammaproteobacteria > Pseudomonadales > Pseudomonadaceae > Pseudomonas > Pseudomonas sp. GW821-FHT04C07. Next base: position 58,005 of record NZ_JBWKTM010000014.1, read on the forward strand.
TATTACGATCACGATGCTGAAGAGTATACAGCTGAGTTTAGTGTGGACTTATATCCTAATAGAACAGCTGGGCGGTTTAAAATAGATGGATACTGGCACCTTCCGCCTGAGGTTAGGGCTACATATGATGAATTGATCTTGGCAATGAATGGTGAGCAGCCTATTCTCGCTGGGCTAGGGGTTCGTATTCTTATTGAAATGATTTGTAAGGACCAATCTGCAGTCGGGAAAAATCTTCTGGCGAAAATTGATGACTTGAAATTAAAAGGCGTTCTGCCAATCGCAGGCGCTGATATTCTTCATAAGCTTAGGTCAATGGGGAATGATTCAGCGCACGAAGCAAAGCCCAGTACGGTTAAGCAGCTGACATTGGCAATGGATGTAGTTGAGAACTTACTACAAAGTGTGTACATCCATCCGGACGAGGCTAAAGCCGCGTTTAAGTAAAACTTCTTTATAAATGAATCCGCCGTCCATCCAGGCTGGCGTGATTCTTTGAAGTGGGGTATTTGTGTTCGCCCCGGCATGGGGCCGGGTAGGAGGAGTACGAATGTCGAATCAGGCACAGATTGATGCTATTGAGCACCTGCTACTGGTAGTGCTGAAGCGATCCGGAACAACGTTTTCTGACATCGCAATTGAAGAGGCGCTTGCATCCCTGATGAGCGCTGATGCACCTGGGGGCCTTGAGCGGCGAGGAGCCGCCGGTGATTATTTGATGGAGCTGAGATTGCGGCTGGGTTAGGAGCCGGTCACGCATAGGACGCAGTCCGGATCATGTCATGCGCCGCCCCATCAGGGTCGTGGCAAATTAGTGTAGGATTCGGGCCGGTTTGGATCTGGGATCAAAAAATGGCTGAATCAAATGTGGTGGACGAGTATTGGGCTGAGATGCAGAGCCTGAGAACTCACGCGTATTATCTAGCTATGTATCAGGAAAGCTCGGAGGCTATGGAGCGTGGAATCAACATCACGCTGGCAATCGCCTCGTCAGGAAGCATCGCGGCGTGGGCAATAGTTAAAGAATACGCCGCTGTTTGGGCGGTATTTATCGCAGGCACCCAGGTGCTGTCAGTGATCTACAAATTTCTACCCTTTAAATCCCGCATCAAACCACTTGCCAGCGCATCAGTGGAGATGTCTGTCTTGGCGGATGAAGCAGAGAAAAGCTGGTTTAATGTAAGCCATGGGATGCTTACCGCGACTGAAGTCAACGACCTGAGGTTCTCACTTCGAAGAAGAAACTCCAAAATTATGTCGACTTTCTCCACCGTATCTTTGCCTGATGACAAGAAACTGTTCGACAAGGCCAAGGTGAAAACTGAAACGTACCTGAAGGGTATTTACAAGGAGACTCAGAATGTCTAAGCGCGATGATAGGAAGCCCAGTGGCCCTAAAACTCCTGAAAACTGGGTCTATAGCCCTGAAAACTACAAGCTTCCTCCAGTTGATAATATTCTGCCAACACCTAGGGTTCAGCCGTTGAAGCCGGACCCTGCCCAAAAGGAAAAGAAGTAGTAGGAGATATCACCTCATCCCCTGGATTCTGCTGAATCATTAGCATGCTCCTGCGGCTGAACTCCAGCGCCACAGTTTGCGATACCTCGTATTTGTGGCGCGGTGGAGTGAGTAGGGACGGGGCGTCGCCCGGGCCAAGCCCATGCAAGTGATGAATCATCAGCGTGATGGCCTCGCCTTGTTACTCGATGCCACTCCAGGCCATTAGCTCAGCCAGGGCCTGGCGTGTGCCGGCCCTGCAATGCAGCCGGATTTCTTCCTCGCCGCGAGCCTTTCGCTTCGCCGCAGTCTTGGCTGACCGGTCTTTCTGGGTTGCTGCCATGATCCGCCTCTTCAATTCCGTGGGCCGGTAGGTCCAGCCATGTTTGTCGTCGGCGCTGGCGCACCTTGTTGCTGATCCGTCTCATGCCGCCCTTTGCTGACCCCAGACATCCACCCACAAAACGGTCAGGTCTATCGCGAGTTCTTGCTATCTCAACGTGACACCTTGGTGGTGGTCTCGGGCTGCAGCGTTGAACTGCGCGCGAAAATTATTGATCGCTGGCAGGAACTCGAAGCCCAGTTCAGTCAATTTCAGATCCCTACGACCTACGCCGAGGCGTTGCAGGCGGCCGCTAACCAAGCAAGGGACAACCAGTCGCTGCGATTGGTCGTGCTCGATCAGGCACCAAAAGTTGCCGCGATCAAACGTCTGGCGGCGGCCGGTGGAGCGAACTGCTCATCTCGCACCTGGACAACCCGAACGTGCCCGAAGGCCTGCCGCCGGTGCATACCGATCGCCATATCTATCCGGACCGCACGGCGGCCGACGAAGCGGCCAAGGCGCGTCTGGCGGCGTTCAACCGCTCGACGGCCTCGGTGCGTCTCGACCTGCCGGGGCGAACCGGCCTGTTTGCCGAAATCATGATTGAGGCGCAAGGCTTCAAGCGCGGCCTCGATGGGGAATACCTAGTGGAGTCGGTGGATCACACTTTTACCCCGTCCGGGTGGACGGTGTCGATGGAGTGCAATGGCGGCAAGGAGGGCAAGGCCAAGGCGTCCGGAAAACCGCAGAAAGTCGTGCTCGAAGTGCCGGTTTGATTACCCGAGCGAGTGAGTCGCCCCGGTTCAAAGAAGGTATAACACCGAAGTAAAAGGAGCGGCCAGTCTGGATGCGTCAACATCCAGGCTGGCCACCGTCCCTGCAGATTGTCCCTGCAAGTCCCGCCAAGGCTCCTGCTCTGTGCACAAAGCAGAGCGAACCTAGAACCTGTTTATTTATACAGTAAAGGTCTTGCTATCCATGTCTTCACCCTTCATCCCTTGGATGGGCGGCAAACGCCGTCTGGCCGATCGCCTTATTCCGCTGTTTCCACCGCATGAATGCTACGTTGAAGTCTTTGCCGGCGGTGCCGCGTTGTACTTCATGCGGCCCCAGGCGGCGCCCGTCGAAGTCCTCAACGACATCAACGGTGACCTGGTGACGCTGTACCGCGTCGTGCAGAACCATCTCGAAGAGTTCGTGCGTCAGTTCAAGTGGGCACTCAGCTCGCGCCAGGTGTTCGAGTGGCAGAAGATGACCCGCCCGGAAACCCTTACCGACATCCAGCGCGCCGCGCGATTCTTCTACCTGCAGCACCATGCCTTCGCCGGCAAGGTCAGTGGCCAGACGTTTGGCACGGCGACGACTGGTCCCGCGATCAACCTGCTGCGGATAGAGGAGAACCTTTCGGCTGCCTGGCAACGACTGTCTGGTACCTATGTCGAAAATCTCTCTTGGCTTGAATGCGCGGAGCGCTACGACCGACCGCACACCTTCCACTATATGGATCCGCCATATTGGCAGACTGCAGGGTATGGGGTGGATTTTCCGTTTGAAAATTATGAGCGGATGGCGGACTTCATGCGCCGCTGCAAGGGCAAGGTGATGGTGATGGTGATGGTGATGGTGAGCATCAACGATCACCCGGACATTCGGCAAGTGTTTGAGGGCTTCCATTTTGAGACGGTGGACATCCGCTACAGCACGTCCAACCAGCGGCAGGGGAAGGCTAAGGTCAGTGGGGAACTGGTGATCATGAACTGGGAGCCGGCAGAATTGGGAGGGCTGTTCTGAAATGACTTGTTCGAGGCGGCCATTGGTTGAGCCTAGTGAGTCGCTGGCAACACGTGAGTTCGCATGCGGGTCTCAAGCTATCCTCACCAAATTCGGGCATTCGGCCTTTTAGCCCGTCCTAACGATACCGAAACAGCGATGGTCTCCTGAGCATTCCGGTTGTCCTTCAGACGAAGGATATGGATTATCAAGCTGTATGTGCGTACAGTATTGTGATTCTTTTTCCGTGCCCATGTTTTCATGTGGGACTCTTAGAAGCTGTTGAGTATCAATGTGAAGTCCGGAAATTATTAGAAAAGGGTGGTATTTTCAGTGATTTCATATTGACATTATCGGAACGGAATTCGCCTTATGATCACGCTGAAAACTGCCATTATTCACAGCTTCAAGAAGCTGGCTCACACGGATCACGTGTCCGAAGTTGTAAAGAAGAATGTTGCCCTCGACACGAAAAACCCTGCTCTACAGTTTCTGGTCGAGGGAATTCACGGTCTCATCGGTAAAGTAGGCAACAGTGTGGTCTATGGCCAGTTCGCCGATGATGATCGTCAGGGGCCGTTTCCTGAGCGTTTCACCGCATTCGTGAACGTCCAGGATGATGAAGCGCAATTCATTGCCTTGACTCATCTGGCAATGGAACAGTTGGTGGAGCAAGCCAGCAATCAGGTCTTGTCCACCGGCGGCCACATCCTGTGCGCGCAGTACACCTCGGGCGCCACTGATTTTTTCCTGGTAGCCAGCATGAAGGAGCGCGGTGGCATCCAGCTGGATGAAAACTATGTACCTAAAGAAATCCAAGAGGTTGATCTCAGCAAAGTTCAGCAGGCCGCACGGATCAACTTGGCAAGTTTTATGGCCATCAATGCCGCCGCAGCGGAGAATGCAGCTGACGTACCTACTGCAGAGCCTGGGGAAGGCGAGAGTGCCGAGGCAGATGAAGTAGATTCGACATACCTGTGCTTCATCAGCCGCGGCCGTGACAGTCAGGCATCCGACTATTTCATTTCCGCACTAGGCTGCGCGAAAGGCGTGGCCTCGGGGCGTGCTACCAAAAATGCCATCGATAGCGTTGCCCGATTCTTCCGCGATAAAAAACTGCTAAAGGGCTTTGGCTACAAGGCCAAAGAGGCGGTGATCAAATATTTGGAAGAGCAGCTGGCAGCGGGTAAATCAGCGCGTCTGGATGCTATCTGCCACGTCGCCGTCCAGCACGTACCCGCTGACTTGGTCGATGAAATCGCGGGACTGAAAGATTACTTGAACAGCGAGAGACATCGGGTACCGGATGATTTTACGGTCAACCCGAAATCACTTAAGGAAAAAACCCGGATCAAGGGCGACGCGGCTAATTGGTCATTGCAATTCGAGCGTGGAGCCTTGGGTAAAGATCCGGCTGCAGACGTGTACTTCGATGAGGCGCGAAAGAAATTGACCCTCTCCAATCTGACTACCGAACTGATTGATGTGATCGAGAAAGAATTGCTGGCAAGGGCTGGCTGAGCATGTTTGCCCATGTGGTAGCTCTCTACCGTGCCCTGGGAACGCCTACCATCAAGGAAGGCGTCATCTCTTATGATGGGCAGCCAACACCCGAGATCATCGCTGCATTGCGGATGTGCGATGACCTGCCAGCGGCTTATGGCAAATTCGAGCATCGATCTGAAGAAGCTGACACTCTCGAAATTGAGTTCCGTGTGCCGTCAAATGAGTCGGGTCGGTTCTACACCAGTCTGAGTGAATTTGTCGCTCGCAATGGTTCGTTGGGTAAGGGGCAATTTCCGAGCAATGTGTACATTATTGAGCTCAGTTGGGCTGACTGTGATGACGCCCAACCGCCGGCGATTAAGGCACTCAGGCAGGTCTGCCGGCTGATTGAGTTGCTTTCAATGCTGGCGATTGGCGTAGACAAAGATAGCAGTTCAGATGGCTACAACCTTTTTTTTGCCTTGCCGCCTGATGGGGCCAAACCCCCAAGAACCTTTTTGTTACCAACCCAGGTTGACGTCAAGGTCCTTGACTATGAACTTCGACACATAAGTCTGTTGGAAGAAATACTCAATCGGAAAAACGAAAACAAGGCGCACCTTTCCGAGCGCAAATTGATGATTCGGATGGCGGTAGCGAGCGTGATCGAGAAATTCGAGAGCGAGCCGAATTTGTTCTTGGTGATTGTGCGGGAATGGCGGGAAGTCCTCGCTACGTACCGTGCGAATCTGCAGACCTACGTCTATAGCTTCTCGTTTGAGCGAGTTCGGCGTGAGGTAGCGCAGGCTGAAATTGACTACGGCACCAAGCTTAGTGGCGTACTGGGGGACATCGCCGGCAAAATGCTCGCGCTGCCGATATCGTTGGCGGGTCTTGTAGTGCTGAATAACACCAGTTCACCATTCGAAGGCTTCATCCTTGTCCTTGGGCTGACAGTGGTTTCGGTTGTATTGTTCGCCATTCTGCATAACCAGGCGTTACAAACAGAGCGTCTGTTGCACAGTTTTAATGTCGTCTTTGATGATTTCAAAGACAAGATAAAAACCTACCCGACAAAACTTCAGGGGCTGCTAAAAATCACCATCGGCCAAGTCGAAAGGCAGGGTCGAACGCTTACCAATACCTTTCGATTGCTGAAGGTGCTGTCTTTGCTGCCGGTCGCCGGGGCTTTGCTGCTGGCTCTGATCAAGTACTGGGATGGATTAGTGTGGCTATTGATGACCATCCTTTCGATTTTGTTTTCCGTGCCAAGCGTGGATCCGATTTTTCTAAGCCCGTAAGAATCTCATACTTTTGTTGCTTCATCCGCTTCAAACGAAAACCAATGGACACTAGCCTACCTTGGCCGACTCTGTTGAAAACTTTGATTTTCAGATCGCCTGAATTCAGGCACAGCCACCATCAGAGGATCTGATCAATATATTGAGTGGTTTCTCGGCCCTCCGTTGGTTTTTGCTGTTCTGTTACTGGGTTAGCGACCACTTGTAGGATGTGGTCGCAGTCCGAATTGGATCGGCCATTTCCAAGTTAAAGTCTAAATCAATCGGTGATTATAGCCCTTTAAATCGGATGCCTTCTTGGTGGCCGTTCTCCTTTGCCCACGTCTGAACAGTTACCAAGAGTTGAGGCATGTATCCCTCGGCGGGAATCTCACCACCAAACGGTTCTTCCTGCTCTGATGAAATTAGCTCATTGAGCAGGTCCTGGACGCGACGGGCTAATGCATCATCTTTGGAGACGCTGAGGTAAGTGTTGAGAGGCTTATCTTTCGACTCTTCCTCCCCGCCAAGGAATCGCTCAAAGTCAGGTACGCTGATGCGATGACGCGCAGTAACACCCGCTAACCGCGCAGCCAAAATGGCATTACGAATTTTATTATTCTCAGTCCACATTCCATTATTGTGGCCGTTCTTTGTAAAAGGCGGGTCACAATCATGCACCAAGCCGAAGTTGATTTTGAAATGAGTCATCACCTTGATCAGGGGGGTGAGAATTGCCTTGCCACGAGCGCGAATGATTGTGACTTGGTCTATGAGATCATGCTGGCGTTCAAGAATCGACGCCATGAATGCTGCATGCTCTGTATCGCCTTCCACCAGCACCGGATAAGATCCGAAAAACACCTCGGAAAAGCTCGGATCAATGTGTTGTAGGGCCTGAAGACGCTCCTTGTCATCGCCTTCAAACTCAATCAAGTCTGATCGATACGTCTTTGGTTCGATGGGGGCTTGTTGCTCTTCTTGAGCGCGTTCCAATCTCACGATCGTGGTGTGATCTTCGAAAGGGTTGATGAAATACGGTGAATGAGTGGTCATGATTATTTGCCAGTCAGGACTCTCAGCGAGTCTGTACAGGTGGCGTTGAGCCGCACGCGCTGCCATAGGGTGTAATGCGTTTTCGGGCTCGTCGATCAATAGCAAATAACCAGGGAATGCAGGGTCGTCTGGACTGTCCGGGATTGGGGCGCCCCCATCGTGGGCTTCAAGTTGTGCTTGAGCTTGATTCAATACCTCAATATGGGCCGGTTTATCTGCCTCTTTCGCCTTTGGGAGCTTTTTCTCCGTCTCCGAAATGATTTTTTCCAATCGCTTGCGAAAGTCTATTCGAACCTCTTTATCCCTTGATAGTTCGTTGTGTACCTGAAGCATTGCCCAGAATAGTGCTCTTCGGGCTCCTGTTCCCTGCTGCGCAAGATCAGTTTCTGCCGTACCGTCTTGGACTCGTAGCCTGGAGCCACCTTTTACCAAGTCAGCAACTTTTGGTACCAGTGGAGCCGCTCCGATCTGCAGCTTGACATCCAAGCGCGGAAATACACCTTTGAAACCTGCGGATACTCTTGTTGCAATCTGATTGAAGTGCTCCTCGTGAGCATTGCTAATCGTATCCATATGTTGCGATACGCTGCTAATCGCTTTGGCTAAGTCGGACTCAGGGTTCATTCGTTCCGTTTCGAGGCCGGCCAAGAGAGGTGATAGTGCAAGTGCGAGAAGCATATCTTCAGTTTTTTCTGCATCATCAAGAGAACCGATCCGTAATGGTCGAGGAAGCCGTGAACTGAACACCGGATCTGCACCTCCGGCTTTCCCATCTTCGGCCCAGCCCCCCACACCATCATCCCCGCCAGTTGGGTCCCAAGTAGTTCGGACCTTTTGGTAGTTTGGTCCAGACCACTGCCATCGGCTTTTGACGATCAGCAGACCGTCCTTTTCGGTTTTCCATTTTTCGTCGACATTGCCAATCCCGGCTGGAATGTGGACTTCAAGCTGGACCTCCGATGGCTCGTCGGCGGGGGCGTACTGGCACCGATCCCGATTGACATCAAAAGAGACTGATCCCTTCGCAAGCTCATAGCCTCTTAAAATGGTCGATTTTCCCGCATTGTTTTTCCCAACTAAGCAGACAATATTGTCAAGCTCGATATCAACTCCTTCGTTACCGATACATCCAATGTTGCGCACGGAGATGCGTATAAGCTTGGACCTGTTAACGTCTATCATTATTGCCTCCTTGTGTTGAGCTTTATGTCGTAAATTCGGTATCTGAATCAGCTGTCCTAGGAAAATACTAAACTAAGAAAAAAACGCTCACATAGTCGAGCACGCACCCTGGCACAGACACTATTACAGTTTATGTAAATGTCGCCATAATATCGTCAGGAATAAAAGTGACCTGAACATGCCATCCTGCTCCGTACGTGTAAGTAATCGGCGCAGCTATTGATTGTTGCTATAATAAAGAGTTGTTGGGTTGTAATGGCGGTGGTTCGATGGGTGGCGCGATTATTGGTTCTTCTTCTGGCGCAGGGGGAGCTGCGGCAGGCAGCGTTGTTTCGATAACTGTGGTTTTGTCCTGGGAGCTAACAATTTTTGCTGTAGAACTGGCAATTGCTGGTGCGTTTACACTCCCTACATTGTTAATTGCATTTCCAGAAATTCCAATCCAAATAGTTTGTGTGCCTACGGAATTGCTATTATACGTTGAACCGTCGAAGCCAAACGCTGTTCCGGTTATCGCGAGACTATTTGAAACCTTTGTAAATCTTGATGTTGTAACTGATATGATATTTGCTGCTTGAATCCAAATTACTTTTTTGTACGTCCCGGGTCCATATGCTTTAAGTAGGCATGCCTTAATGCCATCAATTCCTGGATATCCATTATGTTCATCAGTGCCTATGGATTTAATTGATGCAGTCGCAGAAACTGATGCTTTTACTTCGTCTAAATAGTCCGAACTCCTAGGCGCTCCAATAAATGGAGATGAAATGTTGGCTTGGTATGAGTTTGTAATTAGTGAATGATATGTAGGTTGAGGGTCCGTGACTGGCTTAACCTCAACAGTTGTTCCTTTTACCAGACATTGGAAAGGTACAAGGTTTTGTGGGTTGCATTTTCCAGATTTCTCATCGGCTATACAGATAGAACCTGGTACCTTGCTAAGGCCATCAGATAGTAGGCCGCTGTTTGAGCTTATAATAGTCGAATCATCGAAGTTTGAAGGTAGGTCTCTAGCGATGTCCGCCCTGTTGGGTAGCTGGCATCCTGCAAGAAATATAAAGGAGATTGAGATTGTTAGTTTTGTTTTCATTGGGCACGCATCCTTATGCTTAATAGTTCGCTGATAGATCAGCATGAAAGCGCTTTTGTGGTGTTAGTGCATGACTAGCTTACCCTTGCCCATGGTGAGACCTGTAATAGTGAAGTCCCGTTGATACAGCTTGCACTTCGTCTCGATTAACTCTGTTGGTCAAGTGATTAAGTGTAAATTTACAGTAGCTCTGGATGGCTGTTTTTACCAGTCAGGGATGCTTTTTTTTGTGCACGTCTGCTGGTAAACCGGACGAGAGCAACCACCAAATGTAAGCTGTCGCCCTCGGTTCGGATGTAAGTGGTGTTTGTGCCTCAGGCCTTGTTAGGCTATGGACGTTGAAACGACCTTCGCATCAGTCCGGTGATTCAATTGGTACTCGGCGGAAAAATCTTGGAGAAGCATTTCGCAAGCAGTCGATAGTATTGACGTGGTGCTGAAAATTTTTCACAGGGTTACTTTGCCGCGAATATCTAAGTCGTATAGGCCTCCGCTTGCGATAGTCCTTTGGCAGGTAATGACTACTCACGTCGCCCCAGAAGGGTATCCGCTATTGGGTGACAACAGCTACTCGGGGAACTAGCTGAAGACGTTCTCACTCTGGTGTCATGAGCACCGCAAGCGTCATCTTGATGAACTCTTCATTCCGGTCGATCGTGGCCAGGGCACCACGCACGTTTTCGGCGACTTCAGCCGAGCCGCGCTGCTCAGCCCAGAGCGTGAGCTCCATGATAGCTGCCTCCAGGGCGAGCTGATTTTCATTGATTTTGAATGGCAGGGATGGGAGCAGGTCTGTGCTTGGCATCGTGAATCCTCCGTGGAGATTTCAGCGTAGCAGCAGAATTTCTCGCTGGTTAGCAGTGGAGTTGACAGGACGCCTGAAGGAGGGGAAAAACAGAATAGTTTTGTAACTCCTACCCAAAAGTTTTGTAACGCTTCGAGGGAGAAGGGGTTTTTTCCAAATCCCAGAAACGACAAAGCCCTGAATAATCAGGGCTTTGTCGTATAAAGATGGCGGAGGCGATGGGATTCCAACTCATGGACCTGTTTTCAAGTCAAAGCTCCTTATTGACACTTCCAAAGTTGTTACTTAAATTACTCAGCTATGACGGATATTGATGTTTTTTTACAGATACAACTTTCAATTTATGAAAACTAATACCGTCGCGACCTCGTACGCAATACCATTGCCCTACTTCCGCCGGGTACCAATGATAAGTGTATCCAGTAGATGGGCAGCTTTCTCTGTTTACGTATGAGTCTCCCGTAACCTCGATGATCCCGCTACGCGCTTTATTGTCTATCTTGGCGTCGTACGGCGGCGCATCGAAGGGTATAAAAAACATTGGATTGTCATCGCTTTCTTTATTGCTCTTGCTCACAAGAATGTCGGCAATCGGCGAATCCCAAGATACAACTTGCTTGGTAGAAAAATCATATCCACTTTGGCTGTAATTGAAGTTACCCTCAAGAATAGAAACGTTGTTTAGGTCAGGGTTGCAAGGTGGGGGAGAGGATAAAATCTTGATAAAGTTGTTGGCTCTATGTATTGGCAAAAAGAAATTTAATCCCGCGACGCCATCTTTGCCTCCCATTACAATGCCAATAACCGAGCCTTTTACTCGCTCGAACACGGGACCACCACTATATCCCTGTAAGAAGTCAACGTTTGTTTGATACCAACCGCTCGGGCCGCTTTTGTTGCTAAGTATGCCGTTAATGATAGACAGTTCCAGGCCTAGGGGAAAGCCTAAAGAAACTAGATCGTCGCCATCAACAATGGTGTACCCAGAACAAATTTTAATGGTCGGATAATTCTCTTTGTTGCCTTTAAATTTCAATAACATTAAATCAGTAGCTTTATCCTCGCTTATAATCTCTATTTCACTAAAGGTGCCAAATCTAGAACTCGGCGAACCTGTGATTTTTAGATTGTTAAGCGGCTTGCCGTCATCATCAAATAGCAAATGATTTGCGGTAAAAATCTCTCCAACAGGTGTAACTAAAAAGCCAGTCCCACTATTTTCGTATGGTACTCCATTTTTCCCGGAGCCAGTGATTTTGATAAATACTATGGCATCTTTATTCGCTTTTTTTAAATCTGCGGGTGTAATGTTTTGAGCGCTGGATACAGACCCCATGCAAAAGCTAAAAATAACAAGTAGTGATCTTATATATTTCAGCTTCATTTTTTAACTCCGTATGCCATAGCAACTGCAGTTTTATCTTTAGTGCTGAGGATGCCTTTATTGTTATAAACCGGGTTGCAGTAATTCATCACTGACTCAGGGTCATAGCTGGTCAACATCGTGTCGCCATTGGTGCCTTGGCTACGTTTCGCACATTCTCCGGGAGTATCAAACCTGTTTTGTTCGTGAGCAAATGCTAGGGCGTGTCCAAATTCGTGTACAGCAATAGAGTAAATGCATTCGTCTCGCATTTTTTTACTTTTATTACAGGACTGACTCCAATTCTGGAAAGTAAAATTGAGAATCATGCCATTTTTCATTTGGTCGAGTTGTTTTCCCAGACCTTTCGTATGCGGGCCCGAGTCCTCAATTTGAATATGTATCCCGTAATTGCCTTGGACACATTTTTTCCAGCCTTCAAATTGTAGTTGTGAATGTGCCTGCCATGTAGTTTCAATGGCAGTACGGACGAGTTGTTGCTCTGCATCAAATCTTGGCTCTGGGTTTTCCCAGCACACATTGATAATTTTTGGCTTTCCTTCGTCCCATTGCCATTTAGCAGGCGTTAGCATAAAAGCAAAGGGTTTCACTGCTTCGTCGAAATTTTTGAATCCATTAGTTATTGACACTCTCGTTTGAACTGGGTCCGCCTCGTCATGTACAGGCAAGCTAGCGGCTTCAACGCTAGGTAGCAACCCGGAGGATGCAGCCGCGTTTTCCTCATATTGGCATCCACTAAGTAGTGTACATAGGATGCCCTATAGAAAATACATAGCCCCTACTGTTGATTGACTGGCCATGATTCACCTCTTAACGGCTTGGTTGTTCCACGGCAGTCTAGTACAAAATACAGAATTCCATCTCCGTTACTAAAATTCTGCCAGTAAGACAACGGCGCGTCTCCAATTGTAAATCCTGGTTTACAGTTGTTGTGATTATATATTCAGAATCGCTATTGTTTTCTCTTGATGTAGATGCAATTGATCTTAAAATTTTCATTTTTCCGAGTTTATTTCAGAGGAGCTGGCTGATTGGTCCTGAAAATGATGTTTTCAACTTCTTATAGTTGTAATCGTGATAGCCGCCCGAAAAGGGAGGCTACGGTATAATTTTGAGAATGACCGCTTTTGGCCCAGAGTGTGTAAAAACGCATGCGCCGTTTTGAGGTCTGCGTTGCCTACGTAAACTCTGCTGGTGCTTGTGTAATCAGCAGACTAAAAATTTGCGTAGGATCGCGATTTTTGTTCCAGCCCCGACTGTCAAACGTGTTCTAAAACGTTGTTACACAGCCTCGGCCGATTGCAGTCTGTCGCGAAGGGTTGAATCCACAACCCAAAGCAGACACATCGGAGAGAACAGACAAGTGCAAACAAGCGAAACACGGGAGGCGGGGTTATTTTTTTTGCTTTCCGTTTCACTCGCTCTCCATGCGTGCTGCTGGATTGGTCGTGCGGTCTTCTTCATTCCGGTAGCTGCAGCGTCGGTACTTTAGTTACTGCTACGGAAAGCTTGTATTCGAACAGCTCCACGTCCTTCATGCTCGAGCAGGCCAGAAGCAGATCCTCGGACATGCTGCGGCACACAATGATGCCGCGTACTTTCTGGTCTAGCTCCGCGAGATCGCGCCGAACCCAGTTCATATAGCGCAGCAGTTGGCCGATTACACGGTCGTAGCCCCGAGAAACCTTGAGCTCAATCACAACGAAAGCACCATTACGGTCGACTGCGAGAATGTCGATACGTCTTCCTCCTCCCGCTTCATATTCGATGCCGCGTAGGTCTTCGTCTTCGTACAGCTTCAAGCCCGGCTCGATGCATTCGAGGTTTTCGGCCAGGTAACGCTGCAGGTCTTTCTCCAGTAGAAATTCGGTGGAGCCCGGTAGGTTGGTTTCGTCAGAGCACTCGCGACTGCTTTCAACCTCCTCTATATCTTGCTCGGCGATATCGCCCTTGACCATTTCCCGAATGGGCGCCGGGTCCTTGCCCGCTTCATAGAGCCGAAACTCGCCGGGGGCCACCTTGAACAGAATGTCGTCAGTGGTATTGGTCGAGGGATGATGCAGGCGACTTGGGTCGTTCGTAGCGGCCTGGACTAAATGTGCGCGGATGCTGCCTGGCTTGAGTTTGGGGTAGTTCGTCGCAAACCACTGTATCGCGCGAGCAGCAGTGAATACTTGGCCCGTTTGGAGGTTCCAGCTCACGAGCATGTCTTTGAGCAGCGCGCGGGTGGTCTTGTCGTAAATCGTCCTGGCCATGTGGGCTTCCTTGCAGCGTTCGATTTGACGGATTGCGCCACATATTGCCTTTAGTGGCGCACAGACATCAAATCGACTTGCGACGCTATGCCCTGCAAAGTAGAAAAAGAGCCCAAGTTTCCTTTGCTCGAATGTTCCATTGCTTCTGGCCGATTGCCGTCACTCCGGCGCCATCATCACCGCGAGCGTCATCTTTATGAACTCTTCATTCCTGTCGATGGCTTCCAGCGCGCCGCGGACGTTGTCGACAACGTCGGCCGAGCCGCGCTGCTCGACCCAGTTCGAAAGCTCCAGGATGGCGGCTTCTAGGGCGAGCTGGTTTTCGTTAATTTTGAAGAGCAGGGAAGGGAGTAGGTCTGAGTTTGGCATCGCGATTCCTCCGTGGAGATTTCAGCGTAGCAGCCGGTGATGATGGAGGAATGGAGAGAGGGGTAACGGTCGGCTGGACGCCGGGGAGGGCCCGAAAAGGTGTGGGGACTTTTTCGGGGATTCGCTATTTTCGGTTGAGCTCCGTAGGGCACCGTTTGCAGCGAGCGCCAGTAGAAGACTCAACAAATGCTGGGGATTGCGCCCATTTTCAAGCATGGGGTGCTAGGGGGCGAGTGTTCGAATCACTCCGTCCCGACCATATTATTCAAGGGGTTGCGAGATTTTATCTTGCGACCCCTTTTTATTGTGCGCCCAGCATGGGCGCAATCTTGTGGGTGAAAGTCCCGCCGTGAGCTGACCACAGCGAACGAAGTGAAGCGCAACTGCATGAGGGCGACCGAGTGTGGGAAGGAAGCGTGAATCGAAACCGCGAGCCGATGGACAAGAACCGGATATAAGGCGATGCCGACCAGGGCGAGCGGGCAATAAACCGCAAAGCTCTTGTGGTCAAAGGGAGGCAACGTAAATCCGGCGGTTGTGCGGGGAAGGATTGCGTTCTTACCTGGGGAGATCTCGCCTTGTGCCTGAAAGGGCGACGGCGCCAGCCGGAGCGAGAAGTCAGCAGAGGCCGTAGTAGTCCTTTTTTTGACGAAGGGCCGAACGAGAGAAAGTGTTATAGGCCATGTTGATGCGAACGACCGGAAGTCAGATGCCTGCCAAACGCGGGGCGGATGGAGATAACGAGCGGTGAAGCCGTGAGAAGTCCCGTCAGCGACGAGGTCAATTGCCCGCGAGATGAATCCGATAACACAGGGCAAGGGCTGCTGGAACGAGCCTTTGCGAGAGAAAACCTGAAACGGGCGTGGAAACGGGTCAAGGCCAACAAAGGAGCAGCCGGGGTCGACGGTCTGGGCATTGATCAGACGGGCGAGCATCTGCTGACCCAATGGGCAGCGATTCGTGAACAGCTTCTATCAGGTGTCTACCGGCCCAGTCCGGTACGACGCGTGGTCATTCCCAAGCCCGACGGCGGTGAGCGCGAGTTGGGTATCCCGACGGTCACCGACCGTTTGATCCAACAAGCGTTGCTGCAAGTCTTGCAGCCACTCCTCGATCCGACTTTCAGTGAACACAGCTACGGCTTTCGTCCGGGACGTTGCGCGCAGGACGCCATTTTGGCGGCCCAGCGGTATGTGTCCTCGGGGCGCAAAGTGGTGGTGGATGTTGATCTGGAGAAGTTCTTCGATCGGGTCGATCACGATATTTTGCTTGATCGTTTGCGCAAACGGATTGCGGATCGGGCGGTTATCCGGCTGATTCGGGCGTATCTGGATGCGGGGACGCTGATCAATGGCGTGGTCGAGAAAAGCCGCTGCGGGGCGCCGCAAGGTGGTCCGCTGTCGCCGCTGTTGGCGAATGTGCTGCTGGATGAAGTGGATCGGGAGCTTGAACGTCGAGGTCATTGTTTCGTGCGCTATGCCGACGATGCGAATGTGTATGTTCGCAGCCGCAGGGCTGGGCAGCGGGTGATGACTTTGCTGAAGCGCCTGTATGAAAAGCTGCACTTGAGTGTCAACGAGAACAAGAGTGCGGTGACCAGTGCGTATGGCCGCAAGTTTCTGGGTTACGCCTTCTGGGCATCTCCACAAGGCGTCAAAAGAGCGGTAGCGGTCAAGGCGCGCAAGCAGTTCAAGCAACGGATACGTGAACTCACCCGTCGCTCAGGCGGTCGCAGTATGCGACAAGTTGTCGAGAACTTACGGCCTTATTTGTTGGGTTGGAGAGCTTACTTTGGGTTGTCGCAAACGCCGAAAATCTGGCGAGAGCTGGATGAATGGATACGACACCGACTGCGAGCGATCCAGCTTAAGGAATGGAGGCGTGGACCGACGATCTACCGCGAACTGAGGGCGCTGGGAGCCAGCAGCCATTCGGCCCGGAAAGTGGCGGCCAACTCGTATAGTTGGTGGCGTAACAGCCGATTTGAGCTGAATCGAGTGTTGGATTTGGCGTGGTTCGATAGGCTGGGACTGGTACGACTCTCATAACCTCAATCTCTCGAACCGCCCGGTGCGGACCCGCATGCCGGGTGGTGTGGCAGGGGAGCGGCCTATGAAGGCCGCCCCCTATGCCGATTGTCCGCGTTTTTACCCCCACAAAACGGCTAGCTCCGGGTGGAATCTTCAGCGCCGTTGGTGGGATCTCCGTCAGAAAGCATCTGTTTGAGGCGTTCACGTTCTTCAGTTCCGGGTAGCACTCCAGTCGTAGTCGCCTCCAGCACTGTGATTCCCTCTGCGTTGAGTATCCTGACTTCGGCTTTTGCGTGACCGCGTTCATCGATGTCGGCGATGAGCCAGTGGCAGGTGATCTGTTCTCCCGCATAAACCGGTCGTTTGAACGCGAAACTCATCCCTGTTGCCAGCCAACCGATTTGCCCGCCAATTTCGGTGACGAGGCTGGCTGTCAGAAGGCCATGGGCGATGGGCGCCTTGAACCTTCGTATCTCGGCGTAGCGTGCATCGCAGTGAACCGGATTGTAGTCTCGAGAAATCTGCGCGAATTGACGAATATCGTCATCTGAAAAGCTGCGGACTATCGTGAACCGGTCTCCCACCTGGAGACCTTCGGCAGCACGTTTTCTTGGGCTCTTCATAAAGACTCCCTGGGCGGTGAGGGTGGGAGGTTAAAAAGTATGTTCGGGGCCTGGAAATGTTCCTGCACCCACCTCAAGTGCAAAGTCCCTTGCTGCCGTCTGAAGTACCGAACGAAGGTCGGCGTATTGCTTGACGAATCGCGGCATACGACCTGTGCGCAGTCCGGCCATGTCCTGCCAGACCAGCACCTGGGCATCGCATTGGCTACCCGCGCCAATCCCGACGGTAGGAATTGAAACAGCTTCAGTGATCGCTCGACCCACATCTCCTGGCACCATCTCAATCAAAACAGCGAATGCGCCCGCTGCTTCAAACGCTTTGGCACTGTCTATCAGGCGCTGCGCATCTTCGCCCCGACCCTGGACTCGGTAGCCTCCCAGTTGATGTTCCATCTGTGGTGTGAAACCGATGTGCGCCATGACGGGTATGCCAGAGCGGACGAGCTTCTCGACCTGAGGCAGCATTTCGATCCCACCCTCCAGTTTGACCGCATGTGCACCGCCTTCTTTCATGAACCGGACGGCTGTGTAGAAGCATTGCTCCGCCGAGGCCTGATAAGAGCCGAAAGGAAGATCCGCAATCACCAGAGCCCGCCGTGTCGAACGGCTGACCGCGCGAACCAGAGGGATAAGTTCGTCAACGGTGATGGATAGCGTGGACTCATTGCCGAAGACATTATTAGAGGCGGAATCGCCCACCAGTAGGACAGGTATTCCGGCCTCTTCGAAAATGGCCGCGCTGTACATGTCATACGCGGTGAGCATCGCCCATTTCCGGCCCTCTACTTTCATTTGTTTCAGATGCGGGATCCGGACTCGTGGCGTCTGTTGGGCGTTGTCATACGGTGAGGGCTGATCGCTCATGGTGTTGTCTCGCTGAAATAATGGATTAGCCCAGCATCTGCTCGGTGAGCAGAACGATCGCGATGATGATCATGGCCGCTCCGGAGAAACGACTGACCAAGTGAGCAGCGGCGGGACGTGCCTGCAGTACGACCTGTGAGCCAAATCCGACCAGCAGATAGATAACGCCACAACTGACGGTGTGGATGAGGCCCAGCGCAATCATCTGCATCGGCACAGGCCAGGCAGCGGCAGCGTCGGTAAATTGAGGCAATAGCGCCAGGAACAGCAGGAACACTTTCGGATTCAGCCCGCTCACGCAAAGCCCCTTGATCGCCCAGCGCTTCCAGGAGCCCGAGGCCTGAATGTCATCAGCGTGCGGTGTAGTGGGGCGGGCAAGCATGTTGATGCCCAACCAAAGCAGATAACCCGCCCCGGCCACCGTAAGCACCGTCAAGGCAACGGGGTGGTTGGCCACCAGCGTGCCGACACCACCGGCAACAATCACGGTTGCGATCAAATGACCGGACAACAGCCCGCCCACGGCGGGTATGACGACCCGGCCCCTCAAGCCCGCTGAAATCGCGTAGGCCCAATCTGCGCCTGGCGTGATGACGAACAGAATCGACACCGCCCAGAAGGCAACGAAAACGCTCAAGGTCATGGCCTTACCCACTCTTGCTGCTGACACATCGCTCTGTGCATCGTCCCGCTCCGCGAATCAAAGGCCGCCGCTCCTTTGGTCCAGGGAGTGCGGCAATTATTGGTGTGAGGAATAATAGTTAAATCTTGTTAGAATTTACTTTCAAAGATGATCATGAAAACGCTACAGGGTGGGAGATTCTTCCAAATGGACAGGATTGATCGAAAGATTCTTTCTGAGCTTCAAAAGGACGGTCGCCTTTCGGTCACCGAACTCGCCGAGCGTGTGGGACTGAGTCTTTCCCCTTGTCATCGACGAGTACGGGCACTGGAGGAGTCGGGCGTGTTGCTCGGCTATAGAGCACAGCTGGACCCGTGCGCATTGGGCCTTAATTTTTCCGCCATGGTGTTTGCCACGCTTCGTGAGGGAGACAGGCAAGCTGTCGAGGCTTTCGAGACGGCGCTCGTCGACATTGCGCAAGTGGTCGATGCCCAGAGGTTATTCGGGGAGCCGGACTACCTGCTGCACGTCATCACCCAGGATTTGCCGGCCTTCCAACGGCTATACGATGAGAGCCTTTCGACCTTGCCCAACGTCCAACGATTGACCTCGACCCTCGTTATGAAACGGGTCATTCAGGATAGGCCTCTACCTTTGTGATGGCGGTGGTAAGCCCTGCGGTATCGTCTTTGTAGCCACCGAGAGTTTTACTGAGGCGACAGCCAGCGGCGTGGTGGTCGATCTACCAAACCTGACCGACGACCTCTTCGCCATTTCCCAACCGGCCGAGTCCACCAGGGTCATGGCGGTGCTGGACCAGATTGACTGGCGCTTGGGCAGGGGGACGCTTTGCTCTGCCAGCGTGTCGAGTCATCTGGATTGGGGGCGACGGGAGATAATAAGCGAGAGTTAGCTACGCCTTCCAAGTCGCCCTGGTATTCGGAAGGCGGATGCCATGCTCTTTGCTGTCGTACTCGAGCTCTATTGCAAGCTGCTCCGCCAGGTCCATAGGGACGGCAATGTTCGAGCAACCCGAGTTGTAGTAGCCAAGATGCTCGAGCACGCGCTCTTCGTCGTAGCGACCGACACGGGTCAGAGTCCAGCAGTAGCCGCTGTCGTCGGATCGCCAAAGAGTGATGGCGTTGAGTCGACGGTGTGTGCTTCAGGCTCAGCACATAGAACGCGCGAGGGATTTGATTTTCTTTGGGCATGGGGCGTCCTAAGCCGGGCCATGCCCGGGTGGTGGAGGGTGAGTAGGGATCAGCTACAGTTGAGCAATTAACTAAAAAAGGAGAGTCGTATGGAATGCCTGGTCTGCGGGGTCGATGCTTTAAGAGTTGAGTCTGATCTTGATGGAACAGAACTGAGGTGCCCGGATTGTGGCCACTTCGGCGTTTCGGGGCTTCTGCTTTCAGTTCAGCAAGACCGCCGATTCGATGTTACGAAAACGAGGTGGTGGTTTGAGCGCCAGCGGCATGCTCATCCCGAGCGGATCCCGGTCATCACAGGTGCTTTTGTTTTCTGGGATGCCTGATCAGGCCGCGAGGCGTTGGTAAAGCTCGATGATGTCGGCGGCGTTGGCACTCTTTCTGGAAGGGCAGACCCATGCTTGGCTGGCCATGGATGAACTGGGGTTTCTTCTGTTGTGCGGACATAGGGGATCCCCACCGGCTGGCGTGATTCGAGTTTGTGGACTATTGGTTGATGACCCGGCATGGGTCCGGAAGACAGGGGGCTATTAATGAAAACGCTGATAGTTGATCACTCTTGGACCAAAATCATCGAGCGAGATGAGTTCGCCAGGGTCGCGCTGGCGGCAAAGATTGAGCAGATCGAAGAAATCGAAGCTGCCATTCGCGCGGTTGAAGGTGAAGAGGCAGCCCGCAATGCTCTGAATGATGGCTTGATAAAGCATGCATTAACGCGCTGCCTGGAGAACTTGCAGGGATCTGCATCCGTAACAGAGCAGGACTTCCGGGTCTGTTTCGAGTTTGCGACAACCGCTGCGAAGAATGCAGAGCAATTCATTAACGAAGAGCTTTCGCACGTAGGGTCGTGATCGTATCTGCGAATGCACGCCTTGGAGTTCGGCGCAGTAGTCGATGGCGCAGCTACAACTGCTCCTCTCCAACATCAATCTGCGCAGCTCCATCACATCAATGGTGCTATCACGGTCGGTGATCTTTCAACATGGCAGGTCCAGGCTATTTCGAGCTGACGTGACACGGCGAGGAAGTGCGCCGATGCTTCTGGGGCCGCGGCGTGGCGGCGGAGCAGCGTCGAATGGATGGCTTCGCGCCAATCGCCACTATCCGGACGTTGGCTGGGCCAACTCGGCCTGTGCGCGGCGGTGGACGAGTTCCTGCGACAGGAGCGAGTCGGGGGTACTTGCCTACACCGAGGAGGCGCGTAGCCTGTACCCCTATCGACAGGGCTGATCAGGTAATGCTGGTGGTGCTGGCTGTACTCCCGCCCCATTCGAGGAAACGGATCTTGTGCACCTCGCCCTCGCTGTCCTCGTAGACCAGAGTCACCGGTACCACGCCTGTCTTCTGGGACGTGTCGGTGCGTTGCAGCACCTTCTGCACATCGATTTCCATCCCGTAGTGGTAGTCCACGGCGGAGATGCTCGCACCGGGGTCTTGCTGGCCGCTCTGGGCGAATACACTTGGCGCGAGACTGGAAATCACCGCGCTGATAACTGAGGCCATTTGCATAAGGCTGTTCCTCTGTTTGAGTTCGCTTGCAGGGACTTAGTGACCGTCGGTGAGGGTGGAGTTCACTTCTCCGGACGAACGCCCCCTGTCTGGTGTTGCCACAGCCGCTGCCAGGTGCCAGCAATCCCCCGTGGTTGAGGCTCTCGACCACTCGTCCGTTAAACCCTGGCTTGGTGCCGGATTTATCAAAGAGTTATTGGAATCAGGCTGAACGGACAACCCGCGTTGGGTCTTTAGAACCAGTCGGGTGAGACCGGTTCTATCCATGACTAACCCAGTGGAACGGCATCCGTTGAAGCGTGGCTCTTCACATCGGGATGGCTTTTCAACGTCAGGGCAGGCGTCGTCGAACTCTTTAGCGCACACAAAAAGGTCTGCGCGGTAGCGCTTAGTGACTTTGGAACGCTTTCAATCCTTGCTGCACGGCGGGCCTGGCTTCGATCGCGTCGAACCAGCGTGATAAGCGTGGAAGCGCTGCCCAATCCAGCCGGTCACGAATTGATGCCGCAATGGTGAAGGCAGAGATGTCCGCCATGGAAAACTGATCCCCGGCCATAAAGTCGTCGGTAAGAAACCGTTCTGCATAGACGAGTTGTTCAATGACCCGCAGATCGATGAGCGTGGCCGCATCATTTAATCCCGCTTGGCGCAGGAAGAATGCTGCATGGCTAGGCGCGATTACGTCCGTTACGAAAAAGAAGTAGCGATCAAACACTCTGTCGCGCTCTGGTCCAGGATGCGCTGGTGCGAGTCGGCCGGGAGCTTTGGCATCAGCGAACTGAATGATTGCGTTTGATTGGTTGATGACCAGTGGCGGTGTCGACGTATGGTCGACCAGGGTTGGGACTTTTCCCGCCGGATTAAGCGCCAGGTACGCCAGGTCGCGCTGCTCATTCGCTTGCAGATTCAGTCTCCGTGCTGTGTAGGGGATAGCTGCTTCTTCCAAGGCTATTGCAGCCCTCAGACTGTTGCCGGTATTAGCGCCATACAGCTCTATTACGGTGTTCATCAGGCACTCCATTGGAAAGAATGAATGGCTATTCAGTGGGTGCTACTTGATCTGGATAGTGTAGAGCGCTTGTCCGTCTTGTTCTGTGTCAGCTTGAGCTTCCCGGAACGCTTACTTAAAAAATGGCGTATGCAAAGGTCATCAAGACCAAGCGCATACGCCCCTGGTGATCACACCCCGAACGCTTGCCGGTTGGCACGTACGAAATCACCCACCGTTTGAGGCGCTTGTCCGGTGATTTCGCCAATAACCCCGTCCTCACCGCTAAAGATTCCGTTCTGGTAATCGATCGCGACCGCAAGGAAATGCTGGATCACAAACTCCGGCAGATCGTAGGTCTCCAGATGCTGGCGATACTCTTCTAGGGTCGAAGGGCTGTAGGTGATGGTGCGACCTGTGATGCCGCTGATTTCATCAGCAATCTCTTGATGGTTCATCTCGACAGGGCCGTAAAGCGGGTAGGTTTTCCCGATATGGCCAGACGGTTGCGTGAGAACGGCGGCGATCAGTCGCGCTTGATCTTCGGCAGCGATCGGTGCATGTCGTCCGCTACCGTATGGCAGCGTGATCTTGTTCTCCTTCACGATCTGATCAAGCACCCACGGAAAGATCAACCATTCAGAAAAGAATGTCGGGCGGATATGGACGGTGGGTACTCCAGACCAGTCGAGTACGCGCTCCGCGATCCAGTGGTCGCGCGCGGCGTGGCTCAATGAATCTTCCCGCGCGGAAATCTGCGACATTTCCACCACGACCTCGACCCCTGCTCGCCGGGCGGCATCGGCAAAATAGGCGGTCGCCTGAATGTAGCCAGGACGCACGGGGTAGCACAGATAGGCGCCTGTGACTCCCTCCATCGCACGAATGATGTCGTCATGTTCAAGAAGGTCACCCACAAATATTTCGGCGCCTTCACTCTTGAGTGCTGCACTGCGCTCGTCTTCCTGATGTACGAAAGCCCGAACCGCATGACCTCCGTTGAGAAGGTGGCGAATGGTGTAGACGCCAGTTTTTCCCGTAGCGCCGGTGACGAGGTATTTACGTTGCTGCATGGTGAATACTCCAAAGTAAAGGAACACACATTGCTCGCGCCGATATCACGTATCAGGCGTTACCCATTCACGAATGTTGCGCAGTAGTGCCATCTGGCAGCACCGCAGTCAGCTGTCGAAAGGAGCGTGATCAATCAGGTCGCACACATTCGGGCAATCGAACCCGTGCACGTGTCGACGTCCGACATCAGCGAGCCCAGTGCCAATCGCAGTGTGAGGTTTCTTCCTGGCCACTTCAGCGACCGCTTGGGTAAACGCGGCTTTCATTCCAAGACGGGGGTAGAGGGCCAGCGTATCCTCGACCAGCGATGGCGTGATTTCCTCCAGCCGTAATCCCATCACGTCGACATGGGCGCCCATGTAGATCAGGGCGATCTCTGGCTGTTTGCGGTCGGCGATGCCGGCGCTGGAGTGAAGTGCGATCGCATCCCAAACCAGCTCGGCTTTCGATTCCGAGTAGCCGTTTTCTAGCAGGAAGTGGCTGGCAGCGTCGGCGCCGTCGACCTCAAAACGCTGGTCGGCTGCAAATTCGTTTGTCAGCCCTAGGTCGTGCAGCAGCGCGGCGAGGTAAACCGCCTCGCGGTCGTATTTCAGGCCTCGCTGCTGGCCGAGGAATTCGGCAAACCACCACGTCCGGTGCACGTGGTGCAGGAGAGCTGTCGAGTGGACGCGTTCGACGAGGGCAGAGGCCTTGCGAGCGAGTTCAGAGTCTGGAGCGCTGAAGCCGCCTATGGTGACAGGTGTACTCATGTTTGCTTCCTGGAGATGAAGTTGGTTCGCAGTTCATTCTAAATAGGTGCGGTTGGCAGAATTGACTATTTACAGATGATTTGTGCCAATATGTGTGCCTGGTCAACGCGGGAGATCGCTGTGCGGAAAACGACGAAATCAAGCTTGCCCCTTATCGGCGGGGTGCAAAAACGGGTGGTAATTTTGGGTTTGCCGCCCGTGGATTCGCTTGATGTGATCGGTCCGGCGGAGGTGTTTGCCTATGCGAACAATCTGCATCGCGGCGACTCTGCTCCCTACGTACTTGAGCTCGTTTGCGCGGGCGCCAATGAACACCTGGAGAGCAGCACCGGCATCGCGCTCATGGCGCACAAGACGCTTGAACAGGAGCGTCTTGAAAACAAGGCGATCGACACGTTGATCGTGACGTCGGGCTGGAAAGCCATGGATCAGCTGGATCAGACCGCCATCGAGTGGATCCGGACGCGAGCCAAGAGCGTCAGGCGTGTGTGCTCGATCTGTGTCGGCGCGTTCGCCTTGGCCGAGACAGGGCTATTGGATGGTCGTAAGGCAACGACCCACTGGCGGATGGCGCGTAGCCTGGCTGACCGCTACCCCAATGTGCAGGTAGATCCCGACCCGATTTGGGTCAAGGATGGCAACCTGTACACCTCGGCTGGCATATCGGCGGGAATCGATCTTGCGCTCGCATTGGTCAGTGAAGACCTGGGAGACGACATCGCTTTGGAGATCGCGAAGAACCTGGTCCTGTTTCTGCGACGTCCAGGCGGTCAGGCACAGTTCAGCGTCGCTCTCCAGTCGCAGCATGCGACCGGTTCGAACCTGGATGAGTTATGCGTATGGATCAGTGAGCATCTACATTCGGAGCTTACGGTCGAGATACTTGCAGACAAGCTCGCCACAAGTGTGAGGACCTTGATCCGTATGTTTCAGAGGGAATTCAAGACAACGCCTGCGAAGTACGTCGAGGACGTTCGGGTCGAAGCGGCCTGTCGGCAAATAGAGCTGGGAAGGCGGTCGATGGAGGAGGTTGCGCGCCGATGCGGCTACCACAGTGTCGACGTGCTCAGGAAAGCCTTCGTGCGACGCATGGGGGTGAGTCCAAAGGAGTACGCACAACGTTTCGCGCCAGTTAACGAGCCGGCTTAAGCATGCTCAATGGTCATGAGCGTACCTAAGTCGGCTGCTGATTCATTTGGTGACTCGAGTTCTTCATGCTCCCCGCGTTTCTGTCAGCCGGGGGACGCGCTACACCGATCAGCTGTCGGCGTGATCGGTCGCCTTGGCTTTGCTTTGAGCTACAGCGGCTTCAGCCTTCTGTTTCTGTGCAACCTGGAAGGCTTCCATCGAGACTTTCCGGGCTTTCTCCATGCGTGCGATGGTCCGGTCACCACCGCCACCTGTGGCCATAGCCAGAGAAGAAACGGTCAGAGCGGCGACGACGAAGAGAGCTTTCATGGATTTCATTTGTGTATCCTCAAGTGAAACTTTGTGAACTGCTAACAGCGGGTTTTATTGGCTAAAGCTGAACGTCCTTGTTCAACCTGGCTTCACCATCCAGCCAGGGCGGCGTTTCCTACTGTCCTGGTGCCTTGCTCCGTAGATTCTGCCGTGCTCTTGTTTTTGGCCCAGATGGTGAGCATCACCATCATCCCGAATCCACCGACGATGAGGACCGGATAGGCTGCCAGCAACTCCACCAACGAGTATTTCCAGGCCAACGGACGACCAACACCGAGCATTGCGGCATAGAACCACGACACGCCAGAGAACGCCCCCGAGAACAGCGCCAGCATGCGCAGGCTGAAGGAGAGCTTGAGCAACGAACCGGCTTTTTTCAGAGCAGGCAATACCGCGCTATGCAACACGACGCCATTAATGGTCAGCAGTACAACTATGCCGATCTTGGCTTGAATTTTTGGGTTAAGGAAATACTCCATCCCCTTGCCGGCATAATCTATCCCGACAATAGCAACACCCGTAATCCAAAGAGCTACAAGTGCAAGCACTACGGTTTTTTGAAGACTTTCCATATGCGCGTCATCATGGTGACCTGACGCATCCCCCTTCAGGAGTTGCTTGACCATTGCAATATCGCTGGTCAAAACCAGCCCGATTGCCACACAGCAGGCAATAAGGTGGACATATACAACGCCCAAACGCAAAAACTCCACGGTCGACGAAGAAAGCATACTAAGTTCCATGGTTACCTCTTTGTTATAACGGTGGATCAACCTGGCTCTCAGCACGGCATAATTGGAGTTTGCCGTTGATGATTGCAGTTAAGATCCAGCAATTAATGTTAATTAATCTTGCGGTATTACGCTGCCAAGACAATAGCGATTTTCGCGAATGAACTTTTAATCATTCGATCATGTCCATTTTCAGGTAATAAAAAACATCATCCGCACTTGGCGCATATGAAGTTTAACTTCCGCTTCTGGGGGGCAGGCGAGGCCCAGATCCCTATCGGCGAGCGGATCAGGCAATGCTGGTGGGGGCGGCGGGGCTTGCACCCCATTCGAGGAAACGGATCTTGTGCACCTCGCCCTCGCTGTCTTCGTAGACCAGGGTCACCGGTACCACGCCGGTCTTGTCGGATGTATCGGTGCGCTGCAGTACCCGTTTCACATCGATGTCCATCCCGTAGTGGTATTCGACGGCTGAGACATGCGCGCCGGGTTCTTGCAGGCTGTTCTGGTCGAAGACACTTGGTGCGAGACTGGAAATCACGGCACTGACAATTGTGGTCATGCTCATAAGGTTGTACCTCCACTTAAGTTCGCTTGACTAGGACCTAATGTGACACGTGGTGAAAGGGAAGTTCACTTCACCGCGACGAACGCACCGATCTGAGTCGCCTGTAGTGGCTTCAGGCTCCCGGCAATTCCCCGTGCTTGACGCCTCTCGACCATTCGTCCATTTAACGCCGTATTTGTTGGGCCAAACGCCTTTTTGGATGTGGTCATAACATGTCATGACAGATTTTCGCGCAAGGTTTCACGCGGTGGCTGTGACGGTACATGGACCGAAAACGCCTGCTATCGGGCCAGGGGAGAGATATCGGGTATTGGCCGATTTGCAGCCTGTCGTGAAGGGCTGCAGCTGTGTGGTTGCAGGCGTGTTCACCTACAGTCTGGCAGGCCACGTTTTCAGTCTGGGTTATCAACATCTGAGTGGCTCAAGCGACTTTCCGTTTGGCAATCAGGGGGACGGAGCAAGTCACGGACCGGCAAACTGGAGCACGTTTCCAGAAGGCGGGAGAGCGAACCTGGGTGGCTCAGTATGTCTTCGATTTCGCCGCATTGGGTGTACCGGGCTTGACGACTCAACTGGCCTGTCAGCGCGCTGCCCATATCAAAACGGCACAGGGTGAGCAGCATGAATGGGAGCGCAATTTCTCGGTATCCTGCGTTGTTCAGACTGGGCTGCTGAAAAACGTCGGGGTTTCCTGGCGTAATGCCTCGCTCTCCACAATAGGTAGGCAATCAGGCGAGGTCCACGGTTTCCACAGTGATTTGCGCAATCGCGTGAAACGGTGCGAGCGCAGCTTCATCGGCAGTAGCACAAGTAATCAATCGCCATTCGCGTTCGATAGGCGTCCAATGCTGCTGCCGCGCCCGCCCCAGTTTGTCGGTGTCGGCGAGAACGACGATCTGCGCAGCCCGCTTGATGATGCATTCCTTGAGATAAGCCTGCTGCGCACTCGCCTCGCACAAGCCGAATTCCGCGACGACGCCGTCTGCGCCGAGGAAGGCTTTGTCCACGCTCAGGCGGCTCAACGTCAGCTCGGCCAATGGCCCCAAGGTGCTCATGCTCGAGCCGCGCAAATCACCGCCGATCAAGGTCAGGCGCACGCCCGGCGCGTTGGCCAGGGTCATTACGGCGAGCAGGTTGTTGGTCACCACGTGCACGTCCTGGCGCGAGCACAGATGATGAGCCAATGCGGCGCAAGTGGTGCCGCCGTCGAGCAGGACGGTGTCGCCGTCCTGGACGTGGGCAGCCGCTGCAAGGGCGATGGCGTCTTTCTGTTCCCACTGGCTGGTTTTGCGCTCTTCCAGCGAGGCTTCCGGTTCATGGACGCCCACCACAGCGGTGGCGCCGCCGTAGGTGCGGACCAGGTGCCGCTGCTTGGCGAGCATGGTCAGGTCGCGCCGCACGGTCGCCTCCGATACGCCGAGGGCCGCGCTCAATTGCTCGACGTTGGCATCGCCGATGCGTACGAGATCGAGGATGGCGCGGTGGCGTTCGGACACTTTCATGGCGGGTCTCGTTGGTTGGGCGGTGGTCGATCTTACACGACAGTGCCGCTGCACCTCATCCCCGTCGTGTGGCCAGCTCCGCGCCCTGGCGCAGTGCTTCGAGCAGGCTGCGCTCATCGGCGATGCCCTTGCCGGCGATGTCGAAGGCGGTGCCGTGATCGACCGAGGTGCGGATCACTTCAAGGCCGACGGTCACGTTCACCCCGGCTTCGAGCCCCAGTACTTTGACGGGACCGTGGCCCTGGTCGTGATACATCGCCACCACCAGATCGAAGTCGCCACGCCCGGCGCGGAAGAACAGGGTGTCGGCCGGCAACGGGCCGGTCACGTCGAGGCCGCGTTCCTGCAGCAACTTCACCGCCGGGATGATTTTTTCTTCCTCTTCGCCATAACCGAACAAGCCGTTTTCACCGGCATGCGGGTTGATCCCGCACACGCCAATCCGGGGACGGGCGATGCCTGCCTTGATCAGTGTGGCGTTGCCGCGTTCGATAGTGCGCTGGACCAGGCCCGGTTCGATCTTGCGGATCGCATCGATGATGCCGATGTGGGTCGTGACGTGAATCACCCGCAGCTGCGGTGCCACCAGCATCATCGACACTTCGTCGACGTGGGTCAGGTGCGCGAGCATTTCGGTGTGGCCGGGGTACTTGTGGCCGCCGGCGTGCAGCGCTTCCTTGTTCAGCGGCGCGGTGCAGATCGCATCGATCTGTTTGGCCTCGGCCAGTTCCACAGCGCGGGCGATGTATTGATAAGCGGCGTCACCGGCAATGGGTGACAGCTCGCCAAACGGCAGGTCATCGGGGATCAGGTCGAGGTCGATGCAATCGATGGTGCCGGCCTCGTACAAAGCCTGGGAGGCGTCTTCGATACGGCGCACTTTGGCGCTGCCGCCGACGATCACGTTGGCCTGCTCCAGGCGCCGCGCATCGCCGATCACCAATGGCCGGCATTGTTGGTAGACGATGTCGTGGGTCAGGCTCTTGACGATGATTTCCGGGCCGACACCTGAGGCATCGCCCATGGTGATGCCGATGATGGGGAGGTAGTTGCTCATAGTGTTCATTGGAGTCCTTGGATTCGTGTACGTTGGGGCGGGGAGCGATCGGCGCGTTCGCTCAAGTGCTGCCATGCCGCATACAAGGCGTGGTCAGTGCCGAATGCACCTGCCTTGGTAACAATGCCGGGACGATGCCCTTGCCGGGAAACGGTGGGGCGCGCGAAAGCCACGCCGGCTTCGATTTCCGTGAGCAATTGCAGGCTGTCGATGCCGACGGTGGTCAATATGGCCCGCGCCGTCTCGCCGCCCGTGGCAATCAGGCCGCCGACCTTGGCGAAGTGTGGTTCTACCAGCACGGCCAACCGGGTTGAGAGTTGAGCGCCCTCCTGGGGATCGAACGCCTCATCGCGACCAATGCGCAGCAGCAGGTCGCTCCAGCCGTCCAACCGCTCGCCGATGCGCGCTTGCCACAGCGCCCAATCGACGTGCGTCGTGCCTTGGCGAAGGACTTCGGGCGGGACAACCAGTTCGCTGACCCCGCCGCGCTCCTTGAGCAGTGCGCATTGCCGTTCGCAGACACCTGACAGGCTGCCGACCATGATCAGAATCGGTGCCTGACTTTTTTCCAGCGCTGTGGGTTCGATAGCCGTGAAGCGTGCTTCGGAAAAATCCGCAAGACTGGCGATTTCCCGCGCCAGCCCACCCGAGCCGATCCAGAACAGCGGCTGTTCCATCGACGCGGTCAGGCGAGCGATCGTCAGCAGGTCGTCTTCGGTTTGTGCATCGACGATCAGCGCCTGGGTACCCTTGCTCGCCACTTCAGCGATGTGACGCACGAGTGCTTCTTCATTACCGCGCAAGGTGTCGAGATCAAGCTTGGCGGTGCTCAGGCCTGCGGCCACCAGCATCGCCTCGACATCCGCCGGACGATCGGCGTTTTCGAGCTTCCAGGTATCGGTGGTTTCCAGCGGCTGGCCGTTGACGAACACCCGGCCACCTCGCAACGTGCGCCCGGTTGCAGGAAACGCCGGGGCGACGATGGCCAGACCCGCCAGCGGTTGCAGGGCGGCAACTTCCGCCGCCCAGTTGCCGCGCAAGGTCGAATCGATTTTCTTGTACAGCCGCTGACCGGGACGCTGCAGCGCCTTGTACGCAGCGACCGTGCGTTCGGCGGCTTGCGCCGGGGACAGGCGCCGTGTGTCCGTATCGGCGGCAATCACCTGGGCGTCAGCCTTGTCATGCAAAGGCTCGAGCGTGACGACCGTTTGCATCCCCGCGCTGGCAAAGCCGATGGCACAATCCGCCGCGCCGGACAGATCGTCCGCGATGATCAGAATGCTCATCGCAGGGCTTCCTGCTTTTGCGGTTGGAGGTCCGGCTCGGGGATGACCACGGGATTGCGCTGTTGCACGCGTTTGGCGACCGCTGCAGTGAGTAACGGTGCGAGGATCGCGGTGACCACAACGCAGGCAGCCACCAGAATTGTCGCGCTCTTGGCCGCTTCGGCGTACACCGGATTTGCCGCTGCGATCAACGCCGGAACGGCGGCGGCATTGCCCGCGGTGGTGGCTGCCGCCACGCCGGCAACACCGGTGCCGCCGGTCAAACGATCGGCGAAAAACAGCGGAATGCCGGTCAGCACGACCACCGCGACACCCATGCCAAGACCCAGCAAACCAGCCTGCCAGACGTTATGCAGGTCGAGGCTGGCACCCAGTGCGAGGGCGAAGAACGGGATCATCACCGGCACGGCCTTGGCCAGGAAGTCGCGCATGTCGCGGTCGAGGTTGCCCAGCAGCATGCCCAGGGCCAGCGGCAGAATGCTGCCCACCAGCGTCGGCCAGGGGAAGGCTGACAAGCCGGCAATGCCGAGGGTAACCATGGTCAGAAAAGGCCCGGACTCCAGCGACATCACCGAATAGGCGCCGACGTCTTCGGAGCGGCCGTACTGCCCCATCAACGCCATGTACAAGCCGCCGTTGGTGTCGTTCATTGCGGCGACCACCGCCAACGTGGAGATACCGGCGAAAAGCCCGGAGGATACTGGCTGCTCACCCAGGAAGTGGCCAAGCACGATGCCGATGAGCACGGCGATGCCGACTTTGGTGATGAGCAGCGTGCCGCCCTTTTTGAGCAGGTAAGGCGTGGCCTTGATATTGATGCTCGCGCCCATGCACACGTAGAACACCGCCAGAATGGGCAACGCGCCGGTGAACAGCGCATTGGTGAATGATCCGAAAAATTTGGGCGTGTCAGGCAGGAATGTCGCCACGAGTGAGCCGATCAACAGAGGCACGATCATCATGCCGCCGGGGATGCGTTCAATGGTGCGCTTGATAGGAATCTGGGCCACGAGGGTCTCCTTTTATAATTGTTTGGCAAGACGTGTTTCACCTCGAAACTGACTGAATCGATCATCTGGTGATTGATTCAGTCAAATTGATCTTAGGCCAACAACTTAATCTGCGCAATTCAATCATTCAAATGGTCGTTTCGCTCATTTCTGACTGGCATGCGCCAGGGCTGATTTTCCAGGAAGAGGCATTACGCCGACCAGTTTCCGGTTACCAGGGCGATGTTCAGGTTTGCGCTGCGCTAACCCCGCCGGTTGCCGTGGATTTATTCTGGACGGCCCGATACAGCAGGCTGGACACCATGAATCCAAGAATGGCCAACAGACTCATCAAGCTGAAGACGTAGTTGTAGCCTTGCTGGCCGGGGAAATGGTCGAGGATTGCGCCATAGATGACGTAAGCGAACATGCCCGGTGCGTAGCCGATCAGGCAGCCGATACCGAAGGCTGAACCGGTGATGTGCTGGGGGATGCCGACTTCACCCATGGGCGCCCAGAACACGCCGCGCATGGAGAACACGATGAGTGCAAAGGACAGCGTGGCGGCCATGCCCGCGTAGATGAAACTCGGGTTTTTCGGGATGAGCATGACGACGCCCATGAGCGGCAGCAAAGCCAGGAATGCCCATTTCAGATAGCGGCTGGTGCTCTTGAACTGCTTGTCGGCAATGAAGCCACCGGCAGGGCCGCCCAGGATCTTGAGAAAGTACTGATTGATGATGCCGTAAGCGCCCACCAGTGCCACAGGCAGTTCGTACATGTCCTTGAGGTAGGGAATGAAGTAGGTCAGGCCGCAGTACACGATGTAGACCATGAACACGTTGAGGCTGACCAGCCAGATACCCGGGACCTTGATGGCCTCGAGCAGGTTCGACAAACCGTTCTTCGGCTTGGCAATCGACTGCGCGGTGCCGCCCTTGAGCAGAAACCAGGTCAGGATTCCGGCAAGAATGTCGATGACCGAATAAAACAGGATCGCCGATTTCAGGCCGGCCTCACCGGAGCCCATGGCGACGAAGACACCCAAAGCAGAAAAGGCGACCAGAGTATCAATAACACCACGCCCGCCTTCCAGAAGACCGAACAACCGCCCCTGTTCCTGGTCGTCACCCAGATTGCGGATGGCCTTGAGCAGCGAGGGCCAGAAGATGCAATCGGCGCAGACGGCCAACAGGCTGAACACGATCAGCAGATTGCTGAAGGGCGGGAAGGTCGCCAGGTAGAGCCCGAGACTGCCGGTGCCGAGCAGACCGATGGGAATCAGCTTGCGTGTGTCGAAACGGTCTGCGAGCAGACCGCCTACGACAAACAGCACGGTGGCGACAATGGCGTTGGCGCTCAGCAGCAGGCCGATTTCAGTATGGGTTAATCCCATGAATTCTTGCATGGGCACATAGAAGGCGTCCTTGAGGCTCGACAGTTTGTAAATGGTGCCCCCACCGAGGATGAGAATCAGGAATCTGAGCCATTTGGCCTTGTCACGAGTTGTCATTATTGTTCTCCAGGCGTAATCGGGTAAGCAGTACCGGTTGTCACGTCACGTTCAGGCGTTTGCGCCGTTGTCCAGGGTCAACTCGGCCAGGGTTCGGAGCTCGGCCAGCAGGCTTCGTACATAGGCGACCTGGTTGTTTGCCCAACGGTGTTCATCGGCCAACATTCGCTCAAGCGAATAGCCGCCAGGCAGCGCCGTTTCACTCATTTCCCGGTACGCAATGAACGGGTCGGCGGCCTCAAGGGTCTGGCGGAACGCCGGGGCGACGTAGTGGTTTTCCTGCTCAAGGATGAACGCGATCACTTGCGGGGTAGATTCGCCGAGCATCAACAGCTCGAACACCATGCGTGCGTTGGGCAGATCGTCTTCGTCACAGCCCTGCAGCACGCCGTAATGGCCGAATCCGTTTTGCTCGGGGACGATACGCACACCCTTGAGGTGGGTCTGGCGTATGTGCGGCGCCAGGGTACGGAGCGCCTGCAGGGGCTGTTCGCAGGCATTGATCATGTTGCCGAAGTCGAACAAGGCATGCAGTCGGGGGTGGTTGAGCCGGTTCAGCAGTTGCGCGATCTCGGCGCTCTTGAGTTCCTCATGCTGCTCGAAGTCGAAGAACAGGTCGTGCTCGTCTGCCTGCTGCGCGAGGTAATGCAGGTCTGACTCGATCACCTCCATCACCTGCGACAGCCTTCCCTCGTAGCGTGAGTACACGCGGATGTTGCGAACCCCCAGGGCCCTGGCAATGGCGATCACCTGATCGACATCTTTTTTCAGCGTGCTGCTGATTTCCAGGTGCACATCCAGCCCCAGTGCATTGGCCTTGTCAGCAAACGCCTGAAGTTGCGCGGGTGTCATTTGACTCAGGCTGTTTTCCTCGCCGTCGAGCAAGTGCAGGCTCAGACCCTGCAGCTCGTGGCGATAGGCGAAGTCCAGCAGGTCGCCAGGTGTGACACGGCCATGGGTGAGGTTGGTCAGCAAGGGGTAGGCATGAGCAAACAAGCGCAGTTGCCCAAGTCGGTCGAGCAGCCGGCGGGCCAGTGCTTCAGTCAGTGCGGGAGGTGCCCCGGCCTCGACAGCCTTGTGGCTGAGCAAGGCATTGAATCGTTCCTGGATCTTATTGTTCATTCGAGTTATTCCTGGTTCAGACGCCGGGTCTACCGGCGCAGCCTTTATCGCGCCAGTCAGGAACTCTCGATAGATCCATTATCAGTTAAATCACAAGACCACTTGCCTTGCTTCAAGTGGCCTGCTGCAGGTACCCCATTTTGCTCAAGGCCTGGGCAAGTGCTTCGACGCGCTCCTCGGCCTGGTCCTCAGGTGTGCCGGCAAAACCGATCAGTAGAGCAGGTGGCAGGACATGCTCAAGGCAGTAGTCGCTCAGGGCATAGGTGTGAATATTATGCCTGGCCAGTTCCTTGGCGATGGCGTCGTCATCAAGCTTGGGTGGCAGCCAGGCGATCAGGTGCATGCCGGCTTCCACCGGGGTGATCTTGAAGAAACCGCCCAGCCTTTGCTGCAGTTGTTCGACCAGTGCTTGCTGGCGAGTCTGGTACAGCGCACGCATGCGACGAATATGGCCCAGAAAGTGGCCTTCGCCCATGAAGTCTGCTGTCACGGCCTGCAGCAGTGTGGGCGGGCTGCGATCCATGACCGCCCGCAGCGTGCAGAAGGGTTCGATCAAGGCGTGCGGCAGTATCACGTAACCCAGTCGTAGCGAGGGGAAGAGCACTTTGCTGAACGTTCCGACGTGGATCACCCGGGCCCATTGGTCCATGGCATAGAGTGCAGGCAGGGGGCGGCCGTTGTAGCGAAACTCACTGTCGCAGTCGTCCTCGATGATCCAGCTTTGGTTACGCGCGGCCCAGTCGATGAGTTCCTGGCGCCGCGCATAACTCATGGTGACGCCCAAGGGATGCTGACGAGAAGGCGTGGTAAACACCAGGCGTGCGTCAGGGCACTGAGCCAGGCCTTGCTGGATATCGATCCCCTGTTCGTCGATACGCAACGGGACCACCAGACCACCCTGGGCCTGGAGCGCGATTCGCGCCGCGATATGCCCCGGATCCTCCATCCACACGCTGTCCTGTGGATTGAGCAACAGCATGCCCAGCAGGTTAAAGGCTTGCTGGGCGCCGGAAACGATGACCACCTGCTCGGCACTGCAGTCGATGCCACGGGCATCAAAGACGTATTCAGCAATCGCCTTGCGCAGGGCCAGCAATCCTTGCAGTTCGCCATAGCCGAGCATGGCCTTGGTCGGCTTGTGCAGGTGGCGGTTCATCAGGCGCTTCCAGATATGCTGCGGGAACGCGTCGTAAGCGCTGTGGCTTGGCAGGAATGAGGTGGGGCTCCCGGCGACCCAGCCAGCATAGGAGACCCCGCGGAAATGAATGCTGCGCAGCGACAGCATGGACTGGCTCAGATTGGACAGGCGAGGCGGCTGGCGCTGCCGCTCATCGTCGGCAATACCACGGCTTTCCCACTCATTGCCGACATAGGTACCGGCCCCGGTACGCGAGGCCAGAAAGCCTTCGGCAATCAGTTGATCAAAGGCATTGAGAATAGTGATCCGCGACAGCGCAAGCTCTTTGCTCAAGGTCCGGGTCGACGGTAGGCGCACGCCCCCTTGAATTCTTCCACTGAGAATCTGTTTGCGAATCTGCAAATAGAGTTGGCGGTACAGGGGGATGGAGCTGGCACGGTCCAGCTCAATACCCGACAGCAGCAAACCTGCGGGGGATTTCATTACATGCTCGTCTGGATGGAGTGTGGTTTGACCTGGAACACCGTCAGGTACCGAGGTGCGCAAGGGTATCGAGCGGTACTGGATAAGTCATCTACCTCAGGCGTTGATACAGCGCACACCACCCGGGTAGCTGTCATGAAATGAAAAGCCATTGTCGTCTGATGAGAAGCGGCTTGCCGGACTGCGTCCTACAGTCCAATCAGCGCAAATCGACGCTGCACGCCAATCTTGCAGACTGGAGAATAAGAAAACATGGCCAAAGCCATACGCTTCTACGAAACAGGTGGTCCCGAAGTCCTCCGTTATGAGGAGGTCGAAGTTGGCGAACCCGGTCCAGGCCAGGTTCGTCTTCGTCATGTGGCGGTCGGCCTGAACTATGCCGACACCTACTTTCGCAATGGCACCTACCCGATCCCGATGCCCAACGGCATGGGGGTTGAAGCCTGCGGTGTGGTCCAGGCCATCGGCGAGGGGGTTACCAGCGTACGCGTGGGTGATCGCGTTACCTACACCGGTTTTCTCAATACATTAGGTGCCTACAGCACCGAGCGTCTGATCCCGGCCGCGCCGTTGATCAAGCTTCCGGAAACCATCAGTTTCGAGACCGCCGCGGCCATGACCATGCGCGGCCTGACGTCGGCGTACCTGATGCGGCGCATTTACGATTTCAAGGCCGGCGACAGCATTCTGCTGCACGCCGCCGCCGGTGGTGTGGGCCTGATCGTTTCGCAGTGGGCCAGGCTGCTCGGCCTGACCGTCATCGGCACCGTGTCCACCGAGGTCAAGGGCGAAATCGCCCGGGCCCATGGCTGCGACCATGTCATCAACTACAGCCATGAAGACGTCGCCCAGCGCGTTCGCGAATTGACTGACGGCGTCGGTGTCAACGTGGTGTTCGACAGCGTCGGCAAGAATACCTTCATGGGCTCCCTGGACTCGCTCAAGCGCCGCGGCCTGATGGTCTGCGTCGGCACCGCATCCGGCCCGATCCCGGCCTTCGATCCGGTACAGCTGGCGATCAAGGGCTCGTTGTTCATGACCCGCCCGGCCCTGGCCGACTACATCGCCGACCCGGCGGAAAAAGCCGCCCTGGCGGGCGAGCTGTTCGACCACGTCGGCAGCGGTCGAATCAAGATCGAGATTAACCAGCACTATGCGTTGCAGGATGCCGCGCAGGCTCATCGCGACCTGGAGTCACGCAAGACCACGGGCTCATCGATTTTCGTCATTTAAGGGAGCCGCCTGCCATGAAAGTCGAACAATTGACCTGCAGCATTGGCGCGGAACTGGTCGGCGTCAACCTCGCCGATGCGGTCCATGACGACGGTCTTTTTGCCGAGATTCGTGCTCAGCTGCTCAAGCATCGGGTGGTGTTCCTGCGTAACCAGGACATCAGTCGCGCCGAGCACGTGGCGTTCGCCCGTCGTTTTGGCGAGCTGGAGGATCATCCGGTGGCCGGCAGCGACCCGGATCATCCGGGGCTGGTGCGCATCTACAAGAGCCCGGACCAGTCGATGGACCGCTACGAGAACGCCTGGCACACCGATGCTACCTGGCGGGAGGCCCCGCCGATGGGCTGCGTGCTGCGCTGCGTGGAATGTCCACCAGTGGGGGGCGACACCATGTGGGCAAACATGGTGGAAGCCTACGCGCGCTTGCCTGATGAGGTGAAGGCGAAGATCTCCGATCTGCGAGCCCGCCACAGCATCGAGTCGAGCTTCGGTGCCGCCATGCCGATCGATAAGCGTCTGGCGCTTAAGGCGATGTACCCGGATGCCGAGCACCCGGTGGTGCGCACCCACCCGGAAACCTTGGAAAAGGTGCTGTTCGTCAATGCCTTTACCACCCACTTCAGCAACTACCACACCCCCGGGCGGGTACGCTTCGGCCAGGACGCCAACCCTGGTGCGGGTGAGCTCCTGCGCTACCTGATCAGCCAGGCGTACATCCCGGAATATCAGGTGCGTTGGCGCTGGAAGCCCAACAGTATCGCGATCTGGGACAACCGTAGTACCCAGCATTACGCCGTGATGGATTACCCGCCGTGCCATCGCAAGATGGAACGTGCCGGCATCATCGGCGACAAGACTTACTGATCAGTCGTTTCTGCATTCGCACTCGTACACACGTCCCCCGGCAACGTCCGGAGTGGGCGGACAATGATAATAAAAGGAGTAACTCATGCAATTTTTTGACGATTCCCTGCACCCGGAAAACATGGAAAAGGTGGTGATCACCGTCGCTCCGTACGGGCCTGAGTGGATGCCGGAAGACTTCCCCGAAGACATCCCCCTGACCATGGATGAGCAGGTGCAGAAGGCGGTCGATTGTTATGAGGCAGGTGCCACCGTATTGCACCTGCACGTGCGAGAACTGGACGGCAAGGGCTCCAAGCGCCTGTCCAAGTTCAACGAATTGATCGCCGGTGTGCGTGAAGCCGTGCCGGACATGATCATCCAGGTCGGTGGCTCGATTTCCTTCGCGCCCGAAAGCGATGGCGAAGCCGCCAAGTGGCTGTCTGACGATACTCGCCACATGCTGGCTGAGCTGACGCCAAAACCGGATCAGGTCACGGTGGCCATCAACACCACGCAGATGAACATCATGGAGCTGCTCTATCCGGAATACCTGGAGGGCACGTCCCTGGCTAACCCGGCCTATCAGGCCGCCTACAGCGAGATGACCGTGCCGGCAGGTCCTGCCTGGGTCGCGGAGCACCTGCGTCGCCTGATGGCTGCCGGCGTCCAGCCGCATTTCCAGCTGACCGGGATGCACGCCCTGGAGACACTTGAGCGCCTGGTGCGCAAGGGCGTCTACATGGGGCCGTTAAACCTGACCTGGATTGGCATCGGCGGTGGTTTCGATGGCCCTAATCCGTTCAACTTCTTCAACTTCGTCCACCGCGCGCCGGATGGCTGCACCGTGACCGCCGAATCGCTGTTGAAGAACGTGCTGCCGTTCAATGTCATGGCGCTGTCCATGGGGATGCATCCACGGGTGGGCATTGAAGACACGATTATCAATCACAAAGGCGAGCGTTTCAGCTCTGTGCAGCAGATCGAGCAAACCGTGCGCGTAGCCCATGAGTTGGGTCGCGCAATCGCCACCGGCAAAGAAGCGCGTGAGATCTACCGCATCGGTGTGCAGTACCAGAGTATCGAAGAAACCCTGTTGGCCAACGGTATGGCCCCCAACCGCAAGGCTGGCCAGAAGGGTGTGCCGCAACGCGGCTGAGGGGCAGCCGGGGCGAGAGGTCGACGGCCTCTCGCTCGCTGCATTGCAACAAGCTCGATAACAACAAATAAAACAAAGTTTCGAGGAGGCTGCATGGCCTATCACCCAAGCGTCGCGGACGATGACGACTCAAGTGCTGTCGGTGTTGCGCGCAAATATGCCTGGATCGTCTTTGCACTGACGTTCGGCTTGTTGATTTCCGATTACATGTCGCGCCAGGTGCTGAACGCGGTGTTCCCGATGCTCAAGGGCGAGTGGGCCCTGAGTGACGGCCAGCTCGGCCTGCTCAGTGGCATTGTCGCCTTGATGGTCGGCTTGCTGACATTTCCCCTGTCGTTGATGGCTGATCGCTTCGGTCGGGTAAAGAGCCTGGCGCTGATGGCTCTACTGTGGAGTCTGGCCACTCTAGGCTGCGCGTTGGCGCAGGACTACCAGCAGATGTTTATTGCCCGCTTCATGGTGGGTGTCGGCGAGGCGGCCTATGGCAGCGTCGGCATCGCGGTGGTGATTTCGGTCTTTCCCAAACACCTGCGCGCAACGCTTGCCAGTGCCTTCATGGCGGGCGGCATGTTCGGATCGGTATTAGGCATGGCCTTGGGCGGTGTATTAGCTGCCAGGTTGGGCTGGCGCTGGTCGTTCGCCGGCATGGCGCTGTTTGGCCTGCTGCTGGCTGTGCTTTACCCGATCATCGTCAAGGAAGCGCGCATCGCCCCACAACGCGCCGCCCAAGTCGCGAACAAGGCAGCAGCAGCGGTCAAGCGTCCGCTAAGCACGCTGTGTTCCAGCCGTTCGGTGATCGCGGCCTATATCGGCAGCGGCTTGCAACTGTTTGTCGGTGGCACCGTGATTGTGTGGATGCCCAGTTACCTCAATCGTTATTACGACATGGGAACGGACAAGGCGGGCGGTGTCGCGGCAATCATCGTGCTGTGCAGCGGGGCAGGGATGATTATGTGCGGCATGCTCAGCGACCGACTGTGTCGCCACTCGCCGGAGCGAAAGGTCGCCCTGGCTATCGCGTTTTGCCTGGGCAGTTGCCTGCTGCTGTCGGCGGCGTTCGCCTTGCCGGCGGGGCCTGCGCAACTGCTGCTGATCTGCCTGGGAATGCTGATTGCCGCCGGCACCACCGGACCTGCCGGGGCGATGGTTGCCAACCTGACCCATTATTCAGTCCACGGCACGGCCTTTGCCACGCTGACCCTGGCCAACAACATGCTCGGATTGGCCCCGGGGCCGTTCATCACCGGCAAGGTGTCCGATGTAATCGGCTTGCAGGCCACCTTCCAATTGGTGCCATTGGTCAGCATCGCGGCAGCGGCCGTGTTCTTTTATGCCAAGTGTCATTACCACAAGGATATTGCCCGGCTTAAGGGCGAGCGTGTCAACGATTCGGTTAGCCAAGCGGTGTTAGAGGTGAAGTTGTGAGTGGTCGTTTACGTATTGATGTGTTCTTCGATTTCATCTGCCCCTGGTGCCTGATCGGCAAGCGCCAACTGGAGCGCGCGCAGGATCTTTTGCGCATCCAGCAACCGGGTGTGGACATCACCACGGTGTGGCACGGGGTGCAGCTGTTGCCACAACTGCCGGTACAGGGTGAGCCCTTTGTCGAGTTTTATCGCAAACGCCTGGGCAGTGCCGAAGCGGTAAGCATGCGCCAGGCCCAGGTGCAGCAGGCCGCGATGGCGGTGGGGGTGCCCATCGACCTGAGCCGCATCGCCACCATGCCCAATACCGCTGATGCCCATCGTTTGCTGGAACGTGCCACTGTGCTGGGCAGTACGGCACAGCGTGATGTCTTGCTTGAACGTCTGTTCGCCGCCTACTTCCAGTACGGCGAGGACTTGGGCTGCCGTGAGACCTTGATCGCCATCGCCCAGGCGTGTGGCTTCGACGCTGATGCCATGGCCTCCGTTCTGCAAGGTGACGGCGATCCTTACGTCGGCAACGAGGCAGGAGCTGGCAGCGGTGTGCCGTGCTTTCAATTCGACCGTCGCCTGACGGTGGTAGGCGCGCAGCCTGCCGAGGAACTGCTTGGCGCCATGGGCGAAGCCTTGCTCGATAGCCATCGCGCGCGGCTACCGGCATGAGTCGGCGTGTACCCGTGCCTGCCGGAAAACTCCCGCGGGCGGGAGGCCGTGCGCTGGTTGAATTCGAGGGCAAAAGCCTGGCGTTGTTCAACGTCGAGGGCGATCTGTTCGCCATCGACGACGGTTGCCCGCATCAGGGCGCCTCGCTGTGTGGCGGGCGCCTTGAGGGGAGGGTGATTCAATGCTGCGCCCATGGCCTGCGCTTCGATCTGCGCAGCGGCTACTTGCTCAATTCAACCCAACTCAAAGTCGCCAACTACCCGGTCGAGGTCGTCGACGGCCAGGCATTCATCGTCATTGTTTCTGAGGAGTCCGTGCCATGAGCACCATCGCTCTCACCCGTGTCCATAGCCGAACGCGCGAATTGGCGCCGGGTTTCATCGTCAGTCTGATTGTGGCGGCGGCAGCCTCCTTTTTGTCCGAGCATTATGGTGCGCCGGTGATGCTGTTCGCCTTGCTGCTGGGCATGGCGCTCAACTTCCTGGCCAGTGATGGCGCGTGCAAGGCCGGCATCGAGTTCACGGCACGCACCGTGTTGCGCATTGGCGTGGCGCTGCTGGGCATGCGCATCACACTGGAGCAGATTGCCGCTCTTGGCTGGAAGCCAGTGGCCCTGGTGGTGATTCTGGTGGTGGTGACGATTGGCGTTTCGGTGGTCGCGGCCAAGGCGCTGGGTTTTCAGCGCTTGTTTGGCATGCTTACCGGTGGGGCAACCGCGATTTGTGGTGCGTCGGCGGCGTTGGCGCTGGCGGCGGCGTTGCCCAATCATCCGCAGAAAGAGCGTGCCACGCTGTTCACCGTCATTGGAGTGTCGGCACTGTCGACCACGGCGATGATCCTGTATCCGATGATTGCCAACTGGCTGTCGTTGTCACCACAAATGGCAGGGATGTTCCTCGGCGGCACCATCCACGATGTCGCTCAGGTGGTCGGTGCCGGTTACAGCCTGTCGACCGAAACCGGTGATATAGCCACGGTGGTCAAGCTGATGCGGGTCGCCATGCTGCTGCCGGTGATCCTCTGCGCCACCATGATCACCCGTA
Organism: Pseudomonas sp. GW821-FHT04C07; assembly: GCF_059420325.1. Taxonomy (NCBI): domain Bacteria; kingdom Pseudomonadati; phylum Pseudomonadota; class Gammaproteobacteria; order Pseudomonadales; family Pseudomonadaceae; genus Pseudomonas; species Pseudomonas sp. GW821-FHT04C07. The sequence continues at coordinate 100,385 of NZ_JBWKTM010000014.1, forward strand.
TGCAGGGCGCCGACACGGCGGGCAAACGACCGCCGCTGCTACCGTGGTTCGCCGTCGGTTTTCTGATTCTGGCCTGTATCAACAGCACCGGTTGGGTCGCTCCAGTGTTACAGGGCTCGGTCAACGAACTGTCGCGCTGGTGCCTGGTGGTTTCCATCAGCGCCTTGGGAATGAAGACTCAACTCAAGGAGCTGGCCGCAGTCGGCATCAAGCCCATCCTGCTGATGGTAGGGGAGACGGTGTTCCTTGCTGTGCTGGTGCTGTTGTTGCTGCACTGGGGTTTCTAAGCCCGTTAAGCAATTTCAGGTCCAGCCTATTCCCCGTAGCAGCTGGCGTAGCCTGCGTTCGGCCGCGCAGCGGTCGTGAATTCAAACGATAGGGTGCTTCAGGAAAACCGCGCACTCAGTTTTTACGACTGCTACGCAGCCGGACGCAGGCTTCGCCAGCTGCTACGGAGGGCTGCACTGCATTGGTTCCTCGGCGCAGTAATGCTCTGGGCCGGTATCACAAACACGGGTTCTTTCGCGGCGACTGTACCAGCAGTCGCCGTTTTTTTTTTGTTGAAATTCCAGCCTCCATCTCCGTCGGTTCAGGGGTCAGGGTGCTGTGGGGCCGGGCAGGGTGGTCGGGTCAATCTGTGCTCTGGCAGCGGCGTGTTTTTGCGCGCTGCGCCAGGCTGCCGGCGGCATGCCGAACTGGGTGATGAACCAGCGCGTGAAGGAGCTCGCCATGGAGTAGCCGAGCATGTCGGCGATCCGGCCCAGCGAGTAATTCGGGTTTTCCAGGTAGCGCAGCACCAGATCGCGACGCACGTCGTTGATCAGGTCGTTGAAGGCGCAGCCGTCGCCTTTGAGGCGGCGCTGCAGGGTCCGAACGTTCATGCCCTGGGTCTGGGCGATTTGCTCGATGGTGGCGCGCCCCATCGGCAACAGCAGGTAGATGGCTTTGCGCACCTCGAACAGCATCGATGGTCCTTCGTGGCTGAGCAGCGAGTCGAGGTAACTCTGGGCGTAGCGCGCCATGGCCGGATCGGCATGGGGATTGGTCATGTCGAGGCTGGCGTCGGAGCAGACAATGCCATTGAACTCGCTGCCGAATTCCAGGTTACAGCCGAACAGGCGGCGATGCAGGTGCAGGTTGTCCGGGGGCTGGTGCGTGAAGTTGACGCTGTAGGGGTGCCAGTGTGTACCGAGCAAGGCGGCGCACAGGCGGAACATCACCCCGATTGCCAGCTCAGTGGCTTGTCGGCAGGGCATCGGTGAATCGGTGACCACCTCCTCGCGAATGATCACCATCTTGCCGGCCTCTTCAATGAAGATGGCCAGCGAATCGTTCATCAGATGACGGTAATGCACCACGACCTGCAAGGCATCACGCAGCGTGCGCTGGTGGCTGAGCAGCAGGCTGACGACACCGAAGTCCGAGAGCTGGCGCGATTCGGCCATGCTCAGGCCGAAACTCTGGCATCCGCTGGCGGCGGCCGAATCCTCCAGCAGGCGCACGGCTGCATCGATCGGAATACGTTGTTCGGGGGCTTGTAGCTGGGTCTTGCTCAGGCCGACGCTCGCCAGCAAATCGTGCGGATTGAACCCAAGGTACTGGGTGACTTCCAGGTAGTTGGTCAAGACGGCGGCGCGAACAAGCTTAGTCATGCAGAGGTCTTTCCTGGAGTAGTTCCGGTGGAAATGAGCGTGACTGACTATATCCAGCAAGTCATGAAATGAAAAGTTATGCCCTGAACGATGTGGTTCACCCATTCCTGTATCGGCTCATGACTGCCTCATGGGGTCAATCCACCCTCAAGCATTGAATACCGTGACCTGGAGCAACCTCGAGGGTTTTTTCGACCCGCGCAAGAGTCACTTCAACGCCTCGAAATCTGTCATCAAAAGAAAAGCGACTGACGTCAAATGAAAAGCGCGTCGAGTGAGGGCTCTTTAATGTCAGCACTACAAAAAGCTTCTGGCGAATGAGCCAGTCGAGTCATCGAGAAAGCGAAGGTGTTGACGTGGACAAACTGCAAACTGCCGCAACCGTTCTGATCGTACCGGGCCTGCGCGAGCACGTTGCCGAGCATTGGCAAACGTTGCTTGAGGCCAGATTGAGCAAGGTGCGCAGTGTCCCGCCACTTGAAGCCGACAAGCTGGACTGCGTTGCGCGGGTCCGGGCGATCCAGCACGAACTGGAGCAGATCGAAGGGCCGGTGATTCTGGTGGCCCACAGTGCCGGCGTGTTGATGGTCGCGCACTGGGCTGCGCGGCACAGTCGTCCGATCAAGGGTGCTCTGCTGGCCGCTCCACCGGATCTCGATGCCAGCTGGCCGCAAGGCTACCCATCCGCTGAAACTCTTCGTACCAATGGTTGGGATCCTCTACCCCAAGGCCCGCTGCCGTTCCGCAGCCTGGTGGCCGGCAGCACCAACGATCACCTTGCCAGCCTGGAGGCCGTGACCCAAATGGCCCGCAACTGGGGCAGTGAACTGGTCAATCTCGGCGCTGTAGGCCATCTCAACCCGGCCGCCGGCTACGGCGAATGGCCGCAGGCTGAAGCCTTTATCCGCACATTGGATCGCTAGGCGCGACGAGCCTGGCTCACCTCACCCTGGAGGAAAGGAAGTAAGCACCTGAGTAACGGTGCCTGAAAGACACTCGCATCGCCGCCTTACCCGGATGTGAGCCGTTGTTAGAACAAAAAAAACAAAAAAACGGAGACAACGTAATGCACAACCCAACAAGTCACAGCTACTTTCAGCGCAGCCTGCCCGTCACGGCTATGCTGCTGGCCTGCATGCCGGCCGCCCATGCCTTTGAGTTCAACACTGGCAGTGAAGACTGGGCCGTGCGCTTCGATAACACCCTCAAGACCAGTTATGGCCAACGGGTGGAAGGTCAGAACTCGAAGATCGCCAACACCTCCAACCTCAACGACGGCGACAAGAACTTTCGTGTCGGTCGAGCGGTGACTGAGCGGGTCGATCTGCTGACCGAGCTGGATGTTGTCTACCAAAGGACAATGGGCTTTCGTGTCAGCGGCGCGAGTTGGTATGACCATGCCTATGACAACGCAGGTTCCAATTCCAACGCTTTTCCAGGACAGGCGGGCAACGCGGGTAACCTGGTTTCAGCGAATCCTGCTGGCAATTCGCTGAACGGCCACGTTGCACAGACGCATGGGCTGAGCGGTTATACCGATCGTTATTACAACGGCCCCTCCGGCGAAATCCTCGATGCCTTTGTGTTCTACAGCACCGAGATCGGCGAGGAGTCGATGTTCAGCGTCAAGCTCGGCAAGCACAACGTGTACTGGGGCGAGACCCTGTTCAACGCGGCCAACGGTATCAACTACGGTCAGGCAGGCCTGGACCTTGCCAAGCTGTATAACGTGCCGGGCACCGAAACCAAGGAACTGTTCCTGCCGCGCAACCAGATTTCCATGTCGTTCACGGTCAATCCAGAGCTGACGCTGGGCGCTCAGTACTTCCTGGCGTATCAGAACTCCCGTCTGCCCGAGGGGGGGACCTACATGGGGGCCTATGACATGCTGAACGATGGAGGGAAAGTCTTCTGGTTGCCACTGCCGACGGTTGGGAATGGTGCCTTTTTCGGCGCGCCGCGTGGCCATGATATCAAACCGCGCAATTCCGGCGACTTCGGGCTGATGGCCAAGTGGAGTCCGGAATGGCTGGATGGCACCCTGGGCTTCTACTACCGCAACACCTCGGACACCTTGCCGGCAGTGCTGATCAATGCGCCTAACCTGAATAAGCCTGGCCTGGCGGGTCTCCAGGGCACTGAATACTTCAGCGCCTACGCCGATGACATCGATATCTATGGCATCAGTCTGTCGAAGAGTGTGGGTCCGGTCAGCGTCGGTCTCGATCTGAACTATCGCGAGAACATGCCGCTGGTGAGCAATTTCAGCACCATCAACGGGCCATTGAGTGCTGAGGCTGGCCAGGGCCAGATCAACGGCGCCAACCTGATCGGTGCCGTGCCGGGCAAAGGTGATACCGGGCTGGCCCGTGGCAAGACTTTCCACGTGGTACTCAATGGCCTGGTGACTTTTGGCAGGACTCCGTTGTGGGATGCTTCCTCCTTGGCCGTGGAAGGTGCCATGACCCATCTGGTCAGCGTCAATCAGGCCGGCAAGCAGACCTTCAAGGGCGATTCCAGCTACAGGGGCGTCGACAAGGTCGACACCAATGCATACACCATCGCTGCCAACTTCACTCCGACCTGGTTCCAGGTGTTCCCGGGTGTCGATCTGTCCATGCCAGTGGCCTACAACGTCGGTCTCAAGGGCAACTCTGCCATCCAGCTGGGTGGCAACGAGGGCGCCGGTAGCTACTCCGTAGGCATCGCTGCCGACGTCTATCAGAAGTACAAGTTCGACCTGAAGTACGTGGACGCTTTTGGTCCCTTCGATACCTGCAATAGCGGTACTGACAACAACACCCCCGGTGCTAACGGCCTGTACCAGTGCATCCCCGGTCAGATCACTTCGCAGGCAGGCCTGGCGCCGCTGCTGAAGGACCGCGGGATGGTCACGGCCTCGTTCAAAACCACCTTCTGATTGACGCTCGGATTACAAAAACAAGTGGAGAGAATTCAGATGAGATTCCCAAGTAGCGTGCTGGCAGCCTCCCTGGTGGCCGTCATTGCCGGTCAGGCCCAGGCGGGTGTATCGGTTCAGGAAGCGGCCAGGCTGGGCACCAGCCTTACCGGTGTAGGCGCCGAGATGGCGGGCAATGCCGATGGTTCGATTCCAGCCTACAAAGGCGGGCTGACCACCCCGCCAGCCAGTTTCAAACCCGGCGACAGCATGCGTCCGAACCCCTTTGTCGACGAGAAGCCGGTGCTGGTTATCGATGGCAAGAACGTCGACCAGTACAAGGGTCTGTTGACGGCCACCACGGTGGAGCTGGCCAAGCGCTTTCCCAGTTACCGCATCGATGTTTATCCGACCCACCGTACTGTGGCTCTGCCCCAGGCGGTGCTGGACAACAGCCTGAAAAACGCCACCGGTGCCAAGTCCCTCGACGGCGGCCTGTCCATCGATAACGTACTGCCCGGCGTGCCGTTCCCGATTCCGCAGTCGGGCAGTGAGGCCATGTGGAACCACCTGCTGCGTTACCTGGGGGTCAATCTCAGCACCAAGTATGACTCCTGGAACGTTGATGCTTCGGGTGTGCCGACACTGTCCACCACTGCTCTGGCGTTCATGAACTATCCGATCTACGAAAACATGTCGAAGCCGATCAGCAGCACTGACATCTTCTACCAGATGAAGCTGTATTACACCGGTCCCGCGCGTCGTGCGGGAGAGGCGATCATGCTCAAGGATTCTGCCAACCCGTTGGCCCAGCCACGCAAGGCCTGGCAGTACCTGCCTGGCCAGCGTCGGGTGAAGCTGGCGCCGGACCTGGCCTATGACACGCCTAACCCTGGTACTGCCGGTACCAATACTTACGACGATACATTCGTCTTCAATGGCGCGTTGGACCGCTTCGACTGGAAGCTGGTGGGCAAGCAGGAAATGATAGTGCCCTACAACACCTACAAGCTGACCTACGCTCAGGACTCAAAGGTGCTGACGACCCCCAACCATATCGCTCCCGACTATGTGCGCTGGGAGAAGCACCGTGTCTGGGTGGTGGAGGGCACTGTCAAGGCCGGTGCGCGACACATCTACCACAAGCGCCGTTTCTACCTGGATGAAGACAGCTGGATCGCTTTGGCCTCTGACCAGTATGACTCGAGCGGCAAGCTCTACCGTGGCGGCTTCGCCTTCCTCAGTCAGAGTTACGACAAACAGGTCCCCGATACCTCGGCTTTCATGATCTACGACCTGGTGGGCGGCACCTACAACATCAACGGCATCGCGGGCCCGTACGGCGGCATCAAGTACATCGACCCACTGTCGAAGGCGCAGTGGTCGCCGGAGGCCCTGGCGGGGTCCGGTATCCGCTAAGCGGCAGGTGACAAAAGTCCGGGGCGACCGGTTGTCGTCCCCCGGCAGAGTGACTGGAAGATCGACGGCGTGAGTGCCGTTCATCCTGGGTTACCGACTCCGACGCCGGGTTGCACCTCAGGTGCTTCGCGGTGTCGTTTTCCTGGAAGGTGCGGTATGGGTTTCTTGAAAAAGTTTGAGCTGGCGCTGCTGTGCTCGATGCTGGCGCTGTTGCAGGGTGTCGCTCAAGCGGCCAGTTATGTGGATGTGCTGGATCTGCCGGCCAGGCCGAGTGCGTTGGCCGTGCGTAGCCCCTTGATCGGCATCGCTCGCGCCGGTGAGCGCCTGGTCACCGTTGGCCAGCGTGGCCATATTCTTTATTCCGATGACGCAGGCAAGCACTGGCTGCAGGCCAGCGTCCCGCTCAGCAGCGATCTTAATGCGGTGTTTTTCCCCTCTGCCGAGCAGGGCTGGGCGGTCGGCAACGATGGCGTGGTACTGCACAGCAGCGATGCCGGCGTCACCTGGCGCAAGCAGCTCGACGGGCGCCAGATAGGTGCCTTGCTGGTCAAGCATTATGCGGCGCTGGCCAGTGCCGAGCCGGCCAACGAGCAATGGTCTCTGCTGCTCGCTGAAGGTCAGCGTCTGGTCGAGCAGGGCGCCGACAAGCCGTTCCTCGATGTGTGGTTCGCCAACGACAAGCTTGGCTATGTGGTCGGTGTGTTCAACCTGATCCTGCGTACCGAGGATGGTGGCCAGAGCTGGACACCTTTTCAGGATCGCACTGACAACCCGCAGGGCTTTCACCTCAACGCCATCGCCTCGACCGGCGATGCGCTGTACATCGCCGGCGAACAGGGCCTGCTGCTCAAGTGGGATGAGGCCCGGCAGCGTTTCGCGGCCTTGCAAACGCCCTATCAGGGCAGCTACTTCGGCGTCGTCGGCAAGCCTGGTGAAGTGATCGCCTACGGCCTGCGCGGCAATGTGTTGCGCAGCACCGATGGCGGCGAGCACTGGAGCCAACTGACTAGCGGCCTGCAGGTCAGCATCACTGCAGCCATCGTGAATGCCCAGGGTCAGTACGAGCTATTCACCCAGGCCGGACACACGCTGATTAGCCAGGCCGGCGGTACACGGCTGCAGTTGCTGCCGCAGCAAGACCCGTCACCCGTGGCCGGTGCCACCCTGGCCGCCGATGGTTCGCTGGTGGTGGTGGGTAGCCGTGGCGCACAGGCATTGTCCGTCAAATAAGACCTCGAAAATTTAGAGCGAGAACCCAGACATGGGCAATATCAAGCAAGACAGCATGCCGGTGATCCGCGATCTGCGTGACTTCGATCGGTGTTCCGGCAACCGGCTGGAGCGGCTGGTGTTCAACTACCGCCCGCTGTTCATGCTGCTCATGACACTGGTCACCCTGGTGCTGGGCTATATGGCGGTGAGCCGTCTGGAACTGCGCCCCAGCTTCGAGAAGATGATTCCGCAGAGCCAGCCGTACATCCAGAATTTCCTGGAGAATCGCCAGTCGTTGCGCGGCCTGGGTAACTCGGTGCGGGTGGTGGTCGAGAACACCCAGGGCGATATTTTCGACCCCGGCTACCTGGAGGTACTCAAGCAGGTCAACGACCAGCTATTCCTCACCGAAGGCGTCGACCGCGCCTGGATGAAGTCGCTGTGGAGTCCTGGAGTGCGCTGGACCGAAGTCACCGAGGAGGGCTTCCAGGGCGGCCCGGTGATGCCCGGTACCTATCAGGGTTTGCCCGCGGACATCGAGCAGCTGCGCCAGAACATCAGCCGCGCCGGAATCGTGGGCAGCCTGGTGGCCAGTGACTTCAAGTCGAGCATGCTCATCGTACCGCTGCTGGACAAGGCCGGGGCCGGTGGCCAGCGCATCAACTACCACGAATTCTCGCAGATGCTTGAAGAGCAGCTGCGCGACAAGATCGAGTTCGCCGGTGACAGCGCCGCCCGCAAAGCCGGGGCAGAGGGCAAGGGCCAGTACAAAGTGCGGGTGATCGGTTTCGCCAAACTGATGGGCGACCTGATTGACGGTTTGATTCAGGTGATGATGTTCTTCGGCCTGGCCGTGGTCACCTCGCTGGTCATCATTTTTTTCTACACTCGCTGTGTGCGCAGCACGCTGCTGGTGGTGGGCTGTTCGCTGATCGCGGTGATCTGGCAACTGGGCATCGTCGCCTGGTTGGGCTACGCCATCGATCCCTATTCGGTCCTGGTGCCTTTCCTGATCTTCGCCATCGGTGTGTCCCATGCGGCGCAGAAGATGAACGGCATCATGCAGGACATCGCCCGTGGCACCCACAGGCTGATCGCTGCACGCTACACCTTTCGCCGTCTGTTCATTGCCGGCGTCACCGCGCTGCTGGCCGACGCAGTCGGGTTTGCCGTGCTGATGCTGATCGACATACCGGTGATCCAGGACCTGGCCATCACCGCCAGTATCGGTGTTGCGGTACTGATCTTCACCTCGCTGTTGCTGATGCCGGTAGCACTGTCTTATGTAGGCGTCGGTTCCAGGGCTGCCGAGCGCTCACTGAAAATCGATACACGTGCGGACGGGCACAAGGGCTTTGGCAAACTGTGGGACTTGCTCGACCGCTTCACCACGGCCAAGTGGGCCACAGGTGCGGTATTGGTCGCGGTACTGATGGGTATCTGCGGCTTTGTGATCAGCCTGCAACTGAAGATTGGTGATCTGCAGAGTGGTGCTCCCGAGTTGCGTGCCGACTCTCGTTACAACCGCGACAACGCCTACATCACCAGTCACTACGCGTTATCCAGCGACCTGTTCGCGGTGATGATCAAGACGCCGCCCGAAGGCTGTCTGAACTACCAGACGCTGATCCTCGCCGACCGCCTGGCCTGGGAACTGCAGCAGTCTGCGGGGGTGCAGGCGACGGCCTCGCTGGTCAATGCCGTGCGCCAGATTACAGCTGGGTCTTATGAGGGCAATCCCAAGCTCAACAGTATCCAGCGCAACCAGGACGTCTTGAACTATGCCGCGCAGCAAGCCTCGGTCAACTCCCCGGAGTTGTTCAATACCGACTGCTCGTTGATGCCGGTGATTGCCTTTCTCAAGGACCACAAGGCCGAGACCCTGGATGCCGTGGTGGGGATTGCCGACACCTTTGCCCGGGAAAACAGCAGTGATGATCGCCATATCCTGTTGGCCGCCGGGACCGCCGGCATCGAAGCGGCAACCAACATTGTGGTGCGCGAGGCCAATCGCACCATGCTGCTCTACGTCTATGCAGCGGTGACGCTGTTCTGCCTGATGACCTTCCGCAGCTGGCGCGCCACGTTGGTTGCGCTGTTGCCGTTGGTGCTGACCTCGATCCTCTGCGAGGCATTGATGGTGGTCATGGGCATTGGCGTGAAAGTGGCGACCCTGCCGGTGATCGCGCTGGGCGTAGGGATCGGTGTGGACTACGCGTTGTACCTGCTCAGCGTGCAGTTGCATTACCAGCGCCAGGGTCTGCCGCTGGCTCAGGCCTACCGCAACGCCGTGTCGTTTACCGGCCGGGTAGTGGGCCTGGTGGGCATCACGCTGGCGGCCGGCGTGGTGTGCTGGGTCTGGTCGCCGATCAAATTCCAGGCGGACATGGGCATCCTGCTGACCTTCATGTTCCTGTGGAACATGCTCGGCGCCCTGATTCTGATTCCTGCCCTGTCGTATTTCCTGCTGCGGGGGGCGTCGCTGGAGCGTCGCCCTGTTCCGGATGCCCTCGTGGCGCAAGCCGGTGAAACCTGCATATCCCAAAGTCCGGGCATGCCTCATGCCCTGACAACTCCTGAGTAAGCCAACTATGTCTGATTACAAAGCCCCCTTGCGCGACATGCGCTTCGTACTCAATGAGGTCTTTGAGGTGTCCAGGCTATGGGCCCAACTACCTGGCCTGGCCGAGGTGATCGATGAAGAGACGGCCGCAGCGATCCTTGAAGAGGCCGGCAAGATCAGTGCCGAAGTGGTCGCGCCGCTGAACCGCAGCAGCGACGAACAAGGTTGCACCTGGAGCAACGGCACAGTCAAAGCCCCGGAAGGTTTTGTCACGGCTTACCAAGCGTTCGCCGAAGGCGGTTGGGTGGGTGTCGGCGGCGACCCGCAGTTCGGTGGCATGGGGATGCCCAAGGCCATTTCGGCCCAGGTTGAGGAAATGGTCAACTCCGCCAGCCTGTCGTTCGGTCTGTACCCGATGCTGACCGCCGGGGCATGCCTGTCGATCAATGCCCATGCCAGCCAGGCGCTCAAGGAACGTTATCTGCCGAACATGTACGCCGGTGTCTGGACCGGTTCGATGTGCCTGACCGAGGCTCATGCGGGTACCGATCTGGGCCTGATTCGCACCAGGGCCGAGCCTTCGGCCGACGGTAGCTACACGATCAGCGGCAGCAAGATTTTCATTACCGGTGGTGAGCACGACCTGACCGAAAACATCATTCACCTGGTGCTGGCCAGACTGCCGGATGCACCAGCCGGCCCCAAGGGCATTTCACTGTTTCTGGTGCCCAAGGTGCTGGTCAATGCCGATGGCTCGCTGGGTGAGCGCAACGCGCTGTCCTGCGGTTCCATCGAGCACAAGATGGGCATCAAGGCATCCGCTACCTGCGTGATGAACTTTGACGGGGCGACCGGCTGGATCGTCGATGCGCCGAATAAGGGCCTGGCCGCGATGTTTACCATGATGAACTACGAGCGCCTGGGGGTGGGTATCCAGGGGTTGGCATTGGGTGAGCGTTCGTACCAGAACGCGGTCGAATACGCCCGTGACCGTCTGCAAAGCCGTTCGCCGACGGGCGAGCAGAACAAGGACAAGGCTGCCGATCCGATTATCGTGCACCCGGATGTACGGCGGATGCTGTTGACCATGAAGGCCTTGAACGAAGGCGGGCGGGCGTTTTCCAGCTATGTGGCCCTGCAACTGGATACCGCCAGGTACAGTGATGACGCGGCAACCCGCGCCCGCGCCCAGGAGCTGGTGTCGCTGCTGACCCCAGTGGCCAAGGCGTTCCTCACCGACATGGGGCTGGAAACTACGGTGCACGGCCAGCAGATCTTCGGCGGCCACGGTTACATCCGCGAATGGGGCCAGGAGCAATTGGTTCGCGATGTGCGCATCACCCAGATCTACGAAGGCACCAACGGTATCCAGTCACTGGACCTGGCCGGGCGCAAAATAGTCGGAAGCGGCGGGGCGCTCCAGCGTTTGTTCGCTGCCGAAATTCGCAATTTCACCGCTAACGCCCGCGCCGACCTCGGCGAATTCTGCAAGCCATTGAACGCCGCCGTGGACACCCTCGACGAACTGACCGCATGGTTGCTGGATCGGGCCACGAACAATTCCAACGAAATTGGCGCTGCCTCGGTCGAGTACCTGCAGGTATTCGGCTACACCGCCTATGCCTACATGTGGGCACTGATGGCCAAGGCGGCCATGGGCAAACAGGCCGAGGATGACTTCTACGCCAGCAAGTTGGGCACCGCGCGCTTCTACTTCGCCCGCCTGCTGCCGCGCATCCACTCGTTGAGTGCTTCGGTCAAGGCCGGCAGCGAATGCCTCTACGAGCTGGAAGCAGCGCAGTTCTGATCGAAAGGACAAGGAACCCTGACCATGATGGGGCTCAAGCAGGTGTAGATCGGAAGGGGGGGGGCGCGAGGCAGAAACGAAAAAGCCCGCGTTCGGCGGGCTCTCTATAGATGGGGCCAAATCCTTTTGGCTGACCGCATTGTGCTCGGCAGGTGTGACGAAGGCATGACAGGGCAGATACGAAAAGCCCGCGCCAGGAGGGCCTGGATACTCTGTGTCGTTACCCTTTCTTCTTTCTGCACTCATCTATATTTCTATAGGAGAAGCTCACAATTGCCGAGACATTTGGCTCAGAGCCTAAAAATTCGCTGGAAATCTCTATCAGGTCGTCGCCTAGCTTGTACTTATCCGCTGACCAGACAACGCCCCGGGGGACCTTGTCATCCTTCACGGGCACTCCGTATTTGGATTTAAGTTCCAGAATAGCTGGAGAGGCCGTTTGACTCACATCATCGAAGAGCAGCTGGACCAGGCATAAATCACCTTTTCCGCTAAAAACGTATCTGTACGAGTCCGCTTGCGCCTTCATGGATGGAGATTGCTTTGATGAATATATAGTGGCCCCTGTATCGTTCGAACCGGAAGCCTCAAGCACGGCATATTTTTCAATCTGACCTTTCTTCAGACCCATCTTTGTGCCGGCAGGCCCATCCCATGGTCCGGAGTCACTGCATCCCGGCAGCCACAGCATTAAAGAAAGAATCAGCATTCCCCGAACCATAAATATCTCCTCTTATCGGCTTAAGATGGGAGGGTACCTCACAGCAAAAGGCCTGGCACTGGGCCGGGCCTCAGATCTTCATTTGCTCGAACTTCCCTGGAGGATTGAATTTCCAAACGACCTCCTGCAAATCCCTCGACGCCTGAGTGCAGCTCTCGCGTATTCCGGGCCAGAAGGGCTCGGGCGGTAGCGCCGAAGGGGGGGTGTTATTGCTCGATGATCGCCCGGTACCGCTTTTGGTACTCCTCATACGACGGTCCAGATTTGTTCAACTGCTGAATTTGCTGCAGCTTCCACTGGTCCTTGCTGAGCGGCCCGCCCGGAGCAGAAGTTGCTGCAGTAGCGGCAGCGGGCGCGGTGGTGGCCGGTGTAGCGGAAGGGCTGGAGGTGTTGAGGTTGCCCAAGCATTGGTATTGGACAACTATCTGACCTGCAATGCAGGTGCCGTAGCCATTCATCTGGCTGCAGTGCTGGGTTTTTCCTCCAAATGCCTCTGCATCGGTGTAACCCCACTTCGCGCATTTCGATTTAGCGATACTCTGGGCTTGCTCGACTCGAACCACAGGGGTCTCAAACTGCTGGAAGTCATACGCCATATCAACGACGCCATCAGCTCGGCTTCCCCCTTTGGCGTAAAAGTCTTTGTTAGTGGCACAACCAGCGAGGGTTGTTGACAATACGAGAGCGAGAGCTACCGATAACTTGCGCGCAACTGGGTTCGATGTTGAGAGGGTCATATATGGACTCCATTCATTTTCAGTGCAGTCCGCAAACACCGCGGTTCATTCCTGTACTGTAGGCGGATGCCGAGCATTCTGTAGTCTTCAACGACAATCAGAGGCTATTTATTCATTCTGCCTTTGTGCCGTTTCTGGCATTCGTGCAGGGGAGGTCTTGCTTCAGGACTTCCCTACAAATTCCCCCCGCGTCATCTATTCCGGCCTGCCCCGCACAATCCTTCCCACCTTCACCTCATACGCGTACGCAGTCAGCCGATCAGCCTGCTCATGCAACCTTTCGATCGTCTCCATTGCCTCCAGAAGCTCTGTATCCCCGCGTTGTTTTGCCAACCTGAACATCTCTAGGGCGGCTTCTTCGAGGCGCACCTGCAAGCGTTTGTCGAGCGTGGCCGTATCAACAAATGGGCGATCCCCAAGCAGTTCAAGTTCGTCGCCGAGATCCCTAAAACCAGCGTCGGGAAGATCAATAAGAAGCTCATCCGGGAACGCGAATTGAGCTGAAGGGCGCGGCGGATATTTTCAGGCAGGGGCTGGTGAGCAACTCATCGTGACCCGGATTAAGGTGTTGGCGACCAGGCTCAGAAGCCGGATCACGGGCAATTTGCGGGTAGCCAGGCGCCTTGATCAATTGCTGGGTGTGGTTTTCCTGGGGTTGGCCTGTCGCCTGGCATTAGTCACTGGAAGGTAAAAGGTTCAACGCCTGAGCTGGCAACGCCCCGCCGGTCTTGATGGTCTTGGTCACGATGTAGGTGAAGTAGCGCTCGATGCCCAGGTCTTCCAGTAGCAACTGATCGATAAAGCGCTGGTACTGATCAATGTCCGGCGCCCGGATCATTGCGATGTAATCCACGCCGCCGCCGGTGGCATAACAGAACTCCACTTCGGCAGCGTCGGTCATGCGCTGTTCGAAGCGGCGCATGTCCTGTGCCGTGTGACGTGCCAGGGTGATTTCCACCAGTAACTGTTGGCTCTTGAACACCTGGTTCCAGTCGATCAAGGCGCGGTAACCCTTCACCAGGCCCGCGCTTTCCAACTTGCGCACACGTTCCCAGGCCGGCGTCACCGACAGGTTGATCGCCTCGGCCAGGTTCGACTTGGTGATGCGTCCGTCCTCGGAGAGGATGCGCAGGATTTTCAGGTCATAACGATCAAGCTTGTGCATCGTGAACGAACTCCAGACGCGTACGGTGTAGGAGCAGCCAATCGAGCGTCGACCGGCTGCTCCTACAGGAGGCTCATCAGCCCAGCACTTCACCGGCGACCTGGTCAATCGCGCTCTTGGTGATGTCGACGATCAGGTCCGCTTCTTCCTCGGTCAGGATCAGCGGTGGCGCGAAGCCCAGGATGTCGCCATGGGGCATGGCCCGGGCGATCATGCCGCGTTCGAGGCAGGCGGCCGAGACTTTCGGGCCGACTTTCAAGGCGGCGTCAAACGGCGTGCGTTGCTCACGGTCGGCCATGAACTCGACGGCGGCGAGCATGCCGTCGCCGCGCACTTCGCCCACCAGCGGGTGGCCTTCCAGGGTTTCGCGCAAGCGGCGGTTCAGGTAGCCGCCGACCTGCTCGGCATTGGCCGTGAGGTTCTCCCGTTCCAGGATGTCGAGGTTGGCCAGGGCGGCCGCGGCGCAGATCGGGTGCCCGGAGTAGGTCCAGCCATGGCCCATGGCGCCTTCATTGGTTGAAGCCTTTTCAATCACGCTCCAGACCTTCTCGCCGATGATCACCGCCGACAGCGGTGCATAAGCGCTGGTCAGGCCCTTGGCGGTGGTGATCAGGTCCGGATGCATGCCATAGCGCTGGCTGCCCATCTTCGAGCCCAGGCGGCCGAAGGCGCAGACCACTTCGTCGGCGATCAACAACACGTCGTATTTGTTCAGCACCGCTTGAATCGCCGCCCAGTAACCGGCGGGAGGGACCACGATGCCGCCGGTACCCATGACCGGTTCGCCAATGAACGCGGCGACGGTATCGGGGCCCTCGGCGAGGATCATTTTCTCCAGCTCGTCGGCGCAATAGCGGACGAATGCAGCCTCGTCCATACCGGCCGGGGCCTTGCGGTACCAATGGGGGCAAACGGTGTGTTTGACGCAGGGTGAAGGCAGGTCGAAATGCTGATGGAACGCCGCCAGCCCGGTCAGGCTGCCGGTCATGATGCCCGAGCCGTGGTAGCCGCGATCACGGGAGATGATTTTCTTCTTCTGCGGCCGCCCCAGCACGTTGTTGTAGTAGCGCACCAGTTTGATCTGGGTTTCGTTGGCGTCGGAACCGGACAGGCCGTAATAGACCTTTTTCATCCCTTCAGGCGCCCAGTCCATGATGCGGCTCGACAGCTCGATGATCGCCTCGCTCGAATGGCCGACGTAGGTGTGGTAGTAGGCCAGTTCCTTGGCCTGCTTGTAGATGGCGTCGGCGACTTCGGTGCGGCCGTAGCCGATGTTCACGCAATACAGCCCGGCAAAGGCGTCGATGTATTCGCGCCCTTCATAGTCGCGAATGCGGATACCTGATGCACTCTTGATGATACGTCCCTTGAGCGCGCCGCTGGCGTGGTCATGGGCATGGGTCGAGGGGTGCATGAAATGCGCACGGTCTTGTTCGAACAACGATTCGAGTTCTTGATTCATAGCGGATCTCCTTAGAACTGGCCTTGATGGTGCAGACAAAAATATTTGGATTCGACAAAGGCTTCGAAGCCCTCGGTGCCGCCTTCACGGCCCAGCCCCGAGGCTTTCATGCCACCGAACGGGATGGGGTGGCCGGTGAATTTGACGCCGTTGACCGCGACCATGGCGTGGTCGAGTCGGCGGATCAGCGGGTAGATCAGGTCCAGGCGGTTGGAACAAATGTAGGCGGCCAGACCGTATTCGGTGTCGTTGGCCATTTCGATGGCCTGCTCAAGGGTGTCGAACGGCATCACCCCGGCGATTGGCGCAAAGTTTTCTTCGCGGTAGATACGCATCTGCGGCGTGACGTCGGCCAGTACCGTCGGCTGATAGAACAATCCACCGAGGGCGTGAGCCTCGCCGCCCACCAGACGTTGCGCGCCCTGTTGCAGCGCGTCAGCCACCCGCTCGGCGGTCACATCGAAGGCGGCCTGGTGCATTAGCGGGCCGATGTCGATGTGTTGCTCTTGCTCGCCCATCAGCGCCGGGCCGACCCGCAGTTCACGCACGGCGGCAGCAAAGCGGCTGAGGAAAGCCGGGTAAATCGAGCGTTCAACCATGATCCGGTTGGCCGCGCAGCAATCCTGGCCGCAGCTCTGGAACTTGGCCTCTACCGCGACTTTTACCGCCAGTTCCAGATCGGCATCGGCGCAGACAATGAACGGCGCATTGCCGCCCAGTTCCAGCGACACCTTCTTCACATCCTGGGCCGCTGCTTGCAGGACCAACTTGCCAACCCGGGTCGAGCCGGTGAAGCTGACCGAGCGCACGCGACTGTCCTGAACCAGGGTTTGCATGGCCATTTGCGGCTCGCCCAGCACCACGTTGAACACGCCCGCCGGGAAGCCCGCTTCTTCCGCCAACTGCGCCAGGGCAAAGGCCGAATACGGCGTTTCATGGGCCGGCTTGATCACCACCGTGCAACCGGCGGCGAGTGCGGCGGCCGCTTTGCGGGTGATCATTGCCGACGGGAAATTCCAGGGGGTCAGCAGTGCACACACGCCCACCGGTTCCTTGACGGTGCCCAGGTGCGCGCCGGGGATATGGCTGGGAATGTTATGCCCATAGAGGCGTCGGGCTTCTTCGGCGAACCAGGGAATGAAGCTTGCGGCGTAGGCGATTTCGCCGCGGGATTCGGCCAGGGGTTTGCCTTGCTCCTGGCTGAGAATGCGCGCGAGGTCCTCCTGGTGCTCAAGGATCAACGCGGCCCAACGCCGCAGAATTGTGGCGCGAGCATCCAGGCTCAATTCGCGCCAGGTCCCGAACGCCCGGTGTGCCGCGTCGACCGCCGCGACAATCTGCGGTTGGTCGAGCAGGGGCACATGGCCAATCAACTTCTGGTTTGCCGGATCATGCACGGCGATGCTGCGGCCGCTGTCACTGTGGACCCAATGCCCGTCGACGTAGCACAGGGCTTTGAACAGTAGCGGATGTTTGTAGGTCATGGCGTTCACTCCAAATCGTCTGAGTGGGAACATGCTAGGGCAGGGCGGTAGCGGGGATTGGAGGTTTGGCGGGGGGACGGCAGCGGTTTTTTTCTGATTGCAGGCCGTCAAACAGAGGTTTTTGTGGTGAGCGGACAAGCCCCCTCACCACAAGGTATCCGGGTCTATTTAGCGGCTTTGGCCATGGCAACCCACCCATCCATCGTCGCTTTGTTCTCACTCATCCAGTCATCAGCCAACTTGCGAATATTGCTTTCGCTGGAGCCATCCTGGCTGATGGTTTTTTCCCAGTAGCTCCAGGTTGCCTGGGAGAATGTCATCTGATCCACCAAGGCCTTGACGGCCGGGTTGGCAGCGATAAATTGCTTGTTGCCGATCGCGTACCAGTTCCATGCGGCCATGGCCATGCGGCAAGGGTCGGCGCCGCCGGCGCAACCGGCCACCCCTGGGGTCAACGCCGAAACTGTGCTCGGTACATTGCCAGGCAAGGCATCGAACGGTGTCGGCAGCCATACCACGTCCTTGCCCGGCACCATGGTGTTGGTCATCCACGACGGCGCCCAGGCATAGAAAAATACCGGCTCGCCGCGCTTGAGACGGGCGACGTTTTCGAACATCAGCGCTTCATATTTGCCGCGCACCGGGTTGACGGTGGCCTTGAGGCCGAACTTGTCGAGCTGATAGTCGACCACATCGCCGCAGCCCCAACCCGGATCGCAGCTGATCAGGTCAGCCTTGCCGTTCTTGCCGAACAGCCCGGCGATCTTCGGGTCTTTCAACTGTTCCAGGCTGGTGATGTGGTAGGCGTCGGCGGTTTTCTTGTCGATCATGTAACCGTTGTAGCCGGCGCCGGTGATGGAGCCGCTGCCCACCACCTCGATACGGTCCTTGACCTTGTCAAAGCTGGGTTGCAGCTGGGGCAGGGTCACGTCCATCGAGAGGTCCAGGTCGCCCTGGGCCGCCGCCGGGAAAAATAGCGTGGTGTTGACGGTGCTCAACCTGGTCGCGTAACCGAGGCGCTTGCTGGCTTCGATGGCGATTTTGGTGATGACGTAGTTGCCGCCGGTGCTTTCCGACTGCACAAAACGGATGGTCTTGCCGTTGCCCGGCAGGTCCTCGGCCAACACCTGCGTGCAGGCCAGGCCCACCAGGGACAACGTTGCTGCAAATCCAAGCAAGGCTTTGAATGGACGCATCATGATTTCCTCTTTCTTTTTCTCGTTATGGTTAAGGGTTGGCAGTCAATAACTGGCATTCATGATTTCTTTTTCTTTTTCTTTTTCTTTTTCTTTTTCTTTTTCTTATGCGTTGACCGGACGCGGATTGAGCAGTCGCTTGAACAGCGATTTGCGTTTGCGCGGAGTCGGTTGCGCCAGGTTTTGGGTGATGCGGTCGAGCATCATCGCCAGCAGCACAATGGCGATCCCGCCCACCGCCGCCCGGCCCACGTCCATGCGCCCAAGGCCTTGCAATACCACCAAGCCCAGGCCTTCGGCGCCGATCATCGCCACCACCACCGACATCACCATGGCCGTGAGGACCGTCTGGTTGAGGCCGCCGAGGATGGTCGGGATCGCCAGGGGCAACTGGATTTCCCAGAGCAATTGCTGGCGATCGGCGCCAAAGGCCTGGCCGGCTTCAACGAGTTCCGTTTCCACCATGCGGATGCCCAGGTAGGTAAAGCGGATCAGCGGCGGGCAGGCGGAAATCACCACCGCCACTTCACCTGATACGGTGCCCACGCCAAACAGCATCACCACTGGCACCAGGTACACGAAGGTCGGCGTGGTCTGCATGATGTCGAGGATCGGCCGCATCACGCCCCAGACCCGTTCGCTGCGGGCGCACCAGACGCCCACCGGAATCCCGATGAGCATGCAGATCACAATTGCCGTGGTGATCAGCGACAAGGTAGTCATGGCCTCGTCCCACACACCCAGGGCGGCGATGATCACCAGGGCGACGGCGCTGAACAGCGCCACCCCCAGGCTCGCGGCGCGGTAGGCCACGAGGAACATCAGCAGCACCATGATCGGGAAGGGAATGGCGTGGATCACGCTGTCGCTCAACGCCAGCAGGTGTTCCACCGGCCAGCGAATCGCCTGGAACATTGGCCGCAAATGAATGCCCAGCCATTCGACGCCCTGGCTGATCCATTGGTCCACGGGGAAAACAGCAAGGTCTTCTGAACTAAGCATGGTGTGCAACCTCCGCAGCGGATGGGCGATGGGACGGGACGCTGGCGATACAATCGAGAATGTGGGCAGTGTTCAGGGTGCCGACAAACAGCCCCTCGCCATCGACCACGGCCACCGGCAGGCCTGGTTTGAGCTGACGTGCCACTTCCACCAGCTTGGCGTTGGCCCGCACGCTGACAAACTGAGTCGACAGGCGTTGCAGGGCATCGGCACCGCCGCCGATGGCCAGCAGCGCACCTGAATCCAGCACGCCGACCGCTTTGCCGCTGGCATTGAGGACGAACGCGCCGGAACTCTCACTGCCGACAATGCGGGTGTCGCCCTGTACCAGCAGGGTGTCGGCGGTTTCCATGATCGAGCGGGCATCAAACAACCGGGAGCGATCCACCTCCCGAGTGAACGCGGCCACATAGTCGCTGCCGGGGTCCATGACGATTTCCTGGGGCGTGCCCTCGCGCACGACTTGGCCGTCGGCCATGATCGCAATGCGCGTGCCCAGCTTCAGGGCTTCCTGAAAGTCGTGGGTGATGAACAGGATGGTTTTCTTCAGGGTCCGTTGCAGGCGCAGCAACTCGTCCTGCATTTCCGTGCGAATCAGCGGATCGAGGGCGCTGAAGGCTTCATCCATGATCAACACATCGGCGTCGGTGGTGAGGGCACGGGCCAGGCCGACCCGCTGGCGCATCCCGCCGGAGAGTTCATGGGGATGGTGATCGGCCCACTTGGCCAGGCCGACGATTGCCAGGACTTCCTCGGCGCGTTTACGCCGCTGGGCCGCAGGAATGCCTCGCAGCTTGAGGCCGAACTCGGTGTTCTCGATCACGGTTTTGTTCGGCAGCAGCGCGAAGTGCTGGAACACCATGGAGATGCGCGTTCGTCGGACTTCCCGCAGCTCTTTTTCGTTCAAGGTCAGCAGGTCTTCACCGTCGAGCAGAATCTTGCCCGCCGTCGGTTCGTTCAAGCGATTGATGCAGCGTGCCAGGGTGGATTTCCCCGAGCCGGACAGGCCCATGATCATGTAGATCGCGCCACTGGGAATGGACAGCGATACGTTATTGAGGCCGACCACGGTGGCGGTCTCGGCCAGGATTCGGTCTTTGCTGACCCCGGCCGTCAAGAGCTGCATGGCTCTGTCTGGCGAAGAGGAAAAGACTTTGTAGAGGTTCTCAATCTTCAGTCGTTCGCTCACCAATTGCCTCCAATTGTTATTTTGCAATCTGCGGAAAACTTCATTAATAGAAATTTTTGGGCTACTGGCAGTCAGGGTCATTCAGGTGTTAGTGACGCAAAGGTGCAGTCTCAAAAATTTCTTGTTGTTGTGCGATGGCACTTACAGCATGAGCGGCGTGGCGAGTGCAAGAGAGAGGCGTCAGTCGGTCGCAAAATCACGATTGCTCCTCCTGACTCATGGTTTCCCGCGCTTTGCGGGCGACACGAAAAGCTTCGACACCCGCCGGCACGCCGCAGTACACCGCGATCTGTACCAGCGCGGCGCGCAGCTCCTCGTCGCTGAGGCCGTTGCGTATGGCGCCACAGAAGTGGGTGCCGAACTCGTCCATCCGGCCCAGCGCCGCCAGCATGCCCAGGTTCAGCAGGCTGCGTTGCTTGAGGTCCAGGGCGTCGTCGGTCCAGACCATGCCCCAGCAGTACTCGTTGAGCACGGCCTGGAAGGGCCGGGAAAAATCGTCGGCCTTGCCCAGGGCCTGGTCGACGTAAGCGTTACCCAGGACCTGGCGGCGAACCGTTTCACCTTGGGCCTGCAATGACTTATCCATGATGTGTCTCCGAATCAACCAGGAAGTCGCGCATGATCAAAGCCACCTGTTCTGGCGCTTCGATCAGAATGCAGTGGCGCAACCCCGGCAGGATTTTCAGGTGTGAGCCTTTGATGCGTTCGTGCATGAACGCGGCCATTCTCGGGTTGGAACCCGCATCGTCAGCGCCCGTGGCAATCAGCGTCGGGCAGCGGATCTGCGATAGCTGTTCGCCGAAGTCCGACTCCGCCAGCACCCGATACGCCGCCGCGTAACAGCCCGGGTCGTTGTCGGCATTGTGTTGGCGCAAGCGGGTGACGGCTTCAGGGTTGCGCGCTTGAAAGTCCTCGGTCAGCCAGCGCGACAGCGACGCTTCGTAGTGCGCGACGGGCTCACCGGCTTGCAAGGCCGCCAGGCGGGCTTGCACCCGTTCGCGCTCTTGAGCGTTACGCCCGGCGACCGTCGACAGCAGCACCAGGCGCTGAACCCGTGCCGGATGGGTCAGGGCCAGGCGTTGGGCGATCAGCCCACCCAACGAGAAGCCGGCCAGGTCGAAGCGCTTGAAGCCGACATGCTCGGCCAGGGCCAGGACTTCACCCACCAGGTGATCGATTTCATAACGACCCTGGGTGCGGGATGACAGCCCGTGGCCGCGCAGGTCGAAGGTCAGGATGGTGAAGTACTCTTTCAAGAGCTCCACCACATCGCGCCAGGCCTCAAGGCGTGAGCCGACACCGTGGATGCAGACCAGCTGGCGCGGTCCCTGGCCATCGAGGCGATAGTTGAGGGTGACGTTGGCCACGCTGAATCGTTGTGTGTCGCTCATGGCGCTTACCCCGTGACCTGTTCGCGACGTTTGGCGCGCTCGCGCTCGGCGAATACCGGCATCACTTCATCGATAAACAGGCGCAGCGTCTGCTTCTGCAATTCGAACGGCAGGTTGAAGGTCAGGCCCAGGCAATACTGGTCGACACCGGCGGCTTCGTAATCGAGCAACTTCTCGATGATCTCGTCCGGGGTACCGAACATCAGGTTGCGCCGCAGGTTTTCCGGGTTGTAATTCTCCTTGCCCCGCACGCTTTCAAAGGGCACGGCTTCAGGGAAACCGTTGTGCACGGTGCCGACGTTCTGCATCAGGTTTTCGAAGGCGCGGCCAAAGTCCATGCTGTGGCGCACGGGCAACTCCCAATCTTCTGGCTTGGCATACACGCAGGTACGGCGCTGCATCATGAAGCGCGGACGCGGTACATGGGGATTGTCGGCCACGGCCTTGTTGAACTTCTCCCCCAGCACGGCGATTTCAGCGGCCGGTGCCGAGAGTGGGGTGGAGAGGATGTTGGCGCCGATGCCCACCGCCCAGTCGAAGGTGCCCGGATCCCGAGCGGCGACCCAGATGCGCGGGTGATCCTTTTGCAACGGTTTGGGCACAGCGGCCGTCTGCGGGAACTTCCAGTAGTGGCCGTCATGGGCGTAATCCCCGGCCCAGAGCTTTTGCACCGCCGGCACCAGTTCCTTCATATAGCCCACGCCTTCCTGCTGTTGCAGGCCGGGGGTCATGCGGTCGAATTCATACTGATAGGAACCGCGGGCAATGCCGAATTCCAGGCGTCCGTTGGTCAGGTGATCGCACAGCGCCGCTTCGCCCGCCAGGCGGATCGGGTGCCAATAGGCGGCTGCCAGGGTCGCGGTGCCCAGGCGAATGCGCTGGGTGTGCTGGCCCAGCCACACCAGGGTCTGGAACGGGTTGGGGGCGATGGTGCATTCGAGGGTGTGGTGCTCCGAAGTCCACAGGGTTTCGAAGCCGCCTTCATCGGCGATCGTGGCCAGTTCCAGCAGGTTGGCCATTACGGTCTGCATGGGCACGTCGGGGGAAAAACGTTCCATGCTCAACGACACGGCAAATTTCATGGGTAGCTCCTTGAATAACGAAGGCTTGATCAGCGCAGGCGAATGACGAAGGGGTCCTGCATCTCGCCGGAGTAATCGATGACCACATTCTTGGCCCGGGAAAACTCGCGCATCACGTCAAAGCCCCCGCGACGGCCATAACCGCTCTGCTTGAAGCCGCCATTGGCAGACATGTAGGCGGCGCTGCGGTAGGTGTTGATCCACACCGTGCCGGCGTCGATCCGATTGGCGAAGCGCATGGCGCGATCGATGTTCTGGGTCCAGATCCCCGAGGCCAGGCCGTAGGAGGTGTCGTTGGCCAGGCTGATCATCTGTTCTTCCGAGGTGAACGGCATGACGCCCACCACGGGGCCGAACAGTTCGTCGCGCATGAAGGGCATGTCGTTGGTGGCGTTGGCCATCACGGTAGGTTCGAAGTACCAGCCTTCGGACAGGTGCGAGGCGGTGGGGCGTTTGCCACCGATGGCCGCCTGCGCGCCTTGTTTCACGCCGCTGGCGATGTAACCCTCCAGTTTTTGCAACTGGGCTTGCAGCGCCAGCGGGCCGATATCGGTGTGTTCTTCCATGGGGTGGCCGACGTTGATGCGCTGGGTACGGGCCACCAGGGCTTCAACGAACCTGTCATAGATCGGCGCTTCGACAAAGCAGCGCGAGCCGGCGACGCAACTTTGCCCGGCCGCGGCGAAGATGCCAGAGACCACGCCGTTGACCGCCTTATCGATGTCGACATCGGCAAACACCACGTGGGGTGACTTGCCGCCCAGTTCCATCTGGCACGGCACCAGGTTGTTCGCCGCATTGCCGGCGATGCGCCGCCCGGTGTCGGTGCTGCCGGTGAACACGTATTTGGCGATGCCTGGGTGGCGGGTCAGGGCATCGCCGGTGACCACACCATTGCCAGTGACGACGTTGACCACGCCTGCCGGGAAGCCGGCTTCGATCACCAGTTCGGCCAAGGCCAGGGTGGAGGCGCTGGCATGCTCGGACGGTTTGATCACCACGGTATTGCCGATGGCCAGGCATGGCGCGAGGGTGCCGGTGAGCAGCATCAGCGGCGAGTTCCAAGGGGTGATCATGCCGATCACGCCCAAGGGTTCTCGGGTGCTGTAGTTGAGCTGGTTGAGCTTGTTGACCGGGATGGTTTCGCCTTGCAGCTTGTCAGCCATGCCGGCGAAGTAGGTATAGGCGTCCGGCAGGGCGCTCATCTGGGCGCGCATTTCCCGCAGCAGCTTGCCGTTGTCGCGGGTTTCCAGCAGGGCCAGGGCTTCGGCGTTTTCCGCCACCAGTTGGGCCAGGCGATAGAGCAATTTGCCCCGCGCAGTGGGCGTCAGGTTGCGCCATTGCGGGTCGTTGAAAGTGCGCTGGGCCGACGCGACGGCATGGTCCACGTCGCTGGCATCTGCCTGGGCGAACTGATACCAGGCCTGGCCGGTGGTGGGGTCGAAGCTGTCGATCCAGGTATCGCTGGTGGGGGCGACGAACCGACCATCGATAAACAGGTTAAGGCGATTGCCCTCAAGGGCGCTGACCGTGGTTTTCATGCAAGAGTCCTGTGGGTGCGTGTCAAAGGGATTCGTGGGCCAGTGCTGCGCGTGGCAGCGGGGTGTTTTCGATCATTGCCACCCGGCCGCTGGCGGCGGAGCCGGTGTAAATGCCGAATTGCTGGTTCTGGCGCTCGCGGGCGTAGCGGCGCACCACTGAACGCAATTCGTTGACCGGCATCAGCTCGATGGGCAAGTCGTCCAGGGGGAAGAAACGCAGGGTGTCGGGCAACTTGGCATCGAGTTGCCCGAGTTGGGCGCGGTAGATCAGGTAGCCGGGGTCGGTGTCGTCGACATCGAACACCGAGTACAGAAAGGTCGATTCCAGTTCGATCGGCAGGGCGCTCTGGCCCGCGTCAATGAAGCCTTTGCGCTTGCCCGCCACGGGCAGGGTCCAGCCACCTTTGCCATCGGCGCGGAACAGAATCGCGTCGCCGGCTTCGATCAGGTAGCCGATGATCATCTTGTGAGAGTCCAGCCAACTGGCCGGCAGCGGGTCCTGGATGTTGGCGTAGCGACCCCGGCAAAAACACAGCGGCAGCTTGGGGCTGGTGCCGAAGGCGCGGACCTGGCCGATCAGCACCAGGTGGTCGCCGGCTTCGATGCGCTGGTCCACGGTGCAATCGAACCAGGTCAGGCTGTCGGTGAGAATCGGCGCGCCGGTGTGGACCTTGTCGTGGTTGACGGTGTGAAACTTGTCCGGTGACTTGGAGGCAAACGTGCCCGAGACGTCCACTTGCCCTTCATGCAGCAAGTTGACGGCGAAGTGTTCTGTGCTGGCGAACGAGGCGTAGCTGGCCGCCGACTTGCCGACGCACACCAGGAGCAGCGGCGGGTCAAGGGAGACTGAGGTAAACGAATTGGCCGTCATGCCCCGTGGGTTGCCCTCGGTGTCATGGGTGGTGATGACGGTAACCCCGGTAACGAAGGTGCCGAAGGCCTGACGCAAGGCGCCAGGATCGACGGCTGCAACGTTGGCGCTGACCATGGTGCTCGGCATCGGAGTACTCCTGTTTTTAAGGGCGTGTTTCTTATGGTTTGCAGCAAGCCTACGGGGAAGAAAACCGCTGGGCTTGCGTCGATCAAGAGCAACCGCAGCAGAAGTTTTGCTGCGGTTCGAAGGGGGTGTTTCAGTCCTTTGGACTTTCCGCTTCCATCTCCGCCATGTCCTGATAGCGGTCGGCAATACGCGGGTGCGGGCGCGAGCCGTCGGCGGCACCGATGGCGATCAGGACTTCGTCCGGCCCTGGCGCATCGGCGATCTGGAAATTGGCGGTGAGAAAATGCGAGCGCTTGCCGGTTTCGCTTTTGTGCACCATCGGCAGGGAGAGCAGGGCACCGGGTGCGTTGCGGGTGTTGGTAAAACTCAGGTAGGCCGTGCCTTGCACCGCCTCGCGGAACAGGTTGCCAAAGCGCAGGGTGTGGATCAGCCCGGAAGCGTGCTCGATTTCCCCATTGACCCCGACGCAGGCGGCCTTGCCAAAGGCTTCGACCTGGTCGCCCGGCATCAGCGCAATCAGGCGGCGGGTCAGCTCATGGCCCAGGCCCGGGGCCAGGCGCAGGATCTCCGGGCGCAGGTTTTCCACGAAGCCCTGGCCGGCCCAGGGGTTTTTCAGCACGGCGGCCACGACGATCAGGGTGATTGGCTTGCCGGCGTCCTTGCCGCCCTCGATAAAGGTTTGCTCGATAAAGGTGGAATACTTCCTGACGCCCAGATTCTCTAGATTCATGATGACTCGTCGCCCATGTGGCTGTTGGTTATGGCCTTAGGCTAGGAGCAAAGGGAAACAGAGTCTTCCGTGGTTCAGCAGTGCAAATGAGCTGGACATTGCTCGGAACCGGAGCAAGTATCAGGCCGGCCTGGCAGGCTAGTTTCCTGCCGTGACCTTCATGTTCAGGTGAGCGCCTTGAATCGAGAAATGCAGATACTGTCGTTGCGCGATGTGGCCAGCCAGATCAACTCCGGCGGCGATCTGCAATCGATGCTGCACCAGTTGGTCTACGCCAGTTGTCGTCACACCCACTGGACCATGAGCTCAATCATGGCCATTGATATGGAGGCCGGCTTTGGCCACGTCATTGCCCGCCATGACCCGACCCTGGTGCAGCGGCCCCTGGTGGATTGCTGGGAGCTGTCATCCAGCCCGGTGATGACCGCCTTACAGCGCAATGAGCCGGTGTTTATCCGCGACGTACGTGAATGCGAGTACCCCGGGTATCGCAGCGAATCCCTGGAGCGCGATTACCGTACGGTGATGGTGATGCCGATGAACTGCACCGACTTCGATGGTCGGCCCATGGTACTCAGCGTGATTTCCCGCACGATCATGGACGTGTCAGAGGAAGACCGGGTGTTCCTCGGCATGATCATCCATCTGGGCGCCATCGCGGTGGAGCGTCAGCGTCAATTGGAAGCCGAGCGCCGCGCAGCCGAACGCATGCAGCAGGCGTTGCATGTGCATACCACCTTGTTGGAGCACGTGCTGGGCGGCGGTTCCGTGACGTCGCTGTCGCTGATGGTCGGTAACCAGTTACCCAACCCGGTGATTGCGGTGGACTTTACCGCTAATCAGGTGGTGGCCGGTCGCTCACCGGATACGGCGTTGTTCGATGACATTGCCTGGCAGGCGGCGGTCGCCGGCGTGCTGAGTGTGCAGATCTCCAGGGCCGCGCATGAAAGCTTGAGAAGTGCGCTCAGGAGTACGGTCAATCTGTTCCTCGACGACGGCCAGCGTCAGTTCACCCTGCGGGCGCAGATCGAGCCGCTGATGGTCGATCACGAGCTGGTGGGGGCACTGGTGCTGTTCCCTGTAGCACAGCGGGTCAATGAGCTGGATCTGTTGATGCTGGAAAGCGCCAGGTTCGCCTTGAGCGTGCAGATGATGCGCAGCTTTATCCGCTTTCGCTTCGAAACCCGAACCCAGACCGAACTGCTGTTCGAGGTGCTCGAAGGCCGCTGGCGCGACGCCGATGATATCCAGCAGCGGGCGCAGCGCCTGGGCATCAGCTTCAGCACCGCGCAGCAAATGATCATTATCGATTACGGCGGCAAGGCCCAAGAGTCGAAGAACCTGCATCACAACGTGGCACGAATCCTGGCGCGGGCGGCGATCCACTCAACGGTGATCATCGTCGACAATGGCCTGGTGTGCCTGGTGCCCTCGGAAGGCGAGAAGGGCCGGGAGCGGCTGGCCAAGGTCCAGCGCCAGATTGCCGATGACCTGGCGCACTACCTGGGGGCCGAGCCGATTCTGCTGGCCAGCGGCGTCTGCAGGATGCTGACCGATTACCCCGCCGCCTGGGAACGCTGCAGGCGGCTGATCGATATTGCTCGTTCGTTCGGCCGCAATGGCCCGATCTCCGATCAGGACTTTGGACCGATACCCATCTTCATGGCGGCGGTAGGCGGTGAAGATATTCGTACCTTCGTCAATGAAAGCGTCGGTGCCATGCTGGCTCATGACCGCAAACACCACACGCCTTACCTCGAGACACTGACCGTCTACCTGAGGGAAAGCTGCCGCAGTCAGGCCTGTGCTGATGCAATGGGAGTGCACGTGACGACGCTCAGGTATCGCCTGTCGCGGATTCAGGATCTGTTCGGCATTGATGTCGAGACGCCGGAGCGGCGGTTTGCCACGGAGTTGGCGATTCATTTGCAACGGGTGATTGATAACTAGGGTTTTCGAAACAAATGAACCCTTCGGTACACCGGCCCGCAGCCGGGTGGTGTGGCAGGGGAGCGACCGATGAAGGTCGTCCCCTTATCTAATTACTGAAACCAGGTTCACTGATCCTTTTCGCAATTGATCATCCACGACACACCGAAGCGATCAACCAGCATTCCGAAGCGTGCCGCCCAGAAGGTGGCTTCCAGCGGCATTTGAATTGTCCCTTTGTCCGCCAGCGCAGCAAAGATCCGCTCTGCTTCGGCAACGCTGTCGACATTCAACGAGATCGAACAACCGCTCATACCGTTAGTGGGGCGATCGGGTGTGGTATCCGAACCCATGATTGCCTGATCGCCGACCAGCAGGCGGGTATGCATGATCAGGTTGTGACAGTTCGCTGGAATTTGCTCGCGAGCCGGGCTTTCGCCAAAGGTCATCATGACTTCGATCTTGCCTGGCAGGCATTGGGCGTAGAAAGTGAAGGCGGCTTGGCAGTCGCCGTTGAAGATCAGGTAGGGATTGATTTTCATGTTCTGCTCCCGGCAATGGTGGGTGCATCGGCTGGACGTTGGGTTTGTCCGCGAATTCCGATGGGCGTTGGCCCCCAGTAGCAAAGCGCTAAATCGCGGTGTGCGGGTGCATTTTTTTAGATGTTTTTTCTATGGATGAGCTGAGGCTTATCGCCCCACCTGCAGACACGCGCGTTAGCTGAAGCGCCCCGTTGTCGAGCTGAAGTACCATGGTGCATTGTCATGATCAACGAACCCGACACACCCATCTCCCATCCTCAGCCGAGTCCATCGCCCTATGCCTGTTCTTGACCGTTTCGCCTCGTTGCTCGACCAGGCGAGACGTGCCTTGTTGCTGGTCTGGGGAACGTCCCGCGGGCTGTTTCTGGGGCTGGTGCTGGCGACGCTGATTGCCGGGGTGCTTCCGGCGTTGGCGGCCTGGCTGGGACAGCGCATCGTCGATGCGGTGGTGACCGCCATGCAGTTGCACGCCCGGCAGGGCAGCGCGCCGTTGTGGCCCGCTGTGCGTTATGTACTGTTTGAAGCCGGTGTGCTCGCGTTACTGTCCGGGACCCAGCGTGCACTCTCGGTGCAGCAGTCGTTGTTGCGGGTGCAGTTGGGGCAGAAGGTCAACACCATGATTCTGGAGAAGGCTCAGACCTTGTCCCTGGTGCAGTTCGAGAACTCCGAGTTTTACGACAAGTTGGTCCGGGTGCGGCGCGAAGCCTCGACCCGGCCGTTGGCGCTGGTGATCAAGTCGCTGGGGCTGATCCAGAACCTGATTGTGCTGATCAGCTTCGGCTTGTTGCTGGTGCATTTTTCGCCTTGGGCGCTGGTGCTGCTGGTGGTCGGTGCGTTGCCGGTGTTTTTCGCCGAAGCACATTTCTCCGGCGATGCTTTTCGTCTGTTCACCCGGCGTGCGCCGGAGAGTCGGCAGCAGAATTACATCGAGACGCTGCTCTCCCACGAGGGCTACATCAAAGAGGTCAAGTTGTTTGGCTTTGCCCCGCTGCTGTTGCAGCGATACAGAGACACGTTCACCCGTCTCTACGCCGAAGACCGGCGCCTGACCCTGCGCCGGGATGGCTGGGGATTTGTACTCGGTCTGCTGGGGACGGGGGCGTTTTATCTGGCCTATGCCTGGGTGGTGGTCGATACCGTCCACGGCAACATCAGCCTGGGGCAGATGACCATGTACCTGGTGCTGTTCAAGCAGGGGCAAGCTGCGGTAAGCAGCAGTCTGAGCGCCATCAGCGGTCTCTATGAAGACGGGCTTTACCTCTCGAGCCTCTATGAGTACCTCGCCGAACCCGTGGTGGTGGACACCGGTGGCCTGAGCGTGGGCGTCGTGCCCGGTGACGGGGTGCGTTTCGAGAATGTCGGTTTCCGCTATCCGGGGGCGAGTCGGGCCGCTCTGGAGGGCATCAACCTGCACCTTGTACCGGGTCGCAGTGTGGCACTGGTGGGTGAGAACGGTTCGGGCAAGACCACGCTCATCAAGTTGCTGACCCGTTTGTATCGCCCCGATCAGGGTCGCATTCTGCTGGACGGCAGCGATTTGCAGGGCTGGGAAGAGGACGCGCTGCGTCGGCGCATCGGCGTCATCTTCCAGGACTACATTCGCTACCAATTCTCCGTGGGCGAGAACATCGGTGTGGGCGACACCTTGGCCTTTGACGATGAAACACGCTGGCAGGAAGCCGCCGCCGAGGGCATGGCCGCACCCTTCATCGAACATCTGGATCGAGGGTATGCCACGCAATTGGGACGATGGTTTGCCGGTGGGCAGGAACTGTCCGGCGGGCAATGGCAGAAGATCGCCTTGTCCCGCGCCTATATGCGCCGCAACGCCGATATCCTGATTCTGGATGAGCCGACCTCGGCACTTGACCCGGCAGCGGAAGCGGCGGTGTTCGAGCATTTCAGCCGGCACACCCAAGGCCGCATGACCTTGCTGATTTCTCACCGCTTCTCCAGTGTGCGCAATGCAGACCACATCATCGTGCTGGACCAGGGAACGATCCTGGAGCGGGGCGATCACGACAGCCTGGTAGCGGCTGGCGGGCGCTATGCGCAGTTGTTTGACTTGCAGGCACGGGGTTATCGATAGACCGGGAGCCTCATGAGGCCCCGGGCCAATCACGGTCAAGGCATTGGCGGCAGTTCATGGGGCTGCAGATCGAACACCGGTACTCTGACACCACCACATCATGCCCGGACTTATGCCGTCACCTTCGGTAGCCAATCATGGCTGCGATACCAGGCGACCGTATCGGCAACTGTTTGCTCAAACGGTCTGAACTTCAGTGCGAGTTCGTTTTCGCTCTTGGTATGGTTGAAGTGGCTGCGCCCGGTTTCCTTGACCATCAGCCGTACAGTCGCCAGGCTGAGCAGGACAGGTTTGCCGCTGATGCGCGCGTAGAGTTCCTGGAGTGTCGCCAAGGTGTACAGCAGGGGCAAAGGCACATCACGCGTCGGGGTCTTGACGCCTGCTATTTTGCCCAGCAGGGGCACCAGTTCCCGCATCGTCATATGGCGGCCTGCTGCCAGGTAGCGCTCTCCGCTTCGCCCGCGCTCTGCTGCCGCGATATGCGCCAGTGCTACATCCCGGGCATCGACAACGGAAAAACTGCCGGGCACCAGACCTGGCAATTTGCCAAGAACCACGTCGTTGACAAATTGCCCCGATGAGGTGGGTCCGATGTCCGCGGGGCCCCACATCCAGCCAGGCAGCACCATGCTGGCATGCATGTCTGGATGGTGCTCCAGAAACGACAGCACGGCCTGGTCGGCCAGTATCTTGCTGCGGTAGTAGTCGTCGGCATCGGCCAACTCACGCAGGCAGGTCTCGTCGATAGGTCGGCCCGGAGCCCCATTCAGCACGGCAATGGATGAAGTCTGGATAAAGTGCCGGATGCCGGCACGGTAAGCCTGCTCGATGAGCCGCTGTGTCCCGTTCACATTGATGCGTTTGAGTTCCTTCCAGTGGCTGCCCCCCTTGTAGTTGTCTCGAAAAAAGGCGGCGGTGTGAAACACCACATCGCACCTTTGCAACGTCCTGGAGAAGGCAGACACGTCCGCCATATCGCCGACCACCAACTCAACCCCCGCCAGCCCGGCGAACTGTTGCCGGCCTTTGGCCTGTGAGCGGACCAGTGCCTTGACGGAGAAGCCGCGCGCGACCAACTCGCGCACAAGGTTGTTGCCGAGTAGTCCGGTAGCGCCTGTAACGAAAGCGGATTTCAATTTTTTGGTATTTTGCATGTCGAGTGATTTTCAAAGTCCATTTGAGTTTTAAATGTAGCGAAGTGTAATGACAGATATCAAGTGATATCTGAATTTTCCGGGGAGGCTGTCAGCGGGTTGCCGGAGTCGACCCCGGGTTGGTGTGTCGTCCGCCTGACGGGCGATACCAATATCCGGCTATGCCCCCTGCGCAAAAGCATCGTTTGATACCCAAAGTTCATGTGATATCTTTTTGCGCATGAACCCACAGACCGCAAGAAAACGCCTGACCCGCGAGGAAAGCCGGGCCCAGACACGTGAACGCCTGATCGAAACTGCGCAGCACCTGTTTGTATCGAACGGGTATGGCGGCACATCGATCCGCGATCTCGCGGATCGGGCCGGCTATTCGCAAGGCGCCTTCTACTCAAACTTTTCCAGCAAAGAGGATGTCCTGCTGGAGCTTTTGCGCCGGCACATGGAAGCCGAAGCGATGCAACTTTCCACGGTCATGGAAAGTGACGGGCGAACGCCGGAACAGCTGCTCGCAGGATTGGAGACCTGGGCTTCCACGCTCAACCACGATGCCGACTGGTGCATGCTGTCCATCGAACTGCAGTTACATGCCAACCGCAGTTCGACGTTCGCTGTTGAATACCAGAAGGTCTGGGATCAGCATCGGACCGAGATTGGTCGCGTTGTCAGCCAGCTGTTCAGTCAACTCGGGCGCATTCCCCCTGCCGCGCCGGACGAACTGGCCGCGGCCTTCATGGCGCTGACCCATGGACTGGCCCTGCAAAGAGTGAGCACTCAGCCTGATCCGTCAGGGCGGATGATTCTGGTATTCCTGCGTGGGCTGATCGAAAGTGCCGTTGTTGTCGAGACAGCATCTACCGGTAGCGTTCGTCCTCGCCAATGAAATCCGAGCGGTGCGAGTTGACCGCGATCTCACCCGTGTTGGCTGGTGCGCCAGGAGGAAGCTGTAAGCACCCGCTTGGTGGTTCCAGAGTCGGTGTAATCAGGCCATCTTTGAAGTGTTTATAGTTTGGTTGTATTTTCTGGTAACTCCCTGTGCGGGTGCCAAGACTTCTAAACAGTTCCGTAATATCGCCTACATACTTCATGTGTTGCACCAGTTGTGAAGTAACTCGGGAATTCAACACACCGTTAAGTTAAAAAGTTGATGCGTCGTCTTGGCGTTGGCAGCGGTGCGGCCATTTTTTTATGTCTGCGTTTGGAGGGTTGATTGTTATAAATGGTCGGTAATATTTGATTGTATTCGCCTGAATGCCTTCAGGCGTCATGTTGTTTAAGGAAGGCGGAGCTGTTAGAAAACGTCGAGTAACGCACATCGAATAAAGCGTAATGTAATGATGGCAGGTACGTGTACTTAGCGGAAATATGACTTCACGAAGCGAAGGGGTATACGTTTTTGGAAGCCTTCGATGATTTGATTCTTGGCTATGTATTAAAGAAGCTGACCGATGTGTTTGAAGAGATAGTAGCGGTTTCAAAAAACACCCCTTCGGATAAGACGATGGGCGTCGTGGGTACCAGGCAAGGTAAAGCTGCAAAGAAAATTCCCGTCTGGCTGGGGCGCTTGAGAGTCAGCACTCCTTATCAAGTGACCCATGTGCTGCTTGATCAGATGCACGCTTCACGAAAGCTTAATCACGACCTGCGCTACGAGGCACAAGCCGCCTTGCTGGAGGCACTGGTGGAGGAAGAGCTGGCGATGGACACCGCGAGTTATTCGGTGGCTGTTGTCGAGGGTCGATTGAGGTGATTTCCGGGTCGTTGAACGGTTATCTACTGAGCTCGCTTTCGGAGTCGGAAACGTTTGGATAACGGCAGGGGGCACATGACCGACACGGTCAACGAAATCGGCCAGGCAAGGGGTCGGATCAGCCAGGATCTTGAGCGCATAGTCGAGTATCTGCACAGCTTGGCCGAACGTTTCAACCGATAACCATTAGCTCCCATTTGTAGTGGTCTAATGAAACCGGACACCCATTCGCCCCCATCAATTCGACGGTAGGCTTGCCCTGATGCCGGTAAGTTAAGCCGTTACACGCACC